>CADCCQ010000046.1:2191-24858 GCA_902799955.1 uncultured bacterium | reverse complement strand
AACTGGATAGACACGTTGTTTACGAAATACAGGCGCGAGATGAAGGGGTTGGAGTGGGGTCGCCTCCACAAGGAGTTCTCCGCAAGGTCGTACAACCCGAAGGAACTGGAGAGGCAGGTCGCCGCGCTGATGGCGGACAAGGAGGTCCAGAGGAAGAGCGGTATCTACGAGTATCTTCTCTCCGACGGGGCGAGGAGCGAGAAGCTGAACCTCCGGCAGTTCGACGACGACGAGAAACGCGCTGCGTACGAGGCGCAGAAGGGCGTCTGCCCGGTCTGCGGCGGACACTTCGAGTACGAGGAGATGGAAGGGGACCACATCGTGCCGTGGTCGAAGGGAGGTAAGACGGTCCCCGAAAACCTCCAGATGCTATGCCGTCGCGACAACGCGCTGAAGGGCGACAGGTAGGACGGGAGAGAGGATTATGCAATTGTGGAAATGCGGAAATAGCGGAATCAGGTATCAGGGGTCGGTTGTCAAGTCTGGGTGAAAATCAATTCCGCATTGGATAATGGCTGTTTACACAATTCCACAATTACATAATAACCAAGGAAGTAGTGACAACCTTGTTTTGTTATGATATAATATGCGCCTATGAGAATTGTGTTCATGGGTTCATCGGACGCATCGGCGACCTGTCTGCGCGCAATAATGCGGGACGGCGAGCTGGAAGTCGTCGGCGTAGTCACGCAGCCGGACAGGCCGGCCGGGCGCGGCAAGGCTCTCACGCCCTGCCCGTGCAAGGCATTTGCCGTCCAGCACGGCATCGTCGACGTCATCACGCCCGAGGACGTGAACTCCGAGGAGTCCATGGCGCAGATCCGCGCGTGGCGTCCGGACGTCGTGGCGGTGGTGGCCTTCGGGCAGTTCCTGAAGCGTCCGCTCCTCGAGCTGCCGATGTTCGGCTGCATCAACTGCCATTTCTCTCTTCTGCCCAAGTACCGTGGCGCGTCGCCCGTCGTCGCGGCGATAGCCGCGGGCGAGAAGCTCACCGGCGTGACCGTGATGCGCATGGGCCCGGGGATGGACGACGGGCCGATTCTTCTCCAGAGCTACGAGCCCATCTACTCTGACGCGACCGGCGGGGGGCTCATGAACGACCTCGCGGTGACGGGCGGGGTCACGCTCGCGAAGGCGCTGAAGCTGATGAACCGCAACGCGCTTCCGCCGGAGGTCCAGCAGAACGACGCGGACGCGACGTTCGCGCGCAAGCTCCGCAAGACGGACGGCCTCATAAACTGGGCGGATCCCGTGCTGACGATCGAGCGCCGCATACGCGCGTACAACCCGTGGCCCGGCTGCTACACCTTCCTCCCGGAGAGGTTCCGGCGCAAGGGGAACTCCGGGCGCGTGATGGTCCTGAAGGCGGAGATAGTGAAGCCCCTTGAGGACTCGTGGCGCGATGCCGCCCCGGGGACGGTGCTGAAGTGCGAGACGCTCCGCACGCGCCAGCAGGCGCTCGCGGCCGCGGGCGTGGACGTCCGCCGTGACCGTGACAAGCAGCCGTCCACGGGGCCCGTCGTGAAGTGCGGCGACACGGCACTCATGCTGACGGTGCTCAAGCCCGAGGGCGGCGGCGCGATGGACGGCGGCGCGTTCCTCTCCGGCAGGCCGCTGGTCGAGGGCGAGGACTGCTTCCTGATGGAATGACGCCGGAAGGTGTCGGCGACTTGGTTGACGAAACAACGGGAGTGATCAGATGGCAAAGCGCAGAAACATGGTGATAGCCCAGTCGGGCGGCCCCTCGATGGTGATAAACGCATCGCTCTGCGGAGCGGTCGCGGCCGCCAAGGGCAAGGCCGGCGCCGGGAGGATCGGCAGAATCCTCGGCGCACGGCACGGCATACTGGGCATCCTCAACGGCGAATACGTGGACCTTCGCAAAATCAGCGCGAAGAAGATGAATGCCATTGCGCGCACTCCTTCCTCGGCCCTCGGCAGCTGCAGGCGCAAGCCCTCCGCAGAAGACTGCCGCGCCATATTTGCGAACTTCAAGAAGCTTGATGTCGGCTACTTCTTCTACATCGGCGGCAACGACTCCGCCGACGCCGCGCGCATCGTGGCCGAAGAGGCGGCAAAGGACGGCTACCCGCTTGTCTGCTGGCACATCCCGAAGACGATAGACAACGACCTGCGCAGCTGCGACCACACGCCGGGCTTCGGCTCCGCCGCCAAGTTCGTCGCGTGCGCGCTCAAGGGCGACGACCTTGACAACCGCGCCCTGGGCGGCGTGAAGATCGACGTGATCATGGGCCGCGACGCGGGCTTCCTAACCGCGGCGTCCGCGCTCGCCCGCGTGCGCGAGGACGACGGCCCGCATCTAATCTACCTGCCTGAGGTGCCTTTCAGCGAGACGAAGTTCGTGAAGGACGTCAAGGCCGCGATGAAGAAGTTCGGCCGCTGCGTCGTGGCCGTCTCCGAGGGCATCCGCGGCAGGGACGGCGTGCCGATCGGCGCGAAGCTCGGGTCCGGCGAGAGGGATTCCCACGGCAACGTCCAGATGTCCGGCACGGGCGCGCTCGGCGATTCGCTTGCGAGGCTTCTCAAGGAGAAGGCCAACGTGAAGCGCGTCCGCGCCGACACCTTCGGATACCTCCAGCGCTCGTTCCCCGGGGTCGTGTCGGACGTCGATCGCGAAGAGGCGTTCGGGGCCGGCTTCGTCGCCGTCGCGGCGGCGCTGAAGGAGTCGGCCGCCGGTTCCACGATGACGGGCACCATCGCCATCACGCGCAAGAAGGGGCGGAAGTACGGGGTGAACTACGAATGGCGCCCCATTGCCGACGCCGCGAAGTACACGCGTTCAATGCCGAGGGAGTACATCGCGGCGAACGGGCACGACGTGACGCAGGATTTCCTCGACTACGCGCGCCCGATTGTCGGCGAACTGCCTGAGTGCGAGATACTGTGACGGGAGGCCCTGGTCAATGATCGAGTTCACATCATCGCAGAAGAAGACGATCGCGACGGCCCTGACGGTCCTCGCGTTCACCGTCGTCGCCGGGTTCGCGGCGGCGATCCTCTGGTGTTTCGTGCAGGCGGTGAAGTTCATGTCGCCTGCGCTGACGCCGCTTGTCATCGGGCTGTTCCTCGCGATGTTCTTCAGGCCGTACTACGCGTGGTGGCTGAAGGTCGTGAAGAACCCGACGCTGGCGGTCGCCGCCATGCTGACGTCCGTCCTTGTCCCGATAGTCGTCGCGGCGTGGTACGGGGGCTCGTTCGCGGTCGACCAGATATCGGGGCTGATCGAGACGGCGCCGGAGCGCGCGGCGAAGGTCTCCGCGTGGGTGAAGGAGACGTTCCCCAACGCGATCGCGATGTTCAACAAGCTGGGCGTGTCGTACGACTCGTGGATCGCGGGCCTCAAGGCGGGCGTGCTGGACTTCATCCTGTCCATCGCGGGCTACATGTCGGGCGCGCTGAACTGGCTCGTGTCGCTCATCTTCTTCGTGTACTTCGTGACACGGCCCGTGATGAGCGGCGAGGACTACGTGAAGGAGATGCCGTTCCTGAAGGATGACACGCGCCGTTTCGTCGCGGAGCAGATCGACTCGTTCTTCGACATCGTGGTCAGCTTCTTCCAGAGGCAGGTCGTGATATGCCTCTGCGAGGGCCTGATGTACGGGCTCGGCTTCATGCTTGTCGGGCTCAAGTACGGGTTCACGATCGGCTTCGTGCTGGGGGTGATGAACCTCGTGCCGCTGTTCGGCACTGTCGTTTGCATGCCCATAGCGATGCCGCTTGCGTACTGGGGCCCCGGCGGCGGGGGCGGAACGCTGTCGCTCGTGATCGCCGTCTGGCTCACGGGGCAGTTCCTCGACGGCTACCTCATAACGCCCAGGATACAGGGGAACAAGACGGGGCTCGGCTACGCCGGCGTGATCTTCTCCTTCTTCTTCTGGGGGGTCGTCTTCAAGTCGCTGCTGGGGCTTCTGCTGGCGATTCCGCTGTCCGCGTTCTGCGTGGTGCTGTGGCGGGCGGTCAAGACACGGTACATCCGGCCGGTCGTCTAGGCTTGCGGATTGGCGGCCGATCCCTCCGCCGACGGCGGCGATTTGCGGCGCAATGCCCGCGTGCGCGCACACTGGCGAAGAGGAAATGCACACAAAAGGTGTGACAACAAAGTCTTGTTGTGGTATAATTATGTGAAAAGGGGTCAAATCCCCCTGCTAGGAGAACAGAGAATGAACAGACACATGGACGCCTTCATGAAGGCATTCCCGTACGAGGGCCTTACGTACGACGACGTAACGCTCGTGACGCAGTATGCCGACTTCCTGCCGGACGACGCATCGATCGAGACGAAGCTGACGAGCCGCACGACGATGAAGATACCGTTCGTCTCCGCCGCGATGGACACCGTGACGGAGGCGCCGATGGCGATTGCGATGGCGCTCGCCGGCGGCATTGGCGTAATCCACAAGAACCTGGAGGAGGACGACCAGGCCAGGGAGGTCGCGAAGGTGAAGAGCCACCTCAACGGGCTCATCGCCGCGCCCGTGTGCTTCCACGAGAACGACGACATCAGCTTCCTCAGAAGCGAGAAGAGGCGCATGGGCCTCAAGTTCAACGGCTTCCCGGT
The DNA here is from genome assembly GCA_902799955.1 of uncultured bacterium. Lineage (GTDB taxonomy): Bacteria > Verrucomicrobiota > Kiritimatiellia > RFP12 > UBA1067 > UBA1067. Next base: position 20,279 of record CADCCQ010000046.1, on the reverse strand, counting down.
GCTCGACGACCAGGAGCGCCTCGTCGGGATGATAACGACCTCCGACATGCGCTTCGCGCCGATGGACGCCATGAAGCTCCGCGAGGTGATGCAGAAGGCGCCGATAACCTCCGCGCCCGGGACGAGCCTCAAGAAGGCGTACGACCTCATGCGCGCGGCGAAGGTCGGCAAGCTCCCGCTCGTCGACAGGGACGGCCGCGTCGTCGGGCTCTACAGCTTCACCGACGTGCAGCGCCTCGTCGAGAACAAGAACCCGTCGTACAACTGCGACGACAAGTACCGCCTCAGGGTGTCCGCCTCCGTCTCCGGCGGCAAGGGCGACCTCACCAGGATGGAGAAGCTGGCGGACGCGGGCGTCGACGTCGTCGTGGTCGACTCGGCGCACGGCCACTCGAAGGGGATCATGGACATGACGAAGTACATCGTCAGACACTACCCGAAGGTGGACGTGATCGCCGGCAACATAGCGACGGGCGAGGCGGCGCTCGCGCTCGCGAAGTGCGGCGCGCACGCGGTCAAGGTCGGCATCGGGCCCGGCTCGATCTGCACGACGCGCGTCGTGTGCGGCGTCGGCATCCCGCAGCTCACGGCCGTCTACAACGCCGCGAAGGCGCTTCGCGGCACCGACGTCGCGGTCATCGCCGACGGCGGCATCAAGCTCTCCGGCGACGTCCCGAAGGCGATCGCCGCGGGCGCGGACTCCGTGATGCTCGGCTCCGTCCTCGCGGGCACCGAGGAGAGCCCGGGCGAGAAGATCTACTCCAACGGGCGCCAGTACGTCGTCTACCGCGGCATGGGCTCCATGGCCGCGCTCAAGAACGGCAAGGGCTCCAGGGCGCGCTACTTCCAGGACAACGAGGCGGACGAGGACCTCGTGCCGCAGGGGATCGAGGGAATGGTCCCGTACTCCGGCCGCGTCAAGTCGATAATGACGCAGTTCTGCGGCGGGCTCCGCGCGTCGCTCGGCTACTGCGGGGCGAGGACCATCGCGGAGCTCCAGCGCAAGGGCAGGTTCTACCGCGTCACGGCGGCCGGCCTCAAGGAGGCGCGTCCGCACGACATCACGATCACCAAGGAGGCGCCGAACTACAGGACGTGAGGGGGAGCCTAGTGGACAAACTGCAGCAGATAGGCCGCGAGTGGCTTGACACGCTTGTCGTCGCGATTTCGGTCGCGATGGCCTTCCGCGCGTACTTCTACGAGCCGTTCAACATCCCCACGGGCTCCATGCAGCCGACGCTCTACGGCAACCACTACGAGCCGTGCGACAACCCCGGCGTGATGCAGAAGACTCCGCTGAAGTGGCTGAACTGGATCGTGTCGGGGCGCGACTACAAGGAGTTCGCCGCGCCGTTCAGCGGCGTGCTGCGGGTGCGCGACCGCAACGACGGGCGGTGCGACTTCTCGATCGTGTCGCCGACCGGGCGCGAGAGCGAAAGGATATGCCTGCCCACCGACGCGCTGCTGCACTTCGACTTCGGCCCCGACGCCGCAGGCAGGGATGTCGTCCCCGACGCCCGCCAGCTGTCCAACGGCGAGGTCATTCGCGTCGCGTGCATCGCGGAGGGCCCGGACGGCCAGGCGAAGCGCGAGCTGCGCATCCCCAAGGGCCACGTCCTCTTCCGCGGCTACGACACGACGGGCGACTTCATATTCGTCAACCGCTGGAAGTGGAACTTCCGCGCGCCCGAGAGGGGCGACGTCATGGTGTTCTCGACGACGGGGGTGGGCGAGTCCCCGTCTGGCCACTACGTCGGCAAGGACGGCAGCAAATACGACCTCCAGCAGGGGACTCACTACATAAAGCGCCTCACGGCGCTCCCGGGCGAGGAGATCGCCATCCGCCGCCCCAACGTCTACATCAACGGCAAGGCGATAGACCCGATCAAGCCGATGACCGGCAAGAGGGGCGAGCCGACGCCGGAGCCGTCGGACGGCGGCGCCTCGCCCGCCTACGCCAAGTCGCTCGCCGTCAAGGGCAGCGCCAGGATGGGCGAGGGCGAGTACTACGCCTGCGGGGACAACTCCGACAACAGCTTGGACAGCCGGTACTGGGGTGCAGTTCCGGAGAGAAACCTCAGGGGCGTCGGCTCCTGCGTGTTCTGGCCTTTCATGAACCCTAGATGGGGGAAGATAAAATGAGCGATGAGCAGTTGATAACGACGCCGTGCACATTCGGCGAAAACGGTAACTTCATGCTGGAGCGCGAGCTCGGCAGGGGTGGAATGGGCGGCGTCTACATGGGCCGCGACAAGATGCTCGACCGCCCCGTAGCCGTCAAGGTCATGCTCAGGGAGTACGGCAGCGACGCCGAGTTCGTCGAGCGCTTCAAGCGCGAGGCCCAGGCCGCCGCGCGCCTGATCCACCCGAACATCGCGCAGATATACTCCTACGGGATCTCCGACGGGATGCCGTACATCGCGATGGAGCTTGTCGCGGGCGGATCCCTCGACCAGGTGATGCGCAACTTCGGCGACAAGACAGACGTCCCGCGCGTGATGAAGATCTGCGAGCAGGTCGCGCAGGCGCTGAGGTGCGCGGCGGACCAGGGGCTCGTGCACGGCGACGTGAAGCCGGAGAACGTCCTTCTCGACGCGAACGGCAACGCCAAGCTCGTGGACTTCGGCCTCGCGGCGATGCAGAGGGACACCGACGAGATCTGGGGTACGCCCTACTACATCGCCCCCGAGAAGGTGAAGAAGCAGGGCGTCGACTACCGCGCCGACATGTACTCCCTGGGAGGGACGATCTACCACGCGCTCACCGGCGTCGCGCCGTTCGAGGGCGATGACGCCGCCGCTGTGGTGAGGAAGCGCTTCGAGGGCGCGCCCCGCAAGCCGAGCGAGGTCAGGAGCGGCCTTTCGCCGCAGATCGACGCGCTCGTCATGAAGATGCTCGCGCTAGACCCGGCCGACAGGTATCCAAGCTTCGAGGCGCTTCTGGAGGACTTCAAGAACGTCATGACGACCGGGCTCTCGGCCACGCAGCCGGTGCCTGCGCAGGGCGCGGCGTCCGGCGCCGCGCGCCCGACCACCAGGGTCGGCGGGAAGAGGCTCATGCTCAAGCGCCGTCGCCCAGTCTCGGGCGCGGCTGATTCCGGCGACGAGTCGGCCGAGGGCGCGGATTCCGGGTCGGAGGACTCCGGCGAGGAGGAGACGCCCAGGCGCGGGGGCATGAAGCTCCCTCGCAGGGGCATGAAGCGCCGCGCGACGTCGATGGACTACGACGAGGAGGAAGAGGAGGAGAGCGGCGGCATGGGCGGCAAGGTCGCCCTCGTCATCGGCGGCGTCATCGGCGCCGTGCTGCTCGTCGTGGGCGGGCTCTTCTTCGCAATCCAGCACAACGCCGCCAAGAACGAGCGCGAGACCGCCGCGATGATCGACAAGGGCATCAGGGACTCGCGCAAGTCCCTGGAGGACACGCTCTCCAACGTGCAGAAGCTCGACGGCGACATCGAGGAGATGATCAAAGAGAACAGGAAGCATTGCGAGAAGGTCGGCGCCGACATCAAGAAGGAGCTTGTCGGCTCCTGCCCTGACGAACTCATCGCCTCCCTCAAGCCGCCGGAGCCCGCGGAGCTGATCGCCGCCAGGCGCGCGTTCGAGCAGCCCCAGCAGCCCGCCGCCGCGCCCGCGCAGCCCGCCGCCGCGAAGCCCGCCGAGGCCAAGTCCGCCGAGGCCAAGCCCGCCGCCGCGAAGGCTGACGCTGCCAAGAAGCCGGCGGACGCGAAGGACGAGGCGGCGAGGCAGGCCGACGCCGACGAAGCAGACGCGGCGGCAGCCGCCAAGCCTGCCGCCGGCGCCAAGCCTGACGCCGCCCCCGACGCGAAGGCAGACGCGAAGGCCGCCGAGAAGGCGGACGCAAAGGAGCCCGCCGCCGAGGAGACCGTCGTCAAGGTCGAGGTGTCCCCGTACGCGGTAGATGGCGTCAAGAAGTTCCAGGATCTCTGGGGCAAGGTCTACGCCGCCGAGACCGGCGCGTGGAAGGTCCGCTCGCGCATCAGGGCGCTCGCCGCCGAAATAGAGGCGGCGCAGAGGGTGTCCGCCCAGACGGAGGAGGAGATGAAGCGCATCTCCAAGGCCACGATGGAGGTGAAGGGCAGCTACGACTCGATCGTCGCCTCCGAGGATGTAACCAACCTGAAGAAGACGAAGGGGATGTTCGTCAACCCCAAGGGCACGCCCGCGGCGCAGAAGATAGTGAAGGACCTCCACAAGAAGCTCTCCGCCGAGAAGGCGCGCGTCGAAAAGGAGAAGAAGGCCAAGGCCGCCGAGGAGGCCCGCAAGGCCGCCGAGGAGAAGAAGGCCGCCGACGCCGCCAAGAGGATAGAGACCGAGCTCGCGCTCGTCGAGGACGAGTTCCAGAAGATGTGCGTCAGCGGCGACATCCGGCGTCTCGACTGGAAGACGGCGACCAGGAAGATGGACGACCTCAAGAAGCGGACCGACGACGACGGCAACCTGGTGCTCACAACCGCGGAGGGCCAGATCGCGCTCCTCGCGGCCAAGAAGAAGATCGCGATGATGCAGTCCGTGCAGGCCATCCTCAAGAAGCAGCTGAAGGGCTACAAGTTCACGGCCCGTCCACGCTCGAGCGACAAGAAGGCCAAGCACCTGTACAACTACGTCGTCATCTCAATGGACGACAAGGTGCTCGTCGTCAAGCCGTCCGTCGGCAGCAACGCGCAGAAGAAGGAGGTCCGCTGGGAGGTGTTCTTCCGCGACTACAACGCGAACCTCGGCGAGGTGCTGACCAAGTTCATCCTCAAGGGCAACGAGAACTCCAAGCTCGCCCCGAAGGCGCACGCCGACGCGCTGTTCGGCGTCGCCCTGCTGATGAAGATCGTGTTCGCCGACAACCCCGACTCCACCAAGTACGGCGAGGACATGGTCAAGGCCGCGCTCAAGGTGCTGCCGGACTACCTGAACCTGGCGAAGAAGTTCTTCCCCGACCTAAACTACGAACAGATCGAAAAGGACGCTGCGTCGAAGCAGCTTTGACATTTGACGATGGACTATCTGACGAAGATTCTCAACGCCACCGTGTACGAGGTGGCGGAGGAGACGCCTCTTGACGAGGCGTCTGCGCTTTCCGCGAGGTATTCATGCCGGTTCCTCCTGAAGAGGGAGGACCTGCAGAGCGTCCACAGCTACAAGATCCGCGGCGCGTACAACAAGATGAGCCAGCTGCCGCGCTCGGCGCTGGAGAAGGGCGTCCTCGCGGCTTCCGCCGGAAACCACGCCCAGGGCGTGGCGCTCTCGGCGAAGAAGCTTGGCGTGAAGGCGACGATCGTCATGCCGGTGACGACGCCGGAGATCAAGATAAACGCGGTGAAGGCGCATGGCGCGAAGATCGTCCTGCACGGCGACGGATATTCCGACTGCGCCGAGGAGGCCGCGAGGATCGTGCGGGAGACCGGGGTAACGTTCATCCCGCCGTACGACGACCCGGACGTCATCGCCGGGCAGGGGACCGTCGCCAAGGAGATCCTGGAACAGGCCGGGCGCAGCCTGGACGCGGTGTTCGTCCCTGTCGGCGGCGGCGGCCTCGCCGCAGGCGTGTCGGTCTACGTGAAGAGCGTGCGCCCGTGGGTGAAGGTATACGGCGTGGAGCCGGAGGACTCCGACTGCATGTACCGTTCCTTGAAGGCCGGGCGCAGGGTCGAGATCGAGAACCCCGGGCTGTTCGCGGACGGCGTCTGCGTGAAGAAGCCCGGCGAGGAGACCTTCCGCCTCTGCCGCGAGAACCTGGACGGCATCGTGCGCGTCTCTACAGCCGAGACGTGCGCGGCGATCAAGGACATCTTCGAGGCCACCAGAGCGGTCTGCGAGCCCGCGGGCGCGCTTGCGCTCGCCGCCGCGAAGAAGACCGCGAAGAAGGGCGAGACGTACGCATGCGTCATCTCCGGCGCGAACATGAACTTCGACAGGATCCGCTTCGTCAGCGAGCTGACCGAGCTCGGCGAGGGGCGCGAGGCGGTGTTCGACTGCGCGATCCCCGAGCGCCCCGGCAGCTTCTCGCGGTTCGTGGCGAAGCTCGGCCGCCGCAGCGTGACGGAGTTCAACTACCGCATGGGCGAGGGCGTCCTCGCGCACGTCTTCGTGGGCGTCTCCGTCAAGGACGTCGCCGACCGGAAGGCGCTCCAGCGCGAGTTCCGCGCCGCCGGGTTCCATTGCATCGACCTGACGGACAACGCCCTCGCGAAGGAGCACGTCCGCTACATGGTCGGCGGAAGGTCCGCGGCGATCACCAACGAGGTCGTCTACACATTCGAGTTCCCCGAGAGGCCGGGCGCGCTGATGGACTTCCTCTCCGTCATAGCCGGCCGCTGGAACGTCTCGCTGTTCCACTACCGCAACCACGGCGCCGACCACGGCAAGGTCCTCGCCGGCTTCCAGGTCGCGAAGAACGAGCGGCCCGAGTTCGAGAAGGCGCTGGCGGAGATAGGGTACGTCTGCGAGGACGTCACAAGGAACCCCGCGTACAAGTACTTCCTCGGGCCCGCGCGCGCGGGCGCCGTCAGGCCTCGGTGAGCCTTGCGAGGAGCGCGCGCAGGCGCTTGATCATCCGCGACTTGATCTGGTCGACGTTCGCGCGCGATATGCAGAACGCCCGCGCGACGTCCTCAGGGCTTTCCTTCCCGCACGCGAGGTGGCGGAACACCTCGCGGTGCATCGGGTTGATCGACTCGTCCGCGAGCGTCTGCGACAGCGCGACCTCGAACGCGTCCATGCGCCAGGACGACATCTCGCCGCCGGAGACGCGCGGCTGTGTGCGCAGCGCCTGCCTTGCCTTGTTCTCGCGCAGGAGCTTCGTCATCTCGGTCGCCGCCAGGTTCCTGAGTATCCCCATGATGTAGTTCCTGAAGTGGCCCTTTTCGTCGGGGAGGTAGCGGTAGCCGGGGAGGCGTTCGCTCAGCACGACCATAGTCTCCTGTATGAGGTCGTCCGCGTTCGCGGCGAGCGCGGGGAACTTTGCCGCGAGGAAGCCGCGCATCGGCTCCTCGTACGTGCGGTACATCTCCTCCCAGCGCGGGCTCTGCCTGTCGGCCGCGAGGTCCTTTATCAGCGAGACTGACGTTTTCTTTATTCCTGGCATGTAGATAAGTATACCATCTTTTCGCCAGTTTGTGATATAATATTACGCAGTTCCACCATGGGGTGGACGATGAACATTCACGCAAAGGAGAAAACCAAGATGAATTCGAAGTGTGTGCTGGCCGCCGTGGCGGCGGTTGTGGCGGGAGCGGCGTTCGCGGATGTCCGCGTGTGGCTCGACGAGCTGCCGATAAAGGACATGGCCTGCGGCTGGGGCGAGGTAGGCAGGAACAAGTCCGTGGGCGGAAATCAGCTGAAGATAGGCTCGAAGACATACGAGCGCGGCGTCGGAACGCACTCCGAGTCGGTCGCGATCTACGACGTCGGCGGCAAGGCCGTGTCGTTCGACGCGGACGTCGGCCTTGACGCCGAGGTGTTCCCGGCGGAGGGTGGCACGGCGAGCGTGAAGTTCATCGTCAGGGCCGACGGGCGCACCGTCGCCCAGACTCCGGTGCTGAAGGGCAGGCGCGAGGGCGTCCACGTCCACGCCGACCTCGCGGGCGCGAAGTTCGTCGAGCTCGTCGTCTCCGAGGCCGGCAACGGCAACACGTGGGACCACTCCGACTGGGCCGACGCGTACTTCACGATGCAGGACGGCGCGAAGCCGGTTCCCGTGAAGATGGGCGGCGCGCAGCTCGGCATCCTCACCCCGAAGGCCCCTGCGTCGCCGCGCATCAACGGAGCGCGCATCTACGGCGTCAGGCCGGGGCATCCAATCGTGTGGCGACTCCCCGTCACCGGCGAGCGCCCTCTTGAGCTCTCGGCGTCGGATCTCCCCGCCGGCGCGACTTTCGACCCCGCGAAGGGTATCCTCGGCGGCGCGGTCGCGAAGCCAGGCGTCTACAGTATCACCTTCACCGCGAAGAACGCAAAGGGGTCCGCGAGCGGCGTCCTGAAGCTCGTCGTCGGCGACAAGATCGCCCTCACCCCCCCGATGGGCTGGAACAGCTGGAACTGCTTCGCGCACGCCGTCACCGGGCAGAACATCAAGGACACGATCGACGTCTTCGACAAGTCCGGCCTCGCGGACTACGGCTGGAGCTACGTCAACATCGACGACTACTGGCAGAACAAGCCGTCCGCTAAGAACGACCAGACCCTCCAGGGGCCCGAGCGCGAGAGCGACGGCACGATCGCCGTCAACAAGCGCTTCCCGAGCATGAAGGGGCTCGCCGACTACGCGCACTCCAAGGGCCTCAAGATCGGGCTCTACTCCTCGCCCGGCCCGTATACGTGCGGAGGCTGCGTCGGCAGCTGGGGCCATGAATGGCAGGACGCCAAGACGTACGCCGACTGGGGCTATGATTACCTCAAGTACGACTGGTGCTCATACGGCAGGGTGGTCGTCGGCGACGGGCACGGCAAGTTCATCCTCCCGTACCGCCTCATGGGCGAGGCCCTGAAGGCCCAGAGCCGCGACATCGTGTTCTCGCTCTGCCAGTACGGCATGGACAACGTCTCTACGTGGGGCGAGACCGTGGACGGCAACTGCTGGCGCACCACGGGCGACATAACCGACACGTGGGGCTCGATGAACGGCATCCTCCACAGGCAGCAGTGGCTCTGGCCCTACGCCCGCCCCGGCGCGTGGAACGATCCCGACATGCTCGTCGTCGGCCGTCTCGGATGGGGCAGGCTGCGTCCGACGCGCCTCACTCCCAACGAGCAGTATACGCACATGTCGTTCTGGTCGATTCTCTGCTCGCCGCTCCTTATCGGGTGCGACCTCACGCAGCTCGACGACTTCACCATGTCGCTGCTCACAAACGCCGAGGTGATCGAGACGAGCCAGGACGAACTCGGCGCCCAGGCCGCTCTCGTCGCCAGGACGTCCCGCACTGAAGTCTGGGCGAAGCCCATGAGCGACGGGTCGCTCGTGTTCGCGCTCTTCAACACGTACGCGCTGCCGTCCACCGTCACGATAGACTTCGCGTCGCTCGGCCTCGAGGGCAGCTGGCGCATTCGCGACCTCTGGAGGCAGCAGGATGTCGGAATCGCCTCCGGCAGCTACTCGGCCGAGGTCTTTTCCCACGCGACGACGCTTGTGAGGCTCTTCCCGCAGCCCGGCGCCGGCCTACGCAAGGGGATGAGGGACATCCGCGACAACGCGGTGTACATGATGTACGCGCCCGTCCGCCCGGTCGACAAGCCCGGTTACGTCCCTCCGGCGGATTCCGCCCGCTGAGGTCTGGATTGGCAGCACTGCCAAACATGCGCGCCCGCGGCATCCCGCCGTGGGCGCGCCGCGTTTTTCTCGTCGACAGCAAAATTCTTGCCGCCCCCATATTGACAAACAGGTGATGAAACATTGACAGTTGGAAACTGGTTTGATATACTGTGGAAAAAAAGAAGCAAGATGATCAAGATAATCCAAGGTGACATAACGACGCTGGCGGTGGATGCCATCGTCAATGCGGCGAACCAGGTGATGCTTGGCGGTGGCGGCGTTGATGGGGCGATTCACCGCGCGGCGGGCCGCGAGCTTTACGAGGCGTGCCTCAAGGTGCCGGAAGTGCGGCCAGGCGTGCGCTGTCCGACGGGCGAGGCACGCATCACGCCGGGCTTCAGGCTGCCCGCGAAGTTCGTGATCCACACCGTCGGGCCAGTGTATCGTGATGGTCTTCACGGAGAACCAGAGAAGCTCGCGGCGTGCTACCGCAACTCGCTCGCGCTCGCGGCGGAGAACGGCTGCAAGTCGATTGCCTTCCCCTGCATCTCCACGGGCATCTACGGCTACCCGAAAGAAGAAGCCGCAAAGATCGCCGTGCGTGAGGTGAGGGAGTTCCTAGCCGCAAAGAACGCAGAGGAGATGGAAGTCATCTTCTGCTGCTTTTCGGCGCGTGATGTAGCGTCGTATGAGAAGCTCTTGTCGTGACTTCCTTACTCTCCAACTATGACATCTACATCTCCATCGTCTGTAGTGTAGATCGTCTGGATTGAGCCTCATGCGAGTATCTGTCAACACATTGCCGCAGATTGCGGAATACGCCCGGAGTGGGCGGGTGGTTGTTTTTGACACTGAGACGACAGGCTGCTCGCGCTGCGATGAAATCTGTCAGATAGCCGCCGTGGAGTATGTGAATGGCGTTCAAACGCGCACATTCAATGCGTACATTTGCCCCTCGTGCGAAATGAATCCCTGGGCGGAAGGGGTGCATGGGCTGTCACAGGAGTTCCTCTCTGAGCATGGCCTTGCGCCGGAAGAGGCGATGCGCCAGTTCTTCGAGTTTCTGGGAAGCGACGCGCTCCTCGTGGCGCACAACAACCGGTTCGATATGCAGATGCTGAACCAGGAATGCAGAAAGTTCGACATCAGCTTCTCGCCATACGGCATTGAGACATGCGATACGCTGGTGCTTGCCCGTCTTCTGCGACCCGGACTGGAGAGCTACAAACTTGCAGGTCTGATCGACGCGCTCGGCGTCCAAGGAACCAATAGCCACGACGCCCTTGACGATGCCCTCGCCTGCGCCGGAGTGTTTTTCGCTTTACTGAATTAGCCGAAGTCCGCTCCAATTTTTACCAGTGCTCAGATTTTGAGCGAAAATCACCTCCAAATCCGCCTGTTTCTGTCTTGGTATGACATCTGCTGTGTCAAATTATCGTAAGCCAACGAACAAGGGGGTATGACCATGAGTGAATACTGCAAATACTGTGGAACGTCGGCGCGTGATGCGCGGTCGTTGCTGAACAACTGGTGCCCTAAACACCCAAGCGGACCCAGCAAGGGTAAACATGCGCTGTACGAGGGCGGAGAGCGCGGCGAGTACGTCTGCGTCTATTGCGGGGCGAAGAACCACACGTTGAGTTCTCTGCTGAACGGTTGGTGTCCCAAGCACCCTGATGGCCCGAGTAGGGGAAAGCATGTCGCGTATGATGGACGCGAAGATGGCCCATACGAGTGCAAATATTGTGGGCGCGAGTTCCGTGACATTGCATCAATGGTCAACGGTTGGTGCCCGAAGCATCCCAACGGTCCCAGTCGGGGTAAACACAGTCCAGCGAGGTAGAAGAGGATTGAAATGGAAAAACAAGGTCTAGGGGTCGTGCTGGGGCGCGACAAACGTGGCGTTAGAAGAGGATTCGCACATGATTATTGACGAAAACGCCGCGCTTCGCTTCTCGACGAACGGAAGGATGACGTACGAGATCGCGTTCAACAGCTTCAACCGCGAACTCAAGGAGGTCGGCATCGACAAACTCGCGAAGTTCCGCGCCGTGTTGCACTCCGTACAGAACATGGAGTGCGAGGAGCGACGCCGCCGTCTCGACGCGCAGAGTGACGGACATGGAAAATCATCCAAAAAAGTAGGAGAAAAACACTTGAACGAAACCGCCAACTGTGGTACAATTTCCAGTATGGCAAAAGGCTTCAAAAATGCGACCCTGGCGCTCGCGCTGACTGCCGTCGGCGTGGTGGCGTCCTGCCGCGCCTCTGGCGCGTCCCCTGATATTTCGAGGGGGGGGGGGTGGATATTCTCCGCAAAGCTGCGTAGAGCTCGCCTACGCGCGGCCTAGCGCGGGCTCGCGCGGCGGCATGTCCGCGAATTCCCGGCCGAGGCAGACGCAGGCCACCGGCAAGGTCATCCGCGTCGCCGACGGCGATACAATCACCATCCTCGACCCGTCCAACACCCAGCTAAAAATCCGCCTCAACAAAATCGACGCGCCCGAGAAATCGCAGGCTTTCGGACAGCGGAGCAAGCAGCATCTTTCAGATATCGTCTTCGGAAGAAGCGTTACTGTAACGTGGGATGAAACGGATCGCTACGGACGCATCCTCGGGACGGTCTGGCTGGATGGCCGCGACATCAACCTTCAGATGGTGCGCGACGGTCTTGCTTGGCATTACAAGAGATACGACTCCACGCCCGCATACGCGCAGGCCGAAGCGGACGCGCGCGCGGCGCGTCGCGGTCTCTGGGCTGACCCCGATCCGACGCCGCCCGAGCAGTTTCGCCACGGCGGCGGTGCCGCGCCTCGCGCCGCTCGCGCAAACACACCCTCGTCATTCGCCGCGTCATCCACCACCCGCGAGGAATATTTCGCAGGCAGGACAATGCCCGTCGGCAAGCGCACCCCCGCGCCTATCTGCGACAAGTGGCCTGACACCGGCTACTGGCTCTCCACCAACTCGAACAAACGCCACAACCGCAAGTGTGAAAACTACCGCAAGACGCGGGGGTACCCCTGTGGCAAAAACGATGGCACGCCGTGCAAAATCTGCGGCGGGTGAGGAGCGGCGATGGCAAAGAAAAACCTCACTCATGCTGCGGCATCGATCCGCTATCCTCTTAACATCCGTGAAGAGGAACTGAAGAACAAGGTCGCCTACGACTGGTTCAGGGATTTCGACACAACTCAAATCGTCGGCAACGTTGATTTCTGCGTGGCAGTGCCGGCAACACAGATGAAGCTTCTGGAAGCCGAAAGCGTGCTGTGGGCGGAGGCGAAGAAAGGCAACAAGGCTGACATTCGCGAAAGCTTCATACAGCTGATTCTCACCATCGGCAAGGAAAAGACCTTCGACAAATTTTTGCCGCCGAAGTTTCTCGGTGCTTTCGACGCTGAGAGGGTAGCGTTCATTCCATACCATGAGATCATGGACGTATTCGAGAAGAACGACTTCAATTGGAATGTCACACCGAGCAATCACGAAACGAAGGAGTTCAAGGAGCTTGATGCTCTTATCGGAGAGAAGTTGAGAGGCTGTGCAACGCTGTTCAACTGGTTGACTGACGAAGCCGAACTGCAGAAGTTCATCAAGTCCAACTTCAAGATTGGCGAGGAGGGCGTAAAGCGGCTTCAGATAACAAAGAACAATTTCACGCATATTTACAGCAAGTGGCGTGAAGCTGTGATGCCGACGATAGAAATCCCAGATTGGGAGGTCGCGAAGAAGAACGGAATCATCGACGCGGACTTCTTTCTTGCTGACATACTCTCTCAGGGCAACATCGGGCTTTCAAGGAAGCTGAACATTCTTCTCAAATTGGACCACTACAAGCAGGAGTTGGGAGTCAGCACTATCGGACTTCCTCTTTTTCAGGATATCCGGTTCAAAGACGGGCAGAAAGCGCACAGGCAATTCTGGAATCGGTACAAAAGACCGCCGCGCGAGGAGTATCGTGAGTATATCGTCAACCGCCGCGACCTGCTTGTTCCGCAGGATGTGCGCGAACGCAAGGGTTCGTTCTTCACACCAAAGAAATGGGTGGAGCTTTCGCAGCACTACCTTGAGCTAGAACTCGGCGAGAACTGGCAAGACGAATATTACGTCTGGGACTGCTGCGCTGGAACAGGCAATCTACTTGCGGGACTCACGAACAAACATCAGGTCTGGGCGTCAACGCTCGACATGCAGGACGTGGCTGTGATGAAGCAGCGTATAGCTAACGGCGCGAACCTTCTTGACGCCCATGTGTTCCAGTTTGACTTCCTTAACGATCCACTCGACAGCGAGAAAATTCCAGAAGATTTGCATGACGTGCTGAATGACGCGGAGAAGCGCAAGCATCTTGTCATCTACATCAATCCACCGTATGCGGAGGCTGGAAGTACTTTTGCGAAGGATTCGAAAGTTGGTGTGTCAAATAAGAGCAAAGTACACAAGAACTATGCTGGGGAATGTGGGAAATTCGCCAAGCGTGAATTGTTTGTGCAGTTCCTCATGCGTATCTACAAAGAGATCCCAGATTGCACTGTCGGTCAGTTTTCGACATTGAAGCATTTGCAAGGGCCGTATTTTAAAGATTTTCGTAAAACGTTTCGTGCCAGGCTAGGAAGGAATTTCATCGTTCCGGCGGATACGTTCGACAATGTCAAAGGGCAATTTCCGATAGGTTTTTTCATTTGGTCCCTATCCAATCCGCAGCTTTTTACGGAAACGCAATCGGATGTATATCTCCCGCAGAAAGCATCTTATCATTTTGTTGGAACAAAGTACATATCTAGCTATGATAATACGCAGCCTCTAAACGACTGGATGAGGGCAACGTGGAAGAACGCCACGGGCATAATCGGATATCTTGCTTGTAACGGCAACGATTTCCAACACCAGAAAGAGATTGCGATTCTTAGTGCGAAGAACAACGAAACATCAACGTTTTTCAAACCAATAACCAGAGTCAACGTTCGAAAGTCTTGCATCTATCTTGCAGTACGTCATGCGATTGAGGCGGATTGGCTTAACGACAGAGACCAGTTCCTTTGTCCGGGTAATGGATGGGAGAACGATTCAGAATTCCAGACCAATTGTATTGTATTCGCGTTGTTCCACGGTCAAAACCGCATAATGTCCAATGTCGCTGAAAACCACTGGATTCCGTTTACGGAGAAGGAGGTCAATGCGCAGGGGTTGTTCAAGAACCATTTCATGAGTGATTTTCTTGCTGGAAAAGTTGAAGTCAAGGAGGATGCACAGGGTGATTTGTTCGCAGATGCAACGAAATCAGAACATAAGCCGTTTGTGTTTTCTGATGAGGCCAAGGCAGTAATGGATGCAGGGCGCAAACTGTGGCGGTACTATCACGCGCAGCCGGGTGCGAATCCCAATGCGTCGTTCTACGACATCCGGCTACATTTCCAAGGTACCACAAAGGATGTTAAAGGCAAGGAGCGCATGAATAGCGAATCGTCAGATGTGGAGTACACTAAACTGATAGGCAATCTCCGTATAGCGATGAAGACTCTTGCACGGTGTATCGAACCGAAGGTGTATGAATACGGTTTCCTTAAGAGGTGATGTTCCAAAAGAAAGTCTACGCGGCATAAGAAGGGAGAACAAATATATGGAAGTGACGTGTCCTAAGTGCGCGACGATTCTTGAAATGCCTGATGACGTGGAAGGGCGTCATCTTCAATGCCCAGCTTGTGAGGCGAAGTTCGTCTACAAAAATGGAATCACACGTCTAATGACTAGAGTTGTCGAAGCACCTACTTCAATCAATGAAACGCCAAGGCGGAGGATGTCGAATACAAAGGCAAAAGGCAAGACGATTGTCGTTGGAGGCAGGACTTTGACTGTCCCGGACAAGTCGTCCGAACGGGCTAGTTATGATGCCATGAAGTACGGCCAATCCTACCGTACAGGTGAACAGGAGGACAATTCGTCTCTTTGCTTCTGGCTGGGTTTCTTGTTTGAAGTTCTCGGATTGATTATTGCTGCAATCATTGCAGGAGCGAATGGTGTTCGCAAGGCGATAAGCGGCTGTTTAATCTCTGCGATAATTTGGGTTTCGATCTATTTCTTCTTCGTCCTTTTCATAACTGGTTGTTAGAGAAAACGAAAATCAAAGGAGAAACGACCATGCATTCCACATCTGAAGTAAAATCGCATTGCCGGTATGTCGGCGAGGAAATTGAGAAGATGGTGAAAGCCGTTCTTGCGATTGTTGCTATCGTTGTATCTCCTATATGTGCATACGCCCATGGCTCTGCCGAAATGCATTACAACGACATCGCATGTGTGTTGGATGGATTCGGCAAGCCTGATTACTATGACGCGAAAGAATCGTGGAAGCTGGTGACGGGGAATGGTTTTTCTCCAAATGCCGCGGCTTCAACAATACAGAGCGAAAAGGGTTTTGCGGGTTTTTACGAAGTGGTCTCTCAAGTGAGCAGCAGGATGGATAGCATGCCGCGAGAGTTGGAGGCCAAGTTGGGGTTGAAACCTATGACCCTGTCGCATCCCAGGACGCATCGCTTCATATGTCATGGATGGACTATTGACGGTAACCCTCCTGATAATGTATTGAAGTTGTTTGAGATGAAGACAGGACTTGACAAGAGCGTGCTGGTAAAGGAATGGAAAGCATATCAAGAAGCGACTTTGTCGCTTGTCCAAGAGTACACGCGGCTGCCTCTTGAAAAGTCAAAGGCATTTGCTGGGATTATTTGGGACATCCATTTGCTCGGGGATTGGACGCCGGACAACAGCGAGGTGAAGTGGTTGGTCCGCACTCAGGATATCATGGAGGATATGCGCAAGAACCTGAAGACGCTCATGGGTGAGAGAGGTGAGAAGGTTTATGAGCGATTGGCAAAGGCCATTAAGCCGTTGTTTGACAAGGGTGTTGCGGATCGGGATGTTGCCGCCCAAATAATGAAAATGCTGAAAGAACAGCGTATTGGCAGCGCGATTTATCTTGAGAACAAGCAGGCAATGCGTGGATTGTGGAATTCTGACGTGGCCGTGAACGTTAACAATGACCGTGCGACAATAAGGGTTCAGGAAAAAATAACCAGGATTGGAGCGGCGAAGGAGTCGGCGAGGGCGAAAGTACGCCCTGCGACGGCTAGAAATACAACTCCAAAGGATCTTGTGGATGACGTATCGAAGAACTGCAAGAAATCCCGTGTGGTTGAGATGCAGGGTAGGAATGCCAGTAATAACGTAAAAGGAGTTGCCAATTCTTCGCGTCAGATTATAGCCAAAGACGTCGCGGAATTGAAGAAGATGGAAGGCGAACTCCTTAAGAGAAATCCTAAGGTCACGAAAGTAAGGACTGTTGTTGGAGTGATGAAAAAGGTTGAGTCTGAGTCTGGCAAAGAAGGCGTCGCACTAGTCGTTCCTGCGTCGGCAGTCGATTCCGGGGTGAAAGTCGCGGCAAAAGCCGCTGCCGTCGAGGGATGTGTGGCGTTCGTATTCTCGGAGGGTTATGCCGTTTGCGCCTATGCATACGGTGGCATGTCGGAGGATGAGTTCTACAGGGTGACGGTCAAGAACGTCACGGCCTCTTCAGTCGTGGCTGGAGCGACATTCGTGGCAGTGATGTTGGGCGCGGCACCTGGGGGGCCTGTTGTTATGGCAGTCGGAATTGCGGGGTACATCCTTGTCGACCTTGCGTTTGAGGCGGCACGGTCGTCCCCATTTACTCTGGAGGATGTCCTTGGAATTACAGATGACATCTTGGCTGACGCCTATGGGTTCCTTGATCCGAAGAAAGACCCTTCGTTCCTTGATGAATTCAACACTCCCTCATATCTGAATCCGAAGAAGGAGAGGTCTTTCCTTGACCCTCCCAAAGGGAAGAGCTTTTTGGACGGTCTATAATCAACAACAGAAAGAAAGGAGAAACAGAATGAAAACGAGAATAGATTACGCGGCGATGGCAACTGTTTGCCTGTCTGTATTGCTTTGTGGTTGTAACACACCACCGAAGAGTGTAGCACCTGACGATGGAGACGTTGTTACGTCTTTGAACACTATGGAACCTCGTCGGAGACTATGCGTAAGTGATGCCAACTTCGAGGTTAGCATTGATGAGAACGGACAGACTGACATTAATGTGAAAGGTAAAGATCGCACGATAGAAGACCTTTACAATTTCGTCCAGACGGCATGTTACAACGCGAAACTTCGTCCAAAACTTACCAAAGGGGAACCCCTGTCAGAAGATGAGGCGCGTCTTCTCGTGTTTGTTCTTGATGTTGAGGCGACAATGGTAGGGGCATTGGCGCAGGCGATTTATGCTGACATGATGGATATTTCCGAGTTCCCAAGCTATGAGGAACTGCCAGAGAGTGATGTCAAAATTGATGAGTATCACAAACGAGAACTGAAAACATTTGCCCCGCTTGTCACAAACTACCTCAAGAGCAACGATGTGTTGCGCAAGAAAATCAAGTCGTATTGCAACTTCTACTCTCGAATGGCTCCTGGGAACAAGTTGGCGGAGTTCAAGAAGATTGCTGACAATGTTTGGTCAGATGAAAGGCGCAAGGAAAACGAAACGAACTTGTGGTTGTGGCCCATTCTCGGTAGCCGGTATATTGGTTACTATAACACCGAGAAGAAATTGACGCCATTGGAGGAAGATTCGAAGAACATCGACCTCGAACATTGCCATGACCGAATCGGGGCCGAATGGGATCAATTGCATAAGTTGATGACATCGTATTTGCGGGATGCCAATTGTACATATGAAAATGTTCGGAATTACGTGTCGCATGAAGCGCTCACAGACAGCAAGTCAAAAGAAATGGCTTCG
>CADCCQ010000046.1:0-2162 GCA_902799955.1 uncultured bacterium | reverse complement strand
AAAGACCATATCAACGCTCGGGAAGTGATGTTGAAGGATTTTGCCATGCATTTGTACGACTTGCCTTTTGTTCTCTTGACGCATCGCGCACAAGCCGACTACAGAGATTGCAAAGGTTTCTGGAATGACAACGAAAGGAAAATGGAGGAGGGACTTGTTCGGTACGGAGAGGCGATCAATGGAGCGAGTATGTTGGAGCGCGTCGTATCCAGTTACGCCATCGGCTTATTCACGTCATACATAGAGCATGTCAAGTCAGATATTGGTGATGATGCATTTAAGAGTGTCCAGTCGCGTACAAGCCTCAAGGAACATGCAAAGCGCACCCTTGAACGGGATGCTGAAACAGGAATATCCAGGAACACTTTGGACTAGGAAAATCATGGGGTCGGGCCCCATAGTAAACCTAAGGAAATAATTGTAAAAGGGTCAGCAACTTCCATGCATCAAAAGAGGAGTATCAACTGATGGCAAAGAAAACCACAAACAAGAAATCTGTCGTGGCGACAATTTCAAAATGCACCCTTGGAAACTCAAAGTCCAAGTTCGTCGTGTGTGATGATAACGGCAAGTTCGGAGAACTGCAATTGACCCAGGGTTCGATTACTTGGCTCTCAAGAAACGCGAAAAGGGGCTGCCCGATTAACTGGGAAGAGTTTGACAAACTTATGGAGAAGAATCTTTACAGAACGCGCAAGCGGTAAAGTAAAAGTGATAGGCAATTCCAAATAGAGAAGGGGGCTGGAGATGGCAAAAGCGCAAAAAGCGAAAGGCAAGAAGCGAACCCGCAAGGCACCAAAGCCTGACTATGTTATGGATTTGACAGGGGAGGCGGAAGAATACATTGCCGTGGCAAATGATTTAATTGATCGATACGAACTTGGAGAAGAGGATGATTATGGAAATCCCGTTGACGAGGAAAGGCTGATTGCAAGGATGTATGAAATACATTCTGAACTTGGTGAGCTCGAGGAAGAAGGATGGGAAGGTTATCGGGATGCAATGGATGCCCTGTCAAATCGGCTGTGGCAGGTTGGCATAGCATGGCCGCAACATCTTCCATACTGGTCTTGGGCAGATGTAGTCCTTCCCGAAGATTTGAAGATGGAGATTAGTTCGACTTGCATCTATCAAAAGGATCTTATTGCCATACGCAAGTATGCGGATTCCCAAATGTGGCGCTTCAAGGACACGGTTCACTTGCTGGTGGAACACGCTCGTAAGACAATTGATGGTTTTTCGATGGTTGAGAAAGAAAGCAAACCAAGGTGTAGGCGTAAAACTACGAAGATTACGGCAAAACCACGAAGCCAATGTGCGGCAAAGCCACGAATACAAAGGAGTAAGGATACTGAATGGTCCTACCCCATAATAACGGTTCAGGAGAAACGACCATGCATTCCACATCTGAAGTGAAATCGCATTGCCGGTATGTCGGCGAGAGAATTGATGAATGTCAGGAACTCTCGCATTTCGTGAAATGTGAGAGTTGAAGTAAGGGAAATCGAAAGGAGAAACGAAAATGAAGAAGGCAATTGTGATGACGATGTTCGCGGCGGTTGCGACTCTGGCCCTGGCGGATCGCGACGTGGACGCACTCAAGGCGGTGCTGGCGCGGGTGGATGACGCCGAGACGCAGTTCCGCATCGGCAACTGCTATGCCGAGGGGAAGGGCGGCGTTGCCGCGAACAGGGAAGAGGCGTTCAAATGGTATCTCAAGGCCGCAGAACAGGGGCATCCCGATGCTCAGGATAGGCTTGCCAAGTGCTACTACAAGGGCGATGGCGTCGCCAAGGACATGAAGAAGGCCGCGGCGTGGTTCCTCAAGGCCGCCGAGCAGGGACAGCTCCAGGCAATGAGCAACATCGGCTCGTGCTACCTCTATGGCGACGGCGTGGAGAGGAACGAGGCCGAGGCCGTGAAGTGGTTCCGCAAGGCGTCGGAAAGGGGTTTCGCCCCCGCGCAGTGCAACCTTGGTTATTGCTATGCTAATGGGAAGGGCGTGGCAATGGACAAGGCCGAAGCCGTGAAGTTGTATCGTAAGTCGGCTGAGGCTGGCTGCTCCAAAAGTCAGCTCAATCTCGCGCAATGCTACCTCTACGGAGACGGGGTTGCGAAGGACAAGGCCGAGGCCCAGAAGTGGTGCCGCAAGGCCGCCGCGC
>CADCCQ010000045.1 GCA_902799955.1 uncultured bacterium | reverse complement strand
CTCCGCGCCGGGAAGTGGCAGGCGGGCTACAGGACCGCCTGGTCGTTCACCGGGCAGATCACGCCTGGCTCCGCGCCGTCGTCCGCGCCCAACCACGTCTCCATCGCCACGGGCTACACGCCGACGACGCACGGGCTCGTTTCGAACTCCCAGCTCGAGGGCGGCGTGTTCACCGCGAAGCCGACCTGGCTCAAGCGCGTCGTGGACGCACAGGCGGGCGCGACCGCGCTCTTCGCCTACACGTGGGAGCCGGACGCGAACCTTGCCCCGGCGGAGGGCGTGGAGTTCCTGCTTGGCACGGACGCCGAGAACACCGCCGCCGTCTCCGCGCGCCTCGCCTCGACCAACGCGCCGGACGCGACGCTGTTCTTCCTCGACGACGTCGACCACGCCGGACACGCCGGCAACTACTATCCCTACACGGCCGGCTACCGCGCCGCGCTCGCAGCCGCCGACGCCAGCATCGGCGCGTGCCTCGACGCGATCGCCGCGCGCCGGACCTTCGCGGAGGAGGACTGGCTCGTCTGCGTCGTCTCCGACCACGGCGGCTACAACAAGTACCACGGGCAGATCACGACCGGCAGCCAGGCGGACACCGTCCCCGTGGTCATCTGCGGCACGGGCGTCACGCCCGGGCGCATACCGGGCGTCTCGTACAACTTCGACGTCGCGGCAAGCGTGCTTGCGCACTTCGACGTGACCGTCCCCGACCTGGAGGCGACGCGCCGCGACACGTCCGCCGTCGCCGCCTCCACGCGCACCCTGAACGACGGCCTTGCCGTGTACATGCCTTTCGACGCGGACTTTTCAAACCAGGCCGCCGGCAGCGCGGTCGCGGCGTCGGCAAACGGCTCGCCCGCCGTCGCGGACAATGGCTTCGTCGGCAAATACCTCAACGTCCCGTCGGGTTCAAGCCTGAAGCTCGAAGGCTCGCAGGCGCTTTCGTTCGAGGACGGCGGGAAGAGCTTTTCGGCGGTCGTGTGGGCGAAGTTCGCGGATCCCAGCGGCGACCCGGTGATCTTCGGCAACAAGAGCTGGAGCGGCACGGGCACGACCAGCGCGGGCGTGATCTTCACGGCGAGAAAGCAGGCTCAGTGGTCCAACGTCTCCGGGACGCACGCCGGCGTAGGACTCAACGTGGGCGACGGCAGGACCCGTCTGGACGTCTATCCGTTCCCGACGGAGGGCGCGTCGGTCTGGACGTTCTATGCCGTCACGCGCTCGGAGGACGGCGTGTTCACGGTCTATCAGGGGCGAAGCGACGGGACGCTTCACTGGGCGTCGGGCGTCCTCGCCAACGGCACGGTCGCGTCGGGGTCTCCGTTCTACATCGGGCAGGACGGCACCGGCGGCTACTCCAAGCCGTTCACCGGCGATGTCGACGACTTCGCGCTCTGGACGCGCGGCCTCTCGCACGACGACATCCGCCGCATCTACGAGTGCGGAAGGGCGGGATCGCCCCTCGGCGACCTCCTGAAGGCCGATGCGAACGACGCGCCGACGATGGAGGCGGCGTCTCCCTCCGACGGCGTGTATGAGATAACCTTCGGCGGACGCCGCAACGGCACGCACGCGCTCTACATCGCCTACGCCGCCGCCGATGCGGGCGAGGACAAGTACGCCTGGGATTCGTTCGAGAAGATCGCCGACATCCCCGCCGCCACGGCGTCGTACACCTACAACGTCCCCGAACCGCTCAAGGCCTCCAACGCGCGCTTCCGCTTCTTCCTCATGCAGACGGCGAACCTGCCCTACGCGAAGGAGGTCGAATACGCCCATTCGGACGGCGGTGCCTACTTCAATTCCGGCATCGCGCCAAGACGCGAATTGATAACGGAGTTCAATACGCGGCTGACGGCCAACAACGGGAAATACCAAAACTTCTTCGGAGCATTTACGGTCAACGCGACCGGCAACGCCGCAAAGAGGTCGAACTACGGGCTGTGCCGATTCTACGATCCCGGCGACGGCAACAATGACAAGTGGGATCGTGAGTATAACAGCGGCAAGAGCTACCAGTTCGTGGGTAATTGCGTACTGAACACTGATTATCACGTCGTGTTCTCTACGACAAATCTCATCGTCAACGGCGTGGCGCTGAACAGTGGAATCACGCTGGGCGAGTTCACCGAGGGTGGGTACGGTATAGCCGTTTACCGCAACGAGAAGGTTGGTTCGCAGTACGACCAGACGATGGCCGGTTACTTCAAGAACTTTTTGCTCTACACGCCAAAGCGCATCGTGCGCGACTACATCCCCGCAGAGGATTCCGAAGGCACGATGGGAATGTTCGACCGCGTGACGGGGCAGTTCCAGTCGAGTGCGGGCACGGCGCTCACGGCAGGCGCGGACAAGGATCCCACGCGCTGCGGCTGGGTGCGGTGCGTCTCGCAGCCGTTCAACGCGAGCAGCACGACGCCCATGACGGCGACCTACACCGGCGCCGGTGTCGATCCGCTTGACTTCACGGACGCCGCGAACTGGATCTGCTTCAACGGCTACGGCACGCAGCTCGACGCCACCACGCTTCCCACGGAAGAGACGGCGATCACGGTCGCCGGAGAGACGGCGTTCGCGGTGACGAACGGCGCGGCGATGTTCGTCTGTGCGAGCGTCACGTTCGACAACGCCACGCCGACGAACGTTCTGGACTGGCGTGGACTCGACTTCTCCAAGGTTACGTCGGATTCCGTGGTCGATCTCAGGGGACGCACGCTGTTCCTTGCGGACGAGACGAGTGCGACGTTGGGCGCGTTCACCATCACCGACAGTTTGCATGGGGACCCCGGCGCGGTGCGCGTCTCGGTCGTGTCCGGCGCGACGCTCGTGAATGGCGGCGTTGCGCTCACAGGCAACTTGAAGCTGCGCAAGGAAGGCGAGGGCGTGTTCTCCGCCGCGAAGGCCGGGCAGACGTACACGGGCGGCACGGAAGTGATTGCGGGAACCATCCGTGTTGGCTCTTCGGGATCGGGCCATTTCGGAACGGGTCCCGTGGTCGTCCCGGCAGGGGCGACCTACGACGCCTACGGTTACGCGGATTCGGCGGTGAACCTTGTTCTCGCGGGCGGAAGGCTCACCAATACCGGCGGCGATGCCACGCTCCCTTCGTCGCTTACGCTTGAAGAGGATTCCGTTCTCGCGTTTGCCTCCATGGCATCGACGCACGACATGGCTATGCCGCCCGGAGCCGTGTGGAATCTCGGAGGGAAGACGCTTTCCCTTGTCATGGACGGCACAGATCCGGACCTGAACGTGAAGGACGTGACGATCTCCAACGGAACCTTCACCGTCGTGGTCAACGCCTACAACAACGAGACGAAAGGCTATTTGCAGATCTACAAGCTGCGCGGCGGGGACGGACTCAACCTCGATCTCGGCAACTCGTGCATGCGACTTGCCATGACTGGGGTTGCAAACTCGCAGGTGCGCGATTTCACGGCAAATCCTCCAGACCAGGCGAATGTCGTGTACAGTTACTCGACGAGCAGGATGCAGATCTACGGCACCTATACGCCCCAGACGGTACGCGGATTCAACATGACGATGATGGACGGCTCGACGCTCGGCCTTTCGCAGTGGCCTGGCGCGTACAACTGCGTTTTCACGAATCCCAAATACAACAACAAAACGGATGGCACGCTCTGCAATCTCCAATTCGCGGCCAATGCCACGGTAACCGTGGATGTGCACGGCCGCAGCGACCTCAAGGCGATTGCGAACTCGGCAAGTCCGTATGTCGTCACGTGGACGACGAAGCCGTCGGACACCGTGACGTTCATCCTCGACGACGACACAACCCAGCACGGCTACGAATGCGAAGTCTGCGATGCGGGGTTGAAGTTGATCCCGCCCCCGGGCTTCTCGATCATCCTTCGCTGACGGCAGGGCGCTGCGCATGGGAATGTAAATGAGGATAAGTTTCGATGAAGAGGAAACAACTATGACAACTGATAAAACAACTCTTGCCATCCGGGCGCAACTCGGCGCCCGCTTTCAAGAGCGCCGCGCGGTTACGCGGCGCGAGAAAAAGTTGTTCCGGTTGTTTCCAAAAGAACTTATGGACAAGGAGAAATAAAAATGAGTAGATACGAAAAAATAGTCAAAACCCTCTGCGTGGTGGTCGCGTCTTCGTCGGCGTTCGCCGCCCCGTATGCGTTCAAGATCACTTGCAAAGATCCGGCCCGGATGCGTCCTGTCGGCGAAGAGACCGAGTTCCGGATACAGTGTACCGATCTTCGCAAGGCTGGCGTCGGCGGCGAGGTCGAGGTGCGGCTCGACAACTTCGGAACGAAGACGATCATCTCGCGCAAGGTCGATCCCGCGAAGGAGAATCCGATCATCCTGAAAGGCACGCTTGACGAACCGGGTTTCCTGCGCGCGTCGGCCTTCAACCCCGGGGTGGCGCAAACGCCGTTCGGCCTTGGCAAGGGCAACGAATGTGCCAGCGTCGGCTATGAGCCGGAGAAGATCCGTCCCGGCTTCCCGCGTCCGGCAGATTTCGATACCTACTGGCAGGGCGAGCGGGAACGCCTGCGCCGCGACGTGCCGATCGACGTCCGTCGCGAACCGCTGTCCGTGAAGGGGCGGAAGGGCTTCAAGCAGTGGAAGGTGAGTTTCGCCACCTTCGGCGGAAAGCGGGTGTGGGGTTTGCTCTCCGTTCCGGACGATGGATCGAAGGGGCCGTGGCCGCTCAAGGTGAACGTGCCGGGCGCGGGGCCGGCGTGTTCTGAGGCGCAGGTGGTGACGGAGGCGGGGACGGTGACGCTCGTCATGAACGTGCATCCGTTCGAGCCGGCCAGGACGCCAAAGGAACAGGATGCGAAGTACAAGGCGCAGGACGACCGCATGGTGGCGAAGTACGGCGTCACGTACGCCACTGCCGGCATTGCGGTGAGCCGCGAGGAGTGCTTCTTCCACGACGCCATTCTCGGCATCGACCGCGCGGTGGACTGGGCGGTGACGCTTCCTGAGGTGGATCGTTCGCGCGTCTGGTACTACGGCGGCAGCCAGGGCGGTGGATTCGGCATGTACCTCATGGGCCTGAACAAGAACTTCACGAAGGGCTACGTGTGGATCTGTGCGCTGGCCGACCACGGCGGCTATCGTGTCGGGCGCACGCCTGGCTGGCCGCGCCTGGTGGCCCGCAGCGGCGACGAGGCGGCGCAGAAGGTGGCCGAGTGCCACGCGCCGTACTTCGACGCCTGCCATTTCGCGCCGCTCGTGAAGGTGCCGGTGCGCATGACGGCCGGACTCTCCGACGTCTGCTGCCCGCCGCCGTCCGTCTGGAGCGCGTACAACTCCCTGGGCTCCACCGACAAGAAGATCGTTCCCTGCCCCGGCGTGGGGCACCGCGTGCCCGGCGGCCTGCACGCCCAGCAGCAGCGCTGGCTCGCGCAGTAGGGACCTCTGAGGGAAGACCACGCAGAACGGTAACGGCAGATAGGAATATTCATCTCGCCCAACGACGTGACGATCAAGAAAATCGGCTTCTCGATTATCTTGAGGTGACGAGGTAGGCGACTCGAGCCGTCATTCGTCGTCCAGCGAATCGAACAGAGTGCTCGAATCGGCGGACGGGGCGGCGGCCGGCAGACGTCGGCCGCCGTTCAGTTCCACGAGGTCCGCGAGGATGTTGAGGGCCTCGTCACGGACGGGGTCGACGCCTTTCTTCCACGGTTCCTTGGCCGCGGCGCGCGAACGGGCGCGATTCATGCGGTTCATCTCCGCCGCGATCCTGGCTTGCTTCTCCCGCCTGGCCTTGGCGTCCGGGAAGCTGACGGGATGGATGTTGTCCGCGGCGGTCTTCTTCTGCCAGTTGACGTTCTCCATGTGTGTCTTCCACTCCTTGCTCGCGGCAAGGCGCCTGGCGGAGGCCTCCCGCAGTTTCGGGATGAACTTGTCCAGGTCCCAACTCTTCTTGTGCGGCACGGCCTCGACGGTGTCCCACGGCAGCGGGTACTTCAGCCCGCGCTCCCCCTTGAGCCTGTCTGGCAGGGAAAGGGAGTCTAGCAGTATGTCGGACTCCACGCCCTTGAACTGCGTGGAGGCGCCGGTGACGCGGTAGAACCTGCCCACGGTGACGACGAGCGCCCCGTCCCTTTGCCCGTTCTCGCTGTCGAGCTTCAGGACGGTCTGGCCGGTCCCCTTGCCGAATGTCCGTTCGTCGCCCACGATTATCGCGCGCCCGAGGTCCTGCAGTGTCCCCGGCACGAGTTCGCCCGCGCTTCCGCTGGACTTGTCGATCATGACGACCACGGGGACTTCGCACACCGCGCCGCCGTCCGTCACCGACAGGGAGACGTCGCTGTTGACGGTGCGCATGCTGACGGCGGGCCCGTCGTGCACGAATCCGCCGATGACCTTCACCGCCTCCTCCAGGCCTCCGCCGCTGTTGCCGCGAAGGTCGAAGAGCACTCCCTCCACGCCCGCGTCGCGCAGCTTGCGGAGCTCCTCGCCGACGTCGCCGCCGCTGGAGCGACTGCTCCCGCCCTTGACTGCCCTGGCCGAATAGAACACGGGCAGGCGGAGGTAGCCCATCTTGCGCCGCCGTCCGCCAGACTCGGCCTCGACGACGCGGGAGAACGCGGACTCGTCGTCCATCTTGATCTCGTCGCGTACGATGTCGTGCCGCTTGACTGAGCCGTCGGCGGCGTGGCGCACTTCGAGCGTGATCTTCTCGCCCTTCTTGCCGGAGAGGAGCGCCGAGACCTCGGACCTCGAAAGCCCGGAGAGCTTCCGCATTTCGCCGTCGGCCTTTGGCGAGACGGCGAGGATCTGGTCGCCCACCTTCACTTCCCCGCACTTGGCGAGCGGGCTCCCCGGGAGGACCCGCATTATCGTCACGACGCCGTCCTTGAAATCCCATCCGGCGCCGATGCCGCACATCGACAGCGACATCTCGGTGTTGAATCGCTTGAACTTGTCCGGCGGCAGGTACATGGTGTGGGCGTCGTAGGACGACACGACGGCGGACAGGAACTCTGAGCAGACCGTCGACACGGGCTTCTTCCTGACCATCTCCATCGCCTTCGTCTGGCGCTTTGCCACCTCTGCGGCCGCTGCGGCGACCTTGTTGCTCGCCGAGCCATCGCGCGACGCCGTCTCGGCCAGCTGCTTGGCGACCATCGCCATGAGCATCTTCGACCACCATTCGTCACGTTGCGCACCCGCCTCCATCCACGGTTCGCCGGCTCGGTCGATCCGGATGGAGCCGCCTTTCGCAAGCATGGCGGACGTGACGTGCGCCAGCATGTTCGTCGCGAAGCGGTGGCGTTCGGCGAGGCGCTTGACGTAAATGTCGCGCACCTTCAGCGGGAAGGAGAAGTCCCCCGCCTTGAAGTCGTCGTCCAGGGAGTCGATGTGCCTTTCCAGCTCCCTCACGTCCTCCGGCAGCAGGATCGACCGCGACGAATCGCACGATTCGAGGACGTTTGTCCACGCGCGGCGGGAGATCGTGTCGTCTGGCGCCCTGCGGGAGACGTGGCAGTTCGCCAGCATGTCGGATATGTCCTTCGCCACGCCGCCAAGGCGGGCAATCGCCTCGGCGTCGGTCTCGACGTCTCCGGCGGGGCATCTGAACGCGGCCGCGGCGATGCCTGCGGCCAGGACGACGGCGACGGCGGTCGACCTGCAGCCGGCGCCGATGATGCAATGTTCCTGTTTTCTCATGCGGATAGTATACCACATTTTATTGGAAAATGAAACGATGGAGCTCAGTCCCCCAATGAGAAATGGCTGTTCACATGATCCCACCCGCTCCATGATAAATAGTTTCAAAGACATTGCAATTCAATCTTTGGTGTGATACAATATGTAACATGCAAAGGAAATACGAGATTCCGTGTGGCGCAATCAACTGGGCCGTGCTCGTCCGCGAGTGTCTGTTCGTGAACGTCAACAGATTTGGCCTGTCAGATGATTGTTCGTCACATTTACATGTTTTGCACGACTGAAAACAACTAAAAATCAAAGGAGAACCGAAATGAGCAAGTTCAAGCTGATGGCACTTACGGCAATTGCGGTGGGCGTAATTCTTCCGATCTTCGCGGGCAAAACCCTCAACGACGATCTAGCAATCTACCTGCCGTTCGACGAGGACATGGCAAACAAGTCGACATCCGCCAATGCCGTACAGGACGCACCTGAACCTTCTGCAACCTGCGCGACGCTGGCCGACAACGGTTTCGTGGGGAAGTGCCTCAATATCACTGCGCCCAGTTCGTCCGAATACGGTTATCTCAAGCTGCCCGGTACCGATACCGGTTCTCTCTCCTATCCGAACAACAATACTTTCTCCGCGATTCTCTGGCTGCGCCCTGGTACGCAAACCGGAGATCCGGTAGTGTTGGGAAACAATAACTGGAGCGGCAAGGCAATGGGATACATATTTGCGTCCAGGAAGGACAACGTCAATCAAGTCAATTTCCATGCGGCAAATGGAAGTAGCAGGTTCGACAAGACGTTCCCCTACGAGGCGTCGAACATCTGGACGTTCTATGCGGTTGTCTGCACCAACGGCTCATTCACTGTCTATCAGGGCAAGAGCGGCACGGTCAACACGCTTTCAAAGCAGGCCGCCAGTTTGTCGAATTTCTCGCTTGCCACGGGATACCCGTTCTACATCGGGCAGGCAGGCACCGGCACATACGGCAACCATTTCATCGGCGCGGTCGATGACTTTGCCCTCTGGACGCGCGCACTTTCCGAAGAGGACATCCAGCGCATCTACGAGTGCGGCAGAACGGGCATGGAACTCGGCGACCTCCTGAAGATCGACGCGAACGACGATCCCGTTCTGACGGTTGGCGCGAACGACAACGACTCCGTGACTCTCTCCTTCGGCGGACGCCGCACGCAGCCGCTTGCGCTCTGCCTCGCATACGGCACGTCGGACGGCGGAGACGACAAGTACGCCTGGACATCGTTCAGCAATCTGACGGAGGTCGCCGCAACCGACACGAGCTACACGTTCGTCGTCCCGTCCTGGATGAAGACCGACCTCCGCTATCGTTTCTTCCTCATGCAGACGAACAATCTCCCGTACGTCAGGGAGGTAAAGTACGTGAAGTCAGCCGGTACCTCGTACATCAACACGGGCGTCGCTCCGCGCCGCTGGATGACAGCCGAGTTCGACGTCTATCCAGAGGTCCAGAATGGCACATGGGACTGGGTGTGCGGCGCAATGGCGTCTGACAAGGTGTCCAATTTCGGACTGGCCCATTGCGCAAACGATCTGTGGCATGTCGAAATGAGCGGCAGCAACCAGAAGCCTTCAGGCGCGACGCTCGGCGTGCTGCACCACGTGAAGCTCAACGTGCTTCAGATAAGCTTCGACGGCGTTCTCTTCACGCCGATGGTCGATGCGACGACCTTCCTTGAGAGCGGCTGGACAATCAACATGTTCCGCAACATCAAGAACGGATCTCAGTATGACCAGACGCTGAAAGGCTGGTTCGAGTCGTTCGCAATCTACACGCCGGAGCGCAAGGCGCGCGACTTCAAGCCCGTGGTTGACGGAAACGGCAGGGCGGGAATGTTCGACGCCGTGACGGGCGGGTTCTATCCGAGCGGCAGCGCCACTGCGCTGACGGCCGGCGCGGACCGCGATCCGCAGCGCTATGGATGGGTACGCGCCGTCACCGGCGGCGAGGCGTTTACCGCCCTAGCCGACACCACGCCCGTCACGGCAACTTACACGGGGGGCGGATCCAATCCTCTCGACCTTTCCGACTCCGGCAACTGGACATGCTACAACCTAAACGGCCAGGCAATCCAGGATGGCGTTCCCACGTCCGTGACCGACGTTACGGTGGGCGGGGC
This sequence comes from uncultured bacterium, assembly GCA_902799955.1. Taxonomy (GTDB): domain Bacteria; phylum Verrucomicrobiota; class Kiritimatiellia; order RFP12; family UBA1067; genus UBA1067. The sequence goes on along the minus strand of CADCCQ010000045.1, from coordinate 13,034 downwards.
GACGCTCTTTGCCGTCCCAGCGCCAACCGAGTGGCGGTCGATAAAGTTCGATAACGTCACGCTGCAGGCCAATGTGGACTGGCGCGGCATTGATTTGTCCAAGGTGGTGACAGGCTCGTCCATCGACCTCCAGGGGCATGCGCTGCAACTCGCCGGCTTTGACGGGGAGGTGACGGCTTCGATTGCGGTGACGGACTCCTCCGCGAACGTCTCCAGCCCCGGCATGCTCACGATAGACGTTCCCGCAAACAAGATGCTGACGGGCGGTGCCCTCTCCTTGGGCGGCAATCTCAAGCTGACAAAGACCGGCGGGGGCACGTACGTCGCGTCGGCCGCAAACACTTACACGGGCGGCACTTACGTGCCGTCGGGGACGTTGCGCCTCGGCGGGGAAATGTCCGTATGCCTCGGCCCCGGCCTTGTCACGATCGGCGACGGCACGGAAAAGAGCGCCACGATCGACGCATACGGTTTCGACATGAACGGTGCCAGCTCCGCCGGACTCGTTCTCGCTGGCGGAACGATCACCAGTTTGAAGGAAAGAGGCACTTCTCTCACACTTCCTTTGAAGCTGACCGTTGCCGATGCCGATTCGTACATTACGTATGAGCCTTTTTCTGCTGGCCACGACATGGGCGCTCCCGTGGGTGCCACGTGGAACCTTGGCGGCAGGACGCTGTTGCTCACCCTCAACGGCCAAGATCCGGACTTCGGCGCCTCTGCGATGCCAGCATCGGGAGATGGGGGATGGACAATGAGCAACGGAACGTTCAGGGCGACGGTCATCGTGAAAAATGCGACAACGAAAACGGGATGGGTCCATATTCGGAATCTAAATGGAAAAGACGGCCTTTCCCTCGACCTCGGCAATTCAGATCCCCGTCTCAACTATACGAGGGATACGGTGTCCCAGACTTCATCCGTTTGGAACTTCACGTCGTCAACGCCTCTCAACAAGAGTGTTGTCAGCGACGGGACCTCGGTGATGGAAATATACGGCACGTACACGCCTAAATCCACATACGCATTCAAGCTGATGATGATGGACGGATCGGCGATAGACCTCACGGCCAAGACGGGAGCGTGGAGCACGGCGGTTACCAAGGGCGTGGCGCTGACGTTTTCCGCGAATGCCACAGTTACGATAAACCTTGCGGGGCGCACAGACTTGAGGACGATTGCCAAGTCCGATTCGCCGTATGTTGTCAAGTGGTCGAGCGAACCGGACGCCACCACCATGTTCGTCCCTGACGCACAGACGGCTGCGGACGGCTACAAGTTGAAACGTGTCACTGACGGACTCAAGCTCTTGCGTCCGAACGGTGTCATGATCATCGTCAAGTAGAGTTTTGAAAAGGAGCAATGACATGAATACAATCCGAACCAAGATCGTTGCCGCGCTCGCAATCGCCGCAGGCGTGATGCTTCCATCCCTCGCGGACAGGACCCTCAACGACGGCCTTGTCGCCTATCTGCCGTTCGACGACGGCACGGCTGCAAACGTAGTTGCGGGCAGCCCTGTCACGCCGGAGCCGTCCACCGGCACCGCTCCGACATACGTGGGCAACGGCATGGTCGGCAAGTGCCTGAACATCCCCAGCGGCGCATGCGTAAAGCTGACCGGTTCCGATTCCGTGACGCTCGCCGAGAACTCGCTCGGATTTGAGGATTCTAATAAAAGCTTCACCGCAATTATCTGGGCGAACTATGGCAAACAGACAAAGGACCCGCTGCTGTTCGCGAACAAGGGCTGGTCGCCGGGCTATCTCAAGGGTGTTCTTCTCTGTGCCCAGAGCGATACGGCGAACGCACAGTTCAACGCCGCCGCCGGTGCAGCCGCAAACAGATTTGACAAATCCTTCACCGGCGAAGGTTCTGGCAAGTGGACGTTCTACGCCATGGTCTGCAAGAGCGGCAGTTTCACCATGTATCAGGGCAAGAGTGACGGGACGCTCTCCTCACAGACCGCGTCGTCATCCGGCTTCGACATGAACACCGGCTGTCCGTTCTACCTTGCACAGGACGGAACGGGGAACTACAGCAACGGCGCTCGGCCATTCATCGGCAAACTGGACGACTTCGCGCTTTGGAATCGTGCCCTGTCCGCCGACGACATCACGCGCATCTATGAGTTCGGACGTTCCGGCGCAGGTCTTGGCGAACTTTTGAAGATCGATGCCAACGACGCGCCGACAATGGAGGTCGCGAAGTCTGGCGACGACCAATATACCTTCACGTTCGGCGGACGCCGCACCGTCACGCACGCGCTCTACATTGCCGCCGCCACGGATGACGAAGGAGAAGACAAGTACGCCTGGGATTCGTTCGTGAAGATAGACGACATCCCTGTAGCTACGAACACCTACACCTACACAGTGCCCTTGTCGTATTTTGAGGCCAACCAGAGAATCCGCTTCTTCCTGATGCAGACTGGCGGTCTGCCCTACGCGAAGGAGGTTGAATACGCCCACTCCGATGGCAACGCCTACTTCAATTCTGGCATCGCGCCGCGCCGCGAGTTGATAACGGAGTTCGACACGAGGCTCACCGCCGATAATGGGATTTACCAAAATTTCTTTGGTGGATTCAGCGTGAATGGCAACAAGTTGTCTAACTATGGAATGTGTCGCTACTACTATCCCGGCAATGCCAACAACAATAAATGGGATCGCGAATACAATACCGGCAAGGGAAGCTATCAGTTCGTTGGGTCCTGTGTCCTTAACACAGACTACCATGTCGTGTTCTCCACGACAAACCTTGTCGTGGACGGCACGGCTTATGGAAGCGGTCTCGTGTTGTCTGATTTTGTGGAGGGCGGATACGGCATAGCCGTTTACCGCAACGAGAGGGAGGGTGCTATATACGATCAGACGATGGCCGGGTACTTCAAGAACTTCTCGCTCTACACGCCGGAGCATAAGGTACGTGACTATGTACCAGTGGAGGATTCCGAGGGGACAGTTGGCATGTTCGACCGCGTGACGGGGCAGTTCGTGTCGAGCGCGGGCACGCCGCTCACGGCGGGAGCGGACCAGGATGCCGCGCGTTACGGCTGGGTACGCTGCGTCTCCGAGCCGTATCTCGCCAGCAGCACGAACCCCGCTACGGCGGCATACATCGGTGGTGGGACCAATCCTCTTGACCTCGCAGACGGGGCGAATTGGGCCTGTACGAATGTATTCGGTTTTGCGCTTCCTCCAGATTCCGTGCCTACCGCCGATACTGACGTTATTGTTGCGGGTACCACTACATTCGCCGTGGCGAATGGTTCAGCATTCGTCTGCAAGAGCATCAAGTTCGACAACGCTACGTTCGTGGATGGCGCGGACATGCGTGGACTTGACATTACCAAGGTTACGGCGGATTCGACAATTGATCTTCAGGGGCGTACTCTGCGTCTTTCGGGAGCCAACGGCGCAGCTGCCGCGTTCGCGATGACAGACTCTTCGTCTGGAGCCCCCGGAACGGTGCTTTGGGATGTTGCACAAGGAGATATTCTCGAGAGTGTCGCAACGTTGGCGGGCAACATTCGTCTCATCAAGGATGGTGCTGGTGTGCTATCAGTGGGGAGTTCTTCGCAGACCTACACGGGTGGCACGGACGTCTCCAACGGGACAATCCGCGTCGGCTCATCTGGCACAGGCCATTTCGGAAGCGGCGTCGTTTATGTTCCTACGGGAGCGACGTATGATGCCTGCGGCGGCAACGATTCAGCAGTGAACCTTGTCCTTGCGGGTGGAAAGATCACCAATACTGGGGGCAACGCCACTCTCCCCGCCTTGCTCACGATGACGGCAGACTCGACGCTTGAATTTGCCGTACTTCCAGAGAATCACGACATGGCGATTCCAAACGGCACGGGGGTGTGGAATCTCGGCGGATATACGCTTTCCGTCTTGATGGACGGCTACGATCCAGACCTGCAGACAAAGAATGTGACGATTTCCAACGGTACGTTTGCCGCCATGGTCAACACCTACAACGGCAACACGAAGGGCTATGTGCAGATATACAAGCTGAATGGACGGGACGGATTGAACCTCGACCTTGGCAATACGTGCCTGCGTCTTACCACGGATGGCGTGGCCACCTCGCAGGTATGCGACTTCACGGCGAATGCGCGCAACGAACAAGGGTCCGTGTATAGCTATTTGACCAGCCGTCTTCAGATATACGGCACCTTCACGCCGCAGAACGTAAGAGGGCTGAACATGACGATGATGGATGGCTCAACGCTGAACCTGTCGCGATTGACGGGTACGTTCAATTGCACATTCACCAACCCGAAGTACGACAACAAAACGGATGGAACGCTCTGCAATCTCCAGTTCGCAACCGATTCCACGATAACGGTGAATCTCGATGGACGCACCGACCTGAAGACGATCGCAAAGTCGGAAAGCCCGTATATCGTCACGTGGGCGACGAAGCCTGCCGACACGACAACGTTCGTCCTCGACGAGGTGACGAGTCAGCACTTCAAGTGTGAGGTCACGGATGCCGGTCTCCTCCTCATGAAAACCAATGGCCTCGTCATCATCGTCCAGTAGAACCGACGCAACTGATTCTTGTCCGCTGATGAGTTGGTGCAAGTAGCCATAAAGAAGTGTCGACCTTATGATGTACAACAAAATGACAGAATTGGCCGTTTGAAATGTCAACAAAATGACAAAAACGCCTTTCGACACGATTGCAAAATGCCATCAGATGTGATATACTGTTGCCCAAACACTGAGAAAGTATGATAAAACGCAAAATTACATCTCGATTGGAGAGGTTTTACGATGACAACGGTCGTTATGCCCTTCTCATAGATGGCGCACGAACTTCGACCGTGACGCGGCGGGCGGGCGTATGTCGTTCCGTGGCTTCTGCGGCACGTATGAGGTCGAGGCGACGAGCAACGGCCACACCGTCAAGCGTCAATTCCACGTCGGCCGCGAGAACCCAGCCCCTGTCAAAATAACCATTACGTAACCATGGAGGAATAGAAGGAATGAAACCAATAACACTTCGCGGCATGATGGCCGCTGTTCTTGTTTTTGCGGCTGTTGCGGTGCTGCCGATTTTGGCGCGTGCTGAAAGTCAGCTCAAGCCAAAGGCGCTTGTGATCATGCTCGATGGATGGCGCGCGGACACGGTGTCGAACGGACTCACCCCGAACATCAAGGCGCTCGCGGACGGTAAGTGGCAGCCCGGTTACAAGGCCGCCTGGTCGCTGTCGGCGAGCACCTTGCGCGACGGCACGACGGAAAGCGCCCCCAACCACGTCGCCATTGCGACGGGCATGACGGCGAAGAAGACGAAGATCAACTGGAATCCAGACCTGATCTCGCGTGGCACGAACGCCAAATACTTGCCGACATGGCTCGTGCGGCTGACGAAGGCAAGGAAGGACCTGAAGGCCCTCCACATCTTCCGCTGGTACGGCGACCTGCGGCTCAGCCCGGACTACGGGGTGCAGTTCATCTTCGACCGGGACGATGTGAACGCGAAGACGCTTGCCAGGATGCTTTCGTTTTCCGACGCGTCTGACGCGATCATGTGGTACATCGACCATCCGGACCATCCAGGCCATAACCACGGTTTCTATCCGTACTCCCCGGAATACAAGGAGGCGGTGCGCGAATCGGACGGCTATGTCGGCGAAGTGCTTGCCGCGATTGCGGCGCGTCCGACGTTTGCGGAGGAGGACTGGCTCGTCATCGTCACGGCGGACCACGGCGGCTGGGGGCACGACCACGGCCAGAGCAGCACGCAGTGCTACACGATTCCGCTCATCGTCGCGGGGCGGCACGTGGCGCAGGGGCGCATCCCCGGAGTCCCGCACAACTATGACGCCGCGCCGACCGCGCTTGCGCATTTCGGTGTGGATGTCTCGAAGATCGATTTCGACGGAAAGGTGCGCGGCGGCGAGGTCGCGCAGGAACCCGCGCCGCGTCCGATCGAGGACGGCCGCGCGGTCTATCTGCCGTTCACGGCGGGTTCGATGGACAACAAGGGGTCGGCGGATGTCGTGGCGGAAATCATCGGCGCGGCCGCGCCGGTCGCGGACGGCGCAGTCGGCGGCGGACTCCGCATTTCCGCCGCGACGAACAGCGCGGGATGCGTTTTCCTGAAGGGGTCGGAGCGCCTGTCGTTTGAGAATGGGGCGGAGTTCGGTTTCGCCGTGTGGGCGCGCACGTTCGGCCCGCAGGTCGGCGATCCCGTGGTGTTCGCGAACAAGGACTGGCGCGCGGGGTCGAATCCCGGCGTCGCCTTGATCGCGTCAAGGGGAATTGACGCGAAATACGGCATGGGGAGTCGCGGCAGCAGGCCCGGGTTCATGTTCAACTGCGGGCGCACCGGCAGGCGGAGGGAGGATCTCGGGCAGTACAACCCCGAACACGGAGAATGGACGTTCTACGCCATGACGCGCGGCGCGGACGGCGTGGTGCGCTTCTACCAGGGGCGGCGGGACGGCAACCTGCACTGCGTGGCGGACGACCTTTCCGACATCGCCCTCAAGACCGGCAAGCCGTTCTTCCTCGGACAGGACGGGACCGGGAAGTACCGGCATCCGTTCGTCGGCGACATCGACGAGTTCTCGCTCTGGACGCGCACGCTGTCGCACGAAGAGGTGCGCCGTCTCTTCGAGGCGGGACGCAAAGAAGGGAAGTGAAACATGAAAGGCAACGGCACGATGGCGCGCAGGGATTTCCTGCGCAACGCGGCGATGCTGGCGGGAGCCGGCGTGACCGCTCGTCTATGCGAACGCGTCCACGTGAAGAGGCATGATGATTTGACTTGACATCAGTAGCATCCCATATAAATCTCACGCAGAGACGCAGAGTGCACAGAGAGAACAGCGAAAAACCTATAGGATGGTAATGACTTGACATCAACATGAGAGGGGGAGACATGCACATCACGCAAAAGAGTTTTGCCGCAGCCGTCGGCGCATTCGCATTCACATGGTGTGGAATCGCCGCTGAAGGCACGGGAGAAACCATTTTTTCCATAGACGCGGACAATCCTGGCAAGACGCTTTCAAATGTGAACAAGGTGCTTACGCTCTGGGAACTGCAGGAATCGTCATTTGCCAACGTGAAGCGCAGGAATGACGCGGACGTACTGGAGTTCGCCGAATACGTCGAGGTGATGGGGGCGACGGGCGGAAACGACAGACGCGACTGCTTCAAGGATCCGGCGAATCGCGCCGTCCTCGACGACTACGACTTTTCGCGCCTTGTCGCGGGATGCCGCGATATCGTGCGGCTTGGCCTGAAACCGTACCTCAAGCTCGGAAACGTGCCGCGGAAGTTCTCGTCCGACATCGACAGCGGGGACTTCGGCATGAACATACGTCCGCCTCTTGACTACGACGCCTACGGACGGTACATGGCCGCCTGCGCAAAGGCGCTGCTCGACGCGTTCGGGCGCGACGAACTGCTCACGTGGCGATTCGCCGTGCTGACCGAGTTCGAGAACGCTGGTTGGTTCAAGGATGCGACGGGCAGCGCGGAAAAGACGTTTCAGGCCTACTGCCGTCTGTACGAAGTGACGGTTGATGCGTTTACGCGGACAATCTCGCCGGACTTGACGTTCGGCGCGCACGCGATGGCCGTAACCGAGGGACTGTGGGACGAGCGCAAATTCATCAAGTACGCGGCGGAACGCCACATCCCCCTGAAGTTCGTAACGGCGTCGTTTTATGATTTCAACCCCGGACGCTTCACGAGTGGATTCAACCTGCCCAATACGATTGGGCATCTGCGCAATGCCGCCGAATCGGTCGGACTGACAAACCTTGTTTACGGAATCGATGAAGGGCGCATCCTTTCTGGACTCGCGCGTGGCGCGAAAAGCGGGGCCCTGGCCATGCGCATCGTCGGCGACACATACCAGGCGGCATACGACGCAAGGATCGTGAGGCAGCTGTTCGACTCCAACGCGGACTATTTCGCCGCGTGGGGATACTTTTCGGGGCCTCACACCTGGTTTGACGGCCTGCCATCGGTCTCGTTCCACGTGGCGCGGGAATCGGCGAAGTTCAAGGGGATGCGCAGGCTCCCCGTTGCGGCCGAGGGGAAGGCGGGCGGTGGAGTGGAGGCGGACGCGGTGGCCGCGCTTTCGGTGGACGGCGGGACGATTCGCATCATGGCGTATTCGTTCGTAAACAATCTCCATGCGACGGGGAAGACGCCACTTCGCATGAAGGTGAAGCTGCCGGCCGCGTGGAAGGGACAAGATGTGCGCGTCGTGCGCAAGACCATCGACGACGACGCAAACTGGTTCGACGAATGGAGGCGTATTCGCAGAGAGCGCGGCATCGGCGACGATCGATTCAATTGGTCGCCAGACGATCCGGCGCCGATGCACGCCGGATGCGGGCTGAAATCCGAGAAAGACCGTCAGATGTTCGTGAAGGAAATAGAGCCGATGCTCCGGGATCACGCGAAGCTGAGGCCCGTCGAGGAGCGCATGAAGGCAAGTGCGGAAGGGACTGTTGAACTGGCCGCGTCCCTGCCGGTTAACTCGGTTGTCTTTTTCGAACTGGCGAAGGACTCTACTCTACATTTACCGCTAAACAATCACCACTAACAAAAACAAACAAAGGAGGACGAAAAGATGAAGATGACAATGAAAATAACTGCGGGCGTGCTGATGGCATGCGCCATGACAGCGGGGGCGGATACTGTCCGCACACCCAAGGCGCTGGTGATCATGCTGGACGGCATGCGCGCCGACTCTATCGAGAACGTGTACACGCCGAACCTGCGGATGCTCCGCGACGGCTACCTCTACCGCATCGCGTTCAACGCGAAGGACATCAAGTTCAAGACGGGGCTTCCGTTCTTCCTCGGACAGGACGGCACCGGCAAGTACCCGGTCGCGTTCAACGGCGACATCGACGACTTCGCCCTCTGGACGCGTTCGCTTTCGTACGACGACGTGCGCAAGATCTACGAGGCGGGTCGCAACGGCATCCCGCTCGGTGATCTGCTCAAGGTATGTGATTGAGGCATTTCTGTGTGCCACTCCACAACGGGATGCTCCGCCCTGCCAGGGGTGGATATGCGCCCACTTTCAAGAGCGCCGCGTGGTTACGCGGCGCGAGAAAAAAGTTGTTCAGGTTGTTTCCAAAAGAACTTATTGGCAAACAAGAGGAGGGAGAATTGGACATGAAAAGACCGGTGTTTTTTGCAATGGCCGCGGCAATCTGCGTTGCGGCGACGTCCTTGTCGTCTTATGCCGCAGGCGCCGCGGAACAGGGGGTGTCGCGCGGCAAGGGCTTGGCAAGGGTGGTCGTGACCGAGGCTGGCGCGGACCCGACGGGGAAAACCGATTCCACGGCTGCGATCCAGAAGTGCATCGACCGCGTGTCGGCGGCGGGCGGGGGAACGGTGGTCGTCCCGCCCGGCGAGTACCGCATCCTGTACCTCTCGCTGCGTCCGCATGTGCGCCTGGAGCTGGCGGGGGGCGCGGAGCGCGCGACGGACGGCTGGACGCCAGAGGTCGCCGCACGTGCGATGGATCCCGCCCGTTCGGCCATCATCCGCTCTGCGGCGAATCGCAAGGGGCATTGGTCGATTTTCCTGTACAACCTCGTTCCGCGCACCGCTGCGACGAATGGCGTCAGCGACGTCGCGGTGTCCGGCGGCGTTTTCGACTGCCAGGGGCGCTGCGTCGTCGCCGCGTTTGCGTGCGGACGCAACATCCGTTTCGAGAACGCTGTGGTGAAGGACATCCCTAACAACCATGCGCTGCAGATCGACGGGTGCGAAAACGTGGTGGTGACTAACTGTCTGTTTGCAGGGTATGTGTTCAAGGGGGCTTACACGTGCCTGACGCGCGAGACGATCCAGGTGGAGCAGACGAGCCCTGGGGCGATAGGCAATCCGGAGACCTCGCCCATTTCATGCGCGAAGGAAATCTCCATCCCGAACAGGAACGTGTCGGTGACTGGCTGCTGGTTTGGTCCGAGCGAGCGGCTGGGGCCGCACCTCATTCCGCTTGGGCACCATGGCCGGGCGCGTTCCTGCAACGGACTCGTGTTCTCGGGGAACGTGGTGGTGAACCCGCTCTACTGCGGCGTACGCCTCGCGAACGTGTCGGACGTGCGCGTGGAAAACAACACGTTCATCTCCACGAACGCGACGAAGCGCCTCGCAGACGATTCGGCAGTGGTGTGCCTGTGGGGCGGCGCGGCGCTCAAGCCGGGCGAGAAGGGCGTGGTGCTTCGCGGTAACAAGATCGTCCTTTCGGAGAAATCCCCCCTGCGGCGGCTGTGGACGACCAAGGCGCGCCAGAAGGAAGTGACGTCACACGATTCCGAGTCCGTGCCAGGGGCGCCGTCCGCCAATCGTGCTTCGCCATCGACCAATGTTCCGCCCGTGTGTGCGAAAAGGGGGTGGAAACTGCAGTGGTCGGACGAGTTCGACTACGCGGACTCAAGGCTCGATGAAAAGTGGGTTTCGGAGAATGCGTCTCCAACCCACATCCTATGCAGCAGATGGCGGGAGAACGCCGTCGTCACAAACGGCATGCTGCGGCTTTGCAACAGGAAGGAAAAGCGCGGCGGCAAGGAGTGGACGTCGGCGTCGGTCTGGACGAAGGCCCGTTTCAAGTACGGGTATTTCGAATGCCGTTATCGCTATGCCGCCGCCACGGGCACGAACAATTCCTTCTGGTTCGTGACGCTTCCGCATGGGAAGGACGAGGGATTCGAGATCGACGTTAACGAAGGGCACTATCCGTCTGAGATCAACACCAACATCCACGACTACGAGAAAGTCTTCTTCAAGGACGGCAAGAAGAGCCACAAGGTCAGCGCGAAGGCATTCAATCTTGGCCGTTCGGTCGATTTGTCCAAGGAGTTCCACGTCTATGGTTTTCTGTGGACGGCGGACGAGCTCGTGTTCTATTTTGACGGAAAGGAAATCCGGCGCGTCAAGAACGAAGTGTGCCATTCGGAATGCGCGCTTCTCCTGTCGGAGGCGATCTTGAAGTGGGCGGGGCCTGTGGGCGACGCCATCGACGGCACATTCATGGAGGTCGACTACGTGCGTGCATACGGAGTTTCCGGTCAAGAAAGGAGAAAGTGAAAATGAAAAAGATGTGTCTGATGGTTGTCGCGGCGGTTGCCGCGTGTGGAGTACGGGCCGACGTGAAGCTCGCGGCGCCGTTCAACGACGGCATGGTGCTGCAGCGCGAAAAGCCGGTAGCTGTGTGGGGCACGGCGGCGGCGGGCGAGAAGGTGACCGTGGCGTTCGCCGGGCCGTCGGGCCCGCCTTCGGACAGCTCGGCCCGACGGCGAACTGCGGATTCCTGCCGACGCCCCTCAAGTGGTGGTACTGCTTCGCGATGCTGGCGGGACGCCTTGAGATCTATACGCTCCTGATCATGATAGGACGCATCTGCCATGTGAAGAGCATAAAGTGAAGAAGGAAAGGAAGAGGAATGAACACGGCAAAACTGATGATGATTGCGGCGGTCTGCGTGACGACGACGCCATTGACGTTGTGTGCATTTGACGGCGTGGCTTGCGCCGCCGAGTTTGCGAAATACCATCGGCAGATTACGGGCAGGGACGCGCCGGATGGAATGGTGAAGTTCGCAATTGACCCCAAGATTTCCAAAAGCGGCCGTGATGCGTATCGGATCGTTTCGGTAGGGGCGAGCGTCCCGCTCGCCCGCGGACGCGCGGGACGCGCGTCCCTACCGTCCGTCACCATCACCGGCTCCAACCTGCGCAGCGTCTGGTACGGACTCTACGACCTCCTCGAGCGGCGCGGCGGATGCCGTTGGTTCTGGGACGGCGACGTGGTGCCGAAGCGCGACGCCATCGACCTCTCGAACCTCGACGTCCACGAGGAGGCACACTTCGAGTACCGCGCCATCCGCTACTTCGCGCATCGCGGACTCACGCGTTTCCAGGCGGAGCACTGGGGACCCGAGGACTGGAAGCGCGAGATCGACTGGCTCCTCAAGAAGCGCCTCAACGTGTTCATGCTCCGCATCGGACAGGACGACCTCTTCCAGCGCGCGTTTCCGGAGGCGTGCAAATATCCCGATCCGACGAAGCGTCTTCCCGGCGCGGGTTCGTCGTACAACGACCGTACGCTCTTCTGGAGCCTCCAGTACCGCGGCGAGCTGCGCCGTAAAATCCAGAAGTACGGATTCGACCGCGGACTCCTTGCGCCGGAGGACTTCGGCACGATGACGCACTGGTATTCGCGCACGCCCGAGGACTGGCTCGCGAACAAGAACCCGCAGTTCCTTCCGCAGGCGAGCGGCTCGGCGGCCGGACGCAACGGACTCGTCTGGGACATCCGCGACGACAAGTGGGTGGATGCGTACTGGAAGCTGACGACGACGGCGGTGGAGCAGTACGGCGCAGGCGCGCCGAAGCCGCAGCTTCTCCACACCCTCGGACTGAGCGAGCGCAATTGCTACAAGGAGCGCAAGAAGAACTTCGACCTCAAGATCGAAGCACTCAAGAAGTTCTTCGCGCGCGCGCAACGCGATTACCCCGATGCGAAGCTGCTGCTTTCGGGCTGGGATTTTTACGGCGGCTGGAAGCCGGAGGACGTCCGTGCGTTTCTGCCGACGCTCGACAAGAACCGCGTGATCCTGTGGGACTACGAAGGGGACTGCCAGGAGAAGCGTGACACGTTCGTCGATTGGGACGTGGTCGGGAAGTTTCCCTACACCTACTCGACCGCTCTCGCGTTTGAGGCTGCGCTCGACGCGCGCGCCGACTACCCGTTCATCGAAAAGCGCCAGCGGCTCGTGCAGGACGATCCGATGTGCGTTGGCTGGATACACTGGCCGGAGTCGGCCCATACGGACACTCTCTTCCTCGACTTCTCCACCGCCAACGCCTGGGCGGACAAGCCGATCCCGCACGGCGAGGTGCTGGACGCCTTCTGCAAAGGGCGCTACGGAAAGAACGCAGAGTTGATGAAGTCCGTGTGGGCAGACGTTCTGGACGCCTCCGCGTTGCGTCGCTGGGACGAATATTCGGAATCGAACCTCAACTGCGCCCA
>CADCCQ010000044.1 GCA_902799955.1 uncultured bacterium | reverse complement strand
GAAGCGAAGCTTCTGCGGTGCATGATGCGACTTCCCCCTCGTCAAACCGTACGTGCGGATTTCCCGCATACGGCTTTCCATTGAGTGCTTTTCCTGTTGCCATGGCTTTCTTCCTTTCTTGTCTTTGTTGAAGATTGGGTGTGTGAAAAACGCGGGCCGCGAGGCGCGGTCTGCGTCTCTCGGCTCATGTTGGAAATGTGAAAATGTGAAAATGTTGCCAGTTGCCAATGTTGCCAATACCCAATTGGTATTGGGTATTGGTTACTGGCAACAATTCCACATTGGCAACATTCCTCGTGGCCGTCAGGCAGTGAGGGGGGGGGGGTATTTGCGCCATGCGCGGACGCGCCACAGGGCGTCTGTGCGTGGTTATACGCGGCGTCGTTTCCGATGCCGTTCCATGCCTCTTCAATGGCGTCATTTGCGATTTATCTTTTAAAGTCATTCGTTCCCCGATGGAAGATTGTTGGCATTATAGCACATCATTCCATGATTCGTCAATCCCCCCCCACGCGGCGCTTTGTATCTCGACCTCCTCGATGGAGGCGAGCTTGTTGGGGAAGATGTCGTCAATCTCGATCAGGACGTACCGCGTGCGGGCGGGGAGCGCCGATGGCAGTCGCAGCAAGCGCGAATGTCGCCAGCAGAATGGAGGCGAGACTTGTCATACGTTCTGCCGTCTTCATATCAGATTTACTCGCCACTTCCTGCCGCATCACACGTTGCAGCGGTGAACGCCCGCAAGGCCGCGCGAGCTTCCGCGCGCGCGTTAGTCTTGAGGATCGTCTCGTATTCAAGGCAACTCCAGCATGATGGACCTGAACGTCGCAATCTCCTCCTCCGTCACGCCGCAGTCGAGCAGGTAAAGCTCGATCCGGCGCTGAAGCGCGTCGCCCGGCTTGCCGTATTTCGCAAACCCGGCGTCAAAATGCTGCGTGCCGCGCCCGTGCTTCGGATCCTCCACGCCGGGGATGTTCCCTTCATTGTAGAACGTCGATTCGTAGTCGCGCTCAAGATCCTCCTTCTCGACGCCGAGAACGCCGTTCAGCACGTAGGCGAGCGACCCGGTGCGGTCCGCCCCGCCGATGCAGTGGAAGTAGATCGGATAGTTCTTCCTCTCGCAGAACAAGCGGAAGTTCTCCGCCATCGTCTTCTTGCCGCTTGTGCGGAACATCCCCGAATAATAGGGCGAAGTGGTGGCACGTTTGACCAGCCTCACGCTCTGCCCCAGCGGAGAAGCGTCCAGCCGCCCCGTCTCCTTGCTCCCGCGCAAATCGAGGTCAGTCTTGATGCCGAGCGTGCCGGTCATGTACGCGACGTCCTCCACCGTCAGGCGGATGCGCCCCCTGTCGAGTCCTGAAACGCTGTTCTCGTTGAGGCCCTGTCCGCGGAATGCCATTCCCGTGCGCACGCGACGTCCGCCGGCAGCCTTCCATCCGCCGAGGTCACGCACGTTCTTCGTCTTGCCCTCCAGCTCTATCCAGCGCGGCGGCTCGGCGGACGTCGCAAACCGTGCCACGGACGAAATGTTCCCGTGCTTCGCCCGCCCGCACTTGCACGCGTCGGGATACGTGAAGCCGCAGTCGTGCCCGGGACACGACACGTTGCTCCACACCTGCCAGTAGTAGGTCTTCCCGAGGTCGAGGTTCGCGAACGGCACTTCATACGACCAGGCCTCCGCGCCGGAGGCGTCCTTCGCGCCCTTCTTCGCCCAGTCCTTTTCAAGCCACAGTTCCCGCGCGTCCGAGAGGTCGGATTTCTCCGCGAGCCTTATGCGCCAAGGCCCGTCTTCGCCCGCCGTAGTCTTCCACTTCAGCACAAGCGGACGCTGACGCCGCCACGAATTGCGCGACTCCCGGGCATCCAATCCCTTGAGTACCTGCTGACGCTCCACACGGGTCTTCCCTGCCAGTACCTTCCGCTGCTTCTCCGGGAGCAACTGGAAAACCTCGCCGCCCGCAGGCGCAACAGGCACGACCGCCGCCCGGCCTGACAACGACGAGCCTACCGTCAGCACCACGACCGCCACCGCTGTCAGTTTTCTCATGCCCATTGCCGGTCTCACTTTCCTGTTTTATCAGCCGTGCAGAACTTAACGCTTGTTTCTCTGCGAGAAGAACCACTTCAGGACTTCGTCGTCACGATAAGTCCGCGTCCAGACGTTGTGCCCCGCATCCGGGTATTCGCGATAGTGCGCGTTGGAGCCGGCCGCCCAGAGCGCCGAAACCATGCTCCGCGAACGGGATACCGGCACGGCCCTGTCGGCCGAGCCGTGGAATACCCAGATCGGCACCTTGGCAATCTTAGCCGCCTGGGCAGTGTCGCCGCCGCCGCAGATAGGCATGGCAGCCGCGAACAGCTGCGGACGACGGCAGATGATGTCCCACGTGCCGTAGCCGCCCATCGATATCCCCGTCACGTACACGCGCCGCGCATCGGTCCTCTGGTCCGAGAGGAGCCTGTCGATGAGCGCCAGCTCAAGCGCCATCGTCTCGCTCGGCTCCTGCGGCATCGCATGGCCCTTTGCGCTCCAGTCAACCTCCACCCAGCGCTTGCCGCTGGGGACCTGTCCCGCGACGAGTCGATACCCCTTTTCATGCCTGTCGAGCCAATTGAGCAGCTCCTCCACGCCGTGCCTTAGCTGCGCGACGTTGTTCGTGCCACGTTCGCCCGCGCCGTGAAGGAAGATCACGAGCGGAACCTTCGAGCCGTCGTCCGGAAGTTTCTCCGCCCAGCGATAGCGAAACTCCATGCCGTTCGCACCGGCGAACGTCTTGGCCTCCGTCCTCTTTGCAATATCGGCAGGCGCGGCAAATGCCGCGAGAGCCATTGCGGCGATTGCCGCCGTCGAAACGATTTTCTTCATCTTATGCTCCTTTTTTTGTTTGTACCACGTTCTAATGTATCTCGACCTCCTCGATGGAGGCGAGCTTGTTGGGGGAGGTGTCGTCAATCTCTATCAGGACGTACCGCGTACGGGCGGGGAGCGCCGATGGCAGTCGCAGCAAGCGCGAATGTCGCCAGCAGAATGGAGGCGAGGTTTGTCATACGTTCTGCCGTCTTCATATCAGATTTACTCGCCACTTCCTGCCGCATCACACGTTGCAGCGGTGAACGCCCGCAAGGCCGCGCGAGCTTCCACGCGCGCAGTCGTACGGCGCGACGGCGCGGCAAGGCCTTTCTCCGCAAGCACCGCACGCTTCGCGGCGCGGGAAGCTCGCCATTCGTCCCAAGTCATGCGGATCACACTGCGTTCATCGCCGTCAGCCACGGGACACCTCCTCCTTCAACGCACGCAGTTCCGCCAGAACGCCGAAATCGGGCAATGCCGCAAGTCTTTCCGCCTCAGACCAGTCGAAGTTCTGATCATTCAATGCCGCCACCATCATCTTCCGGGCCGTAACCGCCAACTCCTGCGACGGCGGATAGTTGGCGATAAGCACACGCTCAACAAGCGCAAGCTCCGGCGGAATCATCCTCACCACGCCATAAGGCGTCTCCAGCTCTCGCATAGGCAATGATGTTTCACACTCCAACAGCCCAAGGAAATCGACACAGAGACCGCAGACGATCCAGCTACGCGACACGCCCTTCCCACCAAGCTCGGCTATGACCTCCTGCATGACACGCGGCGGAATTGCGTTCAGCGATCTGCGACAAAAGTCAATGTCGCCAGACATGTAACCACCCTCGGTATAAAACTCCACCGCGCTACCACCAACAACGACCAACGGGAACCCGCGCCGCTGGAACAACGTTGTGACAAGACCAGACAGCTTGAGCGCACGCTCGAGCAGGTCGGTTGTGGACTCTATCTCGGCCACTGCAGATTTCACATCTACTTCCATGGCGCCTATTATATCATATTTCTTCATTACCATCCCATAGGTTTTTCACGCAGAGGTACAGAGTGGCGCATCTGCATTTTTCATCCGCGCATATTTTGAAACAACAGAAACAACTTTTCTTCTCGCCGCGTAACTACGCGGCGTTCTCGCCGCGTAACTACGCGGCGTTCTTGAATCGGCGGGCGGTTGCCCGCCGCAAAGGGAAGTTGTTTCAGACAAGTTGTTTCCCATCATTAGAGGATGTGGCGGTGAATTATACAGATGCACCCGGCACAGAGCAGCGGAGTTCGCAGCGTGAGATTTATATGGAATGCTACAGATCTTTAGAACACGGCGATTTCGGAAAGGGCCGCGCGAGCCGCCATTACCACACAGTGCAAGGAGCGCATGCTTGCCATTGCTGTGCTTTCACTCCCCGCCGTATTTCAGGATCCACTCGTCGACGCTGCCGAACATCGGGTGGCAGTTGGAGAATATGTTGTCCGACTCCTTCCACGTCTCCCAGAGCGTGGTCGCGCCGCGGTCAAGCATGTGCAGCCAGCCGGGGAAGCCCTTGTGCAGGACGATCTTACGCGCAATGTCCACGCGCCCGTGCTCTGAGAGGTACATCAGCATGTACCGCGTGGAGAAGATGCCGGTCGTGGGGCCGAACCCTCTCTCCTCTATCGCCGCGACGAGACGCCGTTCCGCAGCCGGCACCTGGTCGGCCGGCACGAGACCAAGGTATAGCGCGATCGCCTGAGCCGACTGCGTCCCGTTCGCGACGACTCCGTCCTTCACATACTTCGCGACAAACGCCGCCTTGATCCTGTCCGCCAGCGCGCCGAACTCCGCCGCGTCGTCCGTGCGCCCCAACCGCTTCGCAAAACCCGCCGTGAGAGCGACGAATCGATGCCAGTGCGCCGTGCCAGTCATGTCGTTCGGCGCTCGGGCGAGAGCCTCGTGGTCGCCGATGCATCTCGGGATGAGTCCGGACGGATACTTCGCCGCCAGCAGACGGACGTAGCGCGCGCAGACGGGATAGTAGTCGAGAGCCTTCGTCTCGCCATAGTGGCGCAGCAGCGCGTCGATCAGCTCAGGCACGGCAAGCGACCACGAGACGGGGCCCGCGCGCCTGCCGTAGCCCCTGTCGCCGATGCCAACGTACGGCGCAGTCTCGGTGATCCATCCGTCGTCAGCCGCCTCGTCCGCGAAGTCCTGCAGAATCTTGAGATAGATTGCGCGCATGTCCCAGTTGAGGATGAACGCCTCGCTGGAGGAGACTATGTCGCCGCCGTAGCCGAGCCGCTCGCGTCCGGGGCAGTCGCTCTGCACGCCGCCGATCATGTTCGCCTGGAACGTACGGCGGCACATCTCGTGGATGGCCGCCAGACCGGCGTCTTTAGTCTTGAACGCCTTCGCCGCCGGCGCCTTGTCGGCGAGCGAGACCATCGAGCGGACGCTCCGCTCCGCGTCGCCATCGCCCAGCAGATGTTTCGCCCCGCGTATCTCCGCGTAGCGGAAGATGTGCCATGTGAACGGAGGCGCGAAGCGCTCGCACGCCGCGCCGCCGCACTTGTACGCGTCACGCTGGCAGGCGACGCGCGGCGCCCCCGGGCCGCCGTTGCCGCGCTTGATCTGCCCAGCGGTCTGCGTGAGCACGTTGACCGAGCCATCGGCGTTGAGGCGTTCGCCGTACACAATCTCAACCGAAGTGCCGCGCTCCTCGCCGCGGAACACGAACTCCGGCACGCCGGAGGCGTTCACGCCGAAGTCGACGACCTGCACCAGGCCCTCCTTCAACCACTTGGAGCTGCCGTGGTGGGCACCGTCCGCGACCATCCCCAGATTTTCGTCCGGCCACGGGCGAATCGTCCCCTTGGGGCCCGCCACATTGGCAGCGGGCTTCCAGTCAGAGTCCACCGGGCGCGTCGCGTCGACCTCCGCGCCGAGGTATACCGAGTTGCGCACGACGTTCGTCCTGCGCCACTTCCACTCCAGCGGACCCTTCACGCCCTCGACCGCCATCTTGAAACAGGGACGCCCATGCGCCAACACCGTGCGAAAGCACATCGAGCCCCAGAAGCGGAGCGGAGGCAGGTTGTAGAACCCGTTGCCGAGGCGCACCACGATTTTATGGGGGCCCGGACCCGCCTTCACCGTGAACGTCTTCGAATACACGGTCTTGTCGTACGGCGTCCAGAGCGTGTCCAGACCGTCCGTGCGCATCATCGCCTCTCCGTCGACGCTGAACCACCCGAATCCGACGCAGGCGAAATGCACCTTCGCCTCGCGCGTACCCTCGGGCAGTGTGAACACGGCCCTGAACTCTGGCGCGGGATCCTCGTCGTACCAGTCCGCCCCGTTGCGGTCGGACTGTCCGTCGCCGATCCACGGCTGCGCCGCCAGATTGTCCGCCACAGCGGCGAAACCAGCGGCCGACACGGCCACTGCACAAGCTAGAGCATACGGCATTTTCATCTCAGCAACGCTCCTACTTCTCCGGGCGCGCCCTGGCGCGGGCGCGGCGGGCGATTTCGTCCCAGGAGTCCTTCGTGCTCCAGAAGAGCTCCGACTGGCAGAACGTCGCAAAGCTGTACGGCGGGTTGTACTCCGCCACGGCGCTGTACTCCTTCGGCTGGTGCTTGCCCTCGCGGACGTGCTTCACGAAGTCGTACGCAAACTTGCCGTTCTTCATCCAGTATTCGTCGATCTGCACGTGGCGCGGGAGCGTGATCGCGCGGTCGCGCTCGATCAGCTGCTCGCTGGCGCAGCCAAGCAGGAACGGACCCGCTAGCGGACGCCTGAAGTGGCTCCAGTCGATGCGAAGCTGCGCCTTCCAGCAGAAGCCGACGGTCGGCGTGAGCGCGAGGATCTTGTCGCAGTAGCTGATCATCTTCGGCGAGAGGCCGGTGTCGTGGAACGGGAACGCGCCGCAGTCCTCCCAGAGGATCTCCAGGGACGGGTCGGTCCGCGCGATCGCCTCCGTCGCGCCCTTCTTGTGGATGGACGAGGCATGGAGCCCGAAGATGATGTCCGTATCCGGAGACTCGGCATGGATCTTCTTCGCCGTCTTGTTGACGAGCTCCGTCACGATGTCTGCGATGAGGCGTCCGCCCATCTCCTGCTGGCTCGTCTCGGTGAAGCTCTGGAAGTATATGCCGTCGCCGCCCATCGGCTTCCAGATGCGCCGCCAGTCGTCCACGATTGAGTCGGAGAGCGCGTCGAGCTTGCTGAGGTCGTTGAATTCGATCCCCCAGCCCCAGTGGAATCCCCAGTACACCTCAATGCCCCAGCTGTGGGCGCATTCGACGACCTCGCGCGCGTTCACGATCTGGCGGTCGTTCCAGATGATCGCGCGGTTGAAGCGGGCACGCGCCATTTCGCGGAACGACGCGTTGTAGTCGTTGATGACGTGGCCCCACATCCATGCGCTTCTCACAGGAGTCTCGGGCGCGGTGGCGTATTCGCAGGACGGGATCCTCTCGCTCCTGAAGAACGTGCCGGGGTAGCAGCAGTGGGCGTTCTTCAGCCGCGCCTCGAGGTCAGGCACGACCACGTCGAGGAAGTCGAACGTTCCCCAGAGCACGGCGGAGGGATTGTCGCCGGCGATGACGACGACGTTGCGTCCGTTTTTGCGCATCGTCTTGATGAGATACCCGCCGGCGGGGACCTTCTTGTCGCCAAGGAGCGCACGCAGCGTCGCGTTCTTCGCGGGGACGCCGATCACGAACGCGTCACGCTTCGTGTCGACGACATCGCCGCCGTCCTTCTCGAGCGGCAGCACGAACGGCGTCGCGAAATGCGCCTCGCGCAGGAAATACGTCCCGGCGCGCTTGGTGAGCACTTCGAGGGCGCGCCCCTCCGGACCTTCCGCCGAAGAGTAGATCACCTTCCACGTGCCGCCGCGCATCGTCTCCGGGAACTTCTCGCCCAATGAGGCAGCGGCCGTCGTGTCAAGCGAATGCGTGACAACCGGCGAGACTGCATCCGCCCTCGCCGCCGTTGAAACCGCCGCGCCGGCAGCCATCGCGAACGACGCGCTTGCCGCGACAACCATAGCCGCCATATAACCATTTCTGACTCTCATGTTAGTTCATTCCTTTCTTGCTTTACAAACATATTATATCACAACAAAACGTTGTTGTCTTGGCTTCCGTTAATCTTTCATCTTCGTCAGAACGCGCATTTACGAATATTATATCGCAATTTGGCACAGAGTTTTTCAATGAAACGAACGCGCCCGCCGCACCTTGCGGAGCGGCGGGCGCCGGCGGGGTCAACTCCCTATTCTTCCGTCACCGTCAGTCGGAAGAAGCGGGCGGTCTTGCCTGTCTCGTTGATTGTCGTCTCGCCCGACGGGTCGAGCGGCGTTGTTGCGACATTGCCCGTTCCGTCGGGTGTATCAGACGCAACGACCGAGAACACAAAGCCCCCGCCGTTCACGAGCGGCGGCGTACCGACAACCACCTTGCCCGCCTCGTTGAACGTGATGTCGATAATCGTGAAGTCGTCCGTCGGCTTGTTGAACGCATAGCGGAACACGTTGTAGATTCCGCTCGCATCCTTCTCGTTCCACGCGCCGGCGATTCCGTTCGCCGCCGCCCAGGCGCCGTAGGCGGGAATTCCGCCACCCTCTATTCTGCGCGTGGGCTTGCCGTGGTTGTCGGTCAGATACGTGGAAACGCTGACGCCGGCGCACATGTCTTCATCGTCCGCGCCGATGGGATTCTCGCAACCGTTCCCTGCCTTCGCGACGACGAGCGCGATATTCGGGCCGATGGTGATGTAGCCGCAACATCCGCCGTACTCGTAGCAAATCCCCGAACCGATGCCGGCGGCATCCGCTCCGCCTGTGGCGTCAACCGCGCCGCCTGTAATGCTGATGCTGCCGCAGTCGCCATCGTTTCCGCCACCGATACCTGCGGCGCCCGAGCCGCCCGTAGCAGTGATAGTGCCACCGTTGATTGTGATGCCGTCGCACAAACTCTGGAAACCACTGCCGATGCCGGCACCAAAACCGCCGCCTGTCGCCGTTATTGTGCCGCCCGCGATTACGATGGTGCCGCAGCTCCTGTTTCCTTGTCCGCCGCCGATACCCGCGCCGTAGAATCCACTGCCCGCCGCCGTCAGCGCACCCTCGCCCCGAATTGTCAGCGTCTTGTTTTCCGGAACGTATATGCCCGGCCAGTATTCGTTGCACCCCTTGACGAGGTTCTCTTCGTCAAGGATGATCGTCGCGTCACCAAGGCAGGTGATACCAGCCCAGGGCGTGCTGGAGTAGTTGTGGCCGGCAGCGTTGATGCTCACGTTTCGCAGCATGACCGTCGCGCCGTCCGCGATGCATATCTTGTTTGTTCCAGTGTGAGAGCCGATGACAATAGAGTTGTTGCTGATGGTCGTGTTTTCGGTTACATCTGAAAGATCGAAGAACTGGTGCGTAATCGTGCTGGTCTTCCTATCTTCATTGTCGGTGCCGGCGACCGATTTGAGCCCAAAGCCCATCACGACACCTCCGCAGGACCCGTCATTTCCCGCGCCGATGGGATTGTCGCAATCATAGCCTGCAGTGGCAACCACTGTTTCGATTCCGGAACCGATGGAAATGCCTCGGCATCTCCCTCCCAATCCACCCCCGATGCCCGCGGCACCTTCGCCGCCGAGCGCAGTGACGTTGCCCCCTTTTATCTCAATGAAGCCACAGTCAGCGCCCGTACCTCCGATGCCCGCGGCGAAATGGCCGGAACGTCCACTGACACTCGCAAAGATCGTGCCACTTTCTATCACGATGTTTCCGCAGCTGTTGGTTGTGCTCGCGCCGATGGCGGCACCGCAACCCTGGTGGCCAGGGAACGCATCGAGAATGCCGTCGCCCCGGATGGTCAGCGTCTTCCCCACCGGCACGTAGATCCCGGGATCGTCCTCGTTGAATCCCATGACCGTATTCGCTCCTTCGCCTTCAAGGATGATGGTGGCGTCGCCACGGCACGTGATGCCCGCCCACGGATACACATCCCAATAATCACCGTGGTATATTTGTTCTATGCACGCGTTGCGGAGCGTCACCGTCGCGCCTTTCCAGATGGACACCTTGTAGCCGCTTTTAAGCACTCCCGTCAAAATACTCCCGTCACGGACAATCAATTCATTTCCAAACAGCATGTCGCGCGGAAGATCGTCGAGGTGGATGATGCGCGGTTCGATGGTCCGTGTCATGGTCCTGATTTCGGGGTTCGCGGTCACGGCGGTTTCGCGCGTCGCGTCGACCAGACGCGGGTCAACGACGATTGTGCCACATGTGCCACTACCACCCTCGGCCGCACCAATTGGTATTCCAAGTTCACCTTCGTATCCAGGGTATACCGAAGTGGCGGTCACGCTGGTGATGCCCAACCCGATTGTGATGTTGCCGCAGACAGCACTAATACAACCCGGGCCAATCCCGACACAGCTATATTCGCGTAATGTGGCGGGAAGTATCGTTGCGTTGACGGTTCCGCCGGAGATGGTAATGTCGCCGCAGACGCTATAATAGCTAGGCTCGCCGGAATCGCCTTCTATGCCCTTGGCGCTCCCGATGGCGGCCGCGCCATCGTCGCTGATGGCGGTGACGTTGCCGCCGCTGATGGTGATGGACCCACACGAGCTACCTCTTCCATAAATAGAACTACAATAGCCGCTACCGATGCCAGTGCTTTTTTTACCCTGTGCATATACCGTTCCACCGCTGATAAGTATGTCGCCGCATGAACCCCCCGCCCCTGCGCCAATGCCAGTAGACCACATGCAATTGGAATCTTTAACACCGGTTGTAATAGTACCGCCACTGATGGTGATATTTCCGCAGGTACTTAATGATCCGGAACCGATGCCAGCTGTCCGGCCCAAGACAGTCACAGTAATTGTGCCGCCCGCGATTACGATATTGCCGCAGTCTATTCCATTACCACCGCCGATGGCGGCGGACCCGTTACCACCCCACGCCGCAAGCGAGCCACTTCCCCGTACGGTCAGCGTCTTGTTTGTCGGGATATGGATGGCGGGATAGCGTGAGTTCTTTGAATTGAGCGTATTGTCGCCCTCCAGGACAATTGTCGCACCTCCAAGGCAGTTGACGCTTGCCCAGCCGTCCCAGCCGGAGTCCTGGTCAATCACCGCATTGCGGAGCGTCACCGTGGCGCCGTCAGCGACGGATATTTTGTAGTTGCCGCCGAGTGTGCCGGTTGCGACGTCGCCGTCCTGAAGCACCGTGTCGCCCCTAACGGTCGAGAGGTCAACCGTCGCCGCCAATGTGGCTGCTGCAAGGCCGATGGCCGCCGCGAGCAAGATGCCACGTGAACAAAGGTGGTTTATGTTGATTTTGACCATTTTCGCCTCTCCTTGTCTTCTGGTTTGTCTTGCCATTTCCTCAGACTTTGCACATCCGGGATCAGCAGTCTTTGTCTCTATTATACCACAATTTCGTTGAGAAAGCGGAACAAATTTCAAAATTATTTACTGCCGTTGGGCATGATGTACGCCGCGCGGAAGCTGTACCCTACGCCGCTCTTGGTGAACGCAGAGCTCCGCACGTCGGAAGACAACCGATGCGGATCGGCGGGGTAGATGTTCTCCCCGCGCACGTACCAGCGGTCGGACGCCCCCTTGCCGGGCGTGAACACGTCTGGCGGCTCCCCTTCGCCCACATACGTCCTGCACCACTGCCAGTCGTTGCCTACCATGTCGTAGAGCCCCCAGGCGTTGGGCTTCCTCGTGCCGGGCGGATCGGCATACTGCGAATCGGTGTTGCGCCCCGAAATCCCATAGACCGCGTATTGCGGGGCGAGCGACGCGTCGTTCCCCCAGAAGAACGTGGTCGTAGTGCCGGCGCGGCAGGCGATCTCGTGCATAAGTTCGGTGGGGATGTCGAAGGCCATCCCCGTCTTCGCGTTGAGCAGCTCAAGCGGACGCCACTTCTTCGCGGCGATTGCGGCGTCGGCGCTGGGATATTTTGCGACCGTCCCCGACGGAACCGTGTTCCCGCGAATGTCACGAGGCGTCCATCTGCGGGATTGCAGGCTGTAGTCCGACCACGGGGTGGCGTCCCGTCCGTCCGTGCGCTTGATTACGTTCCCGTAGTGCGCAGTCGTCCAGCAGAAGATTCCGATGTAGTAGTCCCTGTCGGTCGTCCAGCCCTTGAACGCCTTTGTCCCGCGCTTCGCCTTGTAGGTGCCTTTGGGTATCTTGCGCAGAACGTAATGCGTCGTCTTGTACTTGTCGGTGTTGTAGCGCGCGTTGGAGAGCTGCTGGCCAGTGAAGGAGGCGAACTTCTCGTTCGGCGCGAAGAGGCCCTCGTACGTGACGGCGCCGGTCACGAGATCTACGACCATGTAGTCGTCGCCGGGCGGGACGGGATCGGAGAGGAACAGCTCGGCGGACATCTTGCAGTCGTCGCATTTCACGCCCTGTGGCGGATTCGTCCATGCGACGGTATGCCGCCCTGGACTGGAAATGTCGTCGTACGCGACGTACTCGACACCGTTGACGACGCTCTTGATGCAGACCCTGCCCACACGGGCGTCAAAACAGCCGTCGCCGTCGGTCACCGTGTAGGTTATGTCGACACTGTTGCTCCACGGCCAATGCTGTTTCACATCGTCGATGGCGATGCTTGCCGCGTTCGCCGCCAAGCCCATCGCCGCCAGGATGACGGCCGTGCCAAATGCGCCGCGCCCCGTATTTCTTTTTCCACCAGCTCGATTGCACATTTTACATCTCCTTGTCTTGTGACACTATTATACCACAGAACAAGGAGATGTGCAGAAGAATTTCCGCAAAAGTCTGATGCAGGTCAAGGGTGCAAAGGTTACACCGTTCCGACATGGGGTGGGCCGCCGCGACGGCGGGGCGAGAACACGAGCGCCGCGGCGACGGCGGTGAACGGCGCGACGAGGACGAGCGAGAAGCTGCCTATCAGCGTCTTCACCAGCTCGGCGGAGACGAGCGTGGAGTTCACTATGTCAAGCGGATGCGTCCCCTGCGCGGCGAACATCATAAGCAGCGTGATGTAGCCGCCGGAGTAGGCCAGCAGCAGGGTCGTCGTCATGGTGCCCACGACGCTGCGTCCGATCCTGAAGCCGGAGAGCAGCAGCTCACGGCGCGGGAGGGCCGGGTTGTGCCTGGCGACCTCCTCGACACCGCTCGCTATGTCCATCGCGAGGTCCATGACCGCGCCGGAGCTCGCGAGCGCCATCGCGCCAATGAAGACGTCCTGGAGGTCGAGGAATTCGTACCCCGAGTAGAGGAGCGCCTGGACGTACGGGAGCGTCGCGCCGTTGATGTGCATGAGCCGCCCGAAGGCATGCGCCATCGCGAGCCCGGCGAAGACGCCCACGGCAGTCCCCGCGAACGCCGCGAGGCCCTTGCGCGTCCACCCGGCGACGAGGTACATTATGACGGCGGAAAGGAGGCAGACCGCCCCGAAGCAGGTCCACGACGCGGGCCAGCCCCTGAGCGCGAGCGGTATGACGCCCTTCCAGATGACGAGCGCCGAGAAGACGAAGCTGAAGAGCGCCTTCGCGCCCGTGAAGCCGCCGAAGACGCAGAGGAGCGCGGCGAACGCGGCGAATATGGCGAGCGCCCATCCGGCCCGCCAGTGGTCGCGGGCGATAATCACGTCCTCCTTCGGGTCCTCGTCGCCCCTCTCGACGACGACTGCGGTGTCGCCCGGGACGAAGTGCTTGTCGAGGTCCATCTGCGCGCGGATCTCGTTCACGGCGGAGAACGTCTCGCCCTTGCGGGGGCCGTCGAGCAGCCGCACCTTGAGATGCTGCGTTCCGAACCTGAGCAGCCCGTGCGTCTCGACGGTGGAGTCGTCAATCTCCACGACGCGGGCGCGGCGGGTCTCGCCCTCCTGGACGAATGAGACCTGCGGGGGGGGCGCGAACCAGAGCGCCACGCAGACGGCGGCCAGGACGAGCGTGGCGGCTATGTTGCCTGAACGCGCCATTCCGTCACTCGAAGAGCGCCTTCAGGCGCTTCGCTATGTCCGTGTTGTCGAGAAGCCCGGTGAACGAGTCCGCGCCGACGCCCTCGCTTGTGCACATGACGGGGAGCGCGGTGTGCGCGGTCGAGGACCAGCCGACGCCCGCCTTGGCGCTCATGATGTGGATCGCGGTGAACTGCAGCCCGTTGCGCCTGAACGAGTTCTCGAGCCGCTTGATGTCCGCGGCGGTGAGCCATATCTCGTCGTCGCGCCCGGCGTTGAGCCTGCGCTTCGCGAACTTGCCGCCGGCGGCGGCGTCGCCGGAGTCCTTGCCGACCTTGCCGAAGTCGAATCCGAACCACTTCTCGAGGAGCGACTGCGCGTCCTTGAACGTGAACTGCCTGCCCTCCTTCCTCGCGGCGGACTTCGCCTTCTTCACCTTGCGCTCGAACTGCTCCCACGAGCAGCGCTGGCGGGAGAGGCGGCGGAGGTGGAGCGCGTAGCCCGCCCCGCCGAAGCCCATCGCCATGCCGCCCGTCTCGTGGTCGCCGACGACGAGGATGAGCGTCTCGTCGGGGTGCTTGTCCTGGAACTCCTTCGCGACGCGCACGGCGTCGTCGAGCGCGAGGACCTCGCGGAGGTTCGTCGCGGTGTCGTTGGCATGCCCGGCGTGGTCGAGCTTGCCGCCCTCCACGAAGAGGAAGAAGCCCTGCGGCCCGTCGAGGAGCTCGACGCCCTTCGCCGTCATCTCGGCGAGCGTGGGCTGCGTGCCGTCCGCGTCGATCGCGTACTGGAGCTCTCCGTCGTCGCCGCGGTAGAACGCGCGGCGGCCGGGCTTGAACGCGCGGAACGAGGCCAGGTTCGTGGCGACGGAGAAGCCCGCCTTCTCGGCGAGTTCCAGGAGGTCGCCGCGGTACTGCGGGTCCTTCTTGTCGTTCTGCTTGCCGTCGAAGCCGCCGCCGGCGAAGTACTCGTAGGGGGAGTCGACGAGGTCGAGCCCGATCTGGTAGAGGCGGCCGCGGTGCTTGCGGTGGGCGCAGAACCCGGCGGGGGTCGCGTGGTTGATCGTGACCGAGGTGACGACGCCGACCTTGCGCCCCTTGCGGTGCGCGACCTCGAGTATGTTCTCGACTCTCTTCCCGTCGGCGTCGACGCCCGCCGCGCCGTTGTACGTCTTGACGCCGCAGGCGAGGGCCGTCGCGGCGGCGGCGGAGTCCGTGATGAGCGACGTCGACGAACACGTGCGCGCCGAGGACTGCATCTTCAGGTGGTTGAGCGTCAGCGGGCCGTGGCCCGTCGCGAGCGCGTACTCCTCGGCGATCATCCGCTGTGGGGTGGACATCCCGTCGCCGAGGAACATGAACACGTACTTCGGGGCCGCGGCGTCCGCCGTGGTCAGCGCCCCGACGGCGATTGCCAACGCCGCGACGCGTCCGAAAGCTGCGTATCTTATGTTCTGCATTTACTGTGTCTCCGTTTTGTCGTTTGATGTTTGAGTATATCACAACGGGAACTTGTTTTCAACCCTTCTTGAGCGCTTGCGAACCAAGCGGCGCATCTGTATAATTCACCACCACATCCTCTAATGATGGGAAACAACTTGTCTGAAAAAGAACGCCGCGTAGTTACGCGGCGAGAAGAAAAAATTGTTTTTGCAAGTTGTTTCAGTTGTTTCAAAATATGCGCGGATGAAAAATGCAGATGCGCCCGAACCAAGCGGCATATGCGGCGGATTTCGTGTTCTAAAAACACTCTTGCGCTGAGGGTGAAATTGTGATAAACTGTCCACCAGATGAAACACACGTTACATAGTCGCGCAAGTCGCGTTCGCAGACGATGCGAAAGAGGGTTTCTGCAACGAACTCAGCGGTAGAAAGGAAAGCAGTCATGGTGGGAAAAAACAGGACATCAGGGGCGGTGCTGGCATTGTGCGCGGCGTTCGCCGTTTCGTTCGCTTTCGCGAAGACGTCAACCCCCGAAGGGTGGCTTGACGACTACGACGCAGCGCTCAAGAAGGCGGCGGCGGAAGGCAAGTGCATCATCGTCGACTTTTCGGGAAGCGATTGGTGCGGATGGTGCAAACGCCTCGACAAGGAAGTGTTCGCGACAGATGCGTTCCGCAAGGCCGCCGCTCGGAAATACGTGCTTCTCATGGTTGATTCGCCGGCCGACGAGTCGCTCCTCACGCCCAAGGCGGCGAAGGAGAACCCAAAACTCGTAGAGAAGTTCAGCGTAGAGGAATTTCCCACGGTGGTCGTCCTTGATTCTAAGGGCGAGGAGGTGGCCAGGCTCGGATACGAGAGTGGCGGCCCGGAGAAGTACATTGAGAAACTGGACGCCGAAATCCGCGATGCGCCCGACGTGAAGAAGTACATCAAGCCGATTGAGGACGCGCTGAACCGCCATGACAAGCAGATGGAAAAGGAGTCGATGGCTGTGTTCGAGAAAGTCAAGGAGAAGTTTCCGGAGCCGAAGAAGGACATGCCGAAGGCGGAAAAGAAGAAGTACATGCGCGAGGCGATGAAGTATGCGCAGGGACTCATGTTCGAGGATGTGTATGCGAAGTACGTACCGTTGTACGAGAAGGCCTTCGCCGAGGCGAAGGCCATGGTCGTTCCGAAGAACATGGAGGATCGCAAGAAGAAACTGATCGACGGACAGGAAAAGGCCTTCAATGCGATGAAAGAATCATTGAGAGCCTACGAGGAAGCGAAAATGAACGCCAAGCAGACCTCGGACGACGATGGCGACGATGAGGAATACGAGGATGAATCCCTGCACGTCCGCCGGGAGTCCTTGAATCTTCCGCATCGGGCGGATGCGAGATTCGAAACGGAATACTGGACGAACATCGCCATGCCGTTCTACGAAAGGCATCTCGTGGAGACGCTTGCGCCGCCGAAGGGGATGTCCGCAAAAGACGTCGAGAAACTTCGGCTTGTCCGTTCCGCACTGGCCCGTTGCCTCGCGACCGGCCGTGCGGAGTTCCCGTCCGGCGAGGAGAAGTGCGCCGCGCACGAACTCTGGCGCGCGAAGTGCCGCGACGCGGCGGTCGCAATCGTCCACTATATCGGAATCAGCGGGGACGACCGGTACTGGCAGGGGAATTCGATATTCAAGGCCGCCGCCGGAAGCCACGACTTCAAGCGCGAACCGGTGCTCGGCTTCATTCTGAGAGCGTATGCGGTGACGTCTGCGAAGTATCACATATCACGGAAGGAGGACGAACCGAAAAAGCCCCTTCAAGACGCGATCTCCGAACTCGAGAAGTCGTTCGCCCACGTCGCCGGCATCTACAAGTCCGCGGACAGGCGGATACTTGAACGGTTTTCCGAACAGGTGAACCTTTCGGAGGGCGTGGTCGTGGCGTTCGGAGACGAGTACCTGACGCTGTGCGAGAATGCGGCCGCGTCCATGGACAGGGCGTCTGACGCGCGCGGTTCGGGGTGGGCGAAGGATGTGACAGACGAAGGTTGGAGGGGATGGGCCGACGGCAACCGTGCGGCGGAGTCGAATCTGCTCGCGGCAGTCCGGCTGCGTCCGGAGGAGACGCGCGCCGCCATGCAGTTGTCGAGCCTCGCCGGGCGTTCGTGCGGCTCGGCGGGCGACCCACTGCACTGGTGCGCCGTCGCGATCTCCAATTCGCTGGACAGGAGCGCCGAGACCGTGGAGCGCTTCCTGCACTTCCAGACGTCGCGCTGGGGCGGATCCACGGGATTCCTCCTTGACGTAATATGGGAATGTGCGACAAACGTGGACGTGCGCTCCACGTTCTCGTATCGCGCCGCAGCCGACGCATTGCAGAAGATACTGGTGGCGGAGACGCAGGGAATGTCCCAGAAGGGCGTGTTCGCCAAGGTCGTGACGCCCGACCTTGCGAAGGCGCTGTACGGAATGTTCGAGGCTTACGCGGCGGCGCCGGATTCGAGGTTCATGCCGTCGCGTGACGTGTTCCGAGGCATGGGCATGGGTCTTGCGATGCAGCTCGGCGACTGGAAGGAGGCACGACGCTGGTGGAAGTCGATAGAAAAGCCTTTGTCGGGATATGACGACGCGCATTGGCTGAAGAACACGTACTCGCCCGCCAACGAGAGCGTGGCGCTCCGCTATATGTTCGACATACTCTGCCAAAGCCCGCGTGCGAAGGAATTTCTCGATGCGGAAGAGGCTGCGGCGGACGGGCGCATTGACGATGCGTTCAAGATGTACGAAGCGCTCCAGAAAATCGGGCGTCCCAGCGAAGCGGAGAAGTATCTTGCGGCCAACCGCTATTTTGCAATGAGGCTCGCCGTCCAGGAAAAGGCGGGCGGATGGGTTGACGTCATGCCAACGCGCTTCGGGAGCGAAGCCAACCACTGGTGGTCGATGACGCGCACCGAGGCCGACGGAAGGGCGAGACTGGAGAGGCACGGGCGAAAGGGATTCTACCGCCTCACCACGGCGCTTCCCGGAATCGGCGTCGAGTACGAGGCGACGGTGCATTTCGAGAAGGGGAACGGGAAGCAGAAGACATGGAACATCGGATGGGGGCTTGGAAGACCGTATTCGGGATTCTGCGCCGATGACAGTTCGTGGGCGTATCCGTACATCTCATTCAGTCGCGACGACAAGGGAGACCGATATGCGGTCGAGACGTTCACCTCAGCCAACCGCGAAAACGGCCGCAAGGATGTCGAGAAGGAATTCCTGGAAATCGGACGAGCGCCAACACTTGTGGTTGCGGAAGGCGCGCTTGTCCGGAACGACTCACATTCGTTCAGGCTCTGCACGGCCGATGGCCGTCTTGAGATAGCCATCGACGGAAATGTCGTGTACAAAGCGCCTCTTGACGAGGTGATGCGCGTTTCGCAGATGAGCGACCGCATCCAGCCCAACGGAGACGTTTTGCCCGTCTGGAAGCTTTTCAGCGCTACCTCGTTCGACGGCTACCGCTACCGCAGGGCATCAAAATAGGCTGTCCCATTTTGGCAACTGCAACGGCCGCGACGCATCCCGCGCAACGAAAAGGCGCGTCACTTCGAAAGCCTTATGCGGGGGTCGAGGACCGCGTACAGAAGGTCGGTCGCCAGGTTGACGACCTGGTAGACGAGCGCGCCGAACACGACAAGCGCCCTCACCACCGCCAGGTCGCCCGACTGTATCGCGTTTATCGAAACCGACCCGAGCCCCGGAATGCCGAAGAAGCTCTCAAGCAGAAGCGAGCCGGTGAAGAGATATGGTATCGAAAGCGAGATGTACGTCACGATCGGGATGAGCGCGTTGCGCAGGACGTGCCGCGTCATTATCACCACGCGCGAAAGACCCTTCGACCGAGCAGTGAGGACATACGGCTTGAACAGCTCGTCGAGGATCGCGGTCCTGTAGAACCTGACGTCCATGCCAAGCGAGCTGACGATGCCGATGATCACGGGCAGCGCGAGGTACATCGCCCCTCCGTACCCCCAAATCGGGAACCACCCGGCCTTGAAGGCGAGCAGGAACTGCCCGAGGAGGACCCAGATGACGTAGTTGACGCTCATCAGCGCGGCGGAGAAGAAAAGTATGGTCTTGTCCACCGCGCCCCCGCGGAACGCGGCGGAGAGCATCGCGAGCGCAAGCGCGAACAGCGTGCCCGCGACGAGGATCGGCACCGTGAGCGAAAGCGAAGGCCCGACGCCGCGCTTCAGGACGTCCTTCACCGGCTCGTTCATCTTGGTGGAGTATCCCAGATCGCCCGTGGCGACGCCCTTCACGAACGAACAGAACTGGCTGTCGAGGAGCCCCTTCCAGGCCTTCTCCCCTTCGACGCTCCCCCACTTGCCGACGATGAGCGGCTTGTCGTATCCGTAGCGCTTGTTGAACGCCGCGATCGACCTCTCGTCCGCGCCCTTCCCCAGGATCGTGAGGGCCGGCGACGAGCCGACTACCACGTTGAAGAGGACGAACGCCAACAGCAGGATCCCGAGCGTCGTCGGGATCAGCTCCAGCAGTCTTCTCGCGGCGTAGCGCAGCATCGGCGTCAGTCCACCTTGACCGGGTTGAAGTTTTCAGTCCAGGGAAGCCCCTGCACGTTCAGCTCGGCCATGAACGGATCCGGGTCGAACTCCTCGCAGGTGTGGACGCCCTTCTCGGTCCACTTGCCCTCGAGGAACATCTTCGCGCCGATCATCGCCGGGACGCCGGTCGTGTAGCTTATCGCCTGCGAGCCGACCTCGGCGTAGCACTCCTGGTGGTCGCAGACGTTGTACACGTTGTAGTCAACGACCTTCCCGTCCTTGAGCCCGTGGAATATGCAGCCGATGTTCGTCTTGCCCTTGGTGCGCGGCCCGAGCGTCGCGGGGTCGGGGAGGAGCGCCTTCAGGAACTCGATCGGGACGATCTTCTGCCCCTTGAAGTCCACGGGGTCGATGCGCGTCATCCCGACGTTCTCGAGGCACTTTAGGTGCGTGAGGTAGCTCTGGCCGAAAGTCATGAAGAAGCGGATGCGCTTGATGCCCTTCAGGTTGCAGCCGAGCGACTCCAGCTCCTCGTGGTGGAGCAGGTACATGTCCTTCTCGCCGACCTGGTCGAAGTTGTACACGCGCTTGATCGCCATCGGCGCGGTCTCGACCCACCAGCCCTTGTCGAACGCCTTCCGAAAGTTGAAAGGTTGAAGAGTTGAAGAGTTGAAAAGTCCTTCATCCTCAGCCGACTTTTCAACTTTGGAACCTTTCAACCTTTCAACTTCTGAATCGGCGACCCAGTAGCTGCCCTTGGCGGCGACTTCGCGGATGTTGATCTCAGGGTTGAAGTTGGTGGCGAAAGGATAGCCGTGGTCGCCGCCGTTGCAGTCGAGGATGTCCAAGGTCTCGATCGTGTCGAAGTAGTGCTTCTGCGCGTAGGCGGAGAACACCTGGGTGACGCCGGGGTCGAAGCCGCAGCCGAGGATCGCGGTGAGTCCCGCCTTCTCGAACCTCTCGCGGTACGCCCACTGCCAGGAGTACTCGAAGTGCGCCTCGTCCGGCGGCTCGTAGTTGGCCGTGTCGAGGTAGCTGACCCCCGCCTCCAGGCAGGCGTCCATGATCGCGAGGTCCTGGTACGGGAGCGCGATGTTCATCACGAGGTCGGGCTTGTACTCGCGGATGAGCGCGACGAGGCGCGGGACGTCCATCGCGTCGATCTGCGCGGTCGTGATCTTCGTACGACTCCCGTTCCCTGTTCCCCATTTCCCGTTCCCCGCCGCATAGCGGCTTTCGACGTCCGCCTTGATCGCCTTGCAGCGAGCCTCGGTGCGGGACGCTATCAGCAGTTCGCCGAAAGTCTCGGGGTTCTGGGCCATCTTCGCGGCCGCCACGCCGGCGACTCCGCCGGCGCCTATGAGCATTACTCGTTTTGACATGGCTGGTCGTTAGTTGTTAGTCGTTAGTGGTTAGTGGGTAGTGGTTAGTCGATAGTGGATAGTTGTTAGTCGTTAGTCGATAGTCGCTAGTGGTTAGTCGCTAGTCGTTAGTCGTTAGTCGACGGGCGTTATTTGGCGGCCGCCGACGACTTGCCGGGGCGGATGGCGAACGCGAGCTTTTCGCCCTTTGGATGCTTGCCTGTGAGAGGGATGAGCGCGAACACGTCAGTCACCACCGAATCGGCGAGCGGCTCCTCCCCGCCTTCCGCGAAGATCGCCGCGCCCCTGGCCGGCGCCTTGTCGAGCAGCACGGCGACGGGACGCGTGCTCTTCACTTCGATCTTGTCCGGGAACGAGACGTCACGCAGGAAGTCGAGCGTGATTTTGTCGCCGGACACCTTGATGTCGATGTCCTTCCTCTTCTCCGGGAACCTGACGCTGCGGGCGGGGTCGCCGTAGAACGCGAACGTGTCGCGGTCCCAGGTGAGGCCGAGTTCGTCCTGCGTCCTTATCCTGCCCTGCATCATCCTGATGAACTTGCGCGTGCTGAGCTTTTCCTTGGCGGGGATTTCCACGTCGCGCAAATCCTTGTTCAGCTTGCCGATCGCCCAGAGGAGCACCTGGTTGTTGAGGTAGAACGCCTCGGCGGCGGTGTAGCGGCCCGACTCGAACATCGACTTTGCGCCCCATCCCATGAAGCCGTAGAACGTCTCGACGGTGTAGCCGAGCATCTGCACGGCGCCGCCCGTGTGCATCCAGGCGGTGGCCATGCAGTCCTTGCCGTCGACGTGCCCGATGAGGCAGTTGCCGGCGGCGATGTAGACTTTCGGGTTGGGACTGAAGACGAGGGCGTAGTCATTCTGCGACGTGACGGCCACGAGGCGTCCATTCTTGTGGACGAAGCATCCGCCCTTGGGTTTGTTGTAGATGATCTGCCAGTCGTGCTCGGTTGCGTGCCCGCTCGTCACCCAGTAGTCGACCGGGATGCCGCGGAACGCGGCGGCGAGGGACTTCGCGGGGTTGGGGGCGGTTGCGATCTCGACGGTGTTGGTCGAGCCGGGAAGCTTCACCCACATGCGGCCCATGTTGCCCTCGTCGGACGCAAAGCCGTGCTTCCATCCGTCGAGAGTCCTGCTGCCGCCCATGCTGGTGGCAATGCTCTCGACCTCGATGGGGTCGCCTTCGACCATGCGCATCGCGTCGTCCGCGTTGTAGCCCGTGACGATTCCCCAGATGGCGTCGCCGTACGGGTCGTCGTCGATCTTGCGCAGCGCCTGCGCCGCCTCGACGACGAGGCTGCGTCCGGCGCGCTCGGGGGCGGTGACGAAGCAGACGTAGCGCGGCTTCAGCTTGCGCAGCTCCGGGAGGATCCCCTCGACGGACGACGCGTCGTAGTTCACGAGCTTCGCCGAGTACTTGGCGACGAGCGCGTCGGCCACCTTCTGCCAGTCGGCGGACTTCGCCGTCTCCCCGTCTAGGGCGACGACATAACTTCCCGCGGGGTCGGGCGAGTTGCTGGACTGCGCGACTGCGGACGACGCGGCCGCTGCGGCCACGAGCGAAACGAGTAGTGTCTTCTTCATAGTGTGTGTTCCTTTCCTGGTGCTCCGTACCTTAGGGCGGGCGGCGGCGACTTGCGCTTCGCCTCCACCTCCTCTGTCAGCACTTTGATTGCGGTTTCAAGCTGCGGGTCGCGTTTTGCCGCGATGTCCGCAGGCGTAAGATCGACCTCGACGTCGGGTTTCGCGCCGTGGAACTCCTGGTTCGTTCCGTCCGGGAGGAAGAAGCCGACGCGCGGGCGGCGGCCCCTGCCGTAGTCGAGTATGCTGAACGGCACGGTGCCGATGACCGCGCCGGCGGTCTCCCAGCCAACGACCTTGGCGCGCTTCAGCGTCTTCATCGCATGGGAGAACTCCTCGGCGTTCGACTCGCTCCGTTCGTTGGCGAGCGCGACGACGGGGAGCCCGGTTATCACGGGGCGGTTGAAGCGCCCCATGAGGAACGCCTCGCTGTCCACGCCGCGGGTCCGCGTGCGCACGTGGCGGTTGGCGCAGAGGATGTCAATGAGGCGGTCGGCCGTGTGCCCGCCGCTGTTGAAGCGGACGTCCACGATCACGCCGTCCCTGCCGAAGCACTCCGCGAACACCCGGTCCTCGAACTCGTTGGCGCTCTCGTCGTCCATGGAGTCGATGCAGAGGTAGCCGAAGTTGTGCTGGGAATGGAGGCGCTCGCGGATCTTCGCGACCTCGGCGTCGCGCATGGCGCGGCGCGCCTTCGTGAAGGAGATGGCCTCCACCGTGCGCTCGAGGTTCTTGCCGTTCCTCTGCACGACGAGTCGGTACTTGTGGGGGAGCGGCGTGTTCATGACGTCGGCGTAGTCCATGCCGGCGGCGACCTTGCGAGCGTCGACCGAGAGGACGAGGTCGCCCGGCAGAAGGCCCTTCTCGCCCTTGTCGGCCGGCGTGCCGGGGATGACGTCCTTGACGAGCCACCCGCAGCCCCTGTGGGTCGCGTCGAAGTGGACGCCGAGGTGCCCGGTGAAGATCGTCCAGCCGCGGATCTGCGGCTTGTCGTTCCAGCGCTTGTTCGACTCGTCGGTGAAGGAGAAGCTGAGGTGCGAACCGTCTATCTCGCCGTACATCATGCGCATTACGCGCGCGAACACCCCGCGCGACGGCGCGTAGCGCGCGGCGAGACGGTACTTCTCGCGGACCGCGGCCCAGTCGGCGCCGCATATCCGCGGATCGTAGAATCCGTCGCGGATGTCCGTCCAGCCGATCAGGAACGCGAGCTCCTGGTAGTCCTGGACGTCCGTGTGCTGGTAGTAGTAGAACGGGATCGTCTTGTCGCCGATCGCGGGCAGCCTCTTCACGACGCGGAGGAGCTTCTCGCCCTTGTCAGTCTTGATCCAGTCGACCGTGTCGCCGTCCTTCTGGCTGATCGTCTCGGCCTTGATGCCGTCGGGGACCCTGATCTTCTGCACCATGTTGTTGAACGAGAAGGAGATCGTCCTGGAGTCCTTTGCGAAGAACGCGCCGTTGCCCTTGATGCCGGTGGCGCGGACGCGGTCGGGGAGCGTGGCGAAGTCCGGCCTGCAGGGCTCCTTGCGCTGCTTCTTGTCGCCGGTCGTCTCAGCGTTTTCGTCGGCCGGGTCGAGGTATGCGTAGAAGATGTAGGCGATGTCGCCGGTGGCGGCGCGGCAGCCGGAGAACGCGATCACGCGCCCGTCGGGCGACCAGGCGGGCGAGCCGTCCCACTTGTGGTTGCGGGAGATGTTGCAAGGCGCGGGCGCCTTCTCGCCGTCCTTCGCGCGCCAGGCGGGGATGACCCAGACGTCCTGGTTGCCGTAGCCGTCGCGCAGCGACGCCACGACATGGCGGCCATCGGGAGAGAAGGCGTAGGAGCCGCAGCTGGCGGACGACACGGTGGACTCCGCGACGACCACGCCGTTGGTGTCCGCGAAGAACAGCTTGCCGTTCAGGTTGCACCATGCGAGGCGGCTGCCGTCCGGCGAGATGGAGAGGTTGCGGCGGTACATGTCGTCGTCGGTGAGGCGGCGGCGCAGGAAGCGGGAGTTCTTCGCCCACGGCCTGTTCGTCTCGGAGCACCTGGCGACCCAGATATCCGTGCCGTCGCCACGGTCGGAGAGGTAGTAGAGGGCCGTGCCGTCTGGCGAGAACACGCATTCGCGCTCGTGGGTCCTGGACGAGCCGTGTATGACCGTCGGGTGCTGGGGCTTGTCGCCGCCCGTCTCCATGACGAGCAGGTCGCCGCCGGTCGTGAACGCGACCTCGCGGCCCTTGTCCCGGAACGAACACGTCCCCGTCGTGTCGTTGTTGTCCATGTCGGAGTAGGAGCGGCGCACGACGCGCGGGGCGGACGGGTCGAACCCGGCCGGCCTCATGTCGATCCTCTCGGCGACGGGCCTCTCCGCAGTCGGGTCCATCCTCCAGATGTCAAAGCCCTTGCTGAACACCATCGTGCGCCCGTCCGCGGAAAGCGAGTACGCGAATATATGGTCGTCCGTGAAGTCCGTTATCGCGCGCTCCTTGCCGGTCTCCAGCGAGCGGAGGCGGATGTTGCGCACGCCGTTGGCGTCGCAGAGGTAGTAGAACGACTTGCCGTCAGGCGTCCACATGGGGGTCGTCGAGTCGAAGCGGTCCATCACGACCGGCGTGTACCTGCCAGTCGCCTTCTCGTACATCCAGATGTCGCCGGCGTTGCTCGTCGTCGTGTTGGGGCCGTGCTTCCTGAAGCGGAGGTAGTCGTAGCCGTAGCGCGACGTGAACAGGACTCGCGAGCCGTCGGGCGAGATCGCGGGCGAATGCGCCGGGACGTCCATGAGCAGCCGCTCTGGGCCCTTCTGGCCCGTCGGCATCAGCACGGGCCTCATCGAGATGAGCTTGCTGGACGAGTTCTCCGACGCGTGGTCGCGGTACACGAGCGCGAGCAGCGAATTGCCGTCGGGCGTGTAGCCGCAGAGCGACAGGCTCTCGGTGTGGCTGGTGAGCTGCCTGGGGCCGGACGCCGACAGGCCGTCCGCGCCGAGCTCGATCTCGAACGCCTGGTCCGTCCCGTAGCGGTTGGACACAAAGGCGATGCGCCTGCCGTCCGGCGCGACGAACGGGCAGCCGTTCACCGACCTGCCGTCGTCGAGGGGGATCGCCGTTCCGCCGGCGACAGGCGCCTTCCAGATGCGGTTCATCCATGAGAACACGAAGAACTTCCCGTCCGGGGAGACGGACGGCAGAACGCCAAGGTATATCTTCGACCAGTCGCGGGAGGCCGCAGGCGCCGTTGGCTTCGCGGCGGCGGGCTTCGCGGCAGGCTTGGCCGGTGCGGCCGGCTTCGCCGCAGCTGGTTTCGCCGGCTTCGCCACTGCGGGCTTGGCGGGAGCGGGTTTCGCCAGCTTCGCGGCGGCGGCCTTGGGCGCAGGCTTGGGAGCGGTCTTCTGCGCGCTCTGCTTGGCCGCGGCAAGCGAGAAGGACGAAACGGACGCCGCGCAGACGGCGGCGAGAAGCTTAATTGGGAGCCGCGCCATCACCGCACCTCCAGCGGCGTGACGCCCTTCTTCAGGATGATGTTGCCGTACTTGGCGGTCTCGCCGGAGACGACGACCGCATACGCCTTCTTAGCGCGCTCGTAGAACGCATAGCGCTCCATCCTCTCGATCTCGCCGGAATAGCCGAGCGCCTTGCGGTACCTGGCCTCGACGTCGGGGTCGAGGGTGTCGCCGGGGACGGCGTCCATCATGACGACGGGCGTCGCGTATGCGTCGAGCTCGAAGAGCGGGATGATCCCCGCAAGGAGCGTATCCGCGCCAAGCCCGTCCGCGCGCAGTACGCGGGGGTTGAAGGTGTGCGCGGGAAAGTGCGCGTCGGATATAACGATTTCGTCGCCGTGTCCCATCTCGGCGAGGGTCTTCAGCAGGTCCGGCGACACGGCCGGGGAGATTCCCTTGAGCATTTTTCTCTTTCCTTTCCTTTTGCCTTTCAATAGATGAACAGCATCTCCCGGTACTTCGGGAGCGGCCACTTGGAGTCGTCGACGAGGTGCTCCAGGCGGTCCACGGTGCGGCGGACCTCGGTCATGGACGCGATGACGTCCGGGACCTTCCCCTTCGCGATGGCCTTCTCGAGCTTCTCGCACTTCACGTGGAGGTCGTCAAGGCCCGCGCCGAGCTTGAGCGAGAGGGCCTTCAGGCCGGCGATGCCGACCTTGAGGCCGTCCTTGGAGGCCTGGCCGATGGCCGTCGCGAGGCGGCTGAACTCGTCGGCGACGACCGGGCGGATCATGGCTCTCGCCATCTCCAGCGCGACCTTGCCCTCGATCATTATCCTGGAGCGGTAGCCGTCCGCCGCGATTTCGTGGCGGCTCTTCAGCTCGCCCTCGCTGAACACGCCGTACTTGACGAACATCGCGCAGTTGGCGGGGCTGGAGAGCGGCTCGATGGCCTCCAGCGTGCTGCGGAGGTCGGGGAGGCCGCGCCTCCTGGCCTCCTCGCGCCATTCGTCCGCGTAGCCGTCGCCGGAGAAGAGGATGCGCTTGTGCTTTGCGATGAGGCGCTTCAGGAGCTTCTGGAGCTCGACGTTGAAGTCGCCGCCCGCGGCCTCCAGCTTGTCGCAGATGGCGTCGATGGACTCGGCGACGATCGTGTTGAGGACGGCCTGGCTGGCGGCGCAGTTCTGCGAGGAGCCCGGCGCGCGGAACTCGAACTTGTTTCCGGTGAAGGCGAACGGGGAGGTCCTGTTGCGGTCGGTGACGTCCTTGGGTATCGGCGGCATGGTGTCCACGCCAATCCTCATCGCGGTGCGGCCCGTCTTCTTCCCGGCGCGGCCGGTCTCGATCTCCTTCATCACGGCTGAGAGGTCGTCGCCCAGAAAGACGGAGATGACGGCCGGAGGCGCCTCGTTCGCGCCGAGGCGATGGTCGTTCCCCGCGCCTGCGGTCGAACTGCGCAGGAGGTCGGAGTGGAGGTCGATCGCCCTGATGACGGCGGAGAGGAACGTTAGGAATATCGCGTTGTCGCGCGGGTTGTCGCCCGGCGAGAGAAGGTTCCTGCCGCCGTAGGCGATCGACCAGTTGCAGTGCTTGCCGGAGCCGTTGACGCCCTCGAAGGGCTTCTCGTGGAGAAGGCACACGAATCCGTTCTCCTCGGCGGTCTCGCGCAGCGTCTCCATGATCAGCATGTTGTGGTCGACCGCGAGGTTCTGCTCCTCGAACATGGGGGCGAGCTCGAACTGCGCGGGCGCGACCTCGTTGTGGCGCGTCTTCGCCGGGATCCCGAGCCTCCAGAGGCGGCGCTCGACCTCGATCATGAACTTGACGACGCGCGGCCTGATGGCCCCGTAGTAGTGGTCGTCGAGCTGCTGGTGCTTCGCGGGCGCCGCGCCGAACACCGTGCGCCCGGTCTGCAGGAGGTCTGGGCGCTTCAGGTAGAACGAGCGGTCCACGAGGAAGTACTCCTGCTCCGCGCCGAGCGTCAGCGAGACGTGCGCCTTAGGGCGGCCGAACTTGCCCATCAGCCGCTCCGTCGCGCGCGTAATGGCCTGTATCGACCTGAGAAGCGGGGTCTTCATGTCGAGCGCCTCTCCGGTGTGGGCGCAGAACGCAGTCGGTATGCAGAGCGTCGCGCCGTTCGCGTGGCGCTTGATGAACGCGGGCGACGTCGGGTCCCATGCGGTGTACCCGCGCGCCTCGAAGGTGGAGCGGATGCCGCCCGACGGGAAGGAGCTGGCGTCGGCCTCGCCGCCGATGAGGTTGCTGGCCGAGAACCTGTTGACGGCCTGGGCGGGACCGCACGGCTCGAGGAACGCGTTGTGCTTCTCCGCGGTGCCGCCCGTCATGGGCTGGAACCAGTGGGTGAAATGCGTCGCGCCCTTGGAGAGGGCCCATTCCTTCATTCCGCGCGCGACCTCCTCCGCGATGGAGGGGTCGAGCGGCTTCGCGTCGCGCATCGTCGCGATCAGCTTGGAGGCGACCGTCTTCGGAAGATGGGCGCGTATCGCCTTCTCCGAGAAGACGTCCGCACCATAGTCTTTGAGGGATGTGTCTGGCGTTGCCATTCTTCTGGGTTCCTTTTCAAATAGCCATTGCGCGCCGCGAATCGAAGCAGAGGCGCGTCGGCACGCCTGCCGCGTGCATCGCCTCCTTGACCTGCCGTATGGTGTACTCGCCGGTGTGGACCATCCCGGCGACGATCGCGGCGTCGGCCTTCGCGGCGGTGAACGCCTCGACGACGTGGGCGGGGCATCCGGCGCCGCCGGATGCGACGACGGGCACCGGCACCGCCTCGGCGATCTTCCTCGTTATCTCCAGCTCGAAGCCCGCGCGCGTGCCGTCGGCGTCCACGGAGTTGACGACGATCTCGCCCGCGCCCAGGTCCGCCGCCCTCTTCGCCCATTCGACGGCGTCCATCCCGGTGAACTCGCGGAAGCCCCGCGTCGTCACCTCGTAGCCGCTGGGGCACCTAGGGTTGCCGCTCCTGACGGGGTCCATCCCCAGGACAATGCACTGGCGGCCGAACTCGGCGGCGCCCTCGGCGATCATCCCGGGGTTCGCGACCGCGAGCGAGTTTACGCTCACCTTCTCCGCGCCGGCGAGGATGACGCGCTCCATGTCGCCAAGCGCCGCCACGCCGCCGCCCACCGCGAACGGGATCCTGATCGCCTTCGCGACCGCCTCGACCATCCCGATGTCTATGGGACGGCGCTCGGCGGAGGCCGTGATGTCGTAGAAGACAAGCTCGTCCGCGCCGCCGTCGGAGTAGCGCACGGCCATCTCCACCGGGTCGCCCAGGTCCACGTTGTTCTGGAACCTGACGCCCTTTGTGACGCGGCCGCCGCGCACGTCCAGGCAGGGTATGACGCGCTTCTTCAGCATGACAGGAATTCCCTTAGGAAGGCAAGCCCGGCGCGGCCGGACTTCTCGGGGTGGAACTGGCAGGCGACGAGCCCACCCTTCCTGACCACGCTCGTGAACTCCACGCCCGCGTACTCCGACGTGCAGGCCGTGTACGGGCACTTCTCCGCGTAGTAGCTGTGGACGAAGTAGTAGTCCTCGCCGCCCGGCGAGACGTCGTTCCAGCCGATCTCCGGGACCTTGAAGCCAGGGACGTCGGGGAAGCGGCGCACCTTGCCGGGGACGATCCCCAGGAGCTCCACGCCGCCGTCCTCCTCCGACCAGTCGAAGAGGATCTGCATACCGAGGCAGATGCCCAGGAACGGCTTTGACGCGGCGGCCTCGCGGACGACGTCCGCGAGGCCAAGCGAGCGAAGGCTCTCCATTGCGCTGCCGGCGGCGCCGACTCCGGGGAACACGACCCTGTCGGCGCTTCGCACCGCGTCCGGGTCGCGCGTCACGACGGCCCGCTCCCCGACTGCGTCGAGGGCGAGCCGTACGCTCGTGAGGTTTCCGGCCCCGTAGTCGATTACAGCCGTCATCAGCCCAGGAGGTTCAGTCCGTCGTCGTCGCCGTCGAGCGACGGGACGAGCTCGTCGGAGCTAACGATGTCCTGCCCGTCGGCGGAGGTGTCCCCGTCGTCCGGGATGAGGATCGGCTCGCCGAGATCCGAATCGTCGTCCTCGTCGTCCTCCTCGCCCGGTATGCCGGACGTCGGGATGCCGTAGAGCGCCTCGTGGCGCTTGCGCTGCTCCTCGCGGAGGCGGTCCATCTCCTCGTCGCTGATCGCCTCGCAGAGCGGGACGAGCTTGAGGTAGCGGTGGAGCGGGAAGCCCGTGCCGCCGGGGATCGGGTGCCCGAGGATGACGTTCTCCTTGAAGCCGCGGAGCTCGTCGACCTTGCCCATCGTCGCGGCCTCGGTGAGGACGCGCGTCGTGTCCTGGAAGGACGCGGCGGAGATGAACGAGTCGGTCTCGAGGGCGGCCTTGGTGATGCCGAGGAGCGCGGGCTGGGCCTCCGCCGGGCGGCGGCCGGACTCCATCATCTCCTCGTTCACGCGCAGGAACGTCTGGCGGGAGACCTGGTCGCCCCACAGGAAGTCCGTGTCGCCCGGGTTCGTGATGCGGACCTTGCGGAGCATCTGGCGGACGATGATCTCGATGTGCTTGTCGTTGATCTCGACGCCCTGGAGGCGGTAGACCTGCTGAACCTCGTTGACGAGGTACTTCTCGAGCTCCTGCGGCCCGGAGACCTCGAGGATCTCCTGCGGGATGACCGGGCCCTCGGTGAGCTGCTGGCCCTTCTTGACGTGGTCGCCCTTGAACACGACGATCTGCTTGCCCATCGGGATAAGATGCTCCTCGACGAGCCCCGTGATGTCGTCCCTGACGATGACGAGGCGCTTGCCGCGCTGGTTCTCGCCGAACTCGATCT
Organism: uncultured bacterium; assembly: GCA_902799955.1. GTDB lineage: Bacteria > Verrucomicrobiota > Kiritimatiellia > RFP12 > UBA1067 > UBA1067. Next base: position 15,504 of record CADCCQ010000044.1, on the reverse strand, counting down.
CGCCCTCGATCTTAGCGATCTCGGCGGCGTCCTTGGGCTGGCGGGCCTCGAAGAGCTCGGCGACGCGCGGAAGGCCGCCGGTGATGTCGCGGGTCTTCGCGGCCTCGCGCGGCGTCTTCGCGAGAAGCATGCCGGCCGTGGCCTTCATCCCGTCGCGCACCATGACGATGGCCTTCTCCGGGACGTCGTGCGTGTCGACCATCTTGCCGTCGGCGTCGCGGATCTCGATGCGCGGGTGGAGGTTCGACTCGGACGTCGGCAGGACGACGAGCGTCTTCGCGCCGGTGGCGCGGTCCGTCTCGGTCTTGACGCTGACGTCCTCCTCGAAGTCCACGAACTGGATCGTGCCCGCGGTCTCGGAGAGGACCGGCACGGAGTGCGGGTCCCAGACAGCGACCTTCATGCCCTTCTTCACCGCCGCGCCGTCCTCGATGAGGAGCGTCGTGCCCATCTGCAGCTGGTAGGTGTCGAGCTTGTTGCCGTTCTTGGAGTAGATCTCGAGGGTGCCGTTCTTGTTGAGGACGACCTCGCGGCCCTCGTCGTTGCGCACGCGGCGGACGTCCACGAACTTGGCGACGCCGTCGTTCTTGAGGACGATCTCCGGGACCTTCGCGGTCGCGGACGCCGTTCCGCCGATGTGGAACGTACGCATCGTCAGCTGCGTGCCGGGCTCGCCGATGGACTGCGCGGCGATGATGCCGACCGCGGTGCCGATCTCGACCTCGCGGCCCGTCGACAGGTCGCGGCCGTAGCACTTCGCGCACATGCCGTGCTCGGCGTCGCAGGTGAGGCCGGAGCGTATCCAGACCTTCTCGATGCCGCTGGCGTCGATCCTCCTGCTCGCCTCCTCGTCGATGATCTCGTTGGCCGGGACGATGACCGCGTCCTTGTTCTTCGGGTCGCGGATCTCGTAGAGCGCCGTCCTGCCGAGGACGCGGTCGCCGAGCGAGACCTTGACCTCGTCGCCCTCGACGATGGCCTCGACCTCGATGCCGTTCACTGTGTTGCAGTCCTCCTGCGTGATGATCACGTCCTGCGAGACGTCCACGAGCTTGCGCGTGAGGTATCCGGCGTCGGCCGTCTTGAGGGCCGTGTCCGCCAGGCCCTTGCGGGCGCCGTGGGACGAGATGAAGTACTCGAGGACCGAGAGCCCCTCGCGGAACGACGCGGTGATCGGGCGCTCGATGATGTCGCCGGACGGGTTGGCCATGAGGCCGCGCATGCCGGCGAGCTGGCGGATCTGGAGCTTCGAGCCGCGGGCCTTGGAGTCTACGAACATGTAGACCGGGTTGAGCTCCGTCGGGTTCTTGTTCTCGGGCGAGACGTTCCTGTCGATCGTCTTGTACAGCTCGTCGCCGACCTTCTCGGTCGTGGTCGACCAGATGTCGACGATCTTGTTGTGGCGCTCGCCGTCGGTGATGATGCCCTGCTGGAACTGCTGCTGGACCTTGTCGGCCTCCTTGCGGGCCTTCTCGATCTCGGCGTCCTTGTCGGCCGGGCGGATCATGTCCTTGAGGCCCATCGACGCGCCGGAGATCGTGGCGAACTGGTAGCCGAGGCTCTTGAGGCTGTCGATGGCGGCGACGGTGACGTCGTGGCCCGCGACCTTGTGGCAGTCGAGGATCAGGCTGCCGATCGTGGACTTGGAGCACTTGTCGTTCCAGAAGCCCATCTCGGCCGGCCAGATGCTGTTGAAGATCACGCGGCCCGCGGTCGTCTCGATCGTGCGGCGGTCGGTGACGCCGTGGGGGCGGCCCGTCGTGCCGTAGTCGGGGTTGCGGAAGCGGATGCGGCTGTGGTAGCCGATCACGCCCTCGGCGATGCCGAACTCGACCTCGCCGACGTCGTTGAAGAGCGGCAGGTGCTCGCCGGCGGCGCTCGTCTTGCCGGCGATCTTGCCGGCGAGCTTGTCCTGCTGCGAGGGGACCGTGAGGAAGTAGAGGCCGAGGCAGACGTCCTGCGTGGGCGTCATGACCGACTTGCCGGACGCCGGCGAGAAGATCGACGTCGAGGCGAGCATCATCAGCTTGGACTCCATCTGCGCCTCGATGGAGAGCGGGACGTGCACGGCCATCTGGTCGCCGTCGAAGTCGGCGTTGAACGGGGTGCAGACCATCGGGTGCAGGCGGATCGCCTTGCCCTCGACGAGCACGGGCTCGAACGCCTGGATCGAGAGGCGGTGCAGCGTCGGGGCGCGGTTGAGGAACACGGTCTTGTCCTTCGTCACCTCCTCGAGGATGTCCCAGACCTGCTCCTCCTGGCGCTCGATCATCTTGCGCGCGGTGCGGACGGTGTGGCACTTGCCGAGGTCCTTCAGGCGGCGGATGATGAACGGCTCGAAGAGCCTGAGCGCCATCTCCTTCGGGATGCCGCACTGCGGGAACTTGAGCTCGGGGCCGACGACGATCACGGAACGGCCGGAGTAGTCGACGCGCTTGCCGAGGAGGTTCTGGCGGAAGCGGCCCGTCTTGCCCTTCAGGATCTCGGAGAGCGACTTGAGCGGACGGCTCCCGGGGCCGGTCACCGGGCGCCCGTGGCGGCCGTTGTCGAACACCGCGTCGACGGCCTCCTGCAGCATGCGCTTCTCGTTGCGGATGATGACGTCGGGCGTCTTCAGCGCGAGGAGGTTGCGCAGGCGGTTGTTGCGGTTGATGACGCGGCGGTAGAGGTCGTTGAGGTCGCTCGTCGCGAACCTGCCGCCCTCCAGCGGGACCAGCGGGCGCAGCTCCGGCGGGATCACGGGCAGCACGTCCAGCACCATCCACTCGGGCTTGGAGTTGGACACGCGGAAGCCCTCGACCACCTTCATGCGCTTCGCGATCTTCTTGCGGTTCTGCTTGGAGCGCGTGTTCTCCATCTGCTCCTCGAGCTCGGACATGAGCTTAGTCAGGTCGAGCCTCTTCAGGAGCTTGCGGACGGCCTCGGCGCCCATCTCGGCCTTGAAGCCGTCGGCGTACTTCTCCTGCGCGTCGGCGTACTCCTGGTCGGTGAGGATCTGGCCCTCCTTGAGCGGCGTGTCGCCCGGCTCGACGACGAGCCAGTCCTGGTAGTAGAGGACGCGCTCGAGCTCGTTGGACGTCTTGTCCAGCAGAAGCCCCATCCTCGACGGGGAGCACTTGAAGAACCAGATGTGGCTCACGGGGACCGCGAGCTCGATGTGGCCCATGCGCTGGCGGCGGACGGCCGCGAGCGTGACCTCGACGCCGCAGCGGTCGCAGACCATTCCCTTGTTCTTGATGCGCTTGTACTTGCCGCACGCGCACTCCCAGTCCCTCGTCGGGCCGAAGATCTTCTCGCAGAAGAGGCCGTCCTTCTCGGGGCGGTACGTGCGGTAGTTGATCGTCTCGGGGTTCTTCACCTCGCCGTGCGACCAGCCGCGGATCGTCTCCGGGGACGCGAGCTGTACCTTGACGGCGTCGTAGTGCGCGGATGCGTTGAACGAACCGCCGAAGATGTCGGAAGTGTTGTAGGGGTTGTTCATTGTCTCAATCTCCTTGAAATGTGTTCTCTATCCTCGTTCTCCACGCCCTCAGATGTTCAGCGCGCCGGACAGGAGGTCGTCGGCCACCGTCGGCTCCGCGGACTTCGCCGCCTTGGCCGCCTTGCCGTCGGCCCTGCGGCGCGACTCGTGCTCGCCGCCCAGGAGCTGGGTGTCGAGGCACAGGCCCCGCAGCTCGTGGATGAGCACCGAGAACGACTCCGGCATGCTGGAGTCGAGGATGTTCGTGCCCTTGACGATGGACTCGTAGATCCTCGTGCGGCCCTGGACGTCGTCGGACTTGACGGTGAGGAGCTCCTGGAGCGCGTAGGCGACGCCGTACGCCTCGAGGGCCCACACCTCCATCTCGCCCATGCGCTGTCCGCCGAGCTGGGCCTTGCCGCCCAGAGGCTGCTGCGTGACGAGCGAGTAGGGCCCCGTCGCGCGGGCGTGGATCTTGTCCGTCACCAGGTGGTGGAGCTTGAGCATGTAGATGACGCCCACGACGACCTTCTGCTCGAACGGCTCGCCGGTCAGCCCGTCGTAGAGGACCGTCTTGCCTTCGGGGGTTATCCAGCTCTGCTCGCCCTCCTCCTTCTCCTGGACCTTGCGGGCCTGGCGGAGGAGGTCGTCGATCTCGCTCTCCTGGACGCCGTCGAACACAGGCGTCGCCGCGTGGAAGCCGAGGTAGCGGCACGCGAGGCCGAGGTACGTCTCGAACAGCTGTCCGAGGTTCATTCGGGAAGGCACGCCCAGCGGGTTGAGCACGATGTCGACCGGCCTGCCGTCGGGGAGGAACGGCATGTCGCAGCTCGGCAGGATGCGCGAGACGACGCCCTTGTTTCCGTGGCGTCCGGCCATCTTGTCGCCGACCGAGAGGTTCTTCTTGTCGACGAGGAACACGCGGACCTGCTTGACGACCTCGCCGTCGCCGCCGAAGCCGCCGAGGAAGCCGTCGCCGGCCGCCGCGTCCTCGATCGCCGCGAACTCGGGCTCGGACGCCTGCATCACAGCCTCGATGCGCTCCTTCATCGGGCAGTCCTCCATGTCCCAGTGCGCATGCGCCTTGGCGAGCGAGGAGAGCTGCGACTTCTTGACCTTCTTGCCGGCGGGGACGATCACGTCGCCCGTGTCGGAGTCGGTCAGGTCGAACGGGAGCTTGTCGGCGCCGATCTCGGCGACGAGCTTGGCGACGAGCTCCTTCTCGACCTTGGCGAGCTGGAGCTTGCGCTTGCGGTCCGCCTCCTTGGCGGCCTTCTTGAGCGACTTGTCGTCAGTCGCCGCCGCGTCCTGGCTCGTCGTGACCTGGACGCCCATGACGATGCCGGTCGTCCCGGGCGGGACCGTGAGCGACGTGTCGCGCACGTCCGCCGCCTTCTCGCCGAAGATGGCCCTCAGGAGCCTCTCCTCGGGGGATAGCTCGGTCTCGCCCTTGGGCGTCACCTTGCCGACGAGGATGTCGCCCGGCTTCACCTCCGCGCCGACGCGGATGATGCCGTCGGGGCCGAGGTTCTTGAGCGCGTCCTCGCTGACGTTCGGGATGTCGCGGGTGATCTCCTCCGGGCCGAGCTTGGTGTCCCTCGCGCCGCACTCGAACGGGATGATGTGCAGGGAGGTGAGCACGTCCTCGCGGACGATGCGCTCGTTGATGAGGATGGCGTCCTCGAAGTTGTAGCCGCGCCAGCTCATGAACGCCACGAGCAGGTTCTTGCCGAGGGCGAGCTCGCCCTGGTCCGTCGCCGGGCCGTCCGCCAGGCAGTCGCCGAACGCGACCTTCTGGCCCTTCTTGACGATCGGCTTCTGGTTGAAGCACGTGCCGGCGTTGCAGCGGCGGAACTTCTGGAGGTCGTACCTCCACACGCCCTTCTCAGGGTTGTGGACGAAGCGGTCCTTGCCGTCGGGCAGGCCGCCGTCCTTCGTCACCATGATGAAGTCGGCGGAGACGTACGCGACGACGCCGTCGGCAAGCGCGGTCACGATGACCTGGGAGTCCTTGGCGGACACCCCCTCGAGGCCGGTGCCGACGTACGGGCGCTCCGTAGTCATGAGCGGCACGCCCTGGCGCATCATGTTCGCGCCCATGAGCGCGCGGTTCGCGTCGTCGTGCTCGAGGAACGGGATCAGGCCCGCGGCGATGGAGATCACCTGCATCGGCGCGACGTCCATGTACTGCACCGCGCTCGCGGGCTTGTCGCAGAACTCGGTCCTGTAGCGGCAGGTCACGCGCTCCTCGGCGAACGTCCTGTTCGCCTTCAGCGGCGCGTTGGCCTGCGCGATGACGTACTGCTCCTCGGTGTCGGCGGCGAGGTACTCGATCTCGTCCGTCACCTTCCCGCCGACGACCTTGCGGTACGGCGTCTCGATGAAGCCGAAGCGGTTGATCTGCGCATAGATGCCCAGGGACGAGATGAGGCCGATGTTCGGGCCTTCAGGCGTCTCGATCGGGCAGATGCGGCCGTAGTGCGAGGGGTGAACGTCGCGGACCTCGAAGCCGGCGCGTTCGCGCGAGAGGCCGCCGGGGCCGAGGGCCGAAAGGCGGCGCTTGTGCGCAAGCGCGGAGAGCGGGTTCGTCTGGTCCATGAACTGCGAGAGCTGGCTCCTCGCGAAGAAGTCGGTCACCACGCCGCTGAACGTCTTGGAGTTGACGAGCTTCTGCGGGGTGAGCGCGCCGGAGTTCTGCTCGTGGAGCGTCATGCGCTCGCGGATGAGCCTCTCCGTGCGGGCGAGGCCGATGCGGCACTGGTTCTCGAGCAGCTCGCCAGTCGTGCGGATGCGGCGGTTGCCGAGGTGGTCGATGTCGTCGACCGTGTCCTTGCCGACCGCTATCCTGAGGAGGAGGCGGATCGCCTCGATCACGTCGATGCCGGACTCGTGGAGCGTCCTGAGGTTCTCGTCGACCTTGCCCACGAGGTTGAGCTTCTTGTTGATCTTGTGGCGGCCGACGTAGCCGAGGTCGTAGTGCGCCAGCTCGTGGAAGAGGCGGTGCATCATCTGCTTGGCGTTCGTCGCCGTGGGCGGGTCGCCGGGGCGCATCCTCTTGTAGATCTCCTTGAGCGCGTCCTCCTCGTTGTGGATGCCCGCCTTCGCGTCCTCGCGGAGCGTCACAATGAGCTTGCCGTTGTCGACCGAGACGTCAACCACGTCGACCTCCTTGATGCCGGCCGCGGCGATCTGCTCCATCATCGCGGGGGTCACGGGGTCGTAGCGGCGCGCGATGACGGCCTGGGAGTCGGCGTCGACCAGGTCGCCCTTCATGACGAGCATGCGCAGGTCCTTGTCGGCGTACCTCCTGTCGGTCGGCAGCTTCTTGAAGTCGTAGAAGAGGTTCATCAGCTGCTCGTCAGTGCCGTAGCCGAACGCCCTGAGGAGCGTCGTCGCGTAGAACTTCCGGCGGCGGCGGCGCTGGTCCATGAAGCACCACATCACGTCGTTCGTGTCGAACATCACCTCGATCCAGCTTCCACGGTCGGGGATGATCCTGACGGACAGCAGCGGCTGGCCGTTCGCGTGGACCTGGCGCTCGGTCGAGATGCCGGGCGAACGGTGCAGCTGCGACACGATCACGCGCTCGGCGCCGTTGATCACGAACGCGCCGTCGGGCGTCATCACGGGCATGTCGCCGAGGAACACCGTCTCCTCGCGCACGTCCTCGTGGTCGCGCAGACGGAAGTTCGCGTAGAGCGGACGGGAGTACGTCTCGCCGTCGGTGAGCGCCTGGAGATAGGACTTCTTCGGCGGCTCGAGGTAGTAGCCCGCGAAGTCGAGCGAATAGCTCGCGTCATACGAAACGACCGGGAATATCTCCTTGAATATGGCCTGCAGGCCCTTGTTCTCACGCTTTGCAGGCGGGACGTCGGCCTGGAGGAAGTCGTTGTACGACTTCGTCTGGATCTCGATGAGGTTTGGAGGCGTCTCGGCCATGCCCTGGAGCTTGCCGAATACCTTGCGTTCTGCGCTCATGTGTGGACTTACCTTTTTTTGTTTTTGTACTGTGAAACTGCGGTTTTCTGCCCGAAATGCGCCTGAAGTGTGGTAAGCGGCCACTTTGTTAACTGTGCGCATTCCGAGATGATTTTGTGTAGTATATCACAAATCCCCGCGAAAATCAATGGGGAAAATCAAAAAAAATGCGTTAACGGGCGCATCTCCATTTTTCACCCGTGAGTTTTGAGATTGAAAACAAAGCCGGCGGGCGGTTGCCCGCCGCAAAGGGAAGTTGTTTCAGACAAGTTGTTTCCCATCATTAGAGGATGTGGTGGTGAATTATACAGATGCGCCCTGCGTTAACGCAGGATTATGGTCGTGGCGTCCGACGGGCCCTGCGCGACGAGCGCGTAGTTGCGCGCGACGACCGTGCCCGACGAATCGTAGGCGATGAACGCAACGCAGTTCGGCTCGCCCAGCGCCGCCGTGAACGCGCCCGACGGTATCGCCGCGCGGAACGCGCGATTTCCGTCCAGCGTCTGGCGATCCACTACGCGGACGCCGTTCACGAAGCACGAGATAGTCGTCGCCGTCGACCCGCCGACGGCGAAATCGACGTTGAGCCGACGTCCCTTGGGAATGTTGCCTCGCCGATTAAGGTTCGAGAACGCGATCGGCAGCGTCGTCGGATCTGCCGTGTACGGATTCGTGGAGGTGGTCAGCTTCAGGCTCGCCATCAGCGTCGGCACGTCCGCAAACTGCTGGTCGAGCCACGCAAGACGCTGCGTGAGGTACGTCCTGAGGCGCGAGACGTCCGCCGCGAAGCTCTCTGCGCCGAGGTTGTATTTCTTGTCGTGGACGGGATCCCACCTCGCGGAGTTCGCACGACACGCCTCGTTCAGGTAGTTCGTCGCCTGGTCGATGAGCCCGCCCTCGGCGATGCAAGACGCGAACCGGTCGCGGACCTGCCAGTAGCGCACGAAGAGCCTCGTGCAAAACTCGGGGTTGTCGGACCACTCCTTGAAGAACGCCTGCTGCGGCACGCCGCGGTCCTGGCACTTCCACTCCTCGGCATTTGTGCTCACGCGCACGCTCCCCACGCCCCAGTCGAAGTCCCACACCGGACCGAACGCGAGCTTCTCGCCCTGTCCCTTGTAGCCGTAGCGGCTCTTGTAAACGGCGTCGTTGTTGCCGAAGAGCTCCATCGCGAGCCAGTAGTTCACCATCGACTCGAAGTCGCAGTACGCACCGATGTACTTGCCCTCCGTGGAATAGCCGTCGATGGACGTGCAGGCGTCCCAGTAGTTCTGGAGGAACGTCTGGCAGTAGCCGAACATCTCGGGATTCGTGCGCAGGTACTCGGGGTTCTTCAACATCGTCTTGAGCGCGAGACGGCCGCTCGTCGTGGTGAACTTCGACGTCTCGTCGTACTCGTTCGAGAACTCGAAGAGGTAGCCGCCGGTGATGTCGTCCGTAAACTTCTTCAAAAGCGCAGACGGCTGGCCGGCGAGCGTGACGCCGTTCGTGGCGAACGTGAAGGAGTCGGACGTGACCCACGAAAGATTCTGCTCCAGCTGCGTCGCGAGCGCGTCCTCCTGGTCATCCGTGAGACCGTGCGCCTTCGCGAACGCCTCCGCGATGTCGCCCGCGTCCCCTTCCCAGTCGTGTACGTTCACGCGCTCCTTGGCGATCCTGATGTGCTCGCAGAACTGGTACGTACCCTGCCACGTGCCGTTGAGGACGCACTCGACCCACGTTGATTTCATCCCAAGCGAACCGATGTCGTTCGCGAAGTCGTAGGCAAGCTTGTTGCGCAGCATCGACTGGTCGTTGTAGTTCGCGAGCAACACCCAGTGCTTCGACTTCGGGATGCCGAACATCGCGGTCTTCGTGCCGAGTTTGATCTTCCACGGCTTCTTCGGATAGCTCGACGTTGTGTTGCCGCGCACCTTGATCTCCATCGCGCCGTCGTAGAGCGACTTCCATTCGTCGTTGCCCTGCGCGAACAGCCACCCGTCGTGCGTCTCCTTGTTCGCGCTCGGCGTCGCCCCGTCGTCCGTCGTCAAGTAGAGGACCGGCAGCTTCGAGAAGAAGAACTCCTTCTGCAGCACCGCCGCGCCGTCTTCGCCGTATGCGGTGAACATGAACCAGTGGTCGTAGTCGGCAGCGGTCGGCGTGTAGGACGCGCCGTCCCCGACAAAGCCCGCATCGTATTTCTTCGCAGTCGAACCGCGCCGCCACGCAAAGGAATACGTCGGTTGGATGCCGAGGAACGTGCTGGTTCCCGCCGCCATCGCCCTTCCGGCGCGCGGACGCGACGTGTCAAGCGAAATCGCCGTCTCGAGTCCGCCGCCCATGCGCCGGGCCGCGCCGTCATCGCCAAATCCGATGGTGAGGTTGCTGAGCGTGCCGACTTCGGTTCCGTTCGTGAGCGACACCGCGCCATCGACAACGGCGACGTCACCCGCCGCGCCGGGGACGACTCCCGCCGCGACGCCGTTGGTCGTCCAGTTCGCGGCGTCGTTCCAGTCGCCCGACGCGCCACCGGTCCAGCGGAATACGCGCACCGCCCCGCCGTCGTCCTCGCGCCCGCCGAAGTCGGAGAAGCGCCCGTTGCCGGCGAACGAGACGGACTCCACGCCGCCCTCCGCCCTCGGCGCGGTCGTGCGGAACCACGTCGCGCCCGCCGCGTCCGCGAGGCGCACGTAGCCGTTGTCCTTCTTGATGAGGTAGCTGACGAGGCGGATTCCGTCCACCGTGCGCAGCTCGATGCGTCCGTCGAACCAGACGCCTACCGCCGGCGCAACGCCGTCGCCGTGAAGCGCCGTCCATCCATCGGCAGTGACGCCGACGAACACGGGCGCACCGCCGATAAGCGCCGCCGAAACACCGGCCGTGCCATCGAGATCCGGCAGCACATCTTCGAATATCTCTTCGGGACACATCCCGAAGTCGATGCGCTCCACGTCGCCGCCAGCCGCTGGCGCGGACGGCTCGAAACGCACATCCCCGATTCTTGTCGTCTGCACGGCGATGCCGTTGCGGACGCCGTCGTAAACGTTCGTGGCACTCGCGGGGATCGGCGCCGTCCACGCGCCACCGGACGCGCCGACGGCGGTCAGCGACTGCCCTTGCGCGTAGTCCGCGAAGGACACGTCGAACCAGCCGCGTTCATCTGCCCGCGCCCCCAGTGCAACGCACACGAGCGAACAGGCAACAAAATGTTTGAATCCTGTCAATCTTGTTAATCCTGTCTGAAAAATGTTCTACCGCTATCGCACGAAAATCACGAAGCCGCTGATTCCATACACGCCGTCATCGCGGCTCACGAAGATGCAAGACGATTCTGGGTCGGCGTTCTTGAACTTGACCGTGCGAATGTTTTCGGGCTTTTCATCCCACGTAATCACCGGGGACGTCGAGCCGACTTTGAGATTGCCAGCGTTTATGTAAACGGTTGAGTTGTCCGCGAACTTGAGCGTGTGGTCTCCGCTTGTGAACGCCGAGACAATCGGCAGCGCGTTCGTGCACGACGAAAGGTCGATCGTCGAGCCGTTCTGCATCGTGCAGCCGTAGAACTTGTCGTGAGCCGACGGCTTGAACGTGCCATAGACGTTCAGCGCTCCTGTCCCGGAGTTGTCGGTCCCGTCATACAGCGCCACGTAGTCGCGGACGTTCATCGTCGACATCGAAGGCAGGTTGATTGCGCACCCCATGCGCATCGTCGTCGTCATTGCGTCGATGGTGCCCTTGTAGTTCTGCGTCATGAAGGTTCCGCCTGAAACGACAAACGTGCCGTTGGATATCGTGTCCACGGATGTGGCACCGTCAACGTCGGAGCCCACAATGAACTTGGTTGCATTCGCGAGGTTCACCGAAAGCGTATTCCCGCCAAGGTCAAGCAAGCGGCCGCTCCACAGACGCAGATTGCCGTTTCCGGTCGTCTGGAACGTGGAGTTGGAGAGCAGCAACGTATCGCCGATGATCGCACCGCCACCGTACGTGGAGATGTTTTCCGAAAACGCCGACGATATCGTGCCGTTGTCGAGAACAATCCCGTAGATGGTGTACCAGACCTGCCCCCCGAGGTCCAGCGTCGCATTGCGCACAAGGATCTCATTGCCGCTCGCGCCCATCGTCGCCTGCTGGGTGGCGTTGAGGGAGACGTATGTCACGCCTTCAAGCAGCTCGTTTCCGCCGGTGTACGTGCAACCTTTCCCTGCGGTGAACCTGCCATCCCCCATTTTGACGAACTTGATGTTGCCGGCGATCGCGACCTTCGTGTTCGCCGTCTCCGTCACGTTGCTGACGCACAGCGTGGAAAGCGTCCCGGAGTTGTCGTTCTTTATCGTGGCGTTGTTCGGCGATTCAAGCCCGGCGACGGTCAGGGTGTGTCCGTCGAGGTTCACCGACGCGTTCGACGCGAAGGAAACCGTCGTGCCGAGTCCGCGCCAATCGCAGTCCATTGCAAGAGTGGAATTCGCAATGGCGAGGCTGAAGTACGTGAGCGTCTGCCCCAGGGGGACGTTGAACGTCGTCGTGCCGGACACAGTAATCGCCGTGTTCGCGTCGGGAATCCTGCCGTCAAGCACCGTGCCGGGGTAGTTGCGGCACTCCCAGTTGAGCGGATCGGAAACGTTGTTCCTGTCGCCGCCGCCAAGCCACGTTGCCGTGAACACGATCGACGGGTCGGGCGTGAAGAGAATCTGCGTCCCGTCCTGCGAAAGCTCCAGCACGCCTCTCGGGAAGGTCACGCAGTCCACGCAGTCAGTAACTGTCTTTCCGGCGGGGAACGTGATGCCGCCCGTGGCCGTGAAAAGGACGTCGCCTGCGGTAAGCGTCACGCCCGTCAGGTCAAGCGCAAGCTTTCCGCTGAGTTCAAACGCCACAGGCCCCGCGACCGTGACGCCGGTCGGCGTTGTAAGCGTCACGCCGCTGCCGATGTTCAGCCCGCCGAGGCCGGACATCGTCTTGAGCTCGGTCGAGCCGTAGGCGAACGTGACGCCCGCCTTGCCGTCGCCGCGTCCGCAGTCGAGCGTAATCGAATCGGCCTGCGGCGCCACGTCGAACGTGAGAGTCGGATTGTCGCCGACGATCGTGAAGAACGGGTTCCCGAACTTGCCGTAGCCCATCTGCATGCTCCAGTTCAGGCTGCCGTCGAGCGGACGGAACGGAAGCGCATAGATGTTGTACGCCGAGTAGCCGTCGTAGTTCCACGCAGTGCCGGCCGCCTTCTGGCTTTCGGACGATGTAAACGCCCCCGCAGACGTAAAGTAATGGTTGGGCCAGCCGAGAGACCACTGCATACGAAGCGTGTTTCCCACGATATCCGCGCCGCTGTTCTGGAAATCGCAGAGGATTCCGTCTGCCGCTGACTTGCCGCGCAGGTCTATCTTGAGATCCGTCACGTGCCCCTCGCCGTCCGTCGTGACGATGTGCTCCCAGGAAGACATGGTACGCGCATACCCCAACCATGCTCCAAGCCCCTTCACGCTGATGTACATGTCGCGGAGGTCTTCAAGCGAGCAGCCGGCGAAGACTGTCCTGCTTGCAGTTGGGATATAGGCTCCGCCGTTGGTGTCACGGTACACCGGCGTGTCCTCCCACACTTCGACCGACGAGATGTAAGTCGTCGCGGAGGCAGTACTTGCGCAGAGAACGAATCCATCGCCCGTGAATTGTGTGCGGATGTCGCTTTTACCCGCCAAGGAGACGCAACGGTATCCGTCAAGCGTCGAAGAGGTTCCGTCCGGACCGTAGTGCGCCGTAAGCGAATGCCAGGCATTGCGGGACACAAGACGGAACGCATTCCAACCATTGCTCTTCTGTTTTCCAGCGGTTCCAACGGTGTTCTGATTCTCCTCGGCCGAAGTCCCGAACAAATCCTCTCGTCCTTGAATGAGATTATTTCCAGACACATACCAGATTCCATTGCCTACTCCCGTGTACTCGCCGCTCACAAGCACGTTGAGAGTATTTGCAGTTCCCGGATAGTAGAACCTGATTCGCATCGACCAGCTCTTGTCGTGGACGATGCCGGAGGGAAGCGGAACCTTGAGGTGCGCGCCCTTGGGAATCGAAAGCGCGTAGTCGCCTTCGGGAAGCCCCGTGTTGACGACGGTGATCGAGCCAAGCGTACCGTCCGTCACTTCGGTCGATGCAGTCGTTCCCGTGCAGGGAATCGCCGCGAGGGTGCCGACCGTCGGCGCGAGAATCGCCGCGCTCGTCGGATTCGACGGATCGTAGTTGTTGAAGTCCCATCTTGCGACGAGACCGGCCAGCGACGGAGAAGCCGCCGCTACGCTGATTACCGCGAGTGCCATCAGTTTTTTAGCGTTCATTCTTGGTTTGTCCTTTTGCCGGTAAATCTCAAATGATATTATTTTACCCCCCCCTGTCTAACCGCGTTTGATATACTTCTCGGCGTTCCTGCTTGGCGGGTGCCGAGATAGCCCAGGCGTGAGCCAAGGCGAAGAGAATGCCCGGATCGGATGGCCATCCAATCCGGGCTGTGGCGGTTAGCCCGTTCCCCCCCAGATGCAAGTACATCGCGGGGGAGTCAGGGCACCGCCACGTTGTCATGAGCCACAGCCTGTATGGTTGATAGGGCAGACGGGATACGAAGTCCCTGATAGCTCGAAGACAAGGAAAGTATATCATGCAATCGGCGAAATTGGTAGTGGGAATCGACGTCGGCAAGGAATGGCTTGACGTCTGCTACCCCAACGGAAAGAAGGAACACGTCAGAAACATCAAGTCCCGCAGGACGAAGGTGGTCAAGAAGGCGGCGGCGCTCGGAGCAATCGTCTGCTTCGAGGCGACCGGGCCGTACGAGGAGCCCCTTGCGGACGAATGCCTCGCAAGAAACGTCAGGGCCGTGCGCCTCGACGCATGGGGAACCCGGCGGTTCGCCGAATCCCAGGGCCGCATCGAGAAAACGGACAAGATCGACTGCGAGATGATCCGCGACTACGCGCTCTCCCTCAAGGACGAGAAGCTCCACTTCATCAAGCAACGGTCAGACGCGCAGAAACGCCTCAAAAAGGGCGTCCGCACGCGCAGGAACCTCAAGAAGGCCAGGAACATCATCGCCAACCAGTTCGAGGACGACCTCGACCCGGAGACGGCGAAGCACCTCAGGAACGCGCTCAAGAGCATCGACAGGAACATCAAGCGGATCGAGGAGGAGTGCGCCGCGGCCATCGCGTCGGACGAGCGCCTGAAAGACCTCGACAGGCGATTCCGGGAGGTCAAGGGCGTCGGCCCGTGCCTCTCCCGGACGATGCTCGCCGAATGCCCAGACATCGGGGAGTTCAACGACAAGAGCATCGCCAAGATGTGCGGGAACGCGCCGATCAGCCACGAGAGCTGCACGATCAAGGGGAAGGCCCGCCCGAAAAGAGGCAGGAGCGAACTCACGAAGGCCCTGTACATGGCCGCCGTGAGCGCGTCGAGGAACAACCACGTGCTGCGGGAATTCTACCAGAGGCTCGTCGCCAACGGCAAGGCACGCAAGCTGGCACTCACGGCCGTGGCCCGCAAAATCGCCGTTCTGCTCAACACCATCGCCAAGTACCCGGACTTCAAGCCCGCGCAGGATCCCAAGGACATCGCCAAGGCCAACCGTGCCAAACGGGGCCGCGGACGGCCCAGGACGACGGCCTAACCCACACAAGGCATAATCCATGCCCCCAGAACGCCACCCAGCGGTGGCGGTATTTTGCCACGCCCTGAACCAGCCACGCTCACCGCCCACAACCGCTCGAAAACCCCGAACGCCCTAATTGCCGATTCGGAAAGAAATATGCCTCGAAGCAAGAAAAGCAAACGCCGGCAAACCCTCTGTAAAGAAAGCCGCGCAAGACAAATCCTGAATCAAGGCGGCGAACATTATAGCAAAAACCGCGAACGCAGACACGTCAGAAGAAATCGCTCTGAAAAAAATCAGGAGTTATGGTTGACTCCCCCCATCGGTTTTGTCAATTAGGAAATTTGGAAATTTTGGAAATTTGCGGTTGATTCATGGCATGGGCGTTACGGTCGTGCCGGCCAGGTGAATGACCAGTCCGTTGGACGGCACCAGGTTTTCACACCTTCCCGCC
>CADCCQ010000043.1:12315-37015 GCA_902799955.1 uncultured bacterium | reverse complement strand
TCCTCCGACTGTGTCCCGTCTGCTCTCCCCATCCCATGCCGATTGGACGGTTTGCGAGGGCTTCACCCTTGGTGATGGCTGGCCAGCAGAAATGTACCGTAACGAGACTTTACCGCCGATTCACTTGCGTTAGGACTCACGGCTTCGTCAGACGAGACTCCCGCACGTCGGTCGCGCACCCGCTTGCGCGCAGACCTCTAGCGACTTCGCTACGCGAAGCGACCTGCGGTCGGGTCATAACTTCGGGTCGCCTTCGGCGAGGTCCCCTCCAAAAGGCGTTCGCCTTTCTGCGGTGCATCTTCGCACGGCTCGCCCTCCTACTCATATCACGACATGTTTATGAGATTAGCTCCTTTCAGCTAATAAGTCCTGCCAAGCTTATCTTGGCGTACCACCAATCGTGTCTGACCCTCGCGCCCCCTCTGCGGTCTCCCACGAAGTTGCCCGAATGGTTATTTGTTGCGTCTTGATTCAAGTTCGTGCGCGAGGACGAGAAACGCGGACGCGGTCCAGGTGTAGGCGGGGTCGCGGCGGGCGTCGCCCGTCTTCGCGTCGAAGTTCTCGCAGAAGCCAGACTTCATGATCAGCTTGCAGAACTTGAGCGAAATCTCGTCCGCGAGCGCATCCTCGCCGCACGCACGCAGGCCCTCCACCGCGATGAGCGTGGACGGACCCCAGATCGGTCCCTTCCAGTAGCCGTCGGGATGATAGTGCTTGCTGTTGACGGACTCCGAGGCGAGGCCCCAGTCGGTGATAAAGCCCTTGGTCTTGATGTCGTCAATCATCTTCGCGCGGCACTTCTCGGGAAGGCGCTTCCCGAGAATCATCGGCAGGCGCGTGACGAGCGAGAGCGAGTCGCGGTCGAAACCGCCGTCACGCAGGCGCCGCACGCGCGGCGCGCCGTCCTCGTCGAAGAGTATCTTCACCGTCGCGTCGAGCATCTTCTTCGCGCGTGCAGTCCACCGCGCGGATTCCTCGTTTCTTCCCAGCGTCTTCGCGATGTCGGCGAGGCACTCCATCTGGAGGATCAGGAACGCCTGGAGATCCGGCGTTTCGAGCGGCGGACGGTTCATGCAGATCGCCGTGGAGTTGTCCCAGCCTGAGTCGCAGCCGTCAAGGTACTCGGCAAGGCCGTTGTGGTCGAAGTCGCGTGTGGTCGAAGTCGCGGCGCGTGAGCCACCAGTTCGTCCACTTGCCGATGAGGTCGTAGGCGA
This sequence comes from uncultured bacterium, assembly GCA_902799955.1. Classification (GTDB taxonomy): domain Bacteria; phylum Verrucomicrobiota; class Kiritimatiellia; order RFP12; family UBA1067; genus UBA1067. The sequence goes on along the minus strand of CADCCQ010000043.1, from coordinate 35,801 downwards.
TCTCCAGCTTGTCCTTCGGGAACTCCTTCATCGCGCACAGCTTCGAGAACACCCAGCCGTGTACGGGCGGCTTGACGGCGAGCCAGAATATCTGCTCGTCGGACACCATGTCCGGCATCATGCCCTCCGGCGACATGAAGTCGAACATGCAACGGAACTGCTCCCACGCCGCGTCCTGGTCGTGGTAGCCAAGGCTCAGGGAGTTTATCGCGTGGTCCCAGCTCCACGTCTTGTTCATCCAGTTGTTGCTCATCAGCATCATCGGACGCCTGAACATGCCGCGCGGGCCCGCGATTGTCGTCCAGAAGAGGATCGCCGCCTCGTGCCGCGCCCACTCGAACTCCTTCGGCACGGAGGGAAGCGAGGCGTACATCCGCTCGAAGCTCGCCTTCTGCTTCGCGACAGCTTCCGCGAACGTCCCCTTCACCTCGTTGCCGTCCCAGTCGCCCGTGTGGATGTCGAGGAGCGCGACCTCGATGCCGTCCTTCGACGGATGGACGCGGACGGTATTGCCCCGACCGGGATCTCGCACACCCCTGCGCGTGTCCATCAAAATGCGGTCGGCGTTGAAGTGGAGGTAGTCGATGGTGCGGCCGAACGTCGCGGGGAAGTCGTACTTCTGGCGCGGGAACTGGTACTCGAAGCGGATGTGCATCTCCGGCGACTTCGAACGCACGAGCACCACGTCGGGGCGCAGGTAGGCGAATTCGATAGAGCCCTTTTCCGTCTTAGCCTCGAGCCAGCCCTCGCGCATCACGCATTCGGACACCTCCACGTCCGTGCCGCCGACGGACGCCACGAGACGACAGAAGTTCTCCCTCCAAGAGGTGCTGACGTTGCGTATCCAGAGACCAGGATAGGTGTTGAACATGTACTTCCCCTTCTCGCACCTGCACACGGTCAGAAACGACCCTGGCACGCTGTACGGAAAGCCGGGGTTCCCGACCTTCACCGGCTCGGCAAAGGTGGCGCATGTCGCGACCAACGCGACAAGTGCCGTAAACGTGTATGAGCGCATCGCGCTGTAGTTTCTTTTCATTTTCTTCTAATTTCTTTTTCGTCGCATTTCAGCTGTGTTTACTTTACGTAGATTATGAGTCCCCGACGTACGAGATTGAGCCTGCCGTTCGTGTATTTAATCTTGAACTTGTGCGACGACGGCAGTGCCATCTGGTCGTATCCTGTGATCGTGACTCCATCCGCCATCTGAAGAACACCCGTCGCACCGTTTGCGAACCGAGGCACGAAAGTCGCGCCCGCAAGGTCAAGCGTACCGGTGCCGGCTATCCTGTCGGACGCGCTTCCCGGCCCGCCATTCCAGAGCCAGTCCCCCGCAAGCGTCAAGTCGCCGTTCACGGTAAAGGTTCCGGTATCGGTCCCGGCGATGTCAAGCGCCTCCTCGACCGTAAGCGCCGACGCCGCCACAAGCGTCCCCGCGCCGGAAAGACGCGAACACGCAACGCCGTCCGCCGGCGTCCCGAGCGTCGCGCCCGCCGCGACCTCCACTTCGCCGCAAACGCCTTCTTTCGGGGATACGATGATCTTGTCCGGCCCCAGCTTGGCGTTGAAAGTGAGCTGCTCATCGCTCAACGCCCCGCCCCAGATGCGCACCTCGTCGTATGTGGCGGCTTCGTCGTCGTTGTCGTAGCCGCTGTTGAGCAGAAATGGATTCCCCGCATACCTCGCAAGCGACCAGCCCTTTGAGGCGGCAACGTTTGCCGTATAAGTTTTTTCGATCGCACCCGTCGTCGCGTTGCGCTTGGACCAGGTGAACACGGCGGAGCCGTCCGCGTTCTGGACGATCCGCATGGAGATGTGGTAGAACGTCCCGACCGTATATGGGGTCATCGAATTGTTGATGAAGAAAATGTCGCCGGACATTTTCAGGTAAACCATGTCGCTCTTCCCGTTGCCGGCGTCGCTGTTCGACCACGCCATGCGCAGGGAGTCGTTGTTGTTGCCATTGACGCCGATGCTGAACATGCTCGCCCACTTGTGCGTCGCCGCGTCGCGTCTGCCCCAGAGTTCGATCGTCACGTTTCCGGTGGACGGAATCACGTCCGTGCCCATGTCGAGGTGGCATGTCCCCTTGCCGCCGCCCGCGAAGGTGACTGCGTTGTTCTGGTAGGTCTTCGCGCCGCTGCCCTTTTCCGTCGCCGGGCTGTTGCCGACGGAATCCGCGAGCGAGCCGTCCGTGAAGCTCCAGCGATGGAGCAATGTAGGCGGTTCCACGATTTCGGACGTCCGCCTTGGATTCTCCGCCGGGAATGCGTCAGGTCCCGCGACGGCATTGGCCGTCAGTTCGTCGTCGCTCAACGCGCAGTCCCAGATGCGCACTTCGTCGTAGGTGGCGGAAGCGTCGTCATTGTCGAAGCCGTGGTTGAGATAGAAGTCGTAGGAGGCGTATTCCGAGGGCGTCCAGGCCGCAGTTGTAGTCCAACTGTATGATTTTTCAACAGCGCCGGTGTCCGCATTGCGCTTGGCGCAGAAAATATCCGACTTGCCGTCCTCCCTTGGATGTATCCGCATCGAGATGTGGTATTTCGTGCCCAAGTTGTATGGGCACAGCTTGTCGGTGCCGCCGCTGATGAGATCGCCGTTTCGCTTGACCTGGACCATGTCGCCGTTCACATTGCCCTGGTAGTTCGCCCACGTCATGGACAGGAAATAATTGTTGGCGCGACCAACGCTGAACATGCGCTGCCAGTTCCTGACAGAGTTCTGCTGCCCCCATATCTCGATCGTGAGGTCGCCGGACGCAGGAATCACGCCCGCACCCAGGTTGAGCCAGCAGTCGCCTCTCGCGCCGCCGGAAAACGTAACGGCGCCGTCCGCGTAAGAGATCGTGCCGGAGTTCGCCGTCTGTTCCGTCGCGGTCTTCCCGCCGACGGTGCCGGTGTCGGCGAGCGAGCCGTCCGTGAAGCTCCAGCGGTGTATTGGACGTCTGCCGCCGATGTCAAGCCGTCCCTCCGCGCATTTAACCGCGATTTCCTTCGGACGCATCAACATACATCCGGCGCCTTCCTTCACGACCTTGAGGTTGCCGGAGACGTCCGCCGCGTCCATGGAAACCGTTTCGCCGGTGGCGACGCTGACATGAAGCTCGCCGGGTTCGCCGGACGACGAATCAATAAACGTTACACCGTTGAGGGCCGTATGGTCGATGTAGAGCTTGTGGCCGTTCAAGTCCACGACGTCCGTGCTTTCAAACGTGCCCGCGCCGCTGCCGAGGTAGTTCTTGTCCTCGGTCAGGACGCCTCCCGCCACGTCGAACACCCCCGCTGACACCGCAGACGCGACAATGCCGGTTGTAAGCGACATGAGAAACGCAATCTTATTGTAGAGTAGAGACCCACGCCTCGGCGTTGCCGCCGCTGAGACGGCGGCTTTCCATGTTTGTTTTTTCATGCTCATTTTACTTCTCCTTCTGTTGTTGCCCTTGCGGGCGGTTAGTTTAAGGTGAGACAAAAGACATCGGACTTCTGACAACGGACGATTTGCGAAGTCCGATGTCAGAAGTCCGAAGTCCTTCCTCGAAATGTCGTGCAACGGGCAAGATGCCCGTTATCCCAGCGCCGTCAGGCAGTGAGGGGGGGGGGGTATTTGCGCCATGCGCGGACGCGCCACGGGGCGTCTGTGCGTGGTTATACGCGGCGTCGTTTCCGATGCCGTTCCATGCCTCCACACTGGCGTCATTTGCGATTTGCCGTTCACCGTCGTTGGTTCCTCAATTAAGATTTATGGCATTATAGCACACCCTCCGGTAATTTGTCAACCCCTCCCACACGACTTCTTCCGAAATATTTGCGATTATGAAATCCTAAACGGACACATCCCGCAAGGTTTTCGACGACGAGGACGTCGTCGCTACGCAGAGGGACGAGGGTTTGAGTGTTTAAAAATAAATCAAGAGGGTCTGTATATGCTTTACTGTATATGCTGTGCTTGTGTTCATGCAAGAATGTCCTTCCCTTTGTGCAAGAGCCTGTAGCGCTGCAACGGTGGGCTTCCCGTGCAGAATGCATGACAAAAGAACCGAGGCTGAATCTCTCTCCACCGACAAAACTATGCTCCGCCGCGCCACCGACCGGCGGCGTGGGCGAACATCGCGACTTGCGCGACTATGGAGCGGGCGTTTCACCTGATGAATAGTCTATCACAATTCCGCCCTCTGCGCTAGTGTTAATTCCCTCTGCGCTAGTGTTAATTCCCTGTCCGCGCAATCTACCGACGGAGATGCCAGATTCGCGGAGGTCTAGTCAACCATGTTTTGTTGTGATATAATATTCGGCCATGCTGAAATCACTGAAGACAACACTGAAGGCGTTTCCGGTCATAACCGTGGTCGCCGTGTCGCTCTGTTTCATAACGACAGAGCTCTTCGACCTTTTGCTCGGAATCAAGCTCCCGGAGCAGTCGATCGTCGCTGCGATGCGATACATTATCACGCATGCATTCGACTCCATCAAGAATTTCCTGAACTGCGCGTCCGCCCTCGCCCAGGTGCTTGTGCTTGTCCCGGTTGTGGAGGAGATCCTTTTCAGGTGGCTTCTCTTCATGCTCCCGCTGCGGCTCGTCGGGAAGAGGCATGCCGCGGAAGACGGGGCCGTACACACAGCAGCCGCCTCGGCGCCGTCAGCCTCCACTCGCATTGCCGTCTGCATCGCCGTGTTCTCCGCGGCCGCCTTCTCCGCCGCGCACTACATCCAGATGCCGTGGCCCAACAACGCGTTCATCGCTCTCTTCTTCTTCGGCCTGGCGCAGTGCTGGCTCTACAGGAAGACCGACTACCTGTGGTGCCCGGCCCTCAACCACGCCCTGTTCAACACCGCAAACCTAGTTCTAATGTTTATAGTTCCATCATGAAAGTTTGCTTCGAGACATTCGGATGCCGCCTCAACAGAGCGGAGGCGCTTGAGATAGAGGCGGCGTTCCTCGCCCGCGGCTGGACCCGCACGGAGCGCCACGACGACGCGGACATGATCATCGTGCGCGGCTGCAGCGTCACAGCGCGCGCGCAGGCGGACTGCGAGCGCCTGATCGCGCACATCCGCAACAAGTACCCCTTCAAGCGCGTCGTCGTGACGGGCTGCATCAAGAACCACAGCAACGAGCGCTGGCTGAAGGACCTCGTCACCGGCCAGGGGCCGGCGCCCACGCGCACCGCGCGCGCCTACCTCAAGATACAGGACGGATGCAGCGGGCAGTGCTCGTTCTGCATCGTGCCGACGTTCAGGGGCGCGGCGAAGTCCGTTCCGTTCGATGACGTCGTCGCGGGCGCTAAGAGGTTCCTCGACGCCGGATACCGCGAGATAGTCCTCACGGGATGCAGCCTCTCGCAGTACGCAGACGGCGGGCACCGCCTGGCGGACGTACTGGCGGCGATCGCGGACATTCCCGGCTACAGCCACCGCGTGAGGCTCGGCTCGGTGGAGCCCGTTGCCGCCGCGATGGACGTCGTGGAAGCGATGGCGGAGCGCGAGAACGTCTGCCGCTTCCTGCATCTCCCCGTGCAGTCGGGCTCCGGGCGTATGCTCACGGCGATGCGCAGGCCGTACAGCGTGAAGGACGTCGACACCCTCGTGAAGAAGGCCGTATCGGCCATGCCGGAGATTTCCGTCGGATGCGACATGATGTCCGGCTTCCCCGGTGAAAGCGACATGGACCACCTGGCGACGATGGCGATGATCAAGCGACTGCCCTTCTCGAACGCCCACGTCTTCCCGTACTCGGAGCGCCCCGGGACCCCTGCCGCGTCGCTTGACGACTCCGTGCCGCCGTCGCTGCGCTCGGAGCGCGCCCACGACATCGCGGACGCCGTCGCCAAGAAGCGCGCCGACTTCGCCGGCCACTTCCGCGGGCGCGTCGTCAAGATAGTGGTCGAGGACTCCGGCACGCTGGCGGGATGGACGTCGGAGTATCTGTGGTGCCGCCTCTCGCGGGCGTTCGCGGAGGCGCGCGTGAACTCGCTCTCCGGCAGGACAACATTCCCCCGCAAGTCAATCGTCGCCATGCGCGTGACCGAGGTCAAGGGCGACTCCCTGCGCGGGGTGCCAGTCTGATGGCGGGCGAGACGACGAAGACGGAGGCGATATGCCTGAGGATATCGCCGTGGTCCACGACGAGCCACATCGTGACGTGGCTGACGCCCGTCGGCGTCGTCGCGACGTCCGTCAAGGGCGCGGTGCGCCCGAAGAGCGCGTTCCTCGGCCAGTACGACCTCAACTACACGTGCGAGATCGTCTACTACCTCCGCGCGCACGGAGACCTCCACGCGCTCAGGGAGTGCTCGCCGCTCGAGCTTCGCGAGGGGCTCAGGAACGACTACAGGGCGCTCGTGATGGCCGAGCACTTCCGGGCCGTCGCGGGCGACCTGGCGCCGTCCGGCCCCGACGCGGCGGAATGGGTCGATCTCCTCGCGGGGGGGCTCGACCGCCTCGCAAGGGGTCGCGGGGGCCTTCTGGCCGAGATGCTCCGCTTCGAGACGGCGGCGCTCCGCCTGGCCGGCCTTTCGCCCGAGATAGAGGCCCTTGATGGCGCGTTTTCCCTAAGAGGAGAGCGAAAAATGCCGATTCCGAGGGCCGTCGCGGAGTGCATCCGCGACCCCGAAGCCGAAAAAAATAATGAAATTCTGCTGGACGCGGCAAGGGCAATTGGTGTATTCTATACTTTCCACCTGGAGTCGGCGCCTGAAACGAGACGCGCCGCGCTCAGCATGGCGGTAAACAAAGAAGAAGGGAAAATAGATGGCTAAGATACATCTGATAGGCGCGGCGCTCGCCGCCGCCATGGTCGCGGGATGCTGCGACAAGGAGAACTGCAACGAGGGCAACAAGTGCCCCGCGGACGCAGGGAAGACCGAGGCACAGGCCCCGACTGAGGCGCCGCCCGCGCTGGAGATGCCCCCGGTGCCCACGATGCCCCCGGCGAAGACCACCGCCGTGCAGGCGCCACAGGATCCGTCCGAGGTGCTGCTCGCTGCCAACGGCAAGAAGCTCACCCGCGGCGAGATCGACGCAGAGGTCGCGAAGATCGTCGCCAAGGTCGGCGGCGGCGCGACAGGCGAGAGGCTCGATTCCATGAAGGCGCAGATCCGCAGGGAGATCGCGCAGCAGTTCCTCCAGAACACCATCCTCGGCGACAAGGCGAGGAAGCTCGGCTACAAGGTGACGCCCGCCCAGCTCGAGGAGCGCAAGGCCAACATCCTCAGCCAGGCGCAGAGGAACCCGAACGGCCCCAAGACGCTCGAGGAGATGTTCGCCAACTACCCGCTCGGCAAGGAGCGCATGCTCGCGGAGATCGAGACCGGCCTGCTGATCGACAACATGATCAAGGGCGAGGTCTACGACAAGGACAAGACCGACTACTCCGCCAAGGCGAAGGAAATCATCGACGCCATCACCGCCCGCAACGCCAAGGTGTTGTCCGACGCCGACGCCAAGAAGAAGATCGAGGAGCTCAAGAAGACGCTTGACGCGACGCCCGAAAAGGACCGTGCCGCCAAGTTCGCCGCGCTCGCAAAGGAGTTCTCCGGCTGCGGATCCGCCGCGCAAGGCGGCGACCTCGGCGAGTTCGGCCACGGACAGATGGTGCCCGAGTTCGACCAGGCCGCGTTCGCCCTCAAGGTCGGCGAGATCTCCGCGCCCGTCAAGACGCGCTTCGGCTACCACCTCGTGATGACCACGCAGAAGGACGACAAGAACGAGAGGGTAAAGGCGAGCCACATCCTCCTCAAGACCGACAAGGAGAAGGTCCCGACTGTCGAGGAAATCACGAAGGCCTTCAAGGGCAACAACAACAGGAAGGCCGTCAACGACTTCATTCTGGCCTCGATACGCGAGGCGAACGTCGTCCCTGCCGACGAGTTCAAGTCGCTGCTGCCGCCCGAGGCGGCGAACGCGCCTGTGAAGGCGCAGGAGAAGAAGGCTCCCGCGAAGGCCGCCGCGCCCGCCAAGAAGCCGACTCCAGCCAAGCCGACGGCGATAGCCTCCGAGCCGATCGCCATCCCCGCGCAGCCGACAAAGAAAGCCGAGCCCGCGAAGGCAGCTCCCGCTCCGGCGAAGGCCGCGCCTGCTCCCGCGCCCGCGAAGGCAGCTCCCGCTCCGGCGAAGGCCGCGCCTGCTCCCGCGCCCGCAAAGGCGGCACCTGCTCCCGCTCCGGCAAAGGCCGCCGTACCTGCGCCTGCCGCGAAGGCAGCTCCCGCGCCAGCGAAGGCCGCTGCACCTAAGGCGGCACCTGCACCGGCGGCACCTGCGCCTGCCAAGGCCGCTGCACCTGCTCCGGCACCCGCTCCGGCGGCACCCGCGAAGGCTGCAAAATAATCTGGTTGCCAGAGAGACAAAAAAATGGTATAATCTTATACCAAAGTTCTCAAAAGGAAAGAAAGAAAAACAATGAGCCAACACGCATCACTTAAAGGCAAGGGCAAGATCACCTCGAGGCGCAACGTCCTCAAGAGGTTCGAGAGGGTCGACCTTCTCGTGAAACGAGGAGAGTGGAAGGAAGGCAACCGCGGCCTGGGTCTCAAGAAGACCAAGCCCGAGGCCTGAGGTCCACGGCGACCTCCTGCCTTCGGGCCAATCGGGAGCGGGTGTCTTCACAACGGACATCCGTTCCTTGTTTTTTTCTGCGCGGCCGCGGCCGCCCGGAGTACACCACAGAGGAGACTCAGGACAAATGAACGGAGACAACGCCAAGGCGCCTGTCATAGGCAAGGGCGCGCTTTCGCTGTTCGTCATGCTGACGAGCTGCTTCGCGCTCTGGGGACTGCTGAACAACATGACGGACAACCTGGTCCCCGCGTTCCAGCGGATATTCACGATGGACCAGTCCAAGGCCGGCCTTGTCCAGGTGGCGTTCTACGGCGCGTACGCCGTGCTCGCGATCTTCGCGGCGGTCCTCGCCGAGGAGTTCAGCTACCGCAAGGGCGTCTTGATAGGGCTCGCGATCTACATAACCGGCGCCCTTCTCTACATCCCCGCGTGCATAGCGCAGAGCTTCGACATCTACTTCATAGCGATATTCATCGTGGCCGGCGGATGTTCGCTCCTCGAGACGACCTGCAACCCCTACGTCATCTCGCTAGGCGACGAGTCCACAGCCGTGAGGCGGCTCAACTTCGCGCAGATGTTCAACCCCGTCGGGTCGATGTGCGGAATCGTCCTCGCCCAGCAGTTCATCCTCTCGCACCTCAACAGCGCGACGGCGGAGGAGCGCGCGCTCATGGACGAGGCGACGCGCCAGGGGATAATCCACGACGAGCTCTTCTGGGTGTGCGCCCCGTACGTCGGGCTCTGCGCGATCGCCGCGCTCATCTGGCTCTTCTTCCTCCTGAAGCGCGAGGGGGAGACAGCGCCGACCAGGACCGCCCTCGTACGCGTTGGAACCGCGCTCGCCTTCTCCGTCGTGCCCATGACGGTCCTCTACTTCATCTTCCCGGACATGGACAAGATCCTCTGGGTCCTCTGCGGCGTCCTCGGGCCCGTCGCATACGTCGTCATGTCCAGGGACTACCGCGCCATGCTCGCGACGCTGCTCGCAACGCCCCGCTACTGGACGGGCGTCGTCGCGCAGTTCTTCTACGTGGGCGTGCAGATCGCCGCGTGGACGTGGCTCAACGTCTACTGCCAGAAGGAGCTGGGCGTCACGCCCGCGCAGGGCGCGATCTACTACACGATCGCGATCACGCTCTTCATCGTCTGCCGCTGGGTGGCGACGTTCGCGATGAAGTGGTTCGACCCCGCGAAGATGATGGCCGTCTTCTCCGTCGCGGCGATCCTCTGCTGCGCGGGCGTCATGTACCTGCCGACGAAGACGCTGTTCACGGTCGGCTCGCTCGCGTTCTCGGCCAACATCCTCTGCCTCGTCGCCATGAGCGGCTTCATGTCGCTCATGTTCCCGACGATCTACGGCATCGCCCTCGGCGGGCTCGACCAGAAGGCGGTCAAGCTCGGCGCCTCCGGCCTCATCATGGCGATCCTCGGCGGCGCGATCATCACGCCCTGGATGGCGAACATCATCGGCAACCCGCAGAGCGCCTGGTGCCGGATCGTCCCGTCGTTCAGCTCCGCGTGGGACGCCAACCTCAAGCTTTCGCAGACGTCGCTGCGCGCGTCGTTCGCGGTCCCCGCCATCTGCTTCGCGGTGGTGCTCGCCTACAGCCTTGCATTCATGAAAAAGACAACCAAGCCAAACGAAAAGGAGAACAGACAATGAACCAGACAGTATTCACGAACAACCCCTTCCCGCGCGTCGGGATCCGCCCGATCATCGACGGACGCCGGCGCGGCGTGCGCGAGTCGCTCGAGGACCAGACCATGAAGATGGCCGAGGCCGCGGCAAAGCTCATATCGGGGAACCTCAAGTACCCCGACGGCACGCCCGTCCAGTGCGTCATCGCCGACACGACGATCGGCGGCAGGTTCGAGGCCGCGCAGTGCGCCAACAAGTTCGCCGCGAACAACGTCGGCGTGTCGCTCTCCGTCACGCCCTGTTGGTGCTACGGAACCGAGACGATGGACCTTGACCCGCAGATCCCGAAGGCCGTCTGGGGCTTCAACGGCACCGAGCGCCCGGGCGCCGTCTACCTCGCCTGCATGCTCGCGGGCTACGCCCAGCGCGGGATGCCCGCGTACGGCATCTACGGGCACGAGGTGCAGAACCGCGACGAGTCCGACAAGATCCCCGCCGACGTCGCCGAGAAGATCCTCCGCTTCGCCAAGGCCGGCCTCGCCGTCGCGATGATGAAGGGCAAGAGCTACCTCTCCATCGGCTCGTCCGCAATGGGCATCGCCGGGTCCTTCGTCGACATCGACTTCATGCAGGACTACCTCGGCATCGCCCCCGAGAACATGGACGAATGCGAGATCCTCCGCCGCATGGAGGAGGGAATCTACGACAAGGAGGAGTACGAGAGGTGCATCGCATGGATGCGCAAGAACCTCAAGGAGGGCAAGGACTACAACCCCGTCAAGATACAGAAGTCGCGCGAGGCCAAGGACAGGGACTGGGAGTTCCTCGCCAAGATGGCGATCATCGTGCGCGACATGATGGCCGGCAACCCCAAGCTCAGGGAGATGGGCTTCGGCGAGGAGGCCGTGGGCCGCAACGCCATCGCGGGCGGGTTCCAGGGCCAGCGCCAGTGGACCGACCACTGGCCGAACGGGGACGTCACCGAGGTCTTCTGCAACACGTCGTTCGACTGGAACGGCAAGAAGATGCCGCAGATTCTCGCGACCGAGAACGACTCGCTCAACGGAATCTGCATGCTCCTCATGTGGCTGCTCACCAACAAGGCGCAGATGTTCGCCGACGTGCGCACCTACTGGAGCGACGCGGCGGTTAAGCGCGCGACCGGCAAGGGCCTCCCGAAGGAGGCTAAGGCCGGCATCATCCACCTGCTCAACTCCGGCGCGTGCTGCCTCGACGCGGCGGGCGCGATGAAGGACAAGGGCAAGAGCGTGTTCAAGGACTGGTGGGACGTCACGCAGAAGGACATCGACGCGACGCTCAAGGCGACGAAGTGGGTCCCGGCGGGAGTCGAGTACTTCCGCGGCGGCGGGTTCTCCAGCTCGTTCCTGACGCCCAAGGGCGTGCCTCTCACGATGATCCGCATCTCCATCGTGAAGGGCCTCGGGCCCGCCATGCAGATCGCCGAGGGGTGGTCCGTCACCCTCGACCCGAAGCAGCAGAAGACGCTCATGGAGCGCACGAACCCGGAGTGGCCGTGCACTTGGTTCACGCCGCGCCTCACCGGCAAGGGGTTCTTCAAGGACGTCTACTCGGTGATGAACGCATGGGCCGCCAACCACGGCGCGATCTCCTACGGGCACATCGGCGCGGACCTCATCACGCTCGCCTCGATGCTCCGCATCCCCGTGGCGATGCACAACGTCCCGGAGGACAAGGTGTTCCAGCCGCACTGCTGGGGGCTCTTCGGCGCGTCCTACGACCCGACCGGCGCCGACTACCGCGCCTGCGCCAACTTCGGGCCGCTCTACGCGACCAACAGGCGCTGACGGCCGCACGGGCCGCACCGACGATGGAGACGCCGCGGACAATGGTCGAGCTGAAGCACGTCGACGCCGGATACCCCGGCGCCGTCGTGCTGCGCGACGTAAGCTTCACCGTCGCCGCCGGGGAGGTGTTCGCCCTTCTCGGCGGCTCCGGCTGCGGGAAGTCCACGATCATGAAGCACATGATAGGGCTGAACCCCGTGCTCGCCGGGTCGCTTCTCGTGGACGGACTCGAGTGGTGCAGCGCCAACCGCGCCGCGCTATGCCGGAAAATCGGCGTCATGTACCAGTCCGGCGCGCTCTTCGGCTCCATGACATGCCTCGAGAACGTGATGCTCCCCCTGGAGGAGTACACCTCCATGAAGTGGCGCGCGCGCCGGCGCAAGGCCCTGGAGCTCCTCGCCGACGTCGAGCTCGTGGACGCCGCGCGCAAGATGCCATCCCAGATATCCGGCGGCATGAAGAAGCGCGTGGCCATCGCGCGCGCGATGGCGCTCGACCCCGAGGTCATGTTCCTCGACGAGCCCAGCGCGGGCCTGGACCCCGTGACGAGCGCGTCGCTCGACAACCTCATACTTAGGCTCAGGAAGGAGCGCGGGACGACGTTCGTCGTCGTCACCCACGAACTGCCGAGCATATTCAAGATAGCGGACAGGTGCGCCATGTTCGACAAGGCCAGGGGCGGGATGATCGCACTCGGCGACCCCAAGTCGCTCAGGGACACGTCCTCGGACCCGTTCGTCCGCGCATTTTTCAACAGAGGGGAGAAATAATGGCACTGGGAAACCACGCAAACTACGGCAAGGTCGGGTTCACCGTCATCCTGGGCGTCGTCGCCCTCGTGGCCTCGCTCGTCTACTTCGGCGGCTACTCCACGCGCGGCGGCGCGTTTCTCGCTGAGACCTACTACGACACCCCGGTGACGGGGCTGAACGTCGGCAGCGACGTCACCTTCAGGGGCGTCAAGGTCGGCGAGGTGAAGTCCATCTCCTTCATCGGCTCCGACTACCCCGGCACCTCCGACGCCGACAAGCAGTGCATCCGCGTCGTCCTTTCGTTCAACAGACGCTTCGCCGACAACGAGCACGAGCCGGAGGCGATGCTGAAGCGCCTCGTAAGGAAAGGCGTGTGCGCCACCGTGAGCGCCAGCGGCATCACCGGCATCGCGCACGTGGAGCTGAACTACCCGAAGGTCGAGCAGCCCAAGCGCCGCATTTCATGGACGCCCGAGTACATCTGCATCCCGCCCGCGCCCTCCATGCTGGAAAGCTTCTCCTCCTCCGCCGCCAAGGTGATGAACCACCTCAACCAGATGGACCTCGCCAAGACAAGCAGCAACGTGACGGCCGTCGTCGAGTCCTCCGCGAAGATATTCTCGGACGCCAGCGTGATACTTGAGACAAGCCGTCCGTCGGTGACGGCCATACTCTCGAACCTGGAGAGCGCGACGGAGTCGCTGAAGGAGTTCGCGGAGAAGATCAACCGCGAACCCTCGCTCCTCCTCCGCTCCAGCGACCAGCCCCCGCTTCCCGAGACGTCAAGGTGACGTCATTCACCTGCGCCACTTGACGGTCGTCGGGGCGCAGACCATCTGGCCCACGACGGCCTCGGCCTGCTCCTTCGCCATCTTCATGTACTCGCCGCCGGACGCCGCCTTCGCCACGACCTCGTTTGCCCTGTCGGAGACCTGCTCCATCATCTTGTTAAGCGCCTTGTCCGTGTACCCCAGGGACGTACGCGCGTCATGGAGCTTCGTCCTCTTCATGTCGGCGACTGCATAGACCTCCGGCGGGTCCAGCTCGACGACCCACGTCCCGCCCTCCTTGTGGAACGCCATTCCCTTGAGGTCTATCTGGTAGAACGCCCCGCCGCGCACCAGCCAGAGCATCGAAGTGTTCCCGGACTGGGAGGACATCCTCATCGTCTCGGCCACGCCAACGTAGAGGACGTTCACCTTCCCCACCTCGCGGATACCCTCTATACCAACGTCATGGCTCGTCCTTGTGCATCCACAGAGGGAAAGCAGCGGCAGCGCGACGGCGGCGAAGAGCGCTTTCCTCATTTCGCGCCCCCTTCCCCCGGGGCCGTCCACTCGAACGACGCCACGCGCCGGCCCATCTTCCTGTAGAATCCGGCGACGATCTTCTCGGTCACCGACCGCGCCTGCTGCACAACCTCGGGGCTGTCCACCGCGTCCCGTATGGCGTCCCTCGCCTCGGAAAACAGCCTGTCGTGCTTCTTGGCGGCGCCGGAGACTGTCGTGAACCATCCCCTCTCGGCGTCGAGGAGCTCCACCCCGCCGGGCTCGAACCTGACGGACCTGTCGTCGACGGACGGAACTGGCATGCGCTTGACGGCGACCGCGCCGTTCCCGAGGTCCACGATCTCCGCCCTGTCCACCGGGACCTTCAGCATCGCGCTCCCGCGTATGCGGTAAAGCGCATGCGTCCCGCCGTCGTCAAGCGACGCGAAGTCCGAGACGACCACCTTTATGGGCACTATGTCCGAAAGGCGCTCGACGGAGACTCGTCCCTCCTCGCGCCCTGCGGAGACGAACAAGAGCGCGCAGAGCGCGACCGCCGCGCCCAGCTCCAAGAGGCGGGCAATCAAGCCGACGACCCTCACTTCACTTCCCCCTGCGCGTGTTGATCAACGGAATCGGTGACGATCACCTTGTCGTCGTCGTCGAATATTCCGCGGCTGAAGATGCAGAATACAACGACGGCGACCAGGACCACCGCCAGCAAGGTCAGGGTGGTCCTGACAACACGACTTTCACAAATCCACTGAAGCGCCTTCTTCACTCTGGCTTGAAGTCCTTAGATAGCCTTATGACCTGGGTGTCGGCAACGAGCCGCCTGGAAAGCGCATCGTACGGGACGTCCTGCACGGCGACGCCCTTCTCAACGGCGATGGACGCGGCGGTCCCCGCGGCCTGGCCGAGCGCGAAGAACACCGGCTCCATCCTTATCGACCCGAACGCGATGTGGGACGCGGAGAGGCAGACGGGAACGAACAGGTTCGAGCACTCAGCGCGCTTCGGAACGATCGCGCCGTAGTCGATCGGATACGGCGGGAAGCGCCTGCCCTTGCCGTCGCTGCCGACCTCCACGTCGCCCTCGTTCTGCACGAAGCCATCGGCCGTCACGTAACGGCGCACGTGGTGCGAGTCCATCGTGTATGCGCCCATGGCGACGGGGCGCGGGGCCGTAGTCTTGCCACTGCAGTTCGCCTCTGTCATCACGTACTCCCCGACCATGCGGCGCGCCTCGCGCACGTAGAGCTGTTTCTGCCATCCGTCGCCGAACCCGTCCTTGAACTCGTCCTTGCACGTGCCCCAGCGCGAGACCTCCTTGCGGATCTTCTCCGGGACGCGCGGATGGTTCGCAAGCGTCCACATGAGCCCCTTCTGGTACTTGAGGTGCGCGGCGAGGATCTTCTCGCGCTCGGCGTACGACGCCTCCGGCCAGTTCCAGTTCTGCCCGATGAAGTCGGTGGAGAAGCCGGTGCGGTTGTTGGTGTCCGTCTTGCGGTTGGGCATCTTCGAGTTGATCCACGGCATGCCGTGGCGGTCGAGCGGGCCTAGCGCGAAGTGGCGGAACATGAGTTCGTAGTCCCTCTCGTCGTAGCCCTCCGGCTTCTTGAACGGAATGCGGTTCGCCGGGTTGTCGGTGAGGCACATGCGGAAGCAATACGCCTGCACGCGCCTGTCGCCGTCGCCGGGCTTGAAGTCCGGGTCGTACGGCTCGACGCACGGCAGCAGCCCGCTCGTCGGATCGCCCGGCTTCACGTATGGGTCGATCCCCTTGTGGAGCTGGTGGAACTTCGCGTATCCAGGCTCGTTGCCATTCAGGGTCTCGCCATAGACGGAGTTCGCCTCGCGCCCGACGTGGTACGAGACGCCAGCCGCCGCCATGAGGTCGCCCTCGTACGTCGCATCGATGAACGTCTTGCCGCGGTAGGTCTTGCCGGAGAGCGTGGTGATGGAGACGATGCGCCCGTCTCTCTTCTCGACGCCCTTCTCGCGGTCAAGCCATTCGCCGCGACGGATGTCGAGCCCGTCTCTCCTCTCCCACCCCTCGAGGATGGAGAGCGCCACGGAAGGCTCGAACGTCCACTTCGACTCGGTCTTCAGTATGCCTGCGGACGTGTCCTTGCGCTTGCGCTCGTCGGGGAACTGGACAACGAGGTTGTCCGGGTTCCCGTAGTACGTGGCGACGGCCTTGTAGAACTCGAGGGCGATGCCGCCGAACGCGGCCTTGTTGCCGATGTCCGTCTGCCCGAGCCCGCCGGTGGTGAGCCCGCCGATGCGCGTCTCGGGCGAGACCACCACCGCGCTCCGCCCCATGCGCTTCGCCTGCACGGCGGCGGATATCGCGGCGGGTGTGCTTCCATAGATGACGATGTCAAACTCCGTCGACGCCCCCGCCGCGCAGAGAAGCGAACCACAGAACACCGACGCGGCGGTCGCCAGTCCTATCCTTGCCTTCATGTCGTTATCCTCTTTTTATGCAAACGGTCACGTGTCTCTCAGAACCCGAAGTTGATTATCGGGAAGATGAGGGCCCCGCCACTTGAACTGAAGTTCAGAACGCCAAGCTGGAGTCCATGGAGGTCGCCCGTGAAGTTCACAACGCCAACCTGCACGCCATACAGCGAATCCGCCTGGTTGAACGCGCCAACCTGCGCGCCATAGCAGGAATCCGCCAGGTTTACCGGGCCAACCTCGAGCCCGACCATGCTGCGGGTGACGTTGTTTATCAAGCCGACGTCGAATATGGCGACGTCCGTCATCTGTCCGTAGCCGAGGTTCACCATGCCGCCGAACACGGTATGCGAGGGGCTTGGCAGCTGCACTGGCGGCGCGATAATGGAGAGCCCTATCGGCAGCCAGACACCGTCGCTTTCGTCCTTCGCGAACGCCCCTGTGCACATCGCGGCCATCGCCGCGCATGCCATCAGCTTCAGATGCTTCTTCATTGCTAGTTTCCTTTCTTGTTTTTCTGTTTGTCTTTATGTCGCCTGCACAACGCCGCCATTATACCACAAACCGCGAACATCATCAACGGAAATCCGCCACGGGGAAGACGCACGGACGGCGGACTACAGCTCCGCGAGGATTGCCCCGCGCTTCTCCTTGTATTCCTCTTCCGTGATGAGACCCTTGTCCTTCAGCCCCTGCAGATTGACGAGACGGTCCTCGACCGACTGCCTGCTTTCGGGAGCCGGAGTGGGAGTTGGAGTCGGAGTTGGAGTGGGAGTTGGAGTTGGAGAGAGAGTGGGAGTGGAATTACTTGAAGCGGCGAACATGGCACGAAGCCTCTCGTGTTCCGCCGCCTTGGGATCGGGGCCGTACTGGTTCGGCCCGACTGTCCCCTCAAGGCATCCGATGATCACAAACTGGATGATGGGCACAACCCAGCCGACAAACGGGACAAGCGAGAAAACCATGAAGAAAAGCAGCCACCATCCAGTCATATCCCGGTCGTGCAGACGACGAACATTCACGGGAATTGCCGCAAGAGAAAATGGCATTAGCCACATCATGAAGGCAAGAACCGCACCGCCAAGATTGTCTGCAAAGCCAGAAGGAAGGTCAAAGAAATCCCATGCGGGCCCGCTGCCACTACGAGCGTTGAACACAGAAACAAATATCGCAATACCGCCAATAAATGCAATTGCCATGAGGATTACGCCCTTTAGCCAGTATTCACTGCGGCGTGAGCGCCCCTCGTACCACTTATATGGCATTCCATTATTGACGTTTCCCTTGTTCCAGCAAGCGAGCACGGTCACATAAAGCACAAAAAGCGCAAGTTGTCCGAACAACTCAAATGAAGTGAGAAAGGTACGCATTGCCTCAGACAGGTAAACATTATCACCACAAATCCGAATAATGTTCACGACCGCCAGCTCGATAATCATCGCAGCTCCAATCATGCCTATGTATCGAACACCGCTCACCACTCTGTCCTTCAATAAAAACGCAGGAGTTACCATCAACACCACCGAAACAAGCAGCAAAGTAAACCAGGCATTATAATTTTGCTGAGTAAATTCTTGTACGAAATCCCACTCACAATACAAGGATAGCACAAGCATAAAATGCAGAATGCCGCCTATCAATCCCAGGTAGGGAGTAACATGGTTAGGCTTGAAAACAAGCAACGACACCATGCCGCCAATAAAACAAAACGTCCCTATCAAGCCAAGCAATCTAATGAAATCGTAGTAAGACTTCACTTCTTCATAGGTCGTAAAATCAAATTTGATTAGAGAAGCCACATTGATAGCAGCATAAATTACGTATGCAATTGCGCAGAGGATGCCTGTCCATATCAGGCACTGCCTGCGGTTCTCAGTTGGCTGGACAACTTGCTCGCTCATTTTTGTTCCTTTCTTTTTGATTTTGTTTTGTGATTGAGAACATACGGGATTTCCACATGCCCTTTCTCTACGACTTGTTTACTTTGCGATTTCTCCGAAGCGGATCACGACGGGGCCGATCAGGCCGGAGGGCAACGGCTTGTCGTCCTTCGTCCAGTGCCGCCACGTGGTGAACGTGCGGCATCCGGTCGGCGAAGGTTTGCCGTCCTTGACCCACTGCGGAATCTCCTTGATCGAATATTCAAACGAGCCACGGCGCGGATGAGCAACCCATTCACGGTCAGGCTTGCACAGCACCTCGTCGCCGATGAGCCGGTTCGGCCAGAGATTCGTGACGCGGATTTCGAGGTCGATGGCACCTTGTTGTTGTACGCTTGCCGTCTTCACCGCCTCGGTAATATCCACCCTGAACGGCGGCTTCCACAAGACCGGGAACTTCTTCCCGTTCACCGTCACCTCCGCGAAGTTCTTCACCTCGCCCAGATCAAGCATAATCCGCCCACCCTGTTCCCATTTTGCATTTTCCATTTTACACTTTACACTCTTCCTATACGTCGCCGTGCCGGAGAAGTACTTGATTCCAGAATCGCGACTCTCGCTCCACGACACGAGCTTCGGGAACACGGTCTGCGCTGGCGCATCCCATCCCCGCGGGAAGGAAACGTCCCACGCGCCCGTCACCTCGACCGACTCCGCCGGGTTCGCGGAAACTGTTCGCACCGCTCCGTCGGAATCGCTCAGCTTCGCAGTGAGCGGCTTCCACGCCAGCACCTTGCCGTCGAGCCATTCCCATTCCGGCTCCAGAAGCGCCGGGTTGTCGGGCACTCGGAACCGCGCCCCTTCGCCGCGATCCACCTTGTATTCCACGCCGTCGTATTCGTATTCGATGCGCGTGATCTTGTGGAAACTGTAGGCAGGATCGCGCCGGGTAAGGCCAACGCCCACATTGACGTTGATTGTGCCGTCCTTGACACGGTCTGCAAGGAGTTTCGTCACGTCAATTCGGTGTTTGTCGGTAATTCCGCCGGGCGGAACCTCCATACCGGGGAAGAGGCCGTATTCCGCCTTCTTGATCACGAGCGTGTGCTTGGGCTTGGCATCTTTCGCCCTATTTCCCGCCGCCATGCAGACCTCCGCCTTCACGAGATGCGTGCCGGCGCTCTTTTCGCGGAACACGACGAACGCCGACCCACTCGGCTTGAAGTTGAACGTGACGTAGGTGCGCCCATTCTCCTCGCGCCACACCTCCGCAGGACGCCTCTCGCCTGTGACGGCGTCCCAGATCTCGGGCGTCCGCCCGGTCACGCGGAACGACGCCTCGAACGTCGAGTCAATCTCGTTGTCCTGCGCGACGAAGTACCAATCAACATCATCCCCTTCCCGATGTATCCACGACACGTCCTCCGCGTCCGTGAGGAAGTCGGGCTTCACGCCCAGTTTCGCCAAGGCCTCCGCAATGTTGCACTCCATCACGCCCTTCGCCCACACGGAATCCACTAGGGCCTTGTATTCTTTTTGCTGTTTCAGACCCGGCGCGCGGACTGGCCGCCGCTGCGCGACGACCTTCGCGCCCGCATCGACCAACTCCCCAATCCTCTTCAGCATCTGCTCGCTCATCGTGTCCGTATTCGGCAGCACCAGCAACTCGTATTCCACGCCGCCCGGCACCACGACCTTGCCGTCCTTCACCTTCAGCAGCTCGACCGCCCGCGTCGCGCAGAGGTCGTACTTGACGCCGTTTGCGCTCGGCAGGTTGATCCGCGTCTGCGAGCCGTTGGGCGCCTCCTCGCCGCACCAGCACAGAACGTCCGCGACGAAGCGCCCTTCCTGGAGCATCCACTGGCAGCGGCTCTGGTAGCGGAACCAGTCGGACGCCAGGGGCCACCACGTCTGCGTGCGCTCAAGGTGGATTCCCCAGCGCCCCATCGTCATGGCCGGAAGGTACTTGTTGCCTGGCCACGGCTGGCAGGCGTAGCGGTGGTAGACGATGCGGTTCACGCCGGCGGCGAACACGCGGTCGCCCTGCGCCTTGATGGAGAACGGCGTCGTGAGCCAGCGTCCGCCGTTCTGCGGAGCCGCAGTGAACGCCTCCGCCCCGGCGTAGCGCCGGCCCCACACGTGCGCGAGGCACGCCGCAATCGTGTTGCCCGTGCCGCCGACATGGTGATCGCCGTACTTGACGCTGCTCCAGAACTCCGTCATCGGCGCGTCGATGGACTGTCCGTACTGGAGGTTGTCCGCATTGCTGTTGCCGTATGGCTCAAGCGAACTCTTGATACCGTATTTGTGGCACAGCTCCGTAAAGCGTCCGGCGTAGTTCTCGGCGAAGAGGTCGGCGAGCAGACGGCGGAAGTCCTCGAGGAAACGCTCCGTCTCGTCGACGCTTCCGACGATGCGTCCGGCGAATACGGGCAGGTACGGCCGGATCGAATACCCCATCCGCTGCTCGAACGTCTTGTCGAGGCCCTGCGTCCAGTTCTGGCATCCGACCTCGTAGCTGTCGATGTGCGCGGCGGTGAAGCCCGTCGAGTTGTCCGTCGCGGCGGACACTCCGAGGTGGCGGCAGAGAGGTCCGATGAGCCCCTCGAAGTGTACGTCCATCGCGGCGGCGGAGAGTTTATCTACCTCAAGTCCGCAACCTCCGTTCGAGGCGGGGTGGTTGCGGCGTCCGTTGCAGGCGTAGCCGATGCGCAGGATCGTCCAGTTCCCGGCGGGGACGTTCCACTCCAGCTTGCCGTCCGGCGACATCTTTCCCGTCAGATCGACGATGCGGTCCTTCGCAACCGTCTGCTCGGGCGCGAACTCCTTCGTGTCGCGGCGGAACATCTGTCGGTCGGCGCCGATCTTGCCCTTGAGGTCGGTGAGCGCCGCGCCCTTGACAGGCGTTGGATAGGCGAGCACCGCGATGTCCTCGTAGAAGCCGTTGTCCTTCTTCGTGCGCGGCAAGACGCCGGAGAAGCGCTTCGCGCCTCTTGTACGCGTCTCGGTAACCACGACGGTCTTCATCCCGTGCTCAGGCTTGAGCCACGGCCCTCCGGAGCTCGACCATCCGGCGCAGTTCGGGAACGTCACCTCGATGCCGAGGCGTTTCGCCTCCTTGTGGAGATGGAGCATGATGTCGTACCACTCTGGCGATGCGAACACGACCGGCCCTGGAGGGATGAAGCACCCGACGTCAAGGACGAGCACCCCTCCGATGCCGGTCTTCGCCATCGCCTCGAAGTCGTCGGTGATGCATTCCTTCGACATGTTGCCGTTCATGATCATGTAGTAGACGTGCGGCCGCGACGAACCAGGCGGGGCGACGAACCCCTTCTCAAGCGACGCGGCGAAAGGCGCCGCATGCGCTCCAAGGTACATGGCCGCGGCGACCAGCCCGGAGGCAAGCGCCGACATCCCGGTAAATGGCCTATGTGTGTTCATGGATTTCTCCTGTTAAGTTGTTGTTCAGTTCTCGAAAATCCTGCGGAAGTCGACGTCCTCAGCTGCCAGCACGAACGCCACGGGCGGCATTCCGCGAAGGTTCGCACACAGAAGCCTGAAATAAGCCGCGTATTCCGCCGCGCTCTCATCCGGTTCGGGCGCACGGAGGCCCACGAAGGATATCGCGGCGTCCGACGACCCTTCGCGGATCGTGTCGGCGAACGGTCGTCCATCGGAGACGAGTATGCGAGTCTCGGCGTTCACCCTGGCGGACCTGAGGAACTCCGACATGGACTCCTCCACCTCCGACGGGGTGCGGCGGCGCACGATCGTGTTGACGCGGATGGCCTTCGGGTCCCCGTCCCCGCCGCCGCGCTGGAGCAGCACCGCGAGCGCGAGCATGAGGCCTGCGTTGACGTTCTTTCCGCGCCACCAGATGTCGAGGTACTTCCCGTCGGACGCGATTGGGCCGGAGGCGTCCGCCACGCCGTCGGTGAGCACAATTACGTTCCGTCGCTTGGCGACGGCGAGCCGGATCAGATCCGCGAAAAGCGCGACATTGTCGTCTGACGGGATGCCCATCAGAATCGTGTTCGGCACGATGGGGCCGTATCCGTATGCCTGGACAAGCGCCGTGATGCCGGACCACGCGTCCGGCGCCGGCATGATTTTCACGGCGGCCTCGAGGTCGATCTTGTCGAGCGTCCTGCGCATGGAGTCGCGGAGCTCCTGCTCGCGCGTCGCCACGGCGGCGTTCTCGGGTATGACGGACGCCACGGTGACGAAGCTGCGTCCGCCTGCGATAGTCTGGCTCCACTTCAGAAGTCGCGAGTTCGTCAGCGGAGGCTTCGCCATCACGAGCAGGTTCGGGCGCCAGTTGCGCTCTGTGCTCGCGAGCCTCTCGATGTGGCGGAAGGCGACGCGCACGGCGGCGGCGAAGAGCCCGGTGCGCATGTCGCCCCAGCGGGCGCGCAGGGCGCGGCGCTTGACGTGCCAGTAGAGCAGGCCCTCGCAGACGATCGCCACGAACGTCCAGCCGGGGCTTATCATGAACATCGCCCCGACGCACCCTACGAACCCCGCGAGCGAAAGCCAGGACTTCACGCGGAACGTCGGCCTCCACGAAGGCGCGCCAATAATCTCCTCGAACGCGGCGGAGAGGTTGAGGAGGCCGTAGGTCGAGAGGTTGAAGAGAGTGAGGATGGGCGCGAGCACGTTTATGTCGCCGAGGGCGATGCCCGCCGCCGCGATGCCGAAGCAGAAGAGCGCACCGAGCCTCGGGTCGTCGGAGGCGCCGAACCCCCTTCCGAAGAAAGCCGGCAGGAGCCTGTCGCGCGAAAGCGCCTGGAACACCCTCGGGGCGCAGAGGAAGCTTCCGATGGCGCTGGAGAGCGTGGCCGCCCAGACGCCGACGAGTATGAGCGTCTGCCAGCGCGCGCATTTCTGTAGGATCATCGTGTCGGAGCGCAGCACCGCGGCGTCCGGCACCATAGCGTTGAGCGCGATGGGGACTGACATGTAGACGGCGTAGCCGACGAATATCGCCGCGAGCGTGCCGCGGGGTATCGAGCGGGACGGGTCCTTCAGGTCGCCGGACATCCCCAGTCCCGAGAGGATGCCCGTCACGGCCGGGAAAAAGACGGCGAACACCGGCCAGAACCC
>CADCCQ010000043.1:0-12306 GCA_902799955.1 uncultured bacterium | reverse complement strand
CCCGAGCGGCGCCGGGGCGTCCGCCGGCGCCGCGATCCCTTCAGGCGCGCCGCCCAGGAAGAACGACGCGAGCGACAGGCCTATCGCCGCCATGATGAAGTACTGCGACTTGAGCGCGATGTCCGCGGAGAGCGATGCGACCGCCGCGAGGATCGTCAGCGTCGCAAGACCCACAAGCCGCGGGTCCCACCCCGAGACGATGGGCAGCTGCGACGCGACGAGCGCCTCCGAGAAGCCCGCCACGTAGAACGAGACCGCGATCGCCTGCGACAGGGCGAGCGGGATGCCGAGCGCCGCGCCCGCCTCGAGCCCGAGCGTTCGGGAGAGGATGAAGTACGCGCCGCCGCCCTTGATGCGCATGTTCGTTGCGAGCGCGGATATGGAGAGTCCCGTGAGGAACGTTATCGAGTTGCCGAGTGTGACGATGAAAAGCGCCGTGGCCAGCCCCACGTTTCCGAGCATCCACCCGAAGCGCAGGTACATCACCACGCCGATTATCGTCAGGATGCTCGGTGTGAACACGCCCTGAAACGTGCCGAACCCGTATCCCGACGGCTCTTGACTCTTGCTTGCCATGGCGCTACAGCGAAATGCGCATCGTCTTTCGGCAGGCCGACTTGAGCATCTCCTTTACGGCGGCGCGCATCATGCGCTTCGCCGCGCCCATCGTCGCCTTGATGGTGCATCCGGCGGCACGGCGATGCCCTCCTCCGCCGAACTTCGAAGCCAGCGCGGTTGCGTCCCAGTCGCCGCGAGTCCGGATGGAACATCGCGTCTCCTTCGTGCGGTCGGGGATCTGGTAGAAGAAAAGCGCGATCTCGTTCCTCGCCACGGAGCGTGGTATCTCGATGACGTCCTCGGCGTCCGCCTTCGTGCCGCGAACAGCCCTGAAGTCGTCGCGGGTGAGGGACACCTCGGCCACCTTGCGGTTCTTCCAGATGTGGAGGCTGCGCCACGCTATGCGCTTCAGGTCGATTGCCTTGCGCGGGAACGTCCCGTAGATTATATCGTTTATCCAGGCCGTCCTGACGCCGTGCTTCAGGAGGTCCCCGGCTGCGCGGAGCGTCCCGGAGCTGGTGGAGTCGTACGCGAAGCGCCCCGAGTCGGTGACCATCGCGACCCACAGGGCCTCGGCGATGGCGCGGTCTATCGGCCACTCCATCCACTTCGCGAAGCGCCAGACGATCTCGCCGGCGGACGACGCCTCGGGATCGACTATCTGGACGTCGCCGAACGTCCCGTCGTTCGTGACGTGGTGGTCAATACAGATCTTGGGCAGCTTCTCCGCGACGGGTGCGACCTCCGGCGGCATGCGCGCGAACGACGCGCAGTCGACGGCGATGAAAAGGTCGAACTTCTTCCTCTGGCGGAGCTTGCGCACGGGGATGATGTCCTTCACGCCGTCAAGGAACTTCACCTTGCCGATCGCGTTCAGGTCGGCGGTGGCGAACGCCTGCTTTCCGGCGGCGGTCAGGAACTTCGCAAGGGCGATCATGCAGCCGACGGAATCCCCGTCCGGGCTGAGGTGCCCGGAAATGAGGATGCGTCCGGCCTTGGAGATCATCTCCCTGGCAGCCGCGTACGCCTCTCGTTCGTTATCCTTCATCGCCAGCCACTTCCGCGACACTATCCTGCTGCTGCTCCGATGGCGAGGGCCCCTGCTGCTCGGGAACGGTCTCGGGCGCCGCCTCGGGGGCGGGCTCCGGCGCCGGTTCCGGGGCGGGAGGCGGGGCGGACTTCGCCGCGCTGTCGAACCGCGTCGGGTTCTTCGCCATGAACTCCCATGAAAATGCCTTGTAGCTCTCGGCGCCCCTGGAGCGCGGGTCGAGGAACACGACGGGAACGCCCATCGACGGGGCCTCCGACACGCGGACGTTTCGCGGGATGACCGTCTCGTAGACCTTGTCGCCGAAGTGTCCGCGCACCTCCTCCATGACGTCCTGCGTGAGCTTGGCCTGCGAATTGACCATCGTGAACACGATGCCGTTCAGCTCAAGCCCGGGATTGACGCCCTGGCGGATCCTGTCGATCGAGCTGGTTATGAGCGCAAGGCCGTCCATGGCCAGGAACTCCGCCTGGATGGGGATGAGGACGCCGTCGGACGCGGCGAGCGAGCTCGTCATCACGACGCCGAGCGAAGGCGGGCAGTCGAGCAGGATGTAGTCGAAGACGCCCGACTCCTTGACCGGGGCGAGGGCGTTGCGTATCATCTCGAGGCGGTCCTCCCTCGCGCCGAACTCCAGCTCGGCGCCGGCGAGGTCGACCTCGGAGGGGATGACGTTGAGGTTGTTCCACTTCGTGGGCTGGATGACCTCCTCTATCGGCTTGTCGCCGAGGAGAACCGGGTACAGGGAAACGCCCTGGCGCTTTTCCAGCCCGAGGCCGAGCGTCGCGTGGGCCTGCGGGTCGAGGTCGACGACGAGCACCGCGCGCTTCCTCGCGGAAAGCGCCGCGGCAAGGTTCACGACCGTCGTGGTCTTGCCGACTCCGCCCTTCTGGTTCGCTATGGCGATCGTCTTTGTCATTCGTTGCATGGTTCTGCCTCTTTCAGTATGCGCTCAACGGCGTCCGCCGCCGAAGAGCTTTCCGCTGTCGTTGAGTTCCCTGATGTTCTTGCTGGCGCTTCTGGAGACCTCGCGCCTCCACAGCTCGACGAGCGCGACGTCCCACGGCTCGTCCTCGCCCTGGAGGACCGCGGCGAACTTGTCGTTCGTCTCCTCCACTGCCGCCTTCACTCGCTCCGTCACGGCGTCGATGGACTCCGTCACGATCTGCTCGGAGAAGTTGTCGCTCTTCAGGTGGCATCCGTACTGCAGGATGCGAAGGGAGTCCTCGTTCTCCCTGAGGAACTCCAGGTACGCCTTTGCCTCGTCGCCGAGCCCCTCCGACGTGAACTCGCTTATGCGCGGCACGATGACGAGCGGCTGGTGCGCCTCGAGCCGCCCCTCGCGGATGCGTATCTTGCCGGGGTGGTCCTGGAGCTCGGATATGAGGTGGTAGTTGACGAGCGTCGAGCCAAACGTCTCCAGCTCGTGCGACGGCGAGAGGAGTATCTTCACCTTCCTGGCGGCGTACCATCTGTCGAACAAGTGGTTTGAGCTCATGAGAACATCCTTTCCGCGTCAATCTCCGAGAGGTCCGCGAACGTCCACGTCGCCCCCGTGAGGTCGTGCCTGACCGGCGAAGGCCGCGCGAGGGCGAGGACCTTCATGCCGGCCGCGACGCCGGCGGCTACGCCGACGGTGGAGTCCTCGACGACCACGCACCTGGCTGGCTCCGCGCCGAGAAGCTCGGCGGCCCTCAGGAAGCCGCTGGGGTCCGGCTTGCCCCTCGCGTACTCGCCCGCGCCAAGGAACAACGAGACGTCGCCCTCTATGCCGCATATCCTCGCGGCCTCGACCACGTCGTCGTGCGGCGAGCCGGACACGATCGCGCACGGCGCGATCCGCGCCGCCGCCCTGAAGAAGGCGATCGACCCCTCTATGCGCATATCCTCCGGCGACGCCGCGTACTTCGCGTAGTGGCGCCGCAGCACCTTCGCGTCGTCCATCGGAGAGGATTCGCCTATCGCCGGGAACCGTTCGTGCAGCATCCGGTCAATGTCAAGCCAGTTGTGCCCAACAACCCGCGGCAGGATGTCGTCATACGAGGCCGCAGCCCCCCTCTCGGCGAGGAAGTCGACGATTGCCCTGGTCCATGCGGACTCGGTGTCCACGAGGGTCCCGTCCAGGTCGAAGAGGAACGCGGCCGGCTTCAAGTCACTCCGCCCCCTTGCCGCAGCACTTCTTGTACTTCTTGCCGGAGCCGCACGGGCACGGGTCGTTGCGGCCCACCTTCGGCGTCTCGCGGACGACCGGCGTCTCGCCGACGATCGTGCCGTCCTCGAATTTCCACTCGCCGCCGTCCTTCACGAAGGTGGCGACCTCGTGGTGGTTGCAGAACTCGCCGTTCGCCGTGTAGGTGGCGCGGAACTCGACGACGCCATCGCTGTCGCCCACGCCTCCGCGCTCCGTGCGCAGCACCTCGAGCCCGTGCCATTTCGCGGCACGGCTCCAGGCGAGGCTCTCCCTCTCGTTGAACTGCTCGCGGACAGCCTTGCCCGCGCTGTCGTACAGGAACTTTATGTGCTCCGTCACGTAGGCGGTATAGCGAGCGCGCATAAGCGCCTCGGCGGTCGGCGCCTTGGCGCCGTCGTCAAGTATCGGCCCGCAGCATTCGCCGTAGGCCTTTCCTGAATTACATGGGCATTTGTCTTCTTTGTTCATGGTGTTTCCAATATTTTACCACACACAAGGCCAAAATGAGAAGCAGAAAAGCGCAGGCAAGCGGAGCGTCACCAACAGTGACATAGACGGTATTCGACGAAGAATCGCGTTTAACGCCAATGTTTTCACACATTTCGCCCTCTGCGTCCACCAATGGCCGCCCTGACGGATCAGTGAGCCACTTCGCCGCGCCTGACGGCTCGACGATCCCAGTGACGCCCGAGTTGCCGACGCGCACGACCGGGAGCCCTGTCTCGACCGCCCGCGCCACTGCCTGCCACGCATGCTGCATGGCCTCGCAAGAGTTTGCGAACCAGCTGTCGTTCGTGACGAACACAAGGACCTGCGCACCCATCTGCGCCAGTCTGCGCATCTGCGCGGAGTCGGTGTCCTCAAAGCATATAGCGGGGCCGAGCTTCACGCCCCTGAAGTCCAGGACCTTCAGCTCGCCAGGCGTGCAGCTGCCGACGGGAGCGAGGTTCTTCAGGGCAGGGAACAGCTCGTCGCCGGGGATGAACTCCCCGAACGGGACGAGGTGGACCTTGTCGTAGACCTGCATATCCTTCGCCGCGGCGTCGCGGAGATAGAGCGCGGCGGAATTGTAGAGCCTGCCGTCGGAGCTTCTGCAGCCACCGCCAAGGACGGCGTCCGCGCCAGTCCTCCTGAGAAGCCACTGCGCGAACGCGTATGTGTTGGAACCTCCGAAGTCGCCGAACTCCACAAACGCGCTTTCCGGCAGCACGACCAGGTCGGGGCGCCACGGCGCGGCGCGGTCCGCTAGCCCGGCGTATACCTTCTGCGAGTTGGGCCCGGGCGGCTGGAAAGGCGGCGGGAAGTTGCGCTGCATCATCGCGACCTTGAGATGCTCCGCAGGGGCGGATGCGCCATTTGACGCATTCGGGCGGAACCCACCGCCGACGGAGTACATCGCAAAGACCAGCGCGAGCGGGAGGATAGTCTCCAATGTGCGCAGTGCCCGCGGGATCTCCCCTGCCGTACCGCGCCGCATCATCCTCTCGACGATGGACGCCATCGTTCCGTTGACGAGGATGATCGCTGCGCTCACGAGATACACGCCGCCTATTGCCGCAGGCGAGCCGAACCCCGCGTTCACCGCGGCGACGCCGAGCTGGTTCCATGCGAACCCGCCGAAGAGGCGCGAACGCAGCAGCTCTATCCCCGCCCACAGCACTGGCTCCGCAAAGAGAATCGCGAAAAGCCGCTTCGTGTATGCGCGCCCGGTCGCGCCATCCTCGTCCACCCATCGCCAGACGGTGGACGAAAGCCAGCCGAACGCCGCGAAGAACATTGCGCAGTACGCCGACAGCGCCCCCCAGCCAAGCACCACGAGCGGCCAGGGCCCACCGTTCTTGATGATCGCCGGCATCCACGAAAGCGTCGCCACCCAGAAGAGAATCCCGTTGGCGAAAAACATCTTCGCGCTCGCTCGCGGCGAATGTCGCCTGGCATACCAAAGAAGCGGCGCGAGCGCGAAGAAGACGTCGAGCATCCGCCCCATCGGCGGGAAGCTCACGAAGAGCAGAAACCCCGGCAGAAGCCACAACACCTTCTTCAGCAAGTTTAGAAGCCTTCTTATCATTGCGGACTCCAGCTGAGGTCAATCCTTGACGATGCGCCCGGCGGGACCTTGAATGTCCTCGGGACTACGCGAGTCGTCACCCATAGCCCGTCGCGGCAGAAGACGGAAAGCGCGCTCTCCTTCGCCGGCATCGCAGCGGGGCGCGTCAACGAAATGAAAAGAGGCGTCGACTGCTGCGACAGGAACTCCACGTCATATCCGCTCTCCGCGACGGCGGCGACAGTCTCGGGCGACGCCTCAGGGCTCGCAACGAAGCGCCGCGCACCCATCTCGGAAAGCTGCCTGAGCGCGTGGACGTTCTGCGCGTAGAGCGTCCAGTCCGCCGTGATGTCCTCTATGCCAAGCGCGCGAAGCAGCCTGAGCCCGGCGAAGTCCGCCGCCTCCCACTTCGAATACCCAGCCCTGACAAGCCGCTTCACGGCGACGCGCAGCGCGCCGAAAGAACCCTCCGGCGTGTACACGGGGAGCGCAAGCCTCAGAGACGCCGTCTCGGGAACTCCTTCCGGCACGCGGAAGTCGCCTGCGTCGGACGGCGATATCGCAACCACGACCTCGTCCCAGTCCCCTTTCGGGACCTTCTGCCCGACGCGGACCTTCAAAGTCGAAAAGGCGCGGCCCTGCTGATCGCGCGCGGCCTCCGGCGGCGCGGAGTCGTCGTCCTCCAGTGCGGCGGAGATCCTCTCCGACCTCGCCGACGCCCTGGCGCCGTCAAGCCTCTCCACGACCTCGCGGCGGAGGTCGTTCAATGTGCTCATCGGCACGAAGAGCCTGTCGGGGTCGGAGACCTCCACCTTGCCGAGCGAATAGTCGCTCCCGCCCAGGCGCGAAAATGCCTTTTCGACCGCGCCGAACGTCTTCTCCGGGTTCTTCGACGGCTCGAACGCACCATCGACCGATGCCTCCACCTCCGCGCCGCCCGCCTTGGCGGACGCCGTTACATGGCTTGGCGAAATCTCCAGCCTGACGTCCACTGCGACGTCTCCGGGATAGTCGCCTGGACGGAAGGACGGCACGGGGAAGCGCCGTCTTACGGCGTTGGACATCGAGCAGTACACCGTTGCGCCCGGCTTGAGCGCTTCCGCGAGATCGGGGCTCTCCTCGTCCGGGAGGCGTATCTCCACGTCCGCGCCTGCGGGGACCTCGAACGCGACGGAGCGCGACATGGCCGTTCGCATGTCGGATATCCCGAAGCCGACGCTCTTGCCGCCGGACGGCGACGCAAACTGCAGTCCGTCGTGGCGCTCAAGCGCCCTGGAGGTGTGGAAGCGGAGCCAGCGGACTCCGTCGCGGTCGCGGGTGACGCGCTTCACTGTTCCGATCGCCGCGCCCTTGTGCCCGATGGAACCAGGGTCTATCACGTCGTCGCGTCGGCCTTCGAGGTAGAGCGGCGTCGTGCTGCGGGAGAAGACCGTCTCAAGGTCCTGGATGGTCGGCCCGTCGCGCCTGCCGTCGAGGATCGCGCGGTAGTACGCGGTGACGCTCGCTACGTAGACGGAGCTCTTCATCCGCCCTTCGATCTTCAGCGACTTCACGCCCGCCTCGACCAGCTTCCTGGCGTCCTCGCCGAGCCGAAGGTCCTTCATCGAGAAGATGTACGCAGGGCCGCCCCGGAACGGGCCGTCAGGTTCTGTCGGATACGGCATCCTGCAGCAGTACGCGCAGCGCCCCCTGTTGCCGCTTCGCCCCTTCTCCATCGCGGAGAAGAGGCACAGTCCGGAGACGGAGTAGCACAGCGCGCCGTGGATGAAGCACTCGAGCTCCATCCCGCCGCAGCGCTTCGAGATGAACGATATCTCGTCGAGGCTAAGCTCCCTCGCGAGGACGACGCGCTCGAACCCGAGCTCGCGCATCGCCATGACGCCTTCGAGGTTGTGGACGGCAAGCTGCGTGGAGGCATGGAGCGCAAGGCCAGGGAAATGCCTCCGGCAGAGCCTGGCGACGCCGATGTCCTGGACGATGAGCGCCGTCGGGCCTATCTCCTCGAGCTCGGCGAGCAGGCGCACAGCCTCATCCGCCTCGCCCTCGCCGACTACGGTGTTGAAGGTTACGTACACCTGCTTCCCGTGCCGGCGCGCGACGCGCACCAGGCTGCGGAGCTCGTCAGTCGACAGGTTCTTAGCGAAGGCGCGCGCGGAGAATCCTGAGAGCCCGCAGTACACCGCGTCGGCGCCCGCGTCGAACGCCGCGAGCGCCGTCTCGAAGTCCCCCGCCGGGGCGAGAAGTTCCGCGCCGTCCATCAGTCCGCGAGAACGACGGCAGGCGCAAGCGTCTCGAAGTCCGCCGCCGCGCCGGCGTAGCCGGACATCACCTTCTCGAGCTCGCCCCTGACGCGCGGGAACTCGTTGTTGAGCCAGAACTCGAGCGCGGCCTTCTTGTAGTCGAACTTCTCGGCGGCCTTGACGAAGAGCGCGGCGACGACAAGCGCGATCGCCGCGTCGACGAGCTTGCGCGCGGAGAGGTCGTGGTAGGTCTTCGCGTCCTCGCGGCCCTTCACGAACTCCACCGCGGCGTCGAGGTCCGCGAGGAGCTTCGCCATGCGCGGATGCGCCTGCGCCCAGCCCTCGCCGAGGATGTCGTCGATGACGTCGTGGACGAGCCCGCCCGTGACGCCCGCGATCGCGGCGACGACCTGGAGCTGCGAAGTGCCCTCGTAGATCGTCGTGATGCGGCTGTCGCGGAGGTACCTCTCGCACGGGTAGTCCTTCATGAAGCCGGAGCCGCCGAGGACGGAGATCGCGCCCTGCGCGTTGCGCATGGAGAGCTCGGAGCCGTAGTACTTCGCCATGGGCGTGAGCATCTTGTTGAACGCGGCGTACTTCTTCATGCGGGCGCGGACGGCCGGCGCCTCCGGCGAGCCCTTCAGCATCTCGAACTTCCTCCCGAGGCCGGCCTCGAGGTCCACGCTCTTCGCGGAGTAGTAGGTGAGAAGGCGCGACGCCTGGAGCTCGACGGACATCGTCGCCATTAGCTCGCGGAGCGCGGGGAACGTGTCGATCGTGACGCCGAACTGCTTGCGCGACGCGGCGTAGTCGCGCGCGGCGCGGTAGGCGGCCTCGGCGATGCCCGTGCCCTGCGCGGCGATTCCCATCCTCGCGCCGTTCATGAGCGCCATGACGTACGTGATGAGCCCGCGCTTCCTGAGGCCGATCAGCTTCGCCGGGGCGTCCGTGAACACCATCTCGCACGTGGGCGAGCCGTGGATGCCGAGCTTGTTCTCGAGGCGGCGGACCTTGACCCACGGCCCCTTCTCGACGAGCAGGCAGCTGAGGCCGCGTCCGTCGCTGAACTCGGGCTCCGTGCGCGCGAGGACGAGCAGCACCTCGCCGCAGCCGTTCGTGATGAACCGCTTTACGCCGTTGACGCGCCAGACGCCGTTCTCGTCGAGATGCGCGGACGTCTTGACAGACTGGAGGTCCGACCCGGCGTCGGGCTCGGTGAGGACCATCGCGCCCGTCCACTCGCCGGTGACGAGGCGAGGCACGTACTCCTTCTTGATGTCCTCGTCGGCGAACCAGTTGATCGTCTCCGCGATGCCCTGGAGGCCGAAGAGGTTCATGAGCCCCGCGTCGCCGCGGCTCACGATGTCGTTGCACGCGGTCAGCACCGTGCACGGCATGTTGAGCCCGCCGAGGTAGTACGGGATCGTTACGCCCATTAGGCCTGTCTTGCCGAAGAGCTCTATCGCGAGCTTCATGCCCGGCGCGCGGGTGACGGAGCCGTCCTCGTTCAGCGTGTTGCCGACGAGGTCGGTCTCCTCCGCGAGCGGGGCGATGCGGTTCGCCATGATGTCGCCGCAGAGGTCGATGGCGCGCTTGTAGTTGTCGATGGCGTCCGCCGCGTCCTTCGGGGCGAAGTCGTATTCCTTCGCGAACCTGAAGTCCTCTTCAAGCAGCGTTGCGACCTCGGAGAGGTCGAGGAGGTCGATGACGTTCTCGATGTCCTTGTTGTCCCTGTAGAAGTTTCCCATTTCTGTTTTCTCCCATCCGCCGGACAGTCCGGGCCATTCCGTCACTGCCACGCAGATTGCCGAATATTATACCAAAAAACATCCTTCCGCGCAATGCTCGCCAAGCGATTTGTGAAAAGAGCGGAACTACCCATTTTTCTCTAAACCTCTTTTACACACCACTTTACGGAATCATTCCGCGCTCTTTCTTGCCGTGATAGAGATTCCGTTCAGGGTCAAATTCTAGATTGGTGTCGTTGGGGCGTGGATTGAACATGGACCTTGACATAGTTTCGCTCTTTTATGGCCAATAAATTTCAGAATTTCTATATGCGCGATTGTTTAATGCGGCAGGATTCTTCGCTCTTTGCGCTTCGATAGACCTTTCATCAACGTTGCAATTTAGATACGTCTGAAACCTAGATCCCATACCAGCAACAAAAACCAGCTTGCCGAATCTTGCATGAACAACCTTCCCTTCGCTGTTTATCTCGCTTCTTAGCCTTAACATATAATACTCTCCCCAATCAAAAGGCCGTGACTCTTCTTTTAACCAACGTCCGGACTTGTCAAACACATAAATAGCATCCGCTGACTTGCAAGAAAAGTTGGCATCATCAGGAACAAAATTATCAGAGCCTAGTAAACTCCATGTATCATACTTCCCACGACACAACCCATTCCCTTCTCCAATCGCAACAACTGAAAACACATTCGTTATCCGACCATCTGATGTGTCAGGGCATGAGACTTTCTGCTCTATGCGTAAATCTGCCGTCTTACCAATACCATAGGGCGGAAGCCAATCACAATACTCGCAGTCATATTCAAAGGGCTTGTCACTTTTTATCTTCGTATGCGGGAGCGCGGCATTGCCGTATGTCATTGGCACAGGTTTTACAATGCGCTTGATACTCAATTCCAATGGTTGCGCACCATCAACAACGGGTGTTTTGTAACTTTTCTCGAATGGGAATCGATTATAATGCCATTCCGAATTGTAGTATCCTTTGCCTGACAATCTAAATTCACGCAAGGACGTCTCATATATCGCATTGTCAATAATCCTTTTCGTATCTAATTCTCCTTTAATATTTGTTCTACCACAAATCACATCAATGCCACCACCAAGTACAAGCACAACGTCAACACCTTCTGCCGGGTGGCCATGTTCATCTAAGATTCTAACCAATCTTCCCTTCTTGCGTATATTCATGTCGTATGGTATACAGAGAAAATCTGCTACTGGCGCATAGGTAACTCCAATGATACTTCCCCCTACCATCGCAAATGGCGCTAGAACTGCTCCGGGATTCATACGTGAGTCGTTTGCGTGCCATGCTTCGTTAACAAGGCTAAACTGTCTTCTGGTAGCGACAAACAATTCCCCGTTCCGTATTTGCGGTGCCACACAACCAGCAATAAACCCCAGAAACATTGCATACGTGAGAATAATGGGCAATCTGATTACCACGTTGTTCATTCCTTTAATCTCCTTTATTGTTGTAGATTTCCCTTTATGGCGCAAGCAATGGACGCTTGACTTTCGGGTCATAACTGTGTTCCGGGTCTGATTCTAGATTGGGATCGTTTACGCGTGGATTGAACACGGCACAGCGAGTAAGTATTACCCACTTCCCACACCAATCCCCAAATCGGAAGGGTCCAAGCACCTTAGAATAGTTGGCCTTTATGATGTTTCCGCGAGCATCGCACACAACCCGAGTTCGCAACACACCATATTCATCCTCGTTCACGATGTCTTTGTATGTTATACCCTTTTTACCATCGTCAGAATGGTCGAAGATAAAGGGAAGCCGTGATTTGTACACAGCATTAGTATCTGCCCCGTATGTCGAAGGAAAGTTTTTACATCCAGTTTGCTTGCCCGTGTACATTCCGCACTTTCCCGGGAACTCTAGCCAACCCCATACTCCATCATCCACATCCTCTCCGATCCGTCTGACGAAGTAGAAGTCCGCAACCTCACCCTTACCTAACGGCGGCAACCAATCGTATTTCATCATATCAAACCCATATCGGCCGTTCTTACGAGGCACTTGATGTTCGTCTTCCTCGTAACCCACGCCATGTACAATCATAGGCTGAGGATTTTTCTTCTTCCAAAGTGTCACTTTCCCTTCCTTCTCGTGTTCGAGCATATTGACTTTGTAAAATATTGGTGGAATCTGAACTACTTCTATATGGAACACTTCCTTGTGAAAATCGCTAGGATAATAGCCATTGGCATAGACTGCCCAATGGACATCGGAACTAGCACCATTGAATTTGACAACGGCCTTACCATCAGCGCCTGTTTTTCTCTTATAATGATGAGGCTTCCCCTTCCCAAAGACGACATGGCCAGCAGTAAAGCTAACATCAACTGTCGCGTTTGATATAGGCAACCCCTCACTGTCTGTCACGGTGATACGCAACCTCTCAGATGCACACCCTGAACTGGCAATGCTAATCGTAGCCATCGCAAAGAACCA
>CADCCQ010000042.1 GCA_902799955.1 uncultured bacterium | reverse complement strand
CGGAGCCGGACGTCAACGGCAACCACGTGTCGTCCACCAGCACGTTCTACGGTGGTACCGTTGGCGCCAACCTCTTCAACAACAATTTTTCGCGAGTGGGTGACAGCACCCATCGCATCATACTCACAACAGCCAATCTCCCGCTTGAGGTGGACTATGACTTCGGCGCCGGAACTGTCGTCAACTGCTACAACATGTATTGCGGGCCGGAAGCCGGGAACAGGCGGCCTACGGAATGGGAGTTCTACGGCTCCGACGACAAATCGAACTGGACGTTGCTCGACGCCCGTAGAAACGTCACCTGGTCTGCCACCCCGCAGATGACGCGCGCCTTCGCGTTTGAAAACTCCACCCCCTACCGCTACTACCGCTTCAAGGGTCTCAAGGGCAGTACTGATGCCTACTTCGAGATGGTCCAGCTGGAGTATTTCGGGCCGGTTCCTGGCGAGCTTCACCTTGACATTCCCGCCGGGGCGACGCTGATCAACGATGAGGTTAAGTTCGTCGGCTACATGAAGTTCGTGAAGGAGGGAGAGGGAACGTATATCGGGAGGTTCCAGTCGCAGTCCTTCAGCGGCGGTACGCTCGTGTCCGCAGGTAAGGCGCAGCCCGGCATGGGTGCGGCGGCGAGCAGCGACACGGGATACCTCTACCGAAAACCCTTCGGCTTCGGCGGCGTCACGGTTGCGCAGGGCGCGACGTTCGACATCCGCTCCAACTATGACTACATCCATCAGGAATTCACCCTTGACGGCGGTACCTTCCAAAGCACCGGGGTGGACATGACGAAGACCGGATGGAGCGGCGCGGGCATCCAGCGGTTGACGGCTGATTCGGATATGGACGTCGAGAACACGCTCGTCTTCGGGCCTGTTAACATGGACCTGGGCGGCAATACGCTGTCCGTTGACATCACGCCCGCCAAGACGCTGTACTTGCGCGGCAATACCGTCACGAACGGCGTGATTGACATCAAGAGCGGCGGATGGCTGAACATTAACAATGCCACCGACGCGCGGACTGTTGATTTCAGGGTCAATTGCGCGCTGAACGTAGGCGCCGCGCTGAGCGTGCGCAACTACGAGGCGGCGTACAACTTCGATGCCAACGCCGGTACGTCGGCGCTGAACGTGTATGGCGCGTTCAAGCCAACGGTGGCGTACTTCTACGGTCCGGCGATGCAGGACGGCTCGACGCTGGACCTCTCCGCGTGGCCGGGCGGCTGGCCGCTCGCCTCGGGCTTCACGTCCGGCAACACGGCGATCAGCTTCGCCGACGGCGCCACGGTCAAGGTCAAGGTTGGCGCGAGGAGAGTCGGGAGCACGCGCGGAACGAAGATACTCGGCTGGACCACTGCGCCAGCGAACGTTGATTTCGTACCTGCCGAAGGCGAGCGCATTGGCCTGCGCAAGAAGGACGACGGCCTCTATCTTTACAAGGGCTTGATCATCCTCGTGCGGTAGCGGTTGCCAAGGAGGTTTCGACTAAACTAAGCAAAGGAGACCCACTCCCCCACCCCCTCAATCCCGCAATTCCGCTATTCCACAATTCCATAATTCCACAATTTCATAATCCCCAATTTGACTTGCGGGCGGCGATCGGATTTGCTATAATTAAAGCAACTGCGGTTGCTGTAACCGTGGTTGCTAGGCATATTATCTTTTTCAACCACGGAATACACTGAATACACAGAAAATGAGGGGCTTGTTATTCCGTGTGTTCCGTGTATTCCGTGGTTTTGCAAATATCTCAAATGAGCTAGTTGTAAAACCTACTTGATTGTCTCACGCAAAGTACGCTAAGTCCGCAAAGCAATCCCCAAAACGAGACTTCGCGCACTTCGCAAACCTGGCGTGAGATATATTCGTGACACCCAAAAAAGTAGGAGAAAACCACTTGAACGAAACCGCCAACTGTGGTACAATTTCCAGTATGGCAAAAGGCTTCAAAAACGCGACCCTGGCGCTCGCGCTGACTGTCGTCGGCGTGGTGGCGTCCTGCCGCGCATAAGGATTTAGTCATGGCAAAGGCAGATGTTGACAACACTGCGGCGCTCGGGTTTGAGGCCAAGCTCTGGCACGCCGCCGAGGGATTCTTCGGCGAATCGGCGAAACTCGAGGCGGCGATACGGAAGAATCTGAAGACGATCGGGTACGAGGTGTAGTATGGGCGAATTTGAGGAATATCTGCGTTCGAAAGAACCCGGGCGGGCGGAACGCGCCTATCTGTGGCGGACGGCCATCGGCCTCCAGAAAGTCGACGGGCTTACGCCGTCGGTTTATCTTGTGGAGACGGCCCGCCGCAACATCGAGGGCGAAATCACCATCGAGGAATCCGGCAGGCTCATCGGCGAATATTACAAGGTGAAGAAGGTGCGCGCCGAGGCCGCGAAAACCCGTACCGATGAAGCCGACATTGTTTCGCAGCACATCGCCGAGCTCCTCGGCGAGCCAACGTTTACGTTCTCGCCGGAGCAACTTATCTCCATTCACGGGCGGCTTTTTTTAGGCATTTACAAGCATGCGGGGAAAATCAGGGACTACAACATCACCAAAAACGAATGGGTGTTGCGCGGCGATACCGTGCAATACGCAAGCTGCTTCCGCCTTGTCGAGACGCTGGCGTTCGATTTTGGCGAAGAGAAAAAGTTTTCGTATGCGAGCGTCGGCATAGACGAGGCGATAAGGCATCTCGCGAAATTCATCTCCAGTATTTGGCAGATTCATCCATTCGGCGAAGGCAATACCCGTACGACAGCGATATTCACAATCAAGTACCTGCGTTCCCTCGGCTTCGATGTAAACAACGAAGTGTTCGCAGAAAACGCCTATTATTTCCGTAATGCGCTTGTGAGGGCCAATTATACAAACATCCCGAAGGGCATCGAGGAAACGACAGAGTATCTTGAGCGCTTTTTCCGCAATCTGCTGCTTGGCGAGGAGAACATGCTGCAGAGCCGGTTTCTCCTGGTGGGCGGCTGGAAAGGCGGAACAGAGGCTTCTGCAGCGACCCCCACAAGTAACGATTCCACCCCCACAAGTAACGATTCTACCCCCACAAGTAGCAATCCCACCCCCACAAGCGGCGGTTTACGGCTTTCGAACGCCGTGAAAAAGCTACTTGCGGCGATAGACGGCGAAATGACCAGAGCCGCAGTCATGAAGAAGATTGGTATCAAAGACCGCAAGACGTTTCTTGAATACTATCTTGCGCCGGCTTTGAAACTCGGTCTCGTAGAGATGACGCAGCCGAACTCACCGCGCTCGCCCACGCAGAAATACCGGCTCACTGCCAAGGGGCAAGGGGCTGCTCGATGAGTTTTATCACGCAGAGGCGAAGAGAGGCAGAGCAGAGGGTATAGAGGCACTTCGCGATCCTGGCGTGAGATATATTTCGTGAACATCCAAACACTTCATTTTTCTTATTGAACATCGTGAATAAATGTGGTAGAATATTTCTAGACAGAAAGAGCAATGTCTGTGACAATAACGCTGCGTGACGCTTGCGTTCAATCTCAGTACCCCACCCCAATCGTGGTTTGCCCATAACCGATGTCCGATTCCTAGATAGGGGGATGTTCTACACGGTCAACCAATCTTGTAAGTTCTGTCAATCCTGTAAAACCAACTAACTAAACAAGGAGCCAGCAATGAAGCACACGACAATGAAGGCAATGCTAACGGCGGTGATAGTCGCGGCGGGTGCGGTGACGGCGCTGGGCGACGGCCTGCCGGCCGGCTACACGCAAGTGCCGTACCTCAAGGCGAACGGCAACTGCCAGGTCCGAACCGGCCTCGTGCCGACATCCGCCGACAAAGTGGAGATGACGTGGCGGCCCATGACCGTGAGTGGCAACCAAAACCTCTGGTGTTCGCGCAATGGCAGCGGCGTGTCGGCGCAGTTCACCGCGTTCATGATCGGCAACAAGATTCGCATCGACCGCAACGAGGCGGCGGCCGGGCAGAAGACCAGCACGGGAACGCTCCTCGCCTGCACGAACTACACCATCGTCGCCGACTATGCAGCGGGCACGTGCGTCGTGACGAACAACGCCTCCAACGCGGAGGTGATCTCCGTCCCGATGGCCGACACCGCCTCCTTCACGCCCGGCTCTGAACTCTGCCTCTTCGGGTCGCACTCGTCAGGCCCTGACGCTGGCTACGGCAATGCGGCTTCATACGATCTCTACTCATTCAAGCTGAAGGATTCCGCAGGCACGGCGAAGATCGACCTCGTGCCGGCGAAGCGCGACGCGGACGGCGAGCTCGGCCTCTACGACCTCGCGCGCTCGACGTTCCTCACGAACTGCCAGTCCGGCGTGTTCACGACGGCCAACATGACGATTACGCCGTCCGACCCGCTGTGGGGCAAGGCGCTGACGATTGCAGACGACATCACCATCGACGCGGGCGAGGGCGCGGCGTGGCAAGGCACAATCTACGTTTACGACGGCGGCTCGCTCACCACGCGCGGCAACCTCAACGTCGGAGGCTCGACGATTTTCTATGCTGGCGGCGATGTCACTATCGAAACCGGCACCGCCTTCTTCACGTTCAGTGCTGGCTACATCAGGAGCAAGCTCACAGTCAACGCGGGCGCGACGCTGCGGCTGAACCTCACCGAGGCGTTCAAAGACCAGACGACGACTGAGTTCCACCTCTACGGCACGCTCGATGTCCAGGCGACCCGCCAGCGCATCGACTGCGGCAAGTACTTCTTCCACGACGGCTCGCGCGTGATCGGCGCGGGCGACGCCTACTGCGGACTCTATGCCTACCGCAACAGCCGCATCGTCTTCGACGGCACGGTGGAGATCGAGCCGCCAGCCGCGATGGTCAACGACTATACGCTCACGGCGGCCTGCTGCGAAAACGCGCACGTGAAGTTCAACGGCGGCTTCAAGGCGTACACGACGAGCCAGAAGACCGGTCTCTTCGTCCAGGAGGCGGCGACCGCCGCCGAGGGTAATGCCTCCGGGACGTGCGCGAACGCGCTCGTTGAAGTCGGGCCCTGCGCATACGGCGGCGCTTACTACTACACCGGTTCAATGAACTTCGTCTCGCCCGCAAAGATCGCGCTCGCCAACATCAGCGACTTCACCGTGGCGACGTCCGCCGCGCAGCTGGAGCTCGTTGCGGACAAGGCGACTGGGCTTTCCAACCACGCGGCGGTTATGCCGCTTCCCGCGATCACCACAACTACGGCGACCGTGCGCCTGACGGGCGACGGCACGGTGGCCCTGCGCGACTCCGCTCCCACGTTCCCAATCGAATTTGCCGGAGCGTCGCTTTACACTACCAATGCGCCGGTTGCGCTTGCCGCCGGCTCGTCCGTCACCGCGCCAACGACCGTCGGCGTGGAGAGCCTTGCCGCGAACACCGCAGCGACGCTCTTCACGGGCGCGGATTTCTCTTTCGACGTGTCGAAGGTTTCCGCCAAGACCGCGCACAACGGCGTAATTTTCGGTGAGGCAGCCGCCGCGACGCTCTCCGGCACGGATGTCGTCACGGCAGGCGTCGCCGCCTACGACGCGACCGCGTGGATCGAGCCGTACATCAGGACGACGGCGCTTATCTGGCTTGACGCCTCGGATGCCGCGAACTTCGAGTTCAAGGACAACACCTTCGGACTTGTCACGACGTGGCACGACCGCTCGTCGTACAAGCGCGACGCGACGGCATATAAGCTGTCGCGCTTCGACGGCATCGTCTATGGCACGCTCGGCGTCGCAGACGGCGTTCCCGCCTATCTGATGGGCGAATGCAACAGCGGTATCGACCTCAGCTACAGCGACATGACGCT
Organism: uncultured bacterium; assembly: GCA_902799955.1. GTDB lineage: Bacteria > Verrucomicrobiota > Kiritimatiellia > RFP12 > UBA1067 > UBA1067. The sequence goes on along the minus strand of CADCCQ010000042.1, from coordinate 22,063 downwards.
TCGCACGGCGTTCTTCGTCATGTCGATCCGCAGGGACATCGCCGCGTTCTGGCTTGGATATACGGGCGGCTACAATTTCCACCGCGGCTCAAACGGCGAGTATTCATACACAAGCGGCGGCAACCAGAACAACTCATGGTACTGCGACGGCGTGAAAGTGGCGGCCGTCAAGACGGACCTCGTGCCGACTGACCGCCACGTGTATTCCGTCGTCACCGCCGCCAATGGTACGTCCAACCGCCTCACGTCCGACCGCGACGCCACGGTTGCAGGGCGCAACGGCGGACGCGAGATCTCCGAGCTCATCACATTCCCGACTGCGCTTTCCGACTCTGACCGCCAGACCATCGAGGCGTATCTTGCCGCGAAGTGGATGGGTACGAATCCCACCGCCGCCGGGACGGCTGGCACGTATGCCGTGAAGGGCGACCTTGAAGTTGACGACACGATTTCGGGAACGCAGAACCTTGATTTCGCGGAAGGGGCTTCGGTTTCCATCTCCAATCCGTCGTCCTCCGCCCCGATGCTTTCCACGACGGGCGCGGTGACGATTCCATCTGGAACGCCGCTTCCCGTCTCGGTCGATGCAAGCGGCCTTGTGCCGGGAACCTACACCGTCATGCAGGCGGGAAGCGGCATCACGTCGCTTTCGCAGTTTGCGCCCACGGCGACAGTCGGCGCCGGCGCGACGGCGACGTTCGCGGTAGTCGATGGCAAACTGACGATGACGATTGCCGTCTCGTCCTCCGCGACTTCGCAGACGTGGCGTCCCGCCGGTTCCGCCGACCTCGGCTGGAACGCGACGAGCGCGAACTGGCTCTACGACGGCGGCACGACGGGCGGGTTCATCCCGTACGTCCCCGCGTTCATCGACGGCGCGGAGACGGTGACGGGCGACATCACGGTGAGCGGCGAAATGACCGCCGGCCCGATCACCGTCACGGGCGCGAACGACTACACCTTCAAGGGTACGGGCACCATCGCGGGCGGCGACAAGGTAACGTTCGGCGGCACGGGCACGATCACGCTCGACGGCGCGAACTTCGGCGGACAGGACATCGTCATCACCAACGGACAGAAGGTTGTCCTTGGTTTCAACGCCGGGCCCAACTCCTTCGGCACCGACAGCGGCTCGTCTGGCGGCAAGGTGGAGATCGGCGGCGGCGGTCAGCTCAACATCAACTACACGGGTGTCGTGAGCGGCACTGCCGATCCGCGCGCGGAGATCACCCACCACAAGACGTTTGCGATCGCGGGCGACGGACCCGACGGACGCGGCGCGCTCATCAACGACGCGCTCGACGGACGCGGGGATCTGAATCCCTACGGTTCGCAGTTCCGCCGCATCGAACTTACCGACGACGCGACGGTGGGCGGCACGCACCGCATGGAAGTGCGTGCGCACACGGCGACTTCCGGCACGGCGACGCCCGGTATCTACGGCCCGGGCAAGCGCCTCACCGTCAAATCGACGAATCCTTACGGTTTCGGAGTGGTTTCGCAGCCGGTCAAGGTGGAGGCCGTCACGATCGTGGATGGCGCGCGGTTGCGTCCGGAGGCGATAGCCGAATCGCAGTTTGACATTCCTGGCGGAATTACTCTCGACGGTGGAACGATGGATCTCTATTCCAGTACATTTTCCACGAATGTCCCGTTCTACATCACGGCTAACGGCGGCAAGTTCATTGCCGGCTCCGGGGCTACCACGATCAAGGGAAATGTCAACGTCGCCTCCGGCGCGTCGCTCGCGCTTACCGGCGACCAGAACGTCACGTACTCGGGCGCGTTCAACGCGAACAGCGCGGCGGTCACGCACTCCAGCAGCGCGGCGACGTATTTCACCGGCACGTCGGAGGGCAACCTCGACATCACGCAGACCGCCGGCACGGTGCAGCTGCAGAACAAGGTCGAAGGCACCGTGGCGGTGACGAAATCGGGCGGCGACCTCTATCTGCGCACCGGATTCTCCAACGACACGGTGAACGTCACGCAGACGGGCGGCAACTTCCGCTTCTACACAGAGGCGACCGCGCCGATATTCGATACGTTGAATCTTGACGGATGCACCGCCGGCACGATCTACATCCAGCCGCAGAGCACGTCTGCGCTGGTTGACGTGCCCGGCACGATCGCCCTTGGCGAATCGGCAAGGAACGTCTATGTGTACGGCCCTGCCAACAACAAGGGCATCAAGATCAAGGTGACAGGCAAGTCCGCCCAGTTCGGGCCCGTTTGCGACACCACAAATCCCGGCACGGTCTATCTCAAGAGCGGGACAGACCTCAACGCCACCGACTTCGCGTGCGGCAACGTCGTCTCCAAGCCCGCGCGCGGGCACATGATCATTGAAGAAGGCGCGAAGGTGACAGTCCGCAACCGTTTCATGAACGCCTACTGGGCGGGCGTGCCGGCCGCGCCAGCGACGCATAGGATCGACATCTACGGCGAGGTTGACGCGACAGGTTATCCGGCCTACCTCACGCTCGACGGCGTCCGCGGCGAGACGTACCTCCACGACGGCGGCGTGTTCAAGTTCAAGACGCTGACCGTAACCCGCCTCACCACTCTCTATCCGTACGGCACGGGCGTCGGCGCGGGCGACGGGCGGCAATGGTTCATCATGGATGGCGGGCACCTGGAACTCGCCGCGCTCTCCGCGTCCGCCCTGCCCGGCTGCACGAAGATCGACTTCCAGAACGGCACGGTCGTGAACACCGCGAGCTACGGCACGTCGCAGGGCGTTCCCCTGTTCTTCGGCTACGAATCGGTCGGCGGCGAGGTGGAGTTCAACCTTCCGTCCGGCGGCTATGTGAACCTGAACACGGGTCTTTCCGGCGCGAGCGCGGTCACGGTTAAGGGCAATGGCTACATCGGCGGAACCCGCACCGGCGCCGTCTGGCAGGGTGCGTTGCTCGGCAAGATCGCGCTGGAAACGACGGGCACGACGACGAACGACCTCTGCAACGCCTCCGTGTTCGCGGGCGGTCTCGCTCTCGCCGATGGCGCCTCCGCGAAGGTCGGCAAGTATGCCGACACGCTCTATCCCTTTGCCGTCAGTATCGCATCGAAGGTCAGCAACCGCGACAAGCTCGTGACGAACGACTGGAGCTACGCATACGGCGCGGCGGATGCCTGGGGCTATCTGCACAAGCGCTACACGACAGGGAAACCCTACGGCAACTACCCGTCGCAGGGGATGCGCTGCGAGTTCTACGTGCCGGCGGAGAAGGCGGGCACGTGGACGTTCTGCGGCGCTTACGACGACTACATGTTCGTGCAGATCGACGACACGGCGGTGTTCAACCAGGCCTACAACGCGCTTGCGGCGCATCAGGTGACGCTTTCCGCCGGATGGCACAAGCTCGCCGTCGCCACATACGACGGTACCGGCAACTGCGGCGCGCCCGCCTCGAACGGATGGAATGACGGCAAGACCCTTGGCTTCATCATCGGGGAGTCCACCTCCACGGCGGGCGGCGACTACACGAAGTTCGAGCCGGGCGCGAGTCTCGGCGACGGCCTCACGCTCCAGGTGCGTCCGTGCGTCAACGCCTGCGTGTGGAGCTGGCAGAACGGAAACGGCAGCTGGAGCACGACGGAGAACTGGTCGCACATCAAGTGTCTCGACAGCGTCAATCTGATGCACAAGAGCGACAACAGTTCCGACGGTTCTTCCTGGGCATCGTACTTCCAGAACAAGGCCAGCAAATTCGAGGGATGGTTCAAGGTTGAGGACGACAAGGCTGGCGTTTGGACGTTCAAGATGGCGTATAACCAGAACTCCCAATTAAAGATCGACGGCGAGCGGGTGCTTTACAGCACGGACTACAAGGAAGTGCCGTCAACGAATATGACGCTTACGGCGGGATGGCACCGCTGGGAGGTGCGCTTAAGCGACACAGGCGGCGCATGGGGTCCGCGCGGTTACAACAGCGGCATGACGGTATCCTACAGCCTTCCGGGCGAGACGGCGAACCTTCGCTTCAACGAGACGAACCTGAAGCTTGCGGCGACGCTGGGCGACATCGCCGTGCTGGAGCCGTCCGGCATCTACAAGGATCTGGAGCTTGGCGCGGGCGCAACGCTCACCTCGTCCGGCACGATGGCGATGCCGATATTCGGCACGCTGAAGGGCACGGGCACGCTCGCGGGCGCGTGGGAGTTCGCCGGCGACCACAACTGCTGGGAAGTGACGGGTGCGGGTGCGAGAACCACCGAACTCCCGGTGGCCACCTTTGCGAATGCCACGGCGGCCACCTTTGCGGGCTTGAAGAGCGTCAAGGTCACGTTCGATGCGAAGCCCACGCGCAAGGCCTACTTCCTCACAGGCGCAATCGATGGCCTGACCGCCGCCAGCCTCCCGTCTGCGGCGATTACGGTGAAGGATGCCGACGACAACGACTACTCCGCGAACTTCACGCTCATGGTGAAGGACGGCCGCCTGGCGCTGCGCAACTCCAAGCCCGCCGGCACGTACATCTTCGTGCGGTAGTGTCCCGCGGCGATCTGCGCTGACGCGTGAGAGCGAACACCAGAAAAAAGGAGCGACAAACCATGAAGCAAACTATGAAGATGACTTTCGCGGCGCTCTGCATGGCGGCAGCCGCGGCAGTTCCGGCGCACGGAGCCGTGTCGTACATAGTCGACGCGGCCGAGGGGCCGGAGAGGGCGAAGTGGAACGATGACGTGGCCGAGGACGTGCTTGAACTCGCCGATCCGTTCATCGGCTCCGGCGGCACGGGACACACCACGCCGGCGGCCGCGTATCCCTTCGGCATGGTCCAGCCCGGCCCTGACACCAGCCACTCCGGCTGGGAGCACTGCTCCGCCTACCAGTACGGCGACAAGCGCATAATGCGCTTTTCGCAGAACCACCTGAGCGGAACCGGCTGCTCGGAGTTCACGGACCTCGGATTCATGCCCGCCGCGGGCGACCCCGCCTCGGCGTTGAGGTGCGACTACGCCGCCCGCTTCGACAAGGCCACGGAAAAGGCGTCGCCGGGCTACTACGCCGTCACGCTTGCGTGCGGGACGAAGGTGGAGGCGACGTGCACGCGGCACGTGTCGCTCTTCCGCTTCACCTTCCCGAGGGACAAGAAGGCGTCGCTCCTCTTCGACCCGTCGTGGACGTTCTCACGGACAAAGTCCGCCGAGATCGCGCCGATGAAGGAGAGGCGCGTCTCGGGGCACGTCGACCGCCACGGGTGGCCGGGCCACGAATACTGGTTCGCATGGGAGGTCTCCGCCGAGCCGACGCGCGCGCGGATCGTCCGTGAGGACAAGGCGGAGAAGGGCACGGTGCCGGTCTTCGCGTACGAGTTCGACGCCGGCAGGGACAACGTCGTCTACCTGAAGGTTTCGCTGTCGCGCACGTCCGCCGAGGGCGCGCGCCGCAACATCGACGCGGAGATCCCCGGCTGGGACTTCGACGGCGTCCTCGCGGCCAACCGCGCCGCCTGGCGCGGGATACTCGCTCGTGTCAGGGCGAAGGGCACGAAAGAGCAGCTCAAGGCCCTCTACACCTCGGTCTACCACCTCTGCTTCCAGCCGAACACGATTTCGGACGTCGGCGAGAAGGATCTCTACTCCACCTTCTCGTGCTGGGACACGTACCGCGCGGCAGGTCCGCTCTACACGATCCTCACGCCGGAATACGTGCCCGCGTTCATCAACTCGATGCTGTGGCACTTCGACAACAACGGGCACCTGCCCGTCTGGACGCTCTGGGGCAAGGACAACCAGTGCATGATCGGCGTCCACTCCGTGCCGATGATCGTCGATGCGTATTTGAAGGGGTTCAAGGGTGTTGACTGGGAGAAGGCGTGGGAGTGCGTGCGCAAGACGCTCAGGGAGAACCGCGGAAGGTACAAGGCCAAATACCACATCCTCGACAAGTACGGCTACTACCCCTACGACATCGTCAAGGACGAGTCGGTCTCGCGCCTCCTCGAAAGCTGCTACGACGACGCCTGCGCCGCGCGGATGGCGGAAAGGCTAGGCAAGGTGGAGGACGTGAAGTTCTTCCGCGAACGTTCCCGCACCTGGACGAAGTGCTTCGACCCAGGCACGGGGTTCGTCCGCGCCCGCGACACGAAGGGCGCCTGGCGCGATCCCTTCGACCCGTACCAGATCAGCCACATCACGCACTGCGACTACACGGAGGGAAATGCCTTCCACTGGAACTGGCACGTCATGCAGGATCCGGGGCTTCTCGTCGAGAGGCTCGGCGGCGCGTCCGCCGCGGTCAGGAGGCTTGAGGGCCTCTTCAACGAGGACTCCGCCAAGGGCGCGGGCGCGCTTCCCGACGTGACGGGCCTCATCGGGCAGTACTGCCACGGCAACGAGCCGAGCCACCACAACATCTACTTCTTCTCGCTCCTCGGCCGGCGCGACCTCGCCGCGCGGTACATCAGGGAGGTGATGGACACCCAGTACCAGACGACGCCGACGGGCCTCTGCGGAAACGACGACTGCGGACAGATGAGCGCGTGGTACATCTTCAGCACGATGGGCATCTACCCGTTCGACCCGTGCGGCGCGGGCTATGTGCTCGGCGAGGCGCAGATCGAGGAGATTTCCATCGACGTCGGCGGGGGCAGGAGGTTCCGCGTGTTCTCCGAACTGCCCGGCGAGGCGTCAAGGTCCGTGGAGCTCAACGGACGCAAGTTGGACGGCGTCGTGGTCAGCCACGACGACATAATGAAGGGCGGCACGCTCGGCTTTAAAGGGGGGACAACGGAGTACGACTACGTCTTCGACACGACAGGCGCGCCTGAGCTCGACGCGTGGACCAGGCAGAACGTCGTGCCGCTCGTTCGCAAGTGGTACCCGAAGCTGGTCGAGATGTTCCCGGCGGAAGGGCGGAAGGCGAGCAGGCGTGTCTGGTTCCGCTTTACGAATGAATCGGACTACCCGGCGTATGCTTTGGAGTACTGCGTGACCATGAGCCGCAAGTGGTTCAAGGAGAATCCAGATGATATCGGCTGCATCATCCATGAGCTGTTCCACGTTGTGCAGGGCGGATACCACAATGCGCCGGACTGGCTGACGGAGGGCATTGCCGACTACGTCAGGTTCTATCTCTACGAGCCCGAGGCGCACGGGTGCGACATGGACCTGCGGTCCAAGGCCGCGCGCTACGACGGCATGTACCGCGTCTCCGCCAACTTCCTGGACTTCGTGGAGCGCAGGTACCCGGGCGTGGTGAAGGAGCTGGACGCGCTCTGCCACCAGGGCAAGTACAAGGAGGAAACCTATTGGAAGAAGCGCACAGGCAAAACCGTCAAGGAACTTGAGAAGGAATGGAAGAGCCAGGGTGAAGGGCCGTTCAGGTTCTATCGGTTCTGCGTTGACGGAACAAAGCGTCCGACCTACTGCACGCAGCTTTCAGAGATCGAGCTGCTTGACGCGAACGGCAAGGTGATTCCAAGGAGCGAGTTCGAGCTTGGCTTCGAGGCGGGCAGCGGCGCATTCGGCGATGGCGAGACGCCGGACAAGGCCGTTGACGGCGACGTCAACACCAAGTGGCTTGACTTCAGGGCCAACAGCAGCGCGCCTGCCGCGAGCCGCGCCTCGGTCTGGCTGCAGTTCAACTTCGCCGCGCCGACGAAGCTCTCCGGCTACAGGTGGTACACGGCCAACGACTTCGAGGAGCGCGACCCCGCGGCCTGGCGGCTTCTCGGGTCCAACGACGGCGTCACCTGGTTTGTGCTCAACCAGGTAACATACTTCAAGGCCGCCTCCGACCGCAACAAGCGCGCCTTCTCCAGGCGCATCGATGGCGGACGCAGATGACGACCCTCAAACTCCAGCCGCGCATACGAACGGGAAATGTGATATAATCTTCAGCATGGAAAAGTTCTTCAACATCGCAGGTCCGTGCAATCCGGCCAAACACTACATGCTTCCGGCAACGGCGAGGCTTCCCCAAGTCATGCGTCTTGTGGCGCGTGAGCAGTATTTTGCCATACACGCCGCGAGGCAGTCTGGCAAGACGACGCTGCTGCAGGGGCTGGTGGACGACATCAATGCGTCTGGCGAGAGTATCGCGCTCTACTTCACAGTTGAGAGCGTCCAGGCGTACCCGGATCCACACGACGGGATATTCAAAATAGTGGAGCGGATGCGGTCTGATTTGCTCTACCATCCGCTTTTCGGGGAACTCGTCCGCGATCCGTCGTCGCCTGTTCCGAAGTTGTTGCCGCAGCCTCCTGACCTCGGCGTGAAGCTTTTCCTGACCACGCTTGCCCAAAAGGCCGACAAGCCGCTCGTCGTGTTCTTCGACGAGGTGGACGGTCTCACCGAAGGAACGGCGGTCACGTTCCTGCGTGAGCTGCGCGATGGCTACGTTACGCGTAACAAGATTCCGTTCCCTTCGTCCGTGGCCATCGTGGGCATGATGGACATCCGCGACATGAAGGCTAAGGTACGCCCGCATTCCGAGGCGCTTGGCAGCAAGAGCCCGTTCAACGTCATAACGGAAGACTTCACGCTCCGTAACTTCAACGAGGATGAGGTGCGGGCGCTCTACGCCCAGCATACTGCCGCGACGGGTCAGGTGTTCGAGCCGGACGTGTTCGATTCCGTGATGGAATGGAGCGGCGGGCAGCCGTGGCTCGTGAACGCGCTGGCGCGCGAATGCGTCGAGAAGATACATGATTTCCGCTACAACGAGCCGATCACCGTAGCGGACATCGAGACCGCGAAGGAGACGATCATCCGCCGCCGCGACACACACATCGACAGTCTGATGGACCGCCTGCGCGATCCGCGCGTCCGCCGCGTGATGGAGCCGATCATCCTCGGCAACCAGCTTGTGGAGCTGTCGGTCAACGATGAAGACTACCGCTACGTCCAGGACCTCGGCCTTCTCAAGGAAGTGAACGGCGCGCTCGTGCCGTCCAACAGGATGTACGCGGAGATTATCGGGCGCTACCTCTCACGTGACGAGCAGATTCGCATGATGCAGTCGATTCCCCATCCGCCATGGGCGACCGAGGACGGAATCGACATGCCTGGCCTGATGGCGGCGTTCCAGGCGTTCTGGCGCGAGAACAGCGGCGCGGACCGCCGCGCCTACGAGTACGGCGAGGCGACGCCGCACCTCGTCCTGATGGCGTTCCTCCAGCGCGTCACGAACGGCAACGGACACATCCTCCGCGAGATGGCGCTTGGCAGCGGACGCCTTGACCTTTGCGTGGAGTACAAAAACCACCGCTACGCGCTGGAAGTCAAGACGGCGAAGAACTTTGCCGGCGAGAAATCGTACGAACAGCTCGCCGGCTACCTCGACAAGCTCCGCCTCCCCGAAGGCTGGATGCCGATTTTCGACGAGGACAAGACGAAGTCGTGGGAGGAGAAGCTTTACAACCGCGATGTCGTTTTCAATGGCAAGACGATCCACGTCGTGGGACTGTAGGGTCTACAAAGCAAAAGCAAGAGAGAAACATCATGAGCAAAGTTACTGAAACAAGCGGGAAGGTCGCGTTTGCCGCGGCCGCAATCTGCGCGGCGGCGGTGTGCGCCGCGAAGCCGGCGGCGGAGAGGATGGACCGGTCGAAGCTGCTGATCGGAGCGTACTGTCTGCAGGAGAACGCGAAGACGGACGCGCACATAAAGGCCATCCACGACTGCGGCGTTGACTTCATCATCGGAGGGCTGCCGGCGTCCGACCGCGCCACGCTCGACCTCTTCGCGAAGCACGGCGTGGGCGCGATCGTGAACGGCGTCGTCCCCGGCTGGTGGGGCGGCGACGGCAAGCGCGCCGGCAAGATGCGCGAGACGAACCCGCCGGAGAAGTACGCGGCAGGTGCGGCGGCGTTCAAGGACCACCCCGCGATCTGGGCAATCGACATCGGCGACGAGCCGTCCGCACTCGACTTCCCCTACTATGGCGACGTGGTGCGCCAGCTCAACAAGACCATTCCCGGGATGCCGCTCTACCTGAACCTCTACCCCAACTACGCGAGCGTGGCGCAGAACGACGGGAGGCAGACCGTCAACCAGCTCGGCACGAAGACCTACGTCGAACACGTGGACGTGTACTGCCGCGAGGTGCCGCTCGACTACATCTCCTACGACTTCTATCCCTATATGGCGTCATCCAGGGGTACCGACCGCTTCCTCTCGAAGATGTACGACAACTTCATCGTCGTCTCCAAGGCGTGCCGCCGCACGAGGCGTTCCTTCTGGTACGTCCCGCAGGTCAACTCCCGCGGCGGCCTTCCCCCCACGAGCGAGAACCGCCTGCGTTTCCAGGCCAACGCCGCGCTCAGCTTCGGCGCGGAGGCGATTACCTGGGGATGCTGGTGCAAGGGATGGTGGACGAATAACGTTCTGGACGCCGACGGACGGCAGACGGAGCAGTACGGGAAGCTGAAGCGGGTGAACGCTGAGCTGAAGCAGATCGGGCCGCACTACATGCGCTTCAAAAACATCGCAACGCGGCTTGTCGGCTTCGCGCCCGATTCACCCTGGCGTCCGTCGCTCCCCTGCCCCGCCGGACCTGCCGACCCGGGCTACGTGAGGGCGTCCAACGGCGCGCCGCTCATCGTCGGCGAGATGGTCTCCCGCGATATCGCATGCGGGGAGCGCGCGTTGTTCGTGACGGCGGCCGACGATCCGGCGGACGTGCATCCGGCGAAGTTCGACATCGTGTTCGGCGCCAGGGCGGAGCGCGTCGAGGCGTTCGGCGGCAGTGGCGCGATCCCCGTCTCACGCCGCCGGTCGGACGGCTTCTACGTCGTGCCGCTCGCGTCCTGCCAGGGCGTCCTGATCGTGCTGCATTGACGTCGCGCTTAGCATTTGGCGCATTTTTCATCCGCGCGTATTTGGAAACAACGGAAACAACTTGCAAAGACAACCTTTTCTTCTCGCCGCTTGTTTCCCATTATCTTTCACTTGACATAAAATTGCGGAGATAGTAAAATGTAAGAACAGGGGGAGAAAATAATGAAACACACGACAATGAAGACAATGCTGGCGGCAATCGCCGTCGCTGCAAGTGCAGCACTAACGACATCCGTGGCCGCGCCCGAGCTAGTGCACCGCTGGAGCTTCAACGGCGACTACAATGATTCCATCGGCGGCACCGCCGCCACGATGATCGGCTCCGCCGTTGGCTTCAACGAAGGCGAAACCGCCGTGGTGATGAGCGGCGACGGTAACAGCACCGGCTCTCTCAACCTCGGCACCGACATGCTGCCCACGGACGTGCGGGAAGTCACTGTGGAGATATGGGCCGCGCAGACGGCGGTGAAGAACTGGGCGCGTCTCATCGACTACGGTCCAAACAACCAGAACTACTTCATCTGCGTCTGGAACAACGGCACGGATGCCAGTCGCGGCTGGGTGAAGGTGGCGAAGGGCAATGCGTCCTACATGGACCAGGACGGCGGCGTAAGCCCGATTACGCTGAACACGCAATACCACTTCTCCTTCGTGTTCAAGATGAACGCGGATGGTTCCTCCACGATTCGCTGGGCGCGGCGCAATGCCTCGACGGGCGCGGTGGAGCGCAACGGCGTTGCGGAAGTTCAGAACTGGAACCTCACGGATTTCGCGTCACCGAAGCTCTACATCGGACATTCCCAGTACACGGCCGATGCTGACGCGAACGCAATCTACGATGAGGTGCGCGTGTGGAAGGGCGGCCTCACCGACGAACAACTCACCACGAGCGCCGCGTCCGGCCCCGATGTGCTCCCCGACGTGGGCACCTCGACGACGATCGGCACCGCGCGCTGGACGGGCGCGGTTGACGACGACGCGACGAACGCCGCAAACTGGACGCCCTCCGCTCCGGACGCCAACACGTTCGCCGTATTCTCCGGGGACTTTGCCGCGCAGATTCCGTCTGGCGCCGCGTTCACATGCGCAGGCGTGGTGTTCGAGGACGCCCGCCTCACGGCGGACTGCGACTGGCGCGGACTCGTCGCGAAGATCAAGAGCGGCACGCTCGACCTTGCGGGCCATGCGCTCAAGGTCTCGCAGATTGACGGCATCGGCACGATCACCGAGGGCGGAGTTCCCGCCGAATACCAGCCTATTGAGTACATCGAGTCGAGCGGAGCGCAATGGATCAACACAGGCTTCACGCCCTCGTGCAATGACCGCATCGAGCTGAAGTTGCGCTTTGCGAACAAGTCGGGAACACAGTGCCTCTGGTGCTCGCGCGGAACCTCAACTTCCGCTTCAACCTTTACGAGCTTCATGATCAACGGCGACAAGCTGCGTTTCGACCGCAACACGAATACGTCCGGCGGCCAAGTCCTTTCCCCGACCGCCGGCGCGGACCAAACGGTGATCGCCGACGGCTATACGCTCCAATGCACGCTGGACGGCAACAACGCGGGCGTGATGGCCGGCAAGGGTGGCTTCACCCCGGGGAGTCCGCTCGTTCTATTTGCATCCCACACGGCGGCAAACAACCTTACTCCAACTACAGGCATGGGCAACTGGGCAAGCTACAGGTTCTACTCCCTCAAGGTGTACGACTGGGACGGCGGCCTCAAGTGCGACTTCATACCGGTGAAGAGGGTGTCGGATGACGAGCCCGGCATCTATGACCGCATCAGCGGCACGTTCGCCGCGAACATGACCGCTACGCCTTTTTCCGTCGGCGCGGAGACGACGGTCGCCGCCGTCACCGGAGGCGAGCTGGAGATCGAGGTTCCGTCCGGCGTCTCCACCGCGAACAACGGCGTCAGGATCGGCGGCAGCGTGAAGGTGAAGAAGACCGGCGCGGGAACGTTCGTCGTGAAGACGCCAATGGAGAACGGCGGCGGAACCGACTTCGTGGCGGGCACGCTCGACATCGCCGGGAACCATGTGAAGGTGAACGGACTCGGCGGCGCGGGCACGATCACGACCTCGGCATCCCTGCTGAAGAACCCGGGCTTCGAGGAGGACGTCCTCGCGAACGGCGCATACGTTTACAAGTCGCCGTCTTACTGGAATTCCAGCGGCAAGGTCCACATGTACAAGAACAACCCCGACATCGGCAACCGCCAGCAGAACGGGTCCAACTGGTGTTATCTTGAAGGCGACGGAAGGATATCGCAGCGATTCGCGCTTTCTGCGCCGACGCACTGCAGGCTTTCTTTGAACATGGCGACATGGAACAACGCGGGAAGCTATTCACGATCCAGCGGCAACATCACGATTGACGGAACTGCTGTTTACACGTGGAGCAGCATAGGCGACTACTACACCGCCACCAAGACGGCGGAGTTCGACCTGGCCGCCGGTTTTCACACGATATCCATTGGTGCAACGAGCAGCAGCACAGCGATTGACAACATCCGTCTGGAAGGCGGAACGGTGCTTGAAGTCGACGTGCCGGAGGGCGTGACAAACGACAACGTGAACGTCGCCATCACGGGCGGCGCCAACATGCAGGTGTGGAAGACGGGCAAGGGCAAGCTCGTGATGAGCAAGGCCAACAGCGGCTTCGGCGCGGGCGGACGCAGGAGCTGGAGTGCCTCGATGGTCGTGAAGGAGGGCGTGGTGAAGCAGACTTCGTCGGAAGGCACGGCCTCGTGCGGGGCGCAGTATGGCACGATCATCGTTGAGGATGGCGCGCAGTTCGACCTTGCGGGGCGTATCTACCACGACTACGATTACGATCTCATGGGTTCGGGACCGGACGGCACGGGCGCGCTCGTGAACTCGGGCGTTGTGTCAAACCCCTGGCTCGTTGGAGGCAGCAACAGGGCGTACCTCCAGGACATCAGGCTGTCGGGCGACACTACGTTGGGGGGCCCGCAGGCGTGGGCGCTTCTCTTCTACAACTACGTCGCCGAGCACACGCTGTACATGAACGGCCACACGCTTTCCATAAAGGGTGTCAATCTCTATGGCGTAAGCATAGCCTACAGCGGCTCGGGCCGCATCGTGGTCGAAGACGACGCAACGTTTGAGCTGTGCCGCAGCACGAAGACCGCGCCCGACTGCGACTTTGAGGTGAAGGGCACGCTTTCGCAGAACGGCGCGGGACTTACCACGGTCAAGTCGCTTGTGTTCGACTCGACAGGCACGTACTCCAGCACCAGTGCATCCCCCGTCAGCTTTGAAGTGCGCACTATTTACGCGCCGCCGACGGCAGCCGCTTCCGGCTCCGCGGCCACGCAGCCAACGGTGACGCTTGGCGCTGCCGGTTATTATGATACCACATTGGATATTTCGCTGTTCAGCACCGTGTTCGACGGCACCACGACCACGTTCTATCCCGGTTCCGCGCTGACGGTCAGGCTCGGTAGCCGCACGTTCACGGAGCCGACGACGAAGCTTGTGTCGTGGACGGCGAAGCCCGATATCACCGACCTCATCGCCGACGGCGAGAACCTTGAGGGCATTTCGCTCGGCATGACGGACGATGGACTCTATGCCTACAAGCTCGACGCCGATCGTCCGGCGACGGCGCGGTGGACCGGCAACGGCAACGTGTCGAATCTCCGCGATCCCGATAACTGGAACTGCTTCAACATGTACGGCGACGCGCTCGCGAACATGGCGCCGACGAACTTTACCACGGTGGTTGTTGACGGCACCACGACGTTCAGCATCCCCGAGGGCGTGACGGACTTCCCGTGGAAGAACGTGCAGTTCGGTTCTACCGGCCCTGCCGCCACGCAGTGGGGACGCATCTACTACGGCAGCGACAGGAGCGGATTCAGCAACACGTCCTATCTGGACTATCCGCTCTACACGTACACGCTGCGCGGCGTCGGCGACTTCTCCGGAATCAACGGCGGCAACACCGCCTGGCAGGCCTCCTACCTTGATTTGGCGCAGCTGCGCTACGACGGATGGTTCTACGTGACCGCCGCACAGTCCGGCGCATGGCACATCAGGCAGAAGTTTGACGACTACTTCGGCTTCGCGATCGACGGCAAGTGGGTGCTCACCAATCCCACATACACGGTGGTCGTCGAGTCCGACTGCGAGGTGACCGAGGGCTGGCACCGCTTCACCATCATCTGCGGCGACACCTACGGCGGGCAGGGTTCTAACGGCATGACTGCGGGCGGAGCGAGCGTGCCGATGGCGATCGCCATCAACGGCGGCACGGAGATCGCGTTCTCCGCCGCGAACTTCCAGATGGGTTCCGGCAGCAACGTCATCACGCTCGACGGAGACTGCGACTGGCGCGCGCTCGGCAGGGTGCATCTCGTAAACGGCGCGTCCGTCAACCTCAACGGACACAAGCTGAAGGTGGCCAACATCGACGCGGACGCCGACTGCCTCGGCTCCACGGTCACGTCGCCGCTCGCCCTCGACAGGACGGTGACTCCGCCCGAAGTGGTGAACGACGCGATCTTCTGGCTCGATGCGTCCGACGCCTCCACGCTCGCCGTCGGTTCTGACGGGAAGGTTTCGACCTGGACCTCCAAGTCGAGCGACGGCCGCGTCGCCACGGCCTCCGGCGTGAACCCGACATACGACACCACGACCTACGGAATCCCCACGGTCGACTTCGGCGACATGGCCAGCAACAAGGACATGACGTACACGCGCCTCACCAACATCAAGACGGTGTTCTGGGTGATAAAGATCGAGAAGGCGCAGCGCGCCTTCCTGCTTGGCGACAAGAACGGCGGCAGTGGCACCTACAACTTCCATCGCGGCACGGGCGGACAGTACGGCAATTCGCAGCACGCCAAGTTCGACCGTTTCTGGAACGGACTCTACGAAGTGGACTGGAAGAACGACTGTCCGGAGGAGGACGGCTTCGAGGTGCTCTGCGTCAAGTTGACGCAGAACTGCAGCTCCGACTCCCTGACGTACGACCGCAGCACCGGCATTGACTCCGGCGGACGCAACGGCGGACGCCAGCTCTCCGAGCTCATTTGTTTCAGCAGGGACCTTTCGGACGCCGAGCGCATCGCGGTGACGGAATACCTGCAGCGCAAGTGGAAGGGGAAGGCCCCGGGCGAACTGCACATCGACGTGCCGCAGGGCGAGAGCCTTGTGTTCAACGGTAACGTGTCGCTCGCCGGCAACGTGCAGCTCGTCAAGGAGGGCGAGGGCCTGTTGACGCAATCCACGGTCGTCAGGCACGTGGGCGGCACCCGTGTGGCGGAGGGCGAGTTCGACATGGGTTGCTCCAGAGGCATCGGACGTCGCGGCGAGGTGACCATTGACGAAGGCGCCGTGTTCAACATCAAGTCCTACGGCGACTTTTACAACCATCTGTTCGTGCTCAACGGCGGAACCTTCCGGAATACGGGCTCGGACGTCGGCAGTGGCACGGCGCAGCTGAAATACATGCTCCTGACGACGAATTCCACGCTTGATATCCAGAACAACTACGGTTTCATCGGCAACGGCTACACGCGCTCCATCCTGGACCTCGGCGGCTACACGCTGACGGTGAACCTCAACTCTGGCGGCAAGCTCTTCTACCTCTACAACACCGAGGTGAGGAATGGCGTGCTGGACGTGATCGACGGCGGATGGCTCGAGACCGGCAACGCCGGCGTGATCGCCACAGACGCCACGATCAAGTGCAGGGCGGCCATGCGCGCCAACGGCGCGGTCGACGTGCGCGACTACGTTGCGTACAGGGAGACCTCCAAGCACAACGAGGGCACGGCGGCATTCAAGGTGCGCGGTACGTTCACGCCGATGACGGATACCTTCTACGGCTGCCAGATGCAGAACGGCTCCACGGTCGACCTCTCCGCCCGCACGAACGTGTGGAACACGACCACGGCCGCCGCCTCCGAGGCAAAGGGCTCCACCACGGTGACCTTCGCCGACGGCGCGACTGTCTACATAGACTTCACGGCTGGCCGTCCCGCGCTGAAGCAGATACTTGACGCGAGCAACAAGTACATCGTGAAGTGGACGACGGAAACGGCCCCGGCGGGAACGGTGAAGTTCAAGCCCTCGGAGGCGCTTCGTTCGCTCGGATACAGGTTGCAGGTCGAGTCCGACGGCATCAAGCTCGAGACGAACGGCTTCACGGTCTTCATCCGCTGATCATATCTAGATGATCGCTTCACCTAGATGGCGGCTCTCCCTGTCAATGCCACGTTGACCGGGAGAGCCGCTTCGCCATTGCCAACTGCCAAACCGTACCCCCTGATGACGGGAAACAACTTGTCTGAGACAACTTCCCTTTGCGGCTTGTTATTCCGTGTGTTCTGTGTATTCCGTGGTTTTTCAACTATCTCGGATGAAAAAGCAGATGCTCCCGCCGAGATTGCGGAATTGAGTTTTCAATTGCGTAAACAATGAGATTTTGATATAATTCGTCTTGAAAACGGGGGAGTGCAGTCGATACGGCACAACCGCAAGGCAAAGGAGAGGTCAAAATGAAGACAGCCAAAAGGATTCACGGATGGGGGGCTGAAACATATAGTTTCGCGCTCTCCGCGATGTTCGCAGTTGCGTTCGCTCTTGCGCAGACCGCAGGCGCGGCGGACTGCTACTGGGCGGGCGGGACGAGCTCCGACTGGGCGACGTCCGCCAACTGGACGACGACTGCGCGAAAGCCGACCAACGACGGCGGCTTCTTTCGCAGCGACAAGTTCCACAACAACTTCAAGAGCGGCAGCAGAGCCTATCTGGTCACGTTCTCCGCGGCGGAAACAAACCTTTGGCGGACGTTCTTCAACAACTGCGGTTCGGCAAGTGCACCGATCATCCTCAGGGGCAGCAACGCCGCATACGGTCTCACGAGCGGCGATTCCACGGAATCGGGAAATAACAAACTGGAAGGTTTCTATATCGGCACGGCGTACTATGGAGGCAACACCCACTCCAAGGACAGCAAGGCAAGCGAGGGCAACGCCTACGTGCGCTTCGAGTCTGGCACTTACGCGACACGCAACACATACGCATACTTCTTCCTCGGCAACAATTCGTATGACGGTCACATGACGGTAGCTGGTGCGACGATCAACGCCTCCAGCGACTTCAAGATCTTCAGCGGCTCGCTCACGATTGAGTCGGGAACGGTGAATGTCACGTACTGGACGAGGTTTGAAAACAATTCCAGGGCGAAGGCGATCAACCTCAACGGCGGCACGCTCCACACCTACCGCATCAACAAGCAGGGTGGTTCGGGTGAGGTGGTTAATTTCAACGGCGGAACGCTTCGGATCAAGACAAATGACAGCACGGTTATTGAGTCAGGCATCGCCGTCAAGGTGAAGGCGAATGGCGGCACGATAGACGTCAATGGCACGACGGCGACGATTCCGGCGTCATTCTCCGAGGATTCCTCCTCCACCGGCGGCGGGATCAAGTTCTGCGGCGGCGGCACGCTCACTCTCAGTGGCTCCATTGGCTACACGGGCGGCACGACGATCGAGGCGGGTACGACCATCAAGGTTGCGTCGCTTGCACAGAAGGACGGTCTCCTCGGGCGTGGAGTGAATACGCTGAAGGTGATTCCCGCGAGCGGTGAACACACACTCATCACCATAACTGGCGACGGCGTGTTCTCGGATAGCGATCTGCTCAAGGTCTCCCTCGCGCCGGGTTCGGCCGGCGCGGCGACGTTCAGCCTGTCGGCCGACAACAAGTCGCTTCTAGTCAACATCCCCTACGACGGCGGCGTGATCAACCAGTCCACGCCCACGCTCGTGTTTCCGGGCGCGACGCTCGCCGACCTCGCCACGCACACGCTCCGCGCACGGATGCAGGGTAACGGCTTTGACGCAGACGGCACGGAAGTAACGTTCTTCGACAGGCAGGAGACAATGGATGGCGAAACTCTCGCGAAGGTGACGTACCAACTGCAGGCCGTAGACGAAGCGGCATCCTATCATTACACGAAAGCTGCAAAGGTTGAGTTTACGGAGGATGCGTCGGGCGTGTACGCAAAGCTGATAGACGGCAACTACGCGAACTACGGCAGCCAAAACCAGTTCGGCAACGATCCCCTTACGACAAATCCCGGAACTAACCCTTACATCCCGTACGACTTCAGGCTTGTCGAACCGGCGAACGCAATCAGCGTGAACATTAACCCAACGGGCCGTAGTGGCGCGGAAAACACGCTTAACACGACGTCCTCGGTGCGGTATGGCGGAGGCGATTACGCCGTTCCGTATTCCGCTTGGTCGAATTTCAGTTTCCCGAATTCCCAGGCGAACGTTGTCGCGACGATTGGCGGCGCCACCATCACCGTCAGCAACCAGCAAGGCAATTACTACTGCAGTAATCTGAGTGCCACAATGGATATGCGCCACGGATACATTGACGACGGCAGCACCAAGCCTAACCCCCAAATCACCGTGACGGACATTCCATACGAGTTTTACCGCATCGTGGTCTATATGTCCAGCGACACGAAAAACTGTCAGTTTGGCTATCTCACGATTAACGGAAAGAACTATACCGCGTCCGGAGACGCAAGGTCGTCCGACACGGTGACCACGGTCGAGGGCACTGCGACCTGGGGTTATGCCAACGCGGGAACAGGCAACTACCTGTACGGATTGAAGGAAGGCGTAAACTACCTCGTTTCGGACGTCAATGTTGGCTCCACGGCCACGATCGTGGGGAATCGCAGTTCCACAACTGTTCGCTCGGGCATCGGGGCGTTCCAGATCGTCGAGTACGTGCCGACGACCTACACGGCGACGATATCTGACGGCGGAGCGAAGACGTTCTCCGCGCTTGCGTGGGACAAGACGCTTCCCGCGCTTCTCACGGCGAACGACAGGATCGTCGTGAACGTGAACGAGAACACGACGCTCGACATCGACATCCCCGTGGACGTCTATGGCATCACGTTCAACGTGGCGGACGGCAAGACGCTGGCGCTTGCGGGCAACAACATTGCGGCGCAGTACATCACGGCGACGGGTGCGGGCCAGACGGTCGTCGCAAGCGCCTCGCAGCTCGCCGGAACCGTGAAGGGCGACGGCACGCTCGTGTATGACGGCGTCCGCCCGACCACGACCGGAACTGACATTGTGCTGACCGATCCGCTTTGGACGGGCACGGTCGTCATCAAGGGCTACAACAAGGGCAACTCTGCTACAGGAACTGATCGCCAACTCTTCCCGCAGTTCTGGGGAGGTGCGAACTCTAAGATCAAGTGGAACGGCGTATGCGGCTACTTCGGAGGATGCACGTCCGCTGCCGGGTGGATTCTCGAAGACCTCGAAGACGGCGGCACGACCTATCCCGCGCTGACGAAGAACGACGGCGGGAGTAGCTCCCTCACGACTGCGCCGTCACTGGAGGGAACGGGCACGTTCGCGGATGCGTCCAATCCCACGGAGCGCTTCAAGTTCGCAAATGCAGATAATTTCACAGGGACAATCAGTATCACGAGTGCGGCTGGCAAAGGCATGAACGTGCAGTTCGGCGCAACGGCGGTCGCCGTGGTGCCGGGGACGATTCATGTTCTCTCTGGCGCGACGGCGATGGTTGCGGCGGGCAAGACCTGGACGGCGCAGGGCGGCATGGTCGTGGACGGCACGCTGATGCTCGGCGCGGGCGCGAACGCGCCGAAGATCGCCGGCGGGACCGGCACCGTCGGCGTGGGATCTGGCACGGGCACGGTCAACGGATTCGATCCCTCCGCCGTGTTGACGCTTGCGACGGCACCCGGCGCGACGCTTGCGATCGTGGATTCCAACCTTGCGACAATGATGATCGGCGCGCTCAACAACATGGGCACGATCGACCTCACGGGAACGGCTCTCACCGAGGCGACGCTGAATCTCGGCTCCGGCGTGACGGCCGCCACGACGGGCACGATCCTCTATCCGGCGACGTTTGAGAAGTTCGTCGTCTCGCCCGCCGACCAGTCGGAGCGCTCGCTCGCGGACTTCTCGACGCTGCCGACGCTTCCCCAAGGTGCAACGTACTACGTGACTCTCGCCGAGACGCGCGAGGAGTTCGGCAAAGGCTCGATGACGGTGACGAATTGTGCGGCCGGCGTGAATGTACGCGTGGCGCGTCCGAACGGAACGGCCATCGACATGACGCCCGTCGATGGCACGGTGACGCTGACGGAAACGCCGCAGATCGCGGGCGCGGCGACGCTCTTCGACATTACGTTCAAGAACAACAGCGCGGATATCGGCAAAAAGGTCGGTGCGTTTACTTACAAGGACTTCCAATCGGCAGTGCTCAGGTACGACACGGAGGCGACGTTTAACAACAGCGATTGGGACGATTCCACGGGCGTCTATATCAAGCACCACCCCTACATCGGCGACGCATACAGCGCATTCGTCTCGCTCTCCAACTTCGCGGCAGTCGTGGTAGGGAAGATGTCGCCTACGCACAAGACGCAGTTCATCCACCTCGGTTCGTCCTCGGCATCTGACAGAAAGGGAATTCTCATCACGACAACCGAGAACAATAACGAAGTGCTGATTGCAATGAACACGGGCAGTGTTGTCGATACGGCAGGTGGCGTCAGGGTGTCCGTGCCAAATGCCGCGACCGCGCGCCACGCTTATGTAATCGTGAGGACGGGTGACACCTTCGCAGTGTGGGTCGATGGCGTGAAGCGCGGAAGCTTCACCGTCCCGGCGGGCTTCACGCTCGGCAACAGCGGGAGCGCTGGACTTCAGGTAGGGTCTGACTTCGGCGGGGCGATCGCGAGGGACAGCGCCAACGGCAACTACGCGAACGTCGCGGTGAATGATTCCGAGACAGGCGTCATCAACGTCATCCGAGTATTCGACTATCCCATTTCCGATGCGCAGGCGGAGGCGATCTTCAACGCATATCCCTACGTTTCGCAGGGCGGCCTATACACGCGCACGGTCGCGGCGGACGGCACGTTGTCCGAAGCAGACGCATGGGCGAAGGACGGCGCGGCGGGCGCTTTCGCCGTGCCGGAGGGCGCGACTGTCGATGAGGTCTATTACAACCCGTCCGCGACGCTCACGGTGAACGCGGCGGCGGAGATCGGCGTCAATGCGGACGTCGCCCTTGAGACGCTCACCGTCGGCGGAACGGCGCCTGTGAAGTTCGCCGCCGACGGAACGCATACGCTGACCGTTGTCGGCGCGGCGATCTTCAACTCGCCCGTCACGAACGAGTACGGCGCGGTGTATCTCGCGGGCGCGCCCGTGCAGCTCGG
>CADCCQ010000041.1 GCA_902799955.1 uncultured bacterium | reverse complement strand
GGAACATGGTGCGCGTCACCTGCCGCGGCATTGAATCGCCGCATCCCTCGCTTTCCGGTTCCTTCGCAAATCATCCATTCGTCATTCGATTGCGGTAGTCAGCCCTGTCAGATCAGGCTTGGATATGCTGACGACGAGGACGCCGTCGCTGCGCAGTGGTAGTGGCTAAGCGTTGTTGAATGTGGAAGTGTGAAAATGTTGCTAATGACCAAGTCCAATTGAACATTGGCAACATTGGAACTGGCAACATTTTCACATTGGCAACATTTTCGTCCCTCTTACTGATGTCCGTGCCACTGGCGTTCTGGCCTGGTGGCAAGGACGGATTGAATTGTGAAATTATGGGATTGTGGAATCACGGGAATGCGGGATTGAACATTTCCACGAACTCCCCCAGGACAATTCCGCATTGGATAATGGCTGTTTGCACAATTCCACAATTTCACAATCAAAAGATGATTGGAGGGTATTCATTTTCCGCGTGATTTATGATATAATTATAAGACCGCAAACGATTCGAGAAACGAAGGAGAGATAGAATAAAATGAGACCAGTAGTTCTGATAATCCGCGATGGATGGGGAGTGAACCCGCGAAGCGAGGGGAATTCCGTGTTCGGAGCCAAGACGCCGGTGATCGACCAGATAAGGGCGCGCTACCCGCACTGCCTGCTCGACTGCTGCGGCGAGGCCGTGGGCCTGCCCGACGGCTACCAGGGCAGCTCCGAGGTGGGCCACCTCAACATGGGCGCGGGCCGCATCGTGGTGCAGGAGCTCAAGCGCATCGACGACGGACTCTCCTCCGGCGAGCTCTTCGAGAGCCCGAAGTGGAAGAACCTCATTGCGCAGTGGAAGGCGAACAACTCCCAGTTCCACTTCTTCGGCCTTCTCCAGGACGAGGGCGTCCACGCCCACCAGGAGCATCTCTTCAAGCTGATGAAGCGCGCGAGGGCGGAGTTCCCCGAGGGGCGCATCGTGGTGCATCCGTTCCTCGACGGGCGCGACACGCCGCCGCGCTCGACGCTGGAGTACGTCGCGCGCCTGAAGCAGGAGCTGGGCGCGGTCGGCAACGCCGTCGTCGGCACGGCGATGGGCCGCTACTACGGCATGGACCGCGTGAAGAACTGGGCGCTGACGAGCGAGGCCTACGACTGCATCGTGTCCGCGAAGGGCAAGAAGGCGGCGACCGTCGAGGAGGCCGTGAAGGCCGAGTACGAGACAGGCCTGACCCCCGACGGGACGCCGATGACGGACGAGTACGTGCCGTGCTACGTGATCGGCGGCTACGAGGGCATGAAGGACGGCGACGTCGTCATGCACACCAACTACCGCCAGGACCGCGCCATCCAGCTCACGCAGGCGTTCGTCTGCGACGACTACCCTGGCGAGCGCTCCGCGCGCCCGAAGGTGGCGTTCCTCGGCTTCACGCGCTACTGGGACGAATTTGACGACTACCTCCTCGGCGCGATGGGCGCTGGCGGTGGCATGGACAACCTCCTCGGCGAGGTCGTCTCCAGGGCCGGCATTCGCCAGCTGCGCCTCGCCGAGACGCAGAAGTTCCGCCATGTCACGAGCTTCTTCAACGGCAAGTCGACGACGCCCAGCGAGGGCGAGGACCAGGTGGAGGTCAAGAGCCGCTTCGACCCGGCGACCTTCGCCTCTCACCCGGAGATGGACGCCTACAACGTGACAGACGAGCTGCTGAGGCGCCTCCAGGACAACCCCTACGGCTTCATCGTCGTCAACTACGCGAACTGCGACATGGTCGGCCACACGGGCGACCAGGCCGCCGCGACGAAGGCCGTCGAGGTCACCGACGAGTGCATCGGGAAGATACTCCCGCGCCTCCTCGAGCTTGACGCGCACGTCCTCATCTTCGCGGACCACGGCAACGCCGAGCAGATGGTGGACTACAAGTCGGGCCTCACGAAGACGTCGCACACCCTCAACCTCGTGGACTGCTTCTACGTCGCGAACGACGCGGCGGGCGTGAGGCTCACGCCTCTCGCGAAGCTCTCGGCGATCGCGCCGACGGCCCTGCAGCTCATGGGCCTGCCGGTGCCGCCGGAGATGACGACGCCGTCGCTTCTCGCCGGCAGGGATCCCTGGTCGAAGACATCGCTCGCCGTCTAGTGATGATGCGCCGCCTGGCAGTCGCCGTCCTCGTCGCGCTGGCCGTCTCCGCATCGCGGGGCGCCATTCCGATAGTCACGCGCTTCAAGAGCCCGAAGAACGCGGAGCGTCCGATGCGCTCCGCCACGACCCTGATCGTCCTGCACACGACCGAGGCGCCGGCCAAGAGCGCGCTCCGCCACCTCTCCGACAGGGGCGAGTGCCACTACTGCGTGACGGAGGACGGGCAGGTGTACCAGATCGTCGACCGCGGGCGGGTCGCGTTCCACGCGGGATGCTCGATGTGGAACGGCAAGGAGGAAGTGGACAACTTCTCGGTCGGGATCGAGTGCGTGGGCTACCACGACAAGGCGATGCCGATGGCGCAGATAAGGTCCATCTCCGCCGTCGTGAAGTTCCTGCAGAAGACGTACAAGATCCCCGACCACAACGTCGTCACCCACAGCCAGGTCGCGTACGGCAACGTGAACAAGTGGCAGAAGAAGAAGCACCGCGGGCGCAAGCGCTGCGGAATGCTCTTCGCCATGCCGAGCGTCAGGAACGCGCTGGGTCTGAAGTCCAGGGCCGCCTTCGACCCCGACGTGCGGGCGAAGAGGCTCGTCGTCGGCGACGAGCTGCTCGCGAAGGTGCTGTACGGCAAGCCGGACACGATGAAGCGCACGTACGGCGCGGCGAAGATCGCGTACGTCGACCCGACGGTGAAGCCGAAGCCGCCGGGCGCCGCGCCGACGCCCCCCTCGAATTCGTTCAGGAAGATACCGCAGTCCATCGCCGAGCTGCGCAAGCAGGGGTTCGAGTCGATAGGGTCGGTTACGAAGACTAACCTCCCCGGCAGGATCGCCGGGGCGAAATGGAACGCGGCGGACACCTACTACACGCTTCGCGGGCGGGTCATACCCGGGAACGTCCTCGACCCGCGTCACGTCGAGGCCGGCATGAGCGTGTGGCGTCCGAAGAAAAAGGCCGGAAAGTGACGACGACGGGAGGGCTTGGCTAGATGGCGGAGAATCTTGTGATAGTCGGCAGCGGCCCAGCGGGGCTGACTGCGGGGATATACGCGGCGCGCGCGGGGTTCAGCCCGCTCGTCCTGGAGGGGATGCTCGCGGGCGGGCAGCTCACCCAGACCACCGAGATAGAGAACTACCCCGGGTTCGCAAATCCCATAGGAGGCCTTGAGCTGATGGCGGCGATGCGCTCACAGGCGGAGCGCTGCGGCGTCAGGTTCGCGATGGACGAAGTGGAGAAGGTCGACTTCTCCGGCGACGGCGAGCGGCGGCTCTTCGGCATGGCGGGGGAGTACGCGGCGAAGGCGGTCGTCGTTGCGACCGGTGCGTCCGCGAAGTGGACCGGCCTCCCCGGCGAGGCGAAGTACAGGAGCCGCGGGGTGAGCGCGTGCGCGACATGCGACGGCGCGTTTTTCCGGGGCCGCGAGGTGGCGGTCGTCGGCGGCGGTGACACGGCGCTCTCGGACGCGCTTCACCTTGCGTCGCTCGCCTCGAAGGTGACTGTCATACACCGCCGCGACGAGTTCCGCGGCGCGAAGGCGCTGGCCGACCGCGTCCTTGCCGCGCCGAACATCGACGTCGCCTGGAACACGACGGTGGTCTCGTTTGACGGGGACGGCACGCGGCTCTCCGGCCTGACGCTCTCGGACGGTCGATCGCTGCCTGTCTCGGGCGCGTTCGTCGCGATCGGCAACATGCCGCAGACGAAGTTCCTCGAGGGGAGCGGCGTGGAGCTTGACGGCGCCGGGTACATAGTCACGCGCAACACGCGCACCAGCGTGAAGGGCGTGTTCGCGGCCGGGGACTGCGCCGACCCCAGGTACAGGCAGGCGGTCGTCGCCGCCGGCGCAGGCGCCGCCGCCGCGATGGAGGCGCAGAGGTTTCTACAGGAAGGAGGGTCACAATGGTGATCGACGCAGATGCAAAGAGCTTCGACGAGGTCGTGTCGAAGGGTGTTGTCGTGGTGGACTTCTGGGCGACGTGGTGCGGCCCGTGCAAGATGCAGGGGGCGATCCTAGAGGAGAAGGTCGCGCCCGCGTTGCCGGACGTCACGATCGCGAAGGTGGACATCGACGCGAACATGGACGTCGCCGCGAGGTTCGGGATAATGTCGATCCCGGCGCTGCGCATATTCCGCGACGGAGAGCTGAAGGCGTCCTTCGACGGCGTCACCAAGGCCGACGAGGTCATTGCCGCCGTCCAGGGGGCGTGATCCGCCTATGAGGTTCGAGCCGAATCTGGTCACCCTCGTGTGGGGGACGGAGAGCTGGGAGGTGTCGGCGCGCGCCGGCCGTCCCAGCGTCGTCGCCTCCGGGCCGCTGGCCGGAAGGGGCTTCGACGAGCTGAAGCCGGGCTTCCCGCTGCTCTTCAAGGTGATTGACGCCAGACTCCCGCTTTCGGTGCAGGTCCATCCATGCGAGGCGTCCGCCGCGATTACGGGCGGCGAGCCGAAGACGGAGATGTGGTGCGTCCTCGAGCCGGGCCCGCTCTACGTGGGCTTCCGCCCTGGCGTCGGGCCGGATGACGTGAAGAGGGCGGTAGAGAGCGGGACGCTCGAGGATCTCATGGTCCGGCGCGAGACGAAGAGGTTCGAGACGTATTTCATCCCCGGCGGGATGGTCCACGCCATCGGCGCGGGGACGAAGGTCTACGAGGTGCAGCAGAGCTCCGACACAACCTTCCGCCTCTACGACTGGGGGCGCGTCGGGGCGGACGGCAGGCCGAGGGAGCTGCATGTCGACAAGGCGCTCGCCGCGCTTGACTTCTCCCTTCCGCCGCCTGAGCCGGCGGACGCCGTGAGATGCGCGTTCTTCGACTTTTCCCAGCGGGTCCTCGAGCGGGCCGGGGAGATCGCCGCGCCTGAGGATTCATTCCTCGTCGTGTACGAGGTGGAGGCGGGGAGGACCACGTTCCTCGACGCCGGCGAGCGCATGACGGCGGGGCCGGGCCGCGTTTTCCTGACGACGCTCCCGCAGTGACGCCCCGACATGGAGACTAGAATGACGCAGAGCCCAAATCCCGGAGACTTCATACTGAGCTGGCGCGGCGACGCGCTTGACGTCACGCTCGACGTCGGCCTGGCGCGAAAGGGCCGCGCCGTGTTCCGGACCGACCTCGGCGGCGCGTCGATCCGCCGCCGCGAGACGATAGCGGAGACGGACTGCGGCGTCACGCCCATGGAGAGGGGATGGTCGGACATCCCGCTGGAGGAGCGCTCCCCCGGGGTCTTCGGCGCGTCGATTCCGCTTGGCGAGGTGGGCGTGTTCTCGGGCAAGGCCTGCTTCTTCCCGGAGGGCTCGTCCTCGCCTGAATGGCCCGACGGGCCGAACGTCAGGATCAAGGTAGAAAGCGACAGCACCCGCAGGGGCAACTCCATCTACACGGTGTTCCCGCGCCAGTTCGGATCGTTCCGCGAGGTCGCGAGGCGGCTTCCGACGATCATGGATGAGATGGGCTTCAGGATCATCCAGACGCTGCCGCCGTTCCCGGTGCCGACGACATACGCCGTCATGGGGAAGCTCGGCTGCCCGTTCGCGGCGCTCGACTTCTTCTCCGTCGACCCCGCGATGGCGGAGTTCGACGAGCGCACGACGCCGCTCGACCAGTTCCGCGAGCTCATAGACGCCGTGCATTCCAGGGACGGCCTCTTCTTCATCGACCTCCCCGCGAACCACACCGGCTGGGCCTCTGCGCTTCAGACGCACCACCCGGAGTGGTTCAGGCGCAAGGAGGACGGACGCTTCGCGAGCCCCGGCGCATGGGGTGTCGTGTGGGCCGACCTCGTCGAGCTCGACTACGCCAACCCCGGCCTGCGTTCGTACATGGCCGACGTGTTCCTCTTCTGGTGCCGCAACGGCGTGGACGGCTTCAGATGCGACGCGGGCTACATGATCGACGCCGCCACCTGGCGCTACATCGTCGCGCGGGTCAGGGAGGAGTACCCCGACACCGTCTTCATGCTCGAGGGCCTTGGCGGGGACGTCGCCGTCACCGACAGGCTCCTCTACGACGCGGGCCTCGACTGGGCGTACTCGGAGCTTTTCCAGACATACGACAGGGGCGCATTCGAGTGGTACCTGCCCGGCGCGGCTGCGCGCAGCGAGCGGTACGGCGCGCTCGTCCACTTCGCGGAGACCCACGACAACGACCGCCTGGCTAAGGGCGGCGAGGTCTACGCGCGCCTGAGGGTCCAGCTCGCGGCGCTCCTCAGCTGGCAGGGCTCGTGGGGGATGGCCAACGGCGTCGAGTGGTATGCGACCGAGAAAATAGACGTGCACGACGCGAACGACCTCAACTGGGGCGCGGAGCGCAACATGGTCGGGCTGATCGCGCGCCTCAACAACATCCTCGCGACGCATCCGTCGTATTCCGGCGGCTGCCACCTGGAGGTGGTGACGCGCGGCGACGGGAACACACTCGCGGTCGTGCGCGGCGACGCGGAGCTGCTGATCCTCGCGAACCTCGACTGCTCGGCGCCGGCGAACATAGAGTGGGACGTGTCTAAGTACCCCGCGGGCGAAAGGCGCGACCTCGTCACCGGGCGCAAGATCATGGCAGTCGGGCCGGTCAGGCTCGACCCCGGCGAAGTCCTCTGCCTCGCCGCCCCGGTCGAGAGGGGGGACGCCACGCAGGAATCGCGGGGACGCTCCGCGCAGAACGTGGCGCCGGCGGCCTGGCGCGTCGCTTTCCCCGACGACGTCAAGCGCGACGTCGTCGTCCCGGCGGGCGAGACTCTGCGGATCTCCGCGCCGTGCCGGTTCCGGGCGGACGTGGTCGACCCGTCCGACGGCAGGACGCTTGTGGCGTGCAGGGCCGAGCCGGATGCCGCCGGCGGATTCTCCGCATTCGCCGTCGCCCCGGACTACGAAGGCGACGGGACGCGCTGCCGCGAACTGCGCCTGGCGATGGTCGCATACGCCGAATCCGGCGCAGTCCGCACCTCTTCGCGGCTTCTGGTGCCGCCAGGTGGGGACGCGGCGAGGGTGAGGCTCGCGCTCTCCGGGGAGGACGCCAGGCGCGACGTCCATGCGAGGACAATCCTCTCGAACGGCGTCGGCGCGTCGGCGCAGATGCGCGTCGCGTGGGGCGAGATCGAAAGCCAGTACGACGCGACGCTTGCGGCGAACCCGGGCGCGGACTGCCCGTCCGACCGCGTCAACATCTGGGCACGCACCCGCGTATGGCTGCAGCGCGACGGGTATGTCCGGGAGTTCGACGTGCGCTCCGTCGAGACGTTCCGCGCCGACCCTGCGGGACGCTTCGCGCGCTGGGACTTCATGATGCCGTGCGGCATGGGCAAGGCCGCCGCGTTTGCCTTCGAGGTGTCGCTGGCCGACGGCGTGAACGCGGCGAGGCTGCTCGTCCGCCGCCGCTCCGCTGGTGCCGACGAGGCGCCCGGCCGCATCCGCCTCGTCTTCCGCCCTGACGTGGAATGGCGCAGCTTCCACAATACGACAAAGGCGTACACCGGGCTCGAGACAAGTTTCCCGAAGAGCGTCAGGCCTTCGCCCCGCGGCTTTTCGTTCAGTCCGGGCGACGGGGTGTTCGTCATGTCGGTCGACGGCGGCGACTACCACCACGAGCCGGAATGGAAGTACAATGTCGCGCACCCGGAGGAGGCAGAGAGAGGTCAGGAGGGCGCGGGCGACCTGTTCAGCCCCGGCTGGATATCGGCGGACCTCGACGTCGGCGGAAGCGTCGCCATCGTCGGCGAGGCGGTGGGCGTAGGGCCGTCGAGGCGCCCGGAGGAGCCGATGAGGTTCCATGCCGCGCCGGACGGGCTGCCCGCGAAGCTTCCGGTGCCGGATGCGATGTCCGAGGCCCTCGACCTGTTCATCGTCAGGCGCGGCGGGCTGAAGACGGTGATCGCGGGGTATCCGTGGTTCCTGGACTGGGGCCGCGATACATTCATCTTCATGCGCGGCATGATCGCCGACGGTCGCCTAGACGACTCCCTGAAGATCCTTCGCGCGTTTGCCGCGTTCGAGGAGCGGGGGACACTCCCCAACATAATCTACGGGGACAAGGCCGGCAACCGAGACACGACCGACGCGCAGCTCTGGTTCGTCCGCTGCGTCCAGGAGATGGAGGCGAGGCTCGGGGCGGACGCCGCGCTGGACGACTTGAAGTCGGTCTGCGCCTCTATCGTCGAGAACTACATCGCCGGGACGCCGAACGGCATCCACGTCGACGCCGCATCCGGACTTGTGTGGTCCCCGTCGCACTTCACGTGGATGGACACCAACTACCCGGCCTGCACTCCGCGCATCGGCTATCCCGTGGAGATACAGGCCTTGTGGATATCCGCATTGAGGTACCTCGGCCGCGACGAACTCGCCGCGCGGGCGACGGAGAGCGTGAAGCGCCTCTTCGCTAAGGCGTCCGGCGGATACTGCGACTGCCTGGACGCGCCAAGCGGGGAGTGCGCCGCCGATGCGAGGCGCGACGAGGCGGTGAGGCCCAACCAGCTGTTCCTGCTTGCGCTTGGCGTCCTGGACGACCCCTCGATCCTGGAGGCGACGCAGCCGCTTCTCGTACCCGGCGGAATCCGTTCGCTCGCCGCGGGGGACCCGCTCTACAAGGGCGCGTACACCGGCGACGAGGACACGTCCCGCAAGCCGGCGTACCACAACGGTACCGTTTGGGCCTGGGTGTTCCCGATATACGCCGAGGCAATGGCAAGGCTCGACCCGTCGCGGCGCTCCGCCGCGCTCGCGCTTCTCTCCGGGGCGGTTGAGAACATCAACGCCGGATGCGTCGCGCACGAAAGCGAAATCGCGGACGGCGACTCGCCGCACGCCCAGAAGGGATGTACCGCGCAGGCGTGGAGCGTAAGCGAGCTCCTCCGCGTCTGGCGCGCGCTGGCTAGCTGACCAGCAAATCCTGTGGGGACACTCCCCGCAAGAGATTTTTAGCTCGTCGTTTTTCCTCCTGAAATTCTCAAATCCAAAATTCACCCTTGACTTTTAGGGGTTGGGTATGATATAATATTTTCACTTTGCGAGGGAGGCCGTGTGTGCGGTTGACTAAGCGGAGGCAGACATAGTTTGGGAACTGATAGGAAGTGTCAAGCTACTTCGTGTGAGCCGACCTCCCCCTCCACCCCCGAATGTAGCAATTCAATTGCATCGCTGCAAAGCAGTCGTCCAACGGAATGTAGGAAGTTCTAAAAGGTGACGATACTTGGCAGAGAAAGTGCAGCCGCACTTCCTCTCTACGTATTTCACCTAAGGCAATTCCTACAGCCTCGTTGGAGATACGAAAGGGAGGAATTTCTTTTCGTTCCGATTTCATGTCAGATTGTTCGGCAGTCATGCGTCACGGAACGAGAAAAGCCCGATTCTCCAACCGTGAAACATCAACCAGGGCACAAGGAATGAGAAAATGGTCACTCTAAATGTTGATGGATTGGTGAGTTTGATTGAGAAGTTGGTTGTCTTGGTGGTTAAGTTGATTTGGTTTGTTATCACGCTTCCGTATAGGATTATTGTTGCTCTTTTAAGGAAAAACTAAAGGATAAAAGGAGTGAGATTTAATATGGAAAGTCTAAAATGGTTCCTACATGCATACGTCCAATTCGTATGGCAGGCGGTTATCATGCCGCTTAGTATAATATGGTACGCCATAAAGTTTGTATTGAAATTTGCCGCGTCGCTTCTCGGAGGCAGTAGTAGTGATGGTGGGAATGACGGTGGTGGTATCTTTGGGGGCATCTTTGAAGATTTAAAGAACATCAGAATCAAGCGTTTAGGCGATCAATAGAAAGGAGGTCTTACATGGTAAAGATGAAATGTATGGCTTGTCATGCAAAGGTGAGTGTGCCAGATGAGCTGGCAACATGTGGGACAATCTGCCCAAAGTGTAGAATGCGTACGCTCGTAGGTCCTAAGACTCCAGGTGGACGCAGGTTTCGGGCTATAGAGATATCAAGACTTATCAGGAATTTAGTGGTAATATTTGTGGTGGTTGGATTAGCAGTTCTAAATGGAAGATATGGTACAGAGGCATCAAAAGGAACAATGGGGTACCGAATTCTCTCTCCCATTACTCCTGGTGTTCTTCTTTGTTTACTGTCAGTGTGGATGTACCATTATATCGTATATTTCTGGAAGTGTATTCTACTTGGTAGATCAGGCCTGTATGGTGTCAAGGCTGGTATTCCAAAGCGTCTGGCTTGGATTAGTTGTATAATAACAATAGGCGGACTTTTTCTTTGTTCAATAATAACGGGATTGGCACCGGGATTAGCTTGCCTTGATTTTGTCAAAAAGTTCTTTGAAAGCGATGTGGCTGTAGGATCGTCAATTATGTTGTTCCTTGTTCA
Organism: uncultured bacterium; assembly: GCA_902799955.1. Taxonomy (GTDB): domain Bacteria; phylum Verrucomicrobiota; class Kiritimatiellia; order RFP12; family UBA1067; genus UBA1067. The sequence continues at coordinate 16,948 of CADCCQ010000041.1, read as the reverse complement.
ACGCAAATTCAATACGCATGACGATTACATGTCAAAATGCAGATGGTCTAGGGAGAGCTGCGACACATGGACAACAGATTTACCTCTGCATATTGAAATCGCTCAATGTTATGGTGTGTGTGTGTTCCTGACGTTAACAGGTCTTTTCATCGCATGTGGCCCTGAATGGTTTTCTGGTACGTCTATCGGCAGAGGACTTGGATTCATCAATGAATTTTTCACAGCAGTATACGGATTGTTTGGAGGACTTGCCAAGATGATCATCTCACTTGTTGTTGGTCTTGTCGGTCTTATAGTTTCCTTTTTCGTATAAGCAAACAGAAGGAGAACGAAGATGTACAAGATATTCTTTGTGAAGTTCGATTCAAGAACAGTTACACTTTGTGACCAAACTGGATTTAGGGTGCGCATGTTTCATGCGCGGGCAGGAAAGTCAATCGCCGCTGCAAGCGTGAACAATGCGGGGAATGATAGTATGGTCACCATAAACTATACAGACGGCCATGCTGACATCTACTATTGGCATGGTATGATCTATCGGCAACTATAATATTTTCCTTAATATGGGTATATGGAGGGTGTTCAAGAACCAAAGAGGTATAAGCCTCAGAAAGGAGCCAGAAATGGCATACAAGAAACCGCAGATAGTCGCGAAGAGCGCTGCCAAGCAGTCGTTCGTCGCTGGGTGTCCACTAAAAATGGTTTACGTGAAAATTCCTGACGGGCTTCCAGAATGCACAAAGAGTGTAAGTCTGAAGTGAAATAATTTCCTTCATGCGGGTGCATGGAGGGTGTCCAAGAACCAAAGAGGCATAAGCCTCAGAAAGGAGCCAGAAATGGCATACAAGAAACCGCAGATAGTCGCGAAGAGTGCTGCTAAGCAGTCGTTCGTCGCAGGATGTCCTGAGAAGACTACACAGATCAATCATTGCACATCGCAAAATCGTTGCGCACTTGGACCGCTTAATTAAGCGGTGTCAGACTTTCCGTGTCACATTCTGTTATGGTGTGACACGGGAAGTTGCATTTGGTAACTGGAAAGGATTGCGCATGGATACTCAGAAGTTGGGAAGCGGAAGAATGATTGAACATAGGGCTTGTGTAGCACTGGCTCAAAAAGGAAAGAATGTGCAATTCCGCTTGGCTGCAAAACAGATGTTGCCCACTTTTAACGGTCAACAATGTGAATGGTATGTGGTCGAGGGAGATGCGGATGGGGCTGTGATAGACAAAGAGTACAGAGATTTACCTTTGTACCAAAGTATGCGCGGGGATTGCGCTTGCTTGTCCCCTGGGTCATGGAAAAGCTTAGGCGTTCAAGGCGCGATTATGTTGTCTTTGGGGCAGAAGCCGCCCGCAAAATTTGCAAATTGCATTCTTGTGAAAGAGATGTGAGCGTAGTAGACAATATGGCCGATATTTTTAGACGAGATGCTGGCAACGAGACGTTAATCTGGCGGCCTCGTACTGGAGCTTCGCTGGTTTTAAGAGATGCTGCAATTTTTATTGATGAGATTTTGTCATCGCCTCAAAATCACAATAGCCTAGCGAAAAGGGTCGCAGACAAACTCTCATGTGATGAGAATGATTTAGCGCAAGATGCCGAATTGATATACAAGGAGATGATGAACGCAGGACTAATTCCCGCAAAAAATAGTACTGATCGAAATGATGTTTTACAAAAGTACGCAGAAGTAAATGTTGCGGAACAACTGGAGTGCGATGTTGTCGGTGCCTTTTTTGCTCGACACAATATTCCGGAAGAACTCCATCTCAATTTGACCAACAGTTGTAATGAAAAGTGTGTTCATTGCTATGTTGACAAGAGGCAAAACCAATTCTTGCCATTTCAGTTAGCGGAGAAAGTTTTGCAGGAGTTTCGCGCGCTGAATGGGGCTACGGTTCACATTTCGGGAGGTGAATGCATGATTCATCCTGAATTTGAGAAGGTTTGCAAATTATGTGCCGACTTAAATCTTAATGTAATCATTCTTTCTAATCTTACACTTTGTGATGCTGCGCGAATAGAGTTTCTCAAGACTGTTGATCCGCAGTTTATTAACGTCTCGTTATACAGTATGGAGTCTAAGGTCCATGACGAAATCACGAGAGTCGATGGCAGTTGGCAAAAGACCATGAATGCAATTTTGAAGTGCCATAACGAGGGGATTCATATAAGAATTGCGTCGCCATTGCTTAGAGCCAATCGATTTTCGTTTGCTGAACTAAATGCATTCGCAAAAGGGCTTCATCTAAATTTTGTGCCTGATTGTTCGATAGTACCATGCAATAATCATGATTGTTCAAATCTTGGATACGCCTGTTCTCAAGACGAATTGATAAGTGCCTTGCTTGATAACAAGTCATTGTTTGACAAGGGGTGGGAGAATGCGCGCATGCCAGATTGTGACGAGAAAGTTTGCGACATAGGCAAGTCTAGGGTGTATGTCAATGCTGATGGTACATATTATCCATGCGATTCAATGAACGGCTATATTCTTGGCAGTGTTTTTGGAAATTCGCTTGAAGAAATATGGAACGGCGATAAAATGAATCTTCTTCGAGAGTTGAGAAATCGAGATTTCATGGAATGTGCCAAATGTAATGATCGTCCATTCTGTAAGGTTTGTCCGGCATACAATTTTAATGCCACTGGAGATATGTTGAGAACTATTCCTTCTAAATGTGAAGTGGCAAGGTGTATACACCATGTTTACGGAGGCAAGGGAACATGCTGATACGCCTTTCGAAGAACGCTTTTGTTCGGCAATACGGTGACTTCACGTACATTCTTGAGCGCATCAAGAACTATGATGTTGTCATGAAAGATGCAGAAGTCTTCATGCGGTGGATTTCCCGCTATCCCGAGGAAATCGACGCAATTGTCAAGAATATAATTTCTGTCTATGCCGGTGCCGACTCAAATGAGATTTGCTCAGACTTCATCGATTTCATCGGCAATCTCGAATCAAATGGCGTTGTAGTGACTGGACGGACTGTCGAAGAATTGGCGCGGCGTGATATATCGTTCTCGTACGACGTCGACAATCCAAAGACTATGGATACGCATCGCATTAGTCCCGCAGAGCGAACTATGGATGAAATCCCTGCTGATTTGCTTGCGTCGTATTTCAAGGAGAATCCGACGATATTCACGTTGCAGATTGACATTACACAGGCTTGCACGGAAAGATGCATACATTGTTATATCCCAGAATACACTCCTACATTTCTACCACTTGCAAGAATAAAGAAAGTCATCGACGAATTGCGTGAACAGGGTGGCGTGACGCTTTCGATATCTGGCGGCGAATGTATGTTGCACCCTGATTTCAAGGAAATCGTTAGATACGCAAGAGAGAAGGATCTGATAGTGGGGATTCTGAGTAATCTGACGCTATGCGACGAAGCCATGGTCGAATTCTTGCGAGAGACGGAATGCACGGTTCAGGTGTCGCTTTACAGCATGAACCCCGAGACGCATGATAGGATCACTAAGCACAAAGGTTCCTTTGATAAGACAAAGGCCGCAATTGAGATGTTGCGCAAAGCAAATGTTCCATGCCGGATATCTTGTCCAACGATGAAACCAAACTACAAGGATTACTTGAACGTCCTTGCATACGCTAGGAGCTTGCGCATGGATGCACAAACGGACTTCGTAATAATGGGTAAGATGAATTGCGATACTAGCAATCTTGCTTGCAGGCTCAATCTGGAGGAGACCAAATCTATTCTTGAGGACATCGTATTCAAATCAGTGCCTGTGAATAGCGAATATTTTGATCCGCTTAAGAAAGATGATATGCGCTCTGATGAGGATTGGGCCAAGGATAAGGTTTGCGGCGCATGTGTTGACAGTGTTTGCCTTGATGCAACAGGACAATATTATCCTTGTGCTGCATTTGGGGGCATAAAGCTGGGGGACTGTTATGAACATGATTTGAAATGGATTTGGAATAAATCTCCTGAAACGTTGAGGATAAGAAGCGTTACGGGAGAATGCTTCAAAAAATGTATCCATTGCAAGGATCGGGATTATTGTTCGGTGTGCATGTGCCGCAATTTCAATGAGACAGGAGACATGTTCACGCCTGCGCAGCACTTCTGCGATGTGGCGCGTTTAAACCATGAAGTCGTAGATGAACGTTTTGCTAAGTTTGCAAAGCGTACAAGTAAGAACACAGACTTATGATTTGCGACGCGCACGTACATATGGGTTATTACGCACGCACGGGATATAATTCCCCTTACTATTATTCCCCACGAAGAGTGTTAGGGGTGTTGAACCGTTGTGGTGTTTCTGAATTCATTGTATCCTCGACATGTTCACAAATCGATTCCATATCTATTGATGAGATTATGCGTGAAGCTGTGGAAATGAAGCGTATTGCAGGGAATCGCGCGCATATCTTTTTCTGGTTGTCATGGCATTTGTATCAGGAAGACAAGAGGATGTCTTGGCTGGATTCTGGTCTGTTTGAAGGCGTGAAGTTCCATGAGCTGGAAACACAGTGGGTGACGAGAAAAGAAAAAACGTTAAATAAAATCCTTGAGAGAATAAATGAAAGAGGTATGTCAGTGATGTTCCATTGTGGTAGATCTGAAGGTTGTTGTCCTTTTGATTTGAGACAAATAGCGCGACGGTATCCAAAGATGCATTTTAACTTTGCACATTGTGCGCCGATGCGTGAAATGGAAGAAGTTATGCGAGAGTGCGCTAACGTATGGACAGATACAGCTTATCTTTCAGACAATGATTTCACAAAAGCACCTTGTTTCGATTGGCAGAATAGATTAATGTTTGGTACAGATCTTCCTGTGTGGCAAGGACATGAACGATGCTATTTGACCGCAAAATATCGTAAATATTTATTGAATTGGCGGAAAGTCTTTGGCGATCTTGATGCAATGTTGGCCTTCAACAGTTTTCTTCACATACATCAGTGATAATCAACTATGTCAATGAAAATGCGGACATATAATACTAGCGCGGCAGAATCTACAGATTGTTGTGATTGCCTAGAGCAGAAGGGCGGTGCATGGACCTATGGAAATTAAATCGAGATTCAAGTTCAACAAGGTTATTGGCGCCGGGCTCGCGAAGGAGATCAATGCGCTCTACAACGACGGAGGGCATGGTCGCCTGACATTGCCGACAGGGGTCTGCAACGCGCCGTCCTGCTGGTCGCCGTGGACGGTTTCTGCGGATCGGCGGTATCTACAGGGCGTTGAGCTGTCTGGCGAAGAGTCGGGCAACTTGGACGGTGACAAAATCGTCGAGTGGCTGTGCTTCATCCTCGAACAAGTCCTTGCACCCAACGGCATCACGATCAGCGGTAAAGTAATATGGCGTGGGATATGCTACAACGACCTGGGAATGATCGTGGTGAATGAGGGAAGCCGACTGGAAATCAGGAAATGCCGTGTCGATTTCTTCCCTGATCCTTGGGATATGCTTGGGGAAGATGACGCGAAACCGACTCTGGACGATTTTCAGGAGGTTTTCATTGCAACCGTTGAGCGGTGGAACAAGATTGCCGCGAGGGGTTACAAGTTCAAGTATGTGGTCGAGATGCAGGACGATGGTTCGAAGTACGCAGTGGTGACTGGCGGCGACGGCAATGCCCATGCGCTGGAAATTCCCAATGAAATTGATGGATTGGCAGTAAGAAGTATTGGGGAGTTGTCATATTACAGGGACTTCAATCTGACGAGCGTTTCGATTCCGTGCAATGTGACGATGATCGAAGGCGTTGCGTTCAAGGGCTGCAGGCGATTGAAGGCTTTCTCCGTGGCTGCCGGTAACACCTGCTACAAGTCGGTTCGGGGACTTTTGCTGTCGAAGGACGGCAAGACGCTCGTCGCAGTGCCGGGTGGTTTGAAGCGGGTGGCGATTCCGTCCGGAGTGCAATGCATTGGCAATGAGGCGTTCTTCGAGTGCGAGCAATTGGAATCCGTGACGATTCCCGACAGTGTGACCCGCATCAAGGAAGGCGCGTTCTGGCGTTGCCGCAGACTCAAGGACGTACAAATCCCTGCCAGCGTGACAAGCATTGGCGACCGGGTATTCTTAGAGTGTGGGATTACCAAGGCGTAGAGTCTGGCCAATGAGCAAGAAAACCTGAAACGAAAGGCAAGAAGTGATGAACAAGGAAGAATTTGAGAAGCTACAGACGATGGCTGAAGCCGGTGATGCGGTAGCGCTCTGGAAGATGGGGGAGGTTTATCGCCACGGCGACAGAAAACATGGTGTTGTGCGCGATGAGAAGAAGGGCTGGGAATTGATTGAACGGGCTGCTGCCGCTAAATCTGTCGTGGCATCGTACCTGATTGGAAGGAAAGACATAAAATTTTCGAGTGATTGGAGGTCGGTCTCGAGTAGCAAGGACCGCGACTGGACACTTTCGCAAATCGTTCAGCCTTCGGATTGCATCGAGTTCGCAGAATTTGAACTAATGAGTGCCGAGTGGGAACTATCATCGCGAGGGGTGAGAATCAACACGGCGCTGAACTTGTATCGTAGGGCCGTTGCGAACGGCGCCTTTGAACCTGAATTGGCGGAGAAAATATCGTGGTGTTTGACCCAGTTGGGCGGTGAAGGTTCGGATAGACAACCAGTTGTCGTGATTGGCAAGAAGAAGATAAGGAACCATGCATACGAACATGATACGACGCTTGTGAATATTGCAATAGCTGAGGGTGTGGAGCGGATAGGCGACTTTGCTTTCTCGGAATGTGCGAACTTAAGGAGCATTACGATTCCTTCTTCTGTTAAGGAAATAGGATGGAGGGCGTTCGCCGAGTGTTCTAATCTGACTTCCGTCCGTTTTAACGAAGGTTTAGAGACGATTGAAGGCGGAGCTTTCGAAGGTTGTAGTGCCTTAAATGGAGCCGGGCTGCCGTCCACAGTGACAACTGTAGGCCACAATGCTTTTCGTGAGTGTACTTCACTTAAGAGTTTTGCTTTCCCCGAAAAGGTCAAGACGATATTCTGTGCTGTTCTGAGGGATTGTAAGTCACTACAGCATATTGACATTCCGACAGGTATTACATTCATTGAGGCGGGTGCCTTTGAAGGATGCGAAAGCTTGGAGCAGATAGAACTTCCGTCAACGGTTGAGACTATTCAGTATTCAGCATTTGAAGGTTGTACTAGTTTGCCTAGAATCAACATTCCACCACTTGTTACCGAATTGGGGTCTGGTATGTTCGATGGGTGCAAGGCACTGGAGGCGATTGATATCCCTAGCAGTGTGAGAAGCATAGACCGTTTTGTGTTCCGAGGGTGTGAACGCCTTAAATCGATAACGTTTCACGAGGGGCTGACCGAGATCGGTGATAATGCTTTTGAGGGATGCGTTGGCCTCACTGAGGTTGCGTTACCACAATCTGTGGTGAAGATTGGAGATGAATGCTTCAAGGGATGTGGGAATCTTGAGCGGCTTGATGTCCCTGAGAAAATGCAATACGGTGGCAATGTCTTTGGCGGGTGCATGAAGATGCCGGAAGTAATAATTGATGGTGTTTTGATCCATACGCCGATCGTAAAGGGAAACGTATCAATAACAGCAGGGGTACGAAAAATTGGCGATAGGGCGTTCGAAGATTGCAGGGAACTTGTTTCGTTGGAGATACCTAATACAGTAACGGTTATAGGTAATCACGCTTTCAACAGTTGTGTGGAATTGGTGTCGGTGACAATCCCCGATTCCGTGATGACCATTGGCTATGATGCTTTCAGTGGCTGTACGGGATTGGTGTCAGTAAAAATTCCTGATTCAGTGGCGGAAATAGGGAGTGCCGCATTCTGTGGTTGCACGAAGTTACGGTCTGTGGTCATTCCTAATGCTGTTCGTATAATCCAGAGTAGCATGTTCAAAGACTGTGTTTCACTTGAAACAGTGAGTCTCCCTTCTGGACTTAAGTCAATACATAATGATGCGTTTTGCGGGTGTTCAAGGCTGAAAAAGATTTCAATCCCAGATGGTGTTGTGTGGATACAATGGAGCGCGTTCGCAAAATGCACATCGCTTGAAAGTGTTGAAATTCCTGCGAGTGTGCAGGAAATCAACAGCGGTGCGTTTTTCAGATGTGCATCCCTTCGTAATGTGACAATTCAATACGGGGCGTTGAAGAAGCCATGTAAATATAGCATGTGCCATGATGTGTTTGATCAGTGCGTTGATCTTAAGCATATTGCATTGCCATGCTATTTTGATTATCGGATGGATGAGTGGTTAGGTGGAATTCCCCTGCCGGAGATCATTAGGCTAAACGATCCTGCGAAACCCGTTGGACAGAACTCGCCAGAAGAAATGGTGACTTTGGTAGCGAAGGTCCGACTTGAGGGTTGGGCAGAGGCGAATCGCAAGCGGATTCTGTCGGACATTCAAGAGGACATATCAGCAGGAAGGACGATTGCGATTTCTGAGCTTTCCGCACGTGCGCAGAAACAGGCGTTGGTATGTGGGTTTTTGCTGACTGACACTGTAGCGTATAAGTACGAAGCTACGCACGTCATGCATTGCCCGTGTGCGATGCAAATCCCAGCGCTTGAACGCATGTCGGTCAAGGTGCCTCGCTCGATGTTGTCGGATGGCGAACCGGATTATATTCTTGTTTATCTTGAAGAAAAACGCGAAAGGAACTGGATTGTGTTGCCTACTGGTGAAACGGATGAAGGTGTGGAAAAGTACGCTTCGTCGGACGAGGCGAAGGCGTCTCGTTTCGGTGCCTTGATGCCGATTATCTTGTCTGCGCGCCTGATTGGAAAAAAGCGCTGAAAGGGGTGGCTACAAATGAACGAAAATCAGAATGACGACAAAAAGCTCTGGGATGAGCTAGTCGGAAAGTTTCCTGGATTGGCTGAAAAACGGGGGTGGAACGATATCAATGAACGCAATGAGTGGGCGGTTATACTTGCGGAGATTCCAGAACTTGCCGATAAGTCAGATTGGAAGTTGTCCCAAGACGGATGGAGTTGGCTTCTGTCGAAGCAGCCACAATTTGCTGATAAATGTCCTTTTATAAAAGACTTGTCTGACGAGTCGTTGACGCGAATCCTCTATTTCCAACCGCAGTTACAGGATAAATGTAATCTGAAAAACCTTGGCGGTAATGACTGGGCGTTGTTGCTCAGAAGACATCCACAATTGTCAGACCGATGTGAGTGGGATAAGTTGAATGGCTTTGACTGGATACGACTTCTGTGTGTACAACCACAGTTTTCGAATCATGTGTCGTTGGAGCAATTAGGCAACGTCAAGAGTGTTCTTTGGCAAAAGGCGGATGTTAAGTGGTTTGAGTCGGTGTGGAGATGGTTTGAAGAAGAGTGCCCAGAGTATGCCAGATATCACCAACCAGACTACGATGAGATGATAAAACGACGGGCCGAAAGAAGGAAGATGCGCGAAGATCAGGATTATTACAAAAGTGCCGAAATCGGTTTTGTAGAACCCGAAGGATTTGTCTGTGAGTATCTTCCTCATGGTGGTCGCAAGGTACGTGCGAAGACTTTAGAGGAAGACGCAAGTATCAAACCGCCTTGCTTGGTACAATGGGCCATTGAACGTCTACGTCCAGACGAGTCCCCCGAACAAATGTTCCGCGAATTATTTGCGGATTCCAATGAATGTTCAGATGATGAGACCATGGATTCTGACGATGTACTTGCGGATTGCGAAGAATGTCTTCCTGTGCTTACAGACAGTACTGTAAATGAAATGCCTGAACATGACGACGACATCCGCTATCTCATGCTTGGCGAGGAGGGGTTCCTCGACCGGCCACCATACGAAACCTGGTACGAGGAAAGCGAAGTGGTGAATCTTGACAGGCTGGATGATATCGTCCGCAACCGAACTGATATGCGCGAGGCGCTTGATTTCATCTGTGACAAGTCGAGAAGCCGCCCGGAACGGCAGGAAAGGCTTCTTTCATTAGACAATACCCATGCGTTCAGAAACAGCAACATCCCCGCCGACGTTCTTCTGGATATCTGGGAGTCGGACAAGGTCAGCTGCTATTGGAAGAGCAAAACGCTCGCAAGGGTGATGGATCAGCAGTTTTATGGAGTGAATGTGGTTCCTCTGGAATTCCAGTGGAATGTCGCCCATGCCCTGGCAAACAAGGACTACTCTGCCGAAGACGGGGAGAGCCCGACTCGTGGCAATGTCCTAAAGATGTTACATGATGGTGAGTTTGGGAAACTTGATCATCTTGCCAACTCGCGCACATTGGGTGGGCTCGGCGATGTGTCAACTGTATTCTGGTGGCAGTTCTTGTTCCATGTTCTGATGCTAGCGGATTACGACAGCGCCAGTTCTGACGGCAACCGTTATCTCCGGCCGGCGGTGAAGTGGATTGATAAGATTGTGCCAGGCGTGGTTGCGGACGCGACCGACAGGTTCGGCAACAATGCCCTCGTATATCTTCATGCCACCTTGACGGAAAGCAATCCTAGCTATCTGATGCGGACGCGGGATGGGATTGAGATGGCGGAGGCGGATGCCGAGTTCCTGAAGAGCATGGGCTGCGATGCTGGGCAGAAGAATGTTTTCGGCGTGTCCGCAGCGATGTTGGCAGCAGTCAAAGACTAAAATTGAGTCTAGAATCTTTCGAATCCTTGTGGGGACACTCCCCGTAAGGATTTTCGCTATGTTGCATAAACACGTATAAGTATCAATGTTCTACGCGGATTTCTGGTTTTGAGAATTTTCCGCATAAGATTCTCATTTTATATTTCCAGTTTGCTTTTGTGGGGAGTGTCCCCACAGGAAGGGGATTTGGCAGGGGAGTTGTTTGGTGTATAATCTTCGCCACGAGAATGAGAATTTGTGGTAAAATATTTGTTAAAAGACAGACCATGACAAACCTGAAATCTCTAGTACTGGCAATGCTCCTTCCACTCGCTGCGAATGCGGCGAGGGTGACGCTGCCCGCGGCGCCTGGCGAGGTCAGGCCCGAAAGGCCGCTCAAGGTGCTGATGATCGGGAACAGCTTCTCGATCTGCAACCTCAGGCAGATGCCGCAAGTCGCGGCGGCGATGGGACTCAGACTCGACCTCGCCTCGCTCTACATCGGCGGATGCTCGCTTGAGCGCCACTGGGGCAACGTCATTGCCGCGACGAACGCAACATTCAGGCCCTACCGCTTCGACCGCACGACAGAAGGGAGGAAGGTGGTCGTGAAGGGGAAGGCCAACATCCCCGACGCGCTCGTCCTCGACAAGTGGGACATCGTGACGATCCAGCAGGCGAGCCACTTCAGCTGGCGGCCCGAGACGTACCATCCGTTTGGCGACAGGCTGGTCGCGAAGATCCGCGAGCTGGCGCCGCAGGCGAAGATCGTCGTGCAGGAGACCTGGAGCTATCCTCCATGGGACAGGCGGCTGAGGAAGTTCGGCTTCGACCAGGCCGAGATGTACGCGCGCCTGAACGGCGCATACGCCGCGTTCGCCGCGAAACACGGGCTTGACGTCATACCGGTCGGCACGGCGGCGGAGTTCGTGCCAAACCGCGATGCGCTTTTCACGAAACCGGACTTCCACTTCAACAGGGAGGGCGAGTACCTCCAGGGGCTTGCGTTCACGGCAAGGCTCTTCGGCGTGGACGTGAGGAGGTGTCCGTACCGCCCCTCGTGGATGGAGGCCTCGCGCGCCGAGGAGATCAAGGCGGCTGTCATGGACGCCATACGCGGTCCGCAGGCGCAGAGAACGCGGTCGCCGCACTGCACGCCTTGTAATACAAATAAATAGAAAACCAAGACAGGGGAATAAGATGAAAAAGTTGATGTCATTGGCCTGCGCGGCGGTTTGCGCCGCCTCTCTGGCGGCGGAGGCACCGACGCCGGGCGGTACGTGGAAAATCGTCTATTCGTCCGCCGAAGGTCCGCAGGGACGCGCCCTTGAGGTGCTGACCGAACGCATTGGCTTCCATCCGTTCTGCGAGGCCGAGCTTTTCTGGAACAGCGACGACCCGTGGGAGAAGATCCTGATGCGCGCCCGCATGAGGGCGCTGCCCGAGAGGTGATGTGCGCCTATGAGGTGCAGGGCGTTTATATTCGACATGGACGGGACGCTGGTGGACAACTGCGCCTGGCACGTGCTGGCGTGGCGCGAGTTCGCCCGTCGCCACGGCCGCGAAATCACCGAGCGGCAGGTGCTCGACTGGATGGGCGCGACAAGCGCGTTCTACATGAACCGCATATTCGGGCGGAACGTCCCCAGGGCCGAATGCGACGAGCTCACCCGGGAGAAGGAGGCGCTGTACCGCGAACTATACGCGCCGCATCTTCGTCCTCCCGAGGGGTTGGTGGAAATGCTGCGCGCGGCGCGGGAGCGCGGCGTTCGCCTTTCCATCGCCACCGGCGGGTCGATCGACAACGTGGATTTCGTCCTGGACGGGCTCGGATTGCGAGACTGGTTCGAGGTCGTGGTGGACGCCTCACAGTACGAGCACGGGAAACCCGCTCCGGACTGCTACCTCGAAGCCGCCTCCCGGCTTGGCCTCGACCCTTCGGAATGCCTTGTGTTCGAGGACGCCGTCGGCGGCATCCGGGCCGCGAAGGCCGCCGGGATGAAGGTCGCCGTCATCACCGCGACGATGCCCCGCGATGTCCTCGCGGCCGAGCGCCCCGACTGTGTTTTCGATTCCTTTTCGTCGTTGACGCCGCAGTTGTTCGCAGTCGACGATGCCCTTCGGGGACAATCGTTATTTTAGGGCTGGGACGATATGGCCGATCCTGGAAAGACAGGCCTTTATGTCCGCGAGCGGGACTTCGCGCGGGTCGCAGCGCCTTGCCGCGGCGAGCGCCGCGGCGACGCCGGCGGCCTGCCCCATCGCCATGCACGACGCCTGGACGCGCAGGGCGGAGTTCGCCCCCTGGTCGCTAGAGACCGCGCGGCCCGCCACCAGCATGTTGCCCACGCCCTTCGGCAGCATCGCGCCTAGCGGCACCGAGCCGACCTTGCCGTCCTTGTGGAACACGAGACGCGCATGCGACCTCTTCGCGCTGTGCGCGTCGACCATCCAGTAGGACCAGCACAGCGCGTCTTCCTCGACGACGCCGTCAAGGTAGGCGCGTTCCGAGATCGTCTTCTCTCCGACTACGCGATACGTCTCGCGCACGCCGACTTCCCGTGCGGACGACACGAGCGACACGTTCTCAAGCCCGGGCTGGCGGCGGATGAACGCGAGGACGCGATCCCTCGCCTCGATTCCGCGCCTGTTGGTGTCCGCGCGCGCCTCGGGCGTCGAGTTGTCCGCTAGCGGTACGTAGCACCCCGAGCCTCCGCCCTTGCGGATGAAGTACGCCATCCCCACATGGACGTCCGTCGGCAGAAGCTGTCCAGCCGCGACGGCCTTCCTGAACGCGCGGTCAACCGCGGCTGAGTCGAATTTCGCGCCCTTCGAGGAAATCCAGAAGAAGAACGATCCCGGCTGCCGCATGTCGTCAGGCGACTTGACGCGCCTCGCACCCGCGAGCGCGGCGACGGTGGCGTTTCCCGTCGCGTCGACGACCTGCCGCCCGACGGCGAATCCCGTGTCCCAGCCATCCGCCGTCCTTGTGACAGAAGAAACCTCCTTGCCCAAGAGGATCGCCACCCCCGCCTTGCGCAGCGTCTCCTCCGCGAGGCGCGAGTAGACTTCCGGATCCACTCGCACGCAGCTTGCCATCCACTTGTCTGGACGCTGCGCGGCGATGTCGGGGAGCGTCCCGTGCGCGGCGGCCACGGCGTTCGTCACGAGATCCCACGCCGGTCCCGCTATGATCGGCCGCTTCCACGCACTGAAGAGCCCAATGTCGCACACCCTGGCCTGGACCGTCGTCCCGCCGACCACGCCGTCGCGCTCGACAAGCGCTGTCTTCGCGCCGGCCTTTGCCGCGGCGAGCGCCGCGCCGATCCCGGCCGGCCCTCCGCCGACGACCACTACGTCGTACAGCTCGCCGGCCGGCGAAGCGGGCGCCGCAAGCGCGGCTAGGGCGAGCGCGGCCGCCGCGAAGGATGCTGTTGACGTTTTCTTCATCTTTGTGCTCCGCGCCATGGCGCGCCTATGACTGGCTGCCTCGCTCACGGTTGGCTATGGCATGCGATAGGACGGCCAGCGACTGGGCGAGGTCGACGTTCTGGACGATTACGCCCTCGGGGACGGAGAGCTGCGCCGACGAGAAGTTCAGGATGCCGCGCACGCCGGCCTCCACGAGCGTATCCGCGCATGCCTGTGCGGCGGCGGTGGGGACCGTGAGGATCGCGAGATGCACCTTGAGGCGGCGGACGAGCCGCGCCATCTCCGCAAGCGGGCGCACCTTCCCCGCATAGCCGAGAAGGGCGCTCCCCAGGGAGCCGGCGCCCACGAGCACCGCGTCCGTGGCGCTGTCCCACCCCAGCGCCCGGTTGATCGCCGCGCGGAGCTTCTCCGCCGGATAGCCGCGGCGGGGACGCCCCGGCACGCCCGCCATCGCCAGGTCCTTCCTCGTGAGCACGGGGTCGAGCCCGAGGCGCTCCGCGAGCACGCTGCTCGAGATGTACGCCTCCCCGGCGTCCATCATCTCTCCGATGGCGCGCAGGAAGATCGGATACCGCCGTATCGTAGGCAGCGGCAGCGGGTTTGCATTCTGATTGTCCATAGCGCGCGCTATTATACCACAACACCGCTCGAATGTTCAAGTCGGATAGCGATAAAAAAATAATAAATATTTTAATATCGCTACTTGAATACCGATTGGAAAAATGGTATAATATGCCTTGTCCGCCTGAAAAGGTTCCGGCGGAGGATAGAACGAAGGAGAGAGGCAACAACATGGACAACGAAGCAGGAATCGCGCCGGAGAACCCGGTAGCCGACCTCGAGGTGACGCTGGCGCGGGTGCGCGCGGCGCAGGCGAAGTACGCCACGTACACGCAGGAGCAGGTGGACGCGATCTTCAAGGCCGCCGCGCTCGCGGCGAACCGGATCCGCATCCCGCTCGCCAAGATGGCGGTGGCCGAGACGGGCATGGGCATCGTCGAGGACAAGATCATCAAGAACCACTACGCGGCCGAGTACATCTACAACACGTACAAGGAGACGAAGACGTGCGGCGTGGTGGAGGAGGACGAGTCCGCCGGCATCATGAAGGTGGCCGAGCCGATCGGCGTGATCGGCGCCGTGATCCCCACCACGAACCCCACCTCCACCGCGATCTTCAAGACGCTCCTCGCGCTCAAGACGCGCAACGGCATCGTCATCAGCCCCCACCCGCGCGCCAAGAACAGCACGATCGCGGCCTCGAAGGCCGTCCTCGACGCGGCCGTCGCGGCGGGCGCGCCCGCGGACATCATCGGCTGGATCGAGGCCCCGAGCCTCCCGAAGACGAACCTCCTCATGAAGGAGGCGGACATCATCCTCGCGACGGGCGGCCCCGGCATGGTGAAGGCGGCCTACTCCTCCGGCACGCCGGCGCTCGGCGTGGGCGCGGGCAACGCGGCGGCGATCCTCGACCCGAGCTGCGACCTCGTGAACGCCGTCAACTCGATCATCCACTCCAAGACGTTCGACAACGGCATGATCTGCGCGACGGAGCAGACGGTCATCGCCGACCAGCTCATCTACGACGAGGTCAAGGACGAGTTCAAGCGGCGCGGCTGCTACTTCCTCAACAAGGAGGAGGCGGACAAGATCCGCGCGACGCTCCTCATCAACGGCGCGCTGAACGCGAAGATCGTCGGGCAGCGTCCCGTCACGATCGCGAAGATGGCCGGCTTCGAGGTCCCCGAGTCCACGAAGGTGCTCATCGGCGAGGCGACCTCGACCGACAGCTCCGAGGCGTTCGGGCACGAGAAGCTCACCACGATCCTCGGCATGTACAAGAGCCGCGACTTCGACCACGCGCTCGACATCGCGGAGGCGCTGCTCGTCAACAACGGCGGGCTCGGCCACACGTCGTCCCTGTGGATCGACGAGGTGGGCGAGCGCGGCAAGCTCGCGAAGTTCGCCGACCGCATGAAGGCGTGCCGACTCCTCGTCAACACGCCGTCGAGCCTCGGCGGCATCGGCGACATCTACAACTTCAGCCTCGTGCCGTCGCTGACGCTCGGTTGCGGCAGCTGGGGCGGCAACTCCATCTCCGAGAACGTCGGAGTCAAACATCTCCTAAACATCAAGACAGTGGCCATGAGAAGGGAAAACATGCTGTGGTTCCGCGCGCCCGAGAAGGTGTACCAGAAGAAGGGGTGCCTCGCGGTGGCGCTCCGGGAACTCGGCGGCGAGCTCGGCAAGAAGAAGGCGTTCATCGTGACGGACTCCTTCCTCTACGCGAACGGCTACACGAAGGCGATCGAGAAGTCGCTCGAGAAGCAGGGCATCATGTTCACCACGTTCTCGAACGTGGCGCCCGACCCCACGCTCGCCTGCGCGAAGGAAGGCGCGAAGCTGATGGCGGGTTTCAAGCCCGACGTGATCATCGCCGTCGGCGGCGGCTCCGCGATGGACGCCGCGAAGATCATGTGGGTCCTCTACGAGCACCCGGAGGTGGACTTCATGGACATGGCCATGCGCTTCATGGACATCCGCAAGCGCGTGTACACGTTCCCGAAGATGGGCGAGAAGGCGTATTTCGTCTGCGTGCCGACTTCCGCCGGCACCGGCTCGGAGGTGACGCCGTTCGCCGTCATCACCGACGAGCAGACGGGCACTAAGTACCCGCTCGCCGACTACGCGCTCATGCCCAACATGGCCATCGTGGACGCCGACATGCAGATGATGGCGCCGCCCGGCCTCACCAGCGCGTCCGGCATCGACGCCGTCTCGCACGCCCTCGAGGCCTACGCCTCGATGATGGCGACCGACTACACCGACGGCCTCGCGATCCGCGCCCTGCAGGTGATCTTCAAGTACCTCCCGCAGTGCTACGACGCGGCCGTCGCGAAGAAGGCCAACCCCGTCGCCCGCGAGAAGATGGCCAA
>CADCCQ010000040.1 GCA_902799955.1 uncultured bacterium | reverse complement strand
AAGAGCCACACGTCATACGGGTAGCGCGCCTCCATCTTCGCGAGCTGGCGCGCCATCATCGGCTCGCTCTCCGACATCGGCTTCATCTTGTTCCATGCGGTGATGATGCCGAAAGGCTCGCCGCCGCGCCCGTAGTGCGGACACGTCCACACGAGCAGGCGCGCGTCGCTCTGCGGCGCCTGCCACCAGAACAGCATCGGAATCGCGCTATCCCAGCGCACGTCGATGCGGCTTCCGCCGCCGCCGGCGTCGGGGTTGTTCCGACTCCACGGACGGTTCTCGTCCATCTTCCAGATCGTCGACGGATGCGGGTTCCAGTGGTTGGGGCTGAAGAGGACATGCTCCACGCCCGCCTCCGCGTAGGGCGCGACGATGCTCCACGATATGCCGGGGTTGTCCGTCATCAACATCGTGCGCGTCTTGATTCCCCAGCGGTCTTCGAGTTCGCGCTTCGTGTAGATGCTGCGGCACAGCTCCTCGAATCCGTAGAGGTGCGTGTGGTTGCCGGCGCAGGTGACGCCAACATCCAGTCTGCCGCGCGCGATCTCGTTTGTGGCGACGAACATCGCCGCGGCCTCGCCGCGGTCCTGCGGGTAATTGCCCCAGAACCACGCGCCTTCGGCCACGTAGCGGAACGCGGCGGGATCGGAGTCGTCTGGATCGGCGGCGATAAGGCGGCGCGCCTCGTCGATGCGGCGCACCGTGCCGTGGCGCTGGATGTACTGCGAGTTGTGGAGGCCGATGTCGGTGTGCGCCGACTTGACGGCGTAGAGAGTCCATTCGCGCACGGGCGGGAGGTTCGCCGGGAGCGCATTCGTGGCAACCAGCTCGAACACCGTATTCGTCCCCTCGACATGCGAGACGAGACGTCGCCCGTCGTGCGTGAGCATCGAATACGCCTTGATGCCGGACGACACCTTCGCCGCACCGCCTGCAAACGCGGCAGACGCGAAGATCAAACCTGCGGCAAGGCAAGCAAATCGCTTCACGACTGCACCGTCCTATCTGCGAACCAGCGTCACGGAGACGGGGTTGTGGTCGGACACCTTCGGGCACGACGTGACATGCGCTTCCTTGACGGCGAAACAGTCGCTGTGCGCCTTGTCCACGGCGATGTAGTCGATGCAGTACTTGCGCTCCGGCGGTAGTTTCCTGTATCCGTGGAAAGTGAGGGAGTCCTCCTTCGAGAGGACTGTCACAAACTCCCGCATCGCGTCGAGCGTCTTGGAATCTGGCGTGGCGTTCCAGTCGCCCGTGAGAAACACCGGTTTCCCCTTGGACTTCTCGGCGACCGCCTTGCGAATCGCCTGAACGGCCTTCAGCTGATGCTCGCCGAAGTCGAAGTGCGCAGTCCCGAACCAGAAGTCCCTGAACTCGCAGAGAAGCAGCACACGCGGTTCCTTGCCGGAGAGAGGGACCCTTTCGACGGAGATCGGCTTCTCGCGGGAAAGGACGGCGTTGCCGTATTCCCCTCCGCCATAGGGGATGGCCTTGGCGAACGTCGCGTGCAGTCCGGTGAACTCCCCGAGCCTGGCCGCCTCGTCAACGTTGCCGGAGCGCTTCGCCCGGCAGTCGACCTCGTTCAGTCCGACGAAGTCTGGCTTTTCCCTTGCGATCACGTCCGCCACAAGCTGGAAATCGACCTTGTTGCCGGGGCCCGCGCAATGGCGGATGTTGTAGCTCACGAGCGTGACGCCGTTCGTCCCGCCACCGGCATTTGCAACTGCGCCGCACGCGATGGCGAACCCGGCCGCGAGAATCGTACGCAAACCTCTTGCCTGCATCATGGAATCCCCTTTCATCTTGCTTTCACGACTGCACTGTCTTCCAAACTTGCCTTCGGCTGGCGGGGCATCTCCTCTCGCACAGCCGCGCATCGCCCGTCAGCACGCCCCGCGCATGAAGAGGACGGCGCCTATCGTCTTCTTCATTATCCAGAGGTCGAGCCACGGCGACCAGTTGAGGACATAGTAGACGTCCAGCGCGACGCGGCGCGGGTAGTCCGTGCCGCTCCTCCCCGACGACTGCCAGAGGCCGGTTATCCCGGGCTCGACGCTCGAGAACGTCGAATACGCGCGGCCGTACAGCGGGACCTCCGCCTCGACGATGGGACGCGGGCCGACGAGCGCCATCTCCCCCGTGAAGACATTGAAGAGCTGCGGGAACTCGTCGATGGAAGTCTTGCGGAGGAACCTGCCAAGCGGCGTGACCCTGGGGTCGTCGGCGAGCTTGAAGGTCGCCTCCCATTCCGCCTTCCTCTTCGGGTCCTCGGCGAGGATGCGATTGAGCCGTTCGTCGGCGTCGACGTACATCGACCTGAACTTCCAGACGCGTATCTCGCGTCCGTTCTTCCCAAGCCGCTTCTGGCGGTAGAAGACGGGTCCCGGGCTGGTGAGCTTGACGAGGACAGGCACGATGACGAAGAAAGGCAGCAGCAGAGCGAACGCCACGACGGCGAGCGCCTTGTCGAGGATCCACTTCTCGATCCTGACCGCGCCCATGCGCCGCTGGTTGACCATCTCCAGCCCGCAGATGCCGTCGAACGCGACGGTCTGCGCGCCATAGACGGGGAACGCGTCGGCGGAAGGCAGGAACTCGATGTGTGTGAACCACTTCGAGAAGTCGGCGAGCATCAGCGAGAAGACGCGCGAGTCCTGGCACGACACAAGCGTCCTAGCGCCAAGCCGCCGCGACTCCGCGACGATCTCGCGGTCGTCGCCGTCGAAGACGCGCAGGACGATGAAGCCGGTGTATTCGTCGTGCTCCAGAGCGTCGGCGATGCGGCGCACGGCCTCGCCGTCGCCCGCGAGGACGACGGGGATGCGGGCGAACCGCGCCTTCGCGACCAGCCTGCGCACGGCGTCGCGGAAGACCTGCGACATCGCGGCGGTCAGGACGCCGGAGATCACGATCACGGCGCGGGAATAGTGCTCCGTCGTCTGGTACGCGAGCGCGAGGTAGGCTATCACGCCGACGTGCGTGAGCAGGGCGGACCCGACGAGGCGCCGGAACTCCTCGATCGGCGAGACAGGCGCGGCCGGGTAGACGATGTGCCCGTGGTACAGGCGGAACATCGCGTTCAGCAGGACGAAGGCCACGACCGACGGCCACAGCCCAAGGTAGAACCCGGCGCCGTACTTGTAGTGGCCGAGGCCGACGGCGCGGTAGGCCCAGACGGAAAACGCCAGCATCGACGCCATGCAGACGACGTCTGCAAGCGCAAGAAGCACCACCCGGGTGCGAGAGCTGGCGAAAGCGTGCTTCACATCGAATCAGGAGTAGAGGTCGACCTTGGTCTTCAGGTACTCGTCCTGCCCGTCGATCCAGCCCTGGAAGAGGTCGCCAAGGTCGCCGCCCCTGATCGTGTCGCGGACGTCCGACGACCCGTAGAGGCGGTCAAGCCACTCGGGCCTCGCGCCGACCTCCACCTTCGCCGCGTGCCGCTGGAGGAGGGCCGTGAATATCAGGACGCTCGCGGTGACGGGATAGTAGCCAATCGGGCGCGACACGGAGAACAGGATGCCGTTGAGGTGGATCCCCGCGTACTGCCCGCCCTTCGGCTCGTAGCGGTAGGGGCGCATGGACACGCCGCACGTGTCGAGTCCGCTGGCGAGGTCCTTCATGACGACCTTCGCGTCCATCCACGGCGCGCCGATGACGCGGAACGAGAGCGGGCCGTCCCTGTCGCAGTCGATCGCGGGGTACGCCTCGGTGAACACGGTCATCGGATATGCGACCGCGGAATCCCAGCTGCGGATCGCGGGGCTCGGCGGGACGAAGTTCGGCCACGGGTCGTGGCGGCGGTGAGACCATCCGTCCAGCCTCACCACCGAGAGGTCGAGGTCCAGCCCCTCTGCTTCGCGTATCCACATCGCGCACTCGCCGGGGGTCATGCCGTGGCAGAAAGGCACGTTGATGGGCGCGACGAAGCTGGAGTAGCTCGGCTTGCGCATCGGCCCGTCGAGGACGTTCCCCATCGGCACCGGCCTGTCGAGGACGGTGACGGGGAGCGACGCCTCGGCGCACGCCTCGAGCATGTTCTTCAGCGTGGCGAGGTATGTGTAGCACCTCACGCCGATGTCGCAGAGGTCGATGACTACGCGCCCGACGCCTTCGAGCATCTCCGGCGTCGGCTTGCGGTGCTCGCCGTACAGGGAGTGGATCGGGAGGTTCCAGAACGGATGCCACGCGCTGGCGGTGTGCTCGCCAGGCGCGGCGGTCCCGAAGAAACCGTGCTCGGCCGAGTAGAGCGCCTTCAGCCTCCCGGGCAGCGCGGCAAAGATCCTGGACGTCGTGCTCGTCGCCTGCATGGTAAGAAGGCCCAGCGGCTCGTTCGTCTCCGAAAGACCGGATATCAGCTCCTTGTAGTTTACCATGTCGTTCCTCCTTTGCGAGTTTAGAGTCTATAGTGCAGAATTCAATGTCGCGCGAACCCGTCGAGCTTCACCCGAAGCGACCCTACCATCGACGCCGTCGCCGCGATGGACGGGTCGCCCCCGGCGTCCACAAGCGCGTCGCTCGCGGCGCCGTGCAGCCAGACGGAGGACGCCGCCGCGACGAACGGGTCGGCCTTGATGTATGCCCACCGCGCGCCCAGGACGCCTGCGAGGAGATCCCCCATCCCCCCCAGCGCCATGCAGGGGTTGCCAGTCGTGTTTTCGTAGATGCGCGATCCGTCGCGCGACACGACAAGCGTGTGCGCGCCCTTCAGTACGACCGTCGCACCGTAGCGGTCCGCGATCTCAAGCGCGGCCGCGCGCCTGTCCTCGCTAACCTTTTCGCGCTTCCAGCCAAGCAGCCTCGCCGCCTCGCCTTCGTGCGGCGTCAGCACAAGCTCCTGCCCGGCCGCGGGGTCGTATCCGTCGCGCTTGCCGTACCATCCCGCAAGCACCGAGAGGGCGTCCGCGTCGATGACAAACCGCCCGCAGCTGCCCGAGAGGAGGCGCGAGACGAGCAGCTCCGTGTTGACGCCCACTCCAAGCCCCATGCCCACGACCATTACGTCAGCCTTCGGCGGGACGCAAGTGGAGACAAGCTTCGTGAACGTCGCCTCCGGGACCAGCGCCCCCGCCGCGATGCGCGAGGCGTCTGGCACCACGAGCTGCACGAGTCCGGCCCCGGCGGCCCGCGCGCCAAGCCCCGCTATGACGGGCGCGTGGATGTAATGGCCGGATCCGCCGACGACGGTTACCGTGCCGACGGTGCGTTTCGAGGCGTCCACTGGACGCGGCGCAAATGCGCCCTTCAACTCGCTTGGCGGATTCATCACCATAGATTCTACCAAAATTCCCTGTTTTATGCAATGTCTATCATGCATTCTCTATCGCCCGGACGAGCTTCGCCACTCTTTCGTCCAGCTTCCCCCGCGTGTCGAACTCCGCTATCAACCTCAGCAGCGGCTCGGTGTTGGACTTGCGAACATTGACCCATCCGTCGGCGAACTCCACCCTGACGCCGTCCATCTCCGAGCGCGAGACCTCCTCCGGAAACTCTGCGGCGATGCATTCCATTACGGACCTTATCGCCGCGTCCTTGTCCTTCACCGTGAAGTTCCGCTCGCCCGAATTCGCGTAGCGCCCCGAAATCGGCGCCGTCATCGCGCTGAACGAAATTCCCCTCTCCTTCGCGGCGGCTATCTCGCCGAGTATCCGCAGCGCGGCAAGCGCGCCCGAGTCGCAGCCCGCGAACTCCGAGAAGTAGTAGTGCCCCGCGAGCTCGCCGCCGCAGATCGCGCCGACGCGGCGCAGCGCGGGCTTGGCAAAGGCATGTCCCACCGGGACCATCACCGGCTCGAAGCCGTCCTCGCGCAGAGCCTCGACCGCCCCGCGGCTCGTGCGCACATCGTGGATCACCTTCTCGCCGCGCCCCCCCGACGACATGAACCGCCTTGTCGCGCGGGCGACGACAGGGACGAGGTAGTCGGGCTGGACGAACTCGCCGCGCTCGTCGACGAACATGGCGCGGTCCGCGTCGCCGTCGAAGATCACGCCGCAGTCAAGCCCCCTCTCGCGCACGAGCGCGGCGATCTGCTCGCGCGCCTCGTCCTTCAGAGGGTTCGGCGAATGAGCGGGGAAGCGTCCGTCCATGACGTCGTTCACCACCACCGCTCCGGGGAAGAGCTCGTGCGCGAAAAGCGACGCCATGCCGTTCGAGCAGTCGACCGCGTACCGCAGCGACCGCGGCGGCGTGCCGCCATGCTCGCGCTGCCAGGCCAGGTAGCGCTCGAGAGCTCCTGGCACGGGAGGCGAGACGCGAGACGCGGAGCTCTCTTCCGCCGTCGCACGTCTCTCGTCCTCGCTGACCAGCCGCTCGACTTCGTCCAGCCCGTCGGCGTAGCCAACGGGGAGCGCGGTCGCCTTGGAGACCTTCAGCCCGTTGTCCGTCGGCGGGTTGTGCGAGGCCGTGACCATGACCGACCCGTCGTATCCGTCCTCTGCAGTGAAAAAGTAGACCATCGGCGTCGAGGCCAGGCCGAGGTCGGAGACACTCGCACCAGCGTCGCGAAGCCCCCTTTCCAGCGCGGCGGAGACCTCCGCGCCGGTCGTCCGGCAGTCGTGCGCGATAAGCCACCGCGGCGCGGGGACGCCCGGCGTCACGACTCGCGGAAGCGACAGGCCGACCTTGTACACGGTGTCGAGGTCGAAGTCGACCCCGAACGTCCCCCGCATGTCGTATGCCTTGAAGAAACCCATGTCATCCTCCTTCCGCACATTCGCTACCGCGCAAGCTCGGGCAGCCCCATTTCCCTGAGCCGCACGTTGACGTTCACGAAGGTGCGCTCGCGCATCGCGGGCGATGCCTTCTCAACCGACTCCAGGGCGGACCTGCGGAACGAAAGCTCCTCGTCCTGCCGCTCCTCCAGAAACGCGAGGTAGTCCTTCGGAGTGCCGCCCGACGCAAGATACTCCGAAAACTCCTGCCTCATCGAAAGGACGATTCGCCGCAGAAGCCGAACCTCCTTCGGCTCGCCTTCCGGGAACTCCATGGGCGCGGCGGCCTCTTCGGGGAAGCGCGCGAGCTCCTCGTCCGTGACGTCCGGCGGTATCGCGATCCACCCCGGCTGCGCGTAGGCCGCGAGCAGAAGGTCGAGCTTCGACGAGAAGACGTTGCTCCAGCCGCTTGCGAGCCCGTCGGAGACAACCGCCGACTGCGCAAGCTGCTGGCGCCTTGCGGGGGTCTGCCCCGGAACGGGACCGGCGCCGAGGAAAAGGCGGTATGCGAAGAAGGCCGCGATCGCCGCGAGCACAACGAACCCCGCCCCGGCGGCCCACGGCTGCCACTGCACAGGGTCGTCGCCGATGAGGCGGTATGGCCGTATCCCCTGGCGACGGAGAGCGGCGTATGCCTCCGCGCGGTTCTTGGCGTTTATCCAGCCCTCGCGGTTCTCGTTCTCCTTCGTCTGGTATAGATACTGGTATTTCAATTATTATGGAATTGTGGAATTATGGGATTGTGAAATTGACTTCTCGTCGTTCGCCTTTCTTCGCCTGCCCGATTGCCTCCAAGAGCACGGCTGCGGCGTTCGACTCCGCCTCCTTGATGCTTCCGCCCAGGCCTATCGCCCAGCCAAACGACCCGGCGGAGACCTCTATCGTGAACAAGGGCTTGTCGGACGTCCCCGATGTCTTCAGCACCTTGTAGACAGGCGTGATCGGGGGCTTCACCGACTGCGTGTAGTGCTGAAGCGCCGTCTTCGGGTTGCCGTCCAGCTCGCCGAAGCGCGCGTTGTCCGTAAGCGACAGGAAGTCGAAGACTTCCTTCGCGGCGGCCATTCCGCCGTCGAGCCACGCCGCGCCCATCACGGCCTCCACGGCGTCCGCCACCGTCTTCGCCGTCTCGGGAAGCTCTCCGGCGCCCTTGTTGCGCTTCAGCATCGCGACAAACCCCTTCCCGGCGACGGCGGCGCAGAGCGCGGAGGCGGAGACCATGTGCTGTCGCCTCGCGCTCATGTCGCCCTCTTCGGACGGGCTGTTGGCGTAGAGCCAGTCAGTGGCGAGAAGCCCCAGCACCGCGTCTCCCAGGAACTCAAGTCTCTGGTTGTCGCGAGCGCCGGGGCTCGTCATCTTGAAAGACGGCGTGGTCAAGGCCTCTTCGAGAAGGGCCTTGTTTGAAAACACATGACCAAGAACGGCGTCTTGGCTCAAGGCTTCTCCTTTGCCTTGGGCGGGGTCGTTGACGCCGGCTTTGGAGCTGGCGCACCGGTCACAGGAGCAGGCGCCGCTGCGGGCTTCGCCGCCGGAGCTGGCGCCGCAGGCTTGGCAGCCGGCGCAGGCTTGGCGGCGGGAGCGGCAGGCGCCGCAGGCTTCTTGACCTCTACGGGCTTTGTCGCCACCGCAGGCTTTGGAGCAGGCGCGGCGGCTGGCTTCGCCGCCGGAGCTGGCGTCGCCGGCTTGGCAGCAGGAGCAGGCTTCGCAGCGGGAGCAGGTGTAGCTGGCTGCTTAGCGGCAGGCGCCGCGGCGGGCTTCGCAGGAGCCGCCGGCTTTGCCACGGGCTTTGCGGCTGGCGCAGGCTTCGCCGCGGGAACCGCAGGCACTGCGGGCTTCGCCTCATCCTTCTTCTCCTCATCCTTCGGCGGCGGCTTGGGGAGAAGCTTGTCCACGGAGTACGACGGCACGACGTACACCCACTTGGAGTTGTCGAGCTTCAGGTACCTGTCCGACCCGCCCTTCACGACATTGCCGACCGTGGCGACACGGTTCGTGTCGCCGGCGATCGTCACCTTTGCGACCACGCCCGTGGAGAAGCCAAGGACGTCGTCCTTCAGCGAGGCGTCGGCCAGCGAGTTGAAGCTGATCCACGGATCGTCGACGATCTTCGTCTCGCACCACTTCTTGGGGTCGCCGTCGAACGCGTCGAGCCTGTCGGAGACGAGGACCGGCTGGCCGTCGAACTCGACGTAGCGGCCGAGGCTCCAGTTCTCGTGGGGCTCGCCGAGCGTGACGGCCGCGAGCTCCTTGCCGGAGTCGTCCTTGAGCGAGACGCGCGTCTTCTTCTCGATGGTCTTGCCGCGGGCGGTGTTGCCGACCTTCAGGTCGTTGAGCTTCATGAGGTTGTCGCGGACCTTCGCGACGTCAGCAGGGTAGTCCTGCATCGTCTTGATCTTCCACGATCCGTCCTTGTCCGCCGCGATCACGAGGCCGTCGCCGACCTCGATCCTGGCGAGGGCGTCGCCGTTGTACTCGGCCATCACCTTCTTGCCGACGGCGGAGGCGGCGCGCTTCTTCGGGCCCGCCCCCATGTAGTACGCCAGGAACGCAAGCCCGGCGGCCGCCAAAACGAGAACCAGCAGTGTCTTGAATTTCATTTAATTACCCCCTTTTCCTTCTGACGAACCAGCGTGTGAGGCCGAACAGCACGACAAGCACCGGCATGAGCGCGATGTTGATCCACTTTAGCCTCGTGCCAAGCGAGATGATGCCCGCCGTAAGCTCCTTCCGGACGTCCTTGAGCTTGCGCCTCGTCTCCGACTCCTTCTTCTTCAACTCGGCCAGCTTGTCCTGCTGCTCCTTGGAGAGGATGATGCGCCCGTTGCCGACCTTCTCGCTCTTCATGTTGGCGATGGTCTGGATGGTGTTGTTCAGCTCCTCCTGGAACTCCGCCTCGCGCTGCTGCCACTGGCGCATCGCCTCCGCCTCAAGCTTGTCCACGACCTCGAAAGGCCTGTCGGACGCGCCGCGCGACCTGAGCCCGATCAGCTCCTCCCTGCCCGCGAACTGCTCGATGACGTTTGAGAAGAGCGGGAGGTTGTCGTTGAGGGGCTGCGCAATCTGCCCGAACGGGGTCCGGAGGATGCGCACGCAGCATTCGTCGGCGAGGAAGTCCGCGTCGGCGAAGAGCATTACGCTGCTCTTGCCCTCGGAGAGCGCCTTGGAGACGTCGTTCGTCCCGTCGGGCCCCTTCGGGTAGGCGGTCTTGAACTGGCCTTCGAGGCGCGCCGCGACGACGCGGCTCTTGCCGTCGGGGACGGCCTTCATCGACGAGCCCATGCCGGACATCATCGACATCTTGTCCGTCGACGACGAATTGTCCTCGGACGTCGTGATGACTGGGGTGAACTTGAGCGCGCCCGCCTTCGCCGCGTCGAACGTGAACGCGCCCGCGAACGGCATCATCACCTGCGTGAGGCGAGATACGAGTATGTCGGACTTGTCCATGTTCTCGGGCTTGAGCGTCAGGAACGCCGGCTCCTCCTCCGCGCCGCCGCGCCCGTTGCCGAGCTTCGTCGCAGCGGAGAGGTCGCATGTGATCTTCGTCGTGTCGAATCCGACGCCCCATGCGTCGAAGAGCTTCCCGAGGGTGGACGGCCCGTCGCCGCCCATGCCCATCATCTGGCGGCTCTGCCCGGCCCTGATCTCCGCGAAGCTCATCGGGTCGGTGCACGCGATCAGCCTGCCGCCGCGGAGGACGAACTGGTCGATGGCGTAGAGAGTCTTGTCCGAGAGGTCCTTCGCGTGCAGGAGGACGAGCGTCTTGACGTCGTCGTCGATCTTCTCGACGTCCGTCGCGACGGACTTGACGGTGTAGTCCTTGGCGAGCTCGGCAAACGCCGCCCAGCCCTGCGGGGGACGGCGCCCCATCTGCATCATCATCGGGTTCATCTCTCCGCCGAGGACGCCCTCGAGCGACGTCATCACGCCGATCACCGGCTTCTCGGGCCACACGACGCGGGTGACGAGGCGGGTGACGTCGTACTCGAGCGTGGACTCCGTCTTCTGCGTCATGGCGCCGAGCGCCTCGGTGCGGTCGCCGCACACCGCGACGATGCCGAAGTACACGGGAGCGCCGAACGGATTGACCTGCTGCTGCTCGATGCCGTAGCGCTGCGCCCACTCCTCCTCGTCGGAGTCGGGCGTGGGGTCGTACTTCTCGACGACGAGGCGTCCGCCGGAGGCGCGCTCGTACTCCTTGAGGAGGTTCTCCACCTCCTGCGCGTACGTCTTCACGCCCATTGGCATCTCAGCGGAGCTGGCGCTGAAGTAGAACTTCAGGGAGACGTCCTTGTCGAGCTTGCCGAGGACGGCCTTGGAGCCCTTGGAAAGCGTGTAGAGGCTGTCGGCGGTGCAGTCGCACCTGATCGTCGCCTTGGCGAGGATCACGTCGACCGCGATGGTTATGACGGCTATCGCGACGAGCCCGACGACGCCCTTGGACGCGCCGCGGCGCCCGTCGACCACCGTCTTGGCGGCGGCGGCGAAGAACACCATCACCCCGGCGTAGTAGGCGACGTCGGCGAGGTCTATGACGCCGCGCCTGAGAGCCTCGAAGTGGGTCAGGAGCGAAAGCGACGCTATGCCGTCGACAATCCACATCGGCACCCCCCACCCGGCCACGGCGTTCGTCACGGGGTCGAAGCCGACGATCAGGAGGAAGAACACCATCGCGAGCGACACAACGAACCCGACCACGCTGGAGCGCGAGAGCGAGGAGGCGAAGAGGCCTATCGCCGTCGCCGCGCCGGCGAGGAGCAGGGAGCCGAGGTATCCGCAGACGATCGCGCCCCAGTCCGGGGAGCCGAGGTAGCCCGCCGTCACCGCCACGGGGAACGTGAGCGCCAGCGCGAGCGCGATGAACGTCCACGCCGCGAGGAACTTGCCGACAAGCGCGTTCCACGCGGTCATCGGGAGCGTGAGCAGGAGCTCCGCCGTCCCGTTCCTGCGCTCGTCGGCCCACAGGCCCATCGTCGCCGCGGGGACGAGCAGGAGGTAGACCCACGGATGCCAGAAGAAGAACGGTGTGAGGTCCGCCTGGCGGCGCTCGTAGAACGCCGCGACGACGAACGTCAGGAACCCGGTCAACGCCAGGAACGCCGTGAGGAACACGTATGCGACTGGCGAGTCGAAGTAGCTCTTGAACTCGCGCTTGAACACTGAGAATGCGTTTTTCATTTAGAGGCCTCCTTTACCTCCGCCGCGCCGCCGGTGAGGCTGCGGAACACGATGTCAAGCCTGCCGCTCGGGTCCATCGCCTTGAGCTGCGCAGGGGTGCCGTCGGCCTTGATCTCGCCGTCGGCGATCACTATCGCCCTGGTGCACACGGCGTCGACCTCCTCCAGGATGTGGGTGGAGATGATGATCGCCTTCTCGGCGGCCATCGACTTGATCATCTCGCGCACGGCGAACTTCTGGTTCGGGTCGAGACCGTCCGTCGGCTCGTCCATGACGAGCACCTCGGGGTCGTGGATGATCGCCTGCGCGAAACACGTGCGCTGGCGGTAGCCCTTGGAGAGCGTGTCGATGGTCTTCTTCGCGACGGGCTCCAGATGCGCCTTCACGATCGCGCGCTCGACGGCCTCGCGGCACGCCGCGCCCCTGAGCCCGCGGATCTCCGCTATGAACTTCAGGAAGTCCTCCACAACCATCGCGCGGTAGCTTGGCGCCGCCTCGGGCAGGTATCCAAGCCGGCGCTTCGCCTCGACGGGCGACTTGGATATGTCAAAGCCGCATATCGACGCAGTGCCGGACGTCGGGGGCAGAAAGCCCGTGATCATTCTCATCGTAGTCGACTTTCCCGCGCCGTTCGGGCCCAGGAATCCGAGAACCTCGCCCTTCGCGACAGTGAAGGAGATCCCCTTCACCGCCTCGAAGGATCCGAAGCTCTTCCGCAGTTTCTTTACTTCGAGCATGTTGTATCCTTACTTTGCCTCAACTTGCATTTCTGTATATTATATCACAACAAAACATTGTTGTCACTGCCCACAAGGGCATAATTCCACAGTCCCCCGAGAGGGACTGTGGAATCGCCGTGGAGCCGCCGCAGTCGCCTAGAACGCGTCGACCGCGCTCTCGACCCTGCTCTTGCGCTCGTCCGCAGCGCGCTTGAGAGCCTCCTTGCGGACCTCCTCGTACTCCTCCGCCGCGGCGTTGAGCGCGTTGAAGTCCTTCGCGCAGAGGACCGTCTCGTAGTCAGGCGTCGCGCCGGCGAGGCACACCGTCACGCGACGGTCGCTTCCGATGTCGAACGCATAGTACGGCCTCAGGCAGCCCACCGGCCTCGCCCATGTGTCGTAGCGCTTCTCAAGCGCCTCGATGAGGTAGTGGCGGCGCCACCTCGCGCCGGGGTCGATCGCCTCCTTCGCGCAGGCGTACACCTTCGCGACCTTGTGCGTCTTCGGCGTCACGTAGACGTAGTAGTCGTCGAACCCGGCGAGCGGCTTCTTCGGCGTGAACTTCGCGCGCAGGAGCGTCGGCTCGTTCGCGTCGACGACGAGGTTGGTCCCCGCGTACGCCTCGCCGAACTTGAGTCCGAGGAACGACGACGTGTCCACGGCCTCCGCCTTGCCCTTCTTGCCGGCGGTCGCCGCCTGGCTCGGGAACGGCGCCGGGCCGTCGCCGATCGTGTAGCTCTGCGCGTACTCGCTCGTCGACGTCTCCAGGACGTTGCCGCCGTTGTCCGTCGTCGTGCGCGTCTCGCGGCGGCGCTCGGTGACCATGTTGCCGTTCGTCGTGATGTTGCACTCCGTGAACGACCTGGACACGCTGCCGTTGTCGTTCGTGACCACCGACGTCTCGGATGTCTTCGACGCCTTGCCGGTCGTCTGCTCCGTCTTTCCGACGGCCACCAGCGCCGCGAGCGAGACCGCCGCGACCACCGATGCCGCCAGTGTAATGTTCCTTGCCTTCATTCCATTCTTCCTTTCGTTTGTCCGGGGGCCCATTCCCCCGGACTTTGCCGCATATCATAGCGGAAGAATGTTAATGAAATATTAACAAATCGCAGAAAGTCGTAAAGCCCGCTACAGGTCGATGACGGAGAGCGTGTGGAACTTGTCGTTCTTCTTGTTCGTGAGGCCCGGGAAGGTCATGTCGAAGTTCGCGACGACGAGCTTGCGGCTGCCCTTCTTGTCCGTCCAGATCATCGGCTCGCACGGCTGGTCGAGGAGGCCGTGCGCGCCTGTGCTGTCGCCGTTGCGCCAGAGCTCGCCGAAGCCGCACTCGCCCTTCTGCTCCTTCGCGATGTCCCACGTGTGCAGCGCGTTTAGGCAGCTGTCGCTCATGATGATGCGGTTGGCCACCTCGTCGTAGCAGATGCCGTCGCAGCACGGGAAGCGCTTGGGGTCCTCGAAGATGAGCTTCGCGGGCTCGTAGGTGCCGTCGGCCCTGCGCTTCGCCGTGTAGAACCGGCCGGAGCCGAACGTGCCGAAGTAGAGGTGGCCCTCCCTGGTGATGGCGAGGCCGTCGGCGCCTGAGATGTCGCCGCGCTCAAG
Source organism: uncultured bacterium (assembly GCA_902799955.1). GTDB lineage: Bacteria > Verrucomicrobiota > Kiritimatiellia > RFP12 > UBA1067 > UBA1067. The sequence goes on along the minus strand of CADCCQ010000040.1, from coordinate 10,780 downwards.
TGGCTTCGTCTCCGTGGCGCAGAGGAAGTACGGGTCCTTCCTGTAGTCGGGCTTGGGAAGGAGCGAAACCGTCTTGTCCTTGCACGCGGCGAGCGGAATGCGGTACACGCCGCCCACGCCAACGCCGTCCTTGCGGTCGAGGTCGAAGTACGTGTCGGTGATGAACATGTCGCCCTTGTAGAAGCGGATGGCGTTCGCGAGCTTCACGTTGTCGACGGCCGTCTCGATGCGCAGGACCTCGCCCTTCTTGTCGAGGACGACGCGCATCACGCGGCTCGCGTAGTCCTTGGAGTCGAAGTACTGGTTGTCGCAGTAGTAGAGGTTGCCGTCCTCCTCGCAGAACTCGAGCCCCATCGGACGCCCGAAGCCGGTCTTGGGAGAGCGGAGCCCCGCGCACAGGACGCTCCAGCGCCCGCTCCTGAAGTCGCGCTTCACGATCACGCCTGGGTATTCGGGGTTCACGAGGTTGGGCGCAGAATGATAGATGTTGCCCTGCGGGTCCTTTGTGAGGCCGTCGGGGACGTTCACGATGTCGCCGAAGCGCTTGAAAAGCTTCGGGCGGTACTTCTCGTCGCCCCATGTCTGGGTGTTCTCCTTCGCGAGGACGGTCCCCGCAGCCGACGCCGCCACGGCGCAAAGCACACACCTGCCGAACATTCTGTTCATCTACGTTCTCCTTTGTTTTTTCCTGTTGTACGCCCCGAGGGGCTCGGCCTGGCACTTTCGCCGGCCACGCCAATATTATGCCACAACGGAGGGAGAATGTAAAATGGAATTTGTCACTCCCCGCCCATCACGTCGCGGAAGTCGACGTCGTTGCGGACGTCGAGCATCGGCCGTGCCTTCTCGATCTCGCCGAGGAGCAGCTTGTAGTCCGGGTCGTCCCTGCCCTTGAAGATCCCCTTCGCAAGGCCCTCCTTCAGCCACGGGTTGCGTTCCGGGCGGTCGTAGCGCACGTAGAACTGGTAAGGCAGCTTCACGCCCTTGCGCCGCTCTATGTCTGCCTTCGCGTCGAGCAGGGACTTCGGCAGCACGCGGCGGCATCCGCGCAGGTCGTTCTGGCGGCTTTGCGAAGTTCCGTAGTACGGCACGTTGAGGTCTATCCACATGTGGATGCGCAGCCGCTCGTCGTCGGCCATCGAGATGCGCCTGCGCCCCTTCGCGTCGGGATGGCCGCTCGCCACGATCGCCGAAAGCCTGCTCACGGGGCTCCCCCACGTCTTCGGCGTGATCCACAGGATGTTCTCCTCCAGCCCGTTGTACGTCGGGATCCACGACGTGTAGGGGTTCCTCCCGAAGTTCTTCATGTACGCCCTGACGTCGCCGCCGCCCTCGGCGCCCGTCCCCTTGCGCGCGAGGTTCTCGTAGGCGACGTTGAAGTAGTCGGTGCGGTCTCCGGTCAGCTCCGGCTCGGGCGCTCCGTCCTCGCCGCTGTGGCACTTCACGCAGTGGCGGTTGAGGGTCGGCTGGACGGTCCGCGCGAAGCTGAACCCGTTGTCGCTCCCCCACGGCGGCGGCACCAGCCGCGCGGGCGGGTTCTGCGCGGCGATGGACTTGCCGGCCTGCGCGGGCGAGATGGAGACGTAGTTCCTGTCCGCATGGCACCCGATGCAGCTCTGGCGCTCGCCCGGCATGAAGTGGGTGAAGGTGCGCATGCGCTGGACGGCGCGTCCCTCCGCGTCGAGCGGCAGGAAGTAGATCGGCACGTTCGCCGGCGCGAGGAAGTGCGCGCTGCCGTCCTCCTCGACCTTCGCGAAGCCCCACACGCGCTTGGGCGCGTAGGTCGCGCCGCAGCTCACAACGGGGAACTGGAAGCCGAACTGCCTGAGGCGCGTCTCGGCGCGGATGTCCTTCTCCATCTCCTGCACGACCGCGATGCGCTTGACCTCGCCGCGCTTCACGTGCTCGCCGAGGCCGATATACACGTCCTGCAGCACGACCTCCGCGAACGGCCCGGCGTCCGCCTTGCACGTGTTCACCCGCTGGACCGCCGGCTTGGCCCTCGGCACGAGCGGCTGCGGCGAGTACCAGCCCAGCCCGTCGCCGCCCTGCCTCAGCAGCGTCAGCGCCTCGCCGGAGTCGTAGCGTCGAAGCTGTATCTCTCCCGCCTTGGAGACGAGGTAGCTCGAGCCGTCGACGGGGAACGGCGTCGTGTACGGCCCGCGAACCGAGTTGCCGCGTATGCCGTCCCCGACAGGCGGAACGCGCACCTCCGGCGTCAGGTTGCGGATCGCCTCCTGCGCGTTGCCCCCGCGCTTCACGTCGACCAGCCCCACCGCGCCGCTGCACGGCCCGTTGTGCGAAGTCATTATGCAGAGGTACGTCCCGGGCCGCCCGGGCACGTCGTGCGCGAACATGAACGTCGCAGGGGAGAGCACGCGGTTCCCGAACACGCCAGAAAGGCCCGTGCCGTCCGGGTTGATCGCCCAGAGGCTCTGGATCGGGATCGCCGGACGGTCCACGTACTCCCAGCGGCTGAAGAGTATCCGCCCGTCGCGCATCACCGACGGCGTAAAGTCGGTGAGGTAGTTCGCCGATATGCGCAGAACGTTCCTCCCGTCGCCGTCCGCCCGGTAGAGGACAGGCGACGTCGACGTCCAGCAGTACGCGAACGCCGGCTTGCGGTCGGACGTGAACGCGATCCCGCCGTCGGGCAGCCAGCACGCGTTCTGGTTGTTGCACGGGCCGTGGATCACCTTCTCGAGCCCCGTGCCGTCCGCGTCTATGCGCCATATCGCGAACGGCTCGGACATCGTCCGCTTCCAGCTGAAGAGTATCTGCCTCCCGTCGTACGACGCCTGCGCGTCGAGCACGATCCCCTCCGAGGCGTCGACCAGCCTGCGCACCTCGCCCTTCGCGAAGTCGGCGACATACAGTCCGCCGCCCTTGGACAGTCCTTCCACGTGGTAGGTGTAGACATGCGAGGGCCTGAGGTGGTGGCGCCGCACAACGACCATCGCGCCGCCGGGGACGACGTCCGGCGGCGGTGGCGCCGCGCGCAAAGCCTCGGGACGGTCCTCCACACGCGCATGGCGGAACCTGACCTTGACGTCCTTCACCGCCGCGGCGGAGTCGGGAAGAGCGAACTTCACTGTCACGTACTTCTTCCAGCTGCCGGTGTATGGACAGAACACCGTGCCCAGCGGCTTCCCGCCTTCCGCGTCATAAAGCTCCATGCACGAATCCTGCATGCCGGACGAGACGTGGAACTCAAGCGCGCGGGCCTCGGGCGTGGAGAAGTCGAATCCGCGGTATACGCAGTTCGCGCCCTCGCGAAGATGGCCGATCTCCATCCCCCACTTGGTCTGGTACCCGTCGCCGAGGCCTTGCCGCTCGACGGCCGCCGCGCCCGGCACCGTGCGCCCGCCTGACGTTATCCCCGCGAGGTTCATCAGGCACTGCCCTTCGCGAGTGCACACGCCCTCGACGAGAAAATCCGCAAGCGGACGCGTCTCCGCCGCGCCCGCCGCGCCGAACGCGAGAACCGCGCCCGCGACAATGCAAATCGCCTTCATTTCATGCAACCTTTCATGTTGTCCAGCCACCACGCTGTCGACTTTCCGCTATTCATACACAACGGAAAATTATATTACATACCTTTTCACGTGTCAAATGTTTTTGCTCGTGCGCGCGCATGCCGACGAAGAGAAAGTTTCGCCGAAGTCAAGACGGTGACGTCTTGTTGTGGTATAATCTTGTCAGAATGTTTCCTGTCCGCCAGGACGGCGGGGATGGCAGAACGGACAAAAGAAAGGCACGACAAGACATGAAGCAGACATTGAACACCATTGCCGCGCTCGGGGCGGCAATCATCGCGGCGGCGGCGCCATGCGCCGCGACGGACGCCAACGCGGCGGCGCCCCGCTGGAGCGTGGAGAAGGCGAAGGCGTGGGGCGCGGCGAACCCCTGGTGGTGCGGCGTCAACTACATCCCAGCAAACGCCATCAACTACACGGCGATGTGGGACAAGACAAGCTTCTCGCCCGACGTCATCCGCCGCGAACTGAAGCTGATGACCGGCCTCGGCATGAACTGCGTCCGCTTCGTCATGCAGTACAAGGTCTACGAGGACGACCCGGCGTACTTCATCAAGACGCTCGACACATTCCTCGCCCTCTGCGACGAGGCCGGCGTGAAGGCCATGCCTATCTTCTTCGACGACTGCGTTTTCGGCGCGAATGCCGATCCTGTGATTGGACGCCAGCCCGAGCCGCTGGAGGGGTGGTACGCCTGGGCGTGGAGCCCGTCGCCAGGCCACACGATGGTCATCGACGAGCGCGAGCATCCGAAGCTCGAAAAGTATGTGAAGGACGTCATTACGCGCTTCAGGGACGACAAGCGTATCTTCCTCTGGGACCTCTACAACGAGCCGTCGAACAGCAGGCTCGGGAAGCGATCCTTTCCGCTTCTCAAAAAGACGTTCGCCTGGGCGCGCGAGGTCAATCCGTCGCAGCCGATTTCGTCCGGGGTCTGGAACGGCAACAAGGAGCTGAACAAAATCCTGCTGGAGAACAGCGACGTCGTGACGTTCCACTGCTACGCGAACGGAGAGAAGACGGCCGCGAGGATAAAGGAGATCGTGAAAAGCGCCAACGGCCGCCCGGTCATCTGCACGGAGTGGATGAACCGCACCGTCGGCTCCACCGTGAAGGACTGCCTGCATCTCTTCAAGGACGCGAACGTCGGATGCATCGCGTGGGGGCTCGTGAACGGCAAGACGCAGACACACCTCAGGTGGGGCCACCGCCCGGAGATGCTTCCCTACAAGGGGCCCTGGCAGCACGACTTCTACCGCGGGGACTTCACGTCCTACGACGTGAAGGAGCTGGAGACGATCCGCGCCGCCTGCGCGGGGAAATAGCCGCCGTCAGCGGGCGGCGAACAGCGCGAGCTGGCCCCTCGCCTGGGCCTTCAGCATCGAAAGCCCGTTCTCGACGCGGCATCCAGCCGCCGAGGCACGCGCCATCAGCGGCATGACGGGCGGCTCGTACCTGAGGTCGTACACTAGCTCGTCACCGCGGAACGCGTATTCGGGGATCGGGTCGACCGGCGTCGCGTTGACGATCAGGTCGAACCCGGGCGCAAGCGGACGCCTGTGGAACGTCTCCACCTCCGCGCCCAGCCTGACGAGCGCGTGGCGCACCGCCTTCGCCGCGCCGCCGTCGCCCAAGAGCGCGGCGCGGACGCCAACGAGCGAATCGCGCCCGGCGAACTTCAGCACCGCCTCCGCAAAGCCCCTCTCGTCCGTGTTGTACCCCCTTTTCAAGCCGTCGGCGCCGAAGACCACAGTGTTCACCGCGCCAATCTCGCGCGCCGCGTCGTCGATGAAATCCAAATGCTTCATAACCGACTCCTTGTGGGGAATCGTCACAGCCATGCCCTTGACGCCGCAGCGCCGCGCGAACTCAAGGGCGTCCTCGATCGTCTTCGCAGGGTACGAGACCATCTCGGCCTTGCGTCCAGCGGCGGCATGCGCCGCGTTGTGGATCGCCGGGCTGCCCGTCTTCGCGAGCGGCCAGCCGGTGACGGCGTAGAGGTCCATCTTGAACTCGTCCCAGAAGCCGGGATACGACTTCGCGACGCACGAGGCGTCGTGGATCACGACAGGCGTGTCGAGGACGGTCGAGTACACCGCCGCCGCCATAGCAATGCGGTGGTCGTTGCGCGGATCGACGTCGCACGGATTCGCAAACACCTCGTCCATCGCCGCGAGCCTGTCAGACTCCTTGATCCGCAGCCTCTCCGTCCCGGTGAAGCGCACCCTCCCCGCACCTTTGGCATGGGCGACGACGGCGAGGGCGGGATAGAGGTCGGGGCAGCCCGAGACGTCTATCGTCTCCTCCTGTCCGCCTTCTGCGCCCGCCTTCAGTATCCTCTCGATCAACGCGGGCGCGGCCCTGTCGGGCTGATGCGAGGCGCTGTCGAGTCCGCAGACCTGTATCTCGCTGCCAAGTGCGTTCGCGGCAAGCCAGAACGCCGCGCCGGACCAGTCCCTCTCCGCCTCCGCCGCGCCCGTCGACGAGTACCGCTGGCGGCCCGGGACGACGAAGCCGTCCTCAGTCTCTTCGACGACGATGCCGTGCCTTCTCACGACGTCCAGCGTCATGTCAACGTATCCACGCGACTCGAGCGGCGTGGTGAAGCGGATCCGGGAATCCCCGTCGAGAATCGGCAGCGCGAAGAGGAGTCCCGTGGCGAACTGCGACGAGACGTCTCCACGCAGCTCGTGGACTCCGGGCTGGATCGACTCGTATTCAACAAAAGGCCTTTCGGCGAGGCGTCCGCGCCTTACGAAGCGGGCGCGGCGAACGAGCGCCGCGGCGAGCGGCGCGAAGAAGCGGAGCGTCGAGCCGCTTTCGCCGACGTCGAGCTCGACTTCGTCGCCGGGGGCCGAGCGCGAGAGCGCGGCTATGCAGCGCTTCGTCGCCGCGATGTCCGCGCAGTCCGCCGGGTCCGGAGCGAATAGCGGCGAAGTCGCGACGGAGTCCGGCGACGCCGCGAGGAACTCCGCAATGAGAAGCCTGTGCTGGTGCGACTTGGAAGGCGGCGGGGTGATGCGCCCGCGCAGCGGACGCGGCAGGAGGATCTTCGCGTCCGGCCCGGCGTGGTGCGCGAACGACGCGTAATGCGCGCGGCGCCTCTCCAGCATGTCGCCCAGCGGGCGCGTCCCGCCCGCCGCGGCGATGCGCCTCGCGACCGTCTCGGCGTCGACGTCGAGGACGACTACCATTCCGCGGGACTCCGCGTATTCCCTGTTCGCGGGGTCGAGAAGCGTGCCGCCGCCAAGTGACACGATGGGCGCGTCGACCGAACGGAGCGTCTCGCTCTCAATTCTCCGGAACCCGGCTTCGCCGGACTCCGCGAAAATCTCGGGGATGGTCTTGCCGGCGCGCCTGACGATCTCCTCGTCGAGATCGACATACATACGGCCCCATTCAAGGGCGAGCGCCTTTGCCAGGGTTGTCTTTCCGCTCGCCGGGGGGCCGTATAGATACAGCATATAAATGCGCAGCTCCGCGCGCTACTTGACGAAGATCGTCTTCTCGCGGCGGCAGAGCTGGATTGCGACGCCCCACGGGTCGCGGAGGATCGCCATGTGGAAGGCGGGGCTGTCGAGCTTGAGCTGCTCGAGCGTCGCGCCCGCCGCGACAAGGCGGTCCACGTCGGCCTTCACGTCGTCGGACACGAACGCGACGTGGAGCGTCATGGAGTTCATCTTCGCATAGTCGGGCGCGCACGGCGTCTCGCCCGTGCGGTATATCTCCAGCCCGGACTCCCCGGAGTCGTCCATGATGAAGCCGGGGTTGGACGAGAGCCTCATGCCGAGGTTCTCGCACCACCACGCCTTGAACGCCTCCGGATCCGGGACGTCGATCGCTATGTGCTCGAGCTTCATCAGCCTTCGGCCTCTAGCGCGGCGTCGACCTCGTCGGTCGTCTCCATGTTCGTGTAGACGTCCTGGACGTCCTCGAGGTCCTCGAGCATGTCCACGAACTTGTTGATCGCCTTCGCGACGTTGACGTCGGAGACGGGGTTGGTCATGTTCGGGACGAGCCCGACGTTCGAGTTCTCCTCGTCGACGGCGATGCCGCCGGCCTTGATCGCCTCGATGACCGTGGTGAAGTCGTTGGGCTGGCACTTGACGGTGAAGCCGCCGTCCTCGGAAAGGACGTCCTCGGCGCCCGCCTCGAGCGCGACCTCCATGACCTTGTCCTCGTCGAGCCCGTCGGCGGCGGGGATCATGATCTGGCCCATGCGGTCGAAGAGGCGGGACGCGCTGCCCGGCTTGGCCAGCTCGAGCCCGTTCTTCTTGAAGACGTTGGAGACCTCCGCCGCGGCGCGGTTCTTGTTGTCCGTGAGCACGCGCACGACGACGGCGGTGCCGCCCTTGATGCCCTCGTACTGGGCGTCCACCATTTCGGCGGACTCCAGTTCGCCGGTGCCCTTCTTGATCGCGCGGTCGATGTTGTCGTTCGGCATCTGCGCCGCCTTCGCCTTGGCGATCAGCGTGCGCAGGGTCGGGTTGTTGTCGGGGTTCCCGCCCTTCGCCTTCACTACGATCGTGATCTCCTTGCCGAGCTTGGAGAATATCTTGCCCTTCTTCGCGTCCGCCGCGCCCTTCGCGCGCTTGATTGTCGCCCAGTGGCTGTGACCTGACATGTTACTGCTCCTTGTGTTGTCTTGGTTGGTTTTTGTCTGTTGGTTCTACGTTGACGTCGACTGCGCGTGAATCAGATCTTGTGACGGTACGTTATGCGCCCCTTGCCGAGGTCATACGGGGAGATCTCCACCGTGACCTTGTCGCCTATCGCGATCTTTATGAAGAACTTGCGCATCTTGCCTGAGATGTGCGCAAGGACCTCATGCCCGTTTTCGAGCTGCACCTTGTACATGGTGGCGGGAAGGACTTTCGTCACAACGCCCGTCACCTCTATCGCCTGATCTTCCTCTTTCGCCATTTAGTCTTTACCTTGTTTAGTGGATATTATGTATATTTTACCACAATTCAGTCATCCATTGCAAGTGGGAATGCAACAAGATTTACTTCCGCTTCGCGGCCATCTCGTGGTATTCCGAGTACGAGCCCTCGAACCAGGTGGTGCGCCCGCCGCCCTCGAACGCGAGGATGTGCGTGGCGATCCTGTCCAGGAACCAGCGGTCGTGCGAGACGACCATCACGCATCCGCCGAACTCCTGGAGGCCCTCCTCCAGCGAGCGGAGCGTCGCGACGTCGAGGTCGTTCGTGGGCTCGTCGAGGAGCAGCAGGTTGCCGCCCGAGGTGAGGAGCCTGGCGAGGTGCACGCGGTTGCGCTCGCCGCCGGAGAGGACGCCCACCTTCTTCTGCTGCTCCGCGCCCCTGAAGTTGAAGCGCGAGCAGTAGGCCCTGCCGTTCATCATCGATGTGCCCGCGAGGCGCACGAACTCGCCGCCGCCGGTGATGGCCTCGTAGACTGTCTCGTCCGGCTTCAGCTCGCTGCGCGACTGGTCGACGTAGCTGAGCTTCACGGTGTCGCCGACCTTGAAGGACCCCGCGACGGGCTTCAGCTCGCCCGTGAGCAGGCGGAAGAGCGTCGTCTTCCCGGCGCCGTTCGCGCCGATGACGCCGACGATGCCGCCGCGCGGCAGGTCGAAGTTGAGGTCGTCGTAGAGCACCTGGTCGCCGAACGCCATCTTGACGTGCTCGGCCTTCACGACCAGGTCGCCGAGGCGGGGCCCCGGCGGGATGCGGATCACGAGGTCGTCCTCGCGAGTCGAGACCTCCTGCTTCTGCAGCTCCTCGTAGCGCTCGACGCGGGCCTTCGCCTTCGCGTGGCGCCCCGAGGGGTTGGTCTGTATCCACTTGAGCTCGTTCTCGAGCATCTTCTGGCGCGACTTCTCGACCTTCGCCTCGCGCGCCAGCATGGCCTCCTTCTGCTTGAGCCACTCCTCGTAGTTGCCCTTGTAGGGATAACACACGCCGCGGTCCAGCTCGAGGATCCAGTCCGTGACGTCGGAGAGGAAGTAGCGGTCGTGGGTGACGACGATGAGCGTGCCCTTGAAGTCCTTCAGGTACGCCTCGAGCCTGAACGTCGTCTCGGCGTCGAGGTGGTTAGTCGGCTCGTCCAGGAGGAGGACGTCCGGGTTCGTGAGCAGGAGCCGCGCTATCGCGACGCGGCGGCGCTCGCCGCCGGAGAGGACCGAGACCGGCTTCGAGCCGTCCGGGCACCCCAGGTCGGCCATCCTGCGCTCGACGAGGTTCTCGAGGTTCCAGTAGTCGTTGCGGTCTATGATCTCCTGGAGGCGCTCCATCTCGGCCTGCGCCTTGGGGTCGTCGAGCTCGCAGCAGAGGTCCTCGTACCTCGTCACCATCGCCTGCGCGTCGGCGACGCCCTCCATGACCGTCTCGAGGACGGTCTTGGAGTCGTCGAGGGCCGGCTCCTGCGGGAGGTAGCCGACCTTCGTGCCCTTCGCGACCTGCACGGTCCCCATCAGCTCGGTGTCGAGCCCGGCGAGGATCTTCAGGAGCGAGGACTTGCCGGCGCCGTTGGCGCCTATGACGCCGATGTGGGCGCCGTAGAAGAACGAGAGGTTGACGTCCTGGAGTATGGTCTTCGTGCCGACCTGCTTCGTGACGTCAACCAGGCTGAACTGGTATTCGCCGGCCATACGCCCTTACTTGTCCTCGAGCGCCGCGACGCCGGGGAGGACCTTGCCTTCGAGGAACTCGAGGCTCGCGCCGCCGCCCGTGGAGACGTGGCTCATCTCGGCCGCCTTGCCGCTCTTCTTCACGGCGCTGACGGAGTCGCCGCCGCCGATGATCGACACGCCGCCGTTGGCCTTGACCGTCGCGACCGCGTCGCAGACGCCGTACGTGCCCTTGGAGAGCGGCGCGAACTCGAAGCAGCCCATCGGGCCGTTCCAGACGACCGTCTTGGCCTCCTTGACCGCGTCGGCGAAGAGCGCGACGGACTTCGGCCCGATGTCGAGGCCCATCCAGCCGTCAGGGATGTCGCCCTCGCAGAGCTTCATCTCGATGTCGCTGGCGTCCTTCGTCTCGGGGAACTTGTTGGCGATCACGTTGTCGACGGGAAGGAGGATCTTGATGCCCTTCGCCGCGGCGGCCTCGAGCATCTCCTTGCAGTACGCGACCTGGTCGTCCTCGCAGAGCGAGTTGCCGATCTTGATGCCCTGCGCCTTCTTGAAGGTGTAGGCCATGCCGCCGCCGATGATGAGCGTGTCGACCTTGTTGAGGAGGCTCTTCACGACCGCGAGCTTGTCGGAGACCTTCGCGCCGCCGAGG
>CADCCQ010000039.1 GCA_902799955.1 uncultured bacterium | reverse complement strand
CTGACGTGCCAGCCTCAAGAATCGGCAGCATAGCTTTCGCCGTTGATTCACAGTTGTTGAACATCGGATCTGGGAGCGAAACGGACACCACCTCTCCCGCGACAACGGAAGTGGCCGCCGACAGGAGCAGTGCCAGAAGCGGAAGTCTTTCGATTATGTGTCTCATGTCTGTTTTCACTTTTGTATATTTTATCACAAACACGGGAAGTTTGGCCGTGTAGAAGTGGAGAAAATGTAGAAAGAGAGAATGGGAATGTTGCCGACTAGGCACTAACAACTATCTCTGCGTAGCGACGACGTCCTCGTCGTCGGCACTTGAGACCGATGGTGCCTATCCAACACAAAATGTTCCAACTTCACAACGAAATATGTATTCAATTATTTCAATTCAATCGTCGCCCTGAAAAAAGTGTTCGTGCCGTCTTGATGGAACGTCGTATGCGTCTCGTTGCCTCCTACAAATTTCGCGTCGTCGAACACCGCCGTGTCGATGTAGTTGGTGATACCAGCAGGAGTCTTACCGCCGTAGACCCTGAGGGATCCGTTGATGCCCGTAGTCTGCATGGCGTTCGTGCGCACGAGCGCAACGGTGAGGTTCACATTTTCGCCGTCGGCGTAAATGCCGGAGATGTTGAATCCGTATCCGAAGCCATCACTCATCAGGTCTAGGTTGAGGAGGTAGGCATTGTTGAACTGCGTCGTCGTGAGTCCTGCAATCCGACCCTTGACAGCATCGTATCCATCATGAAACGAATTCAGCCAATCCGCCTGCGCCGCAGTGAGTGGATCATTACTGTCATTGCTGCCGGGCACGACTTCATTGACCATGAAACCAAATGCCTTCGTCGTCGCCACCTGTACAAACGTCATGTCCGCCGCGTCAAGCGAAGACCCCACGACGCCATCGGGGAATAGCTGCACGCATACCGTCTCCCACACCGACGTGAACGCCACGCCCTCCATGTCCCAGGCGAAGCCGGCATTGTACACGCCGTTCGTGCCCGGCCAGACGGTTCCTATCTCGTCCACCGCCAGCACTTCGCCGCTCTCGCCACCCCTGCGGAACACGACCTTGCCGCCGCTCAGAAGCGGCGCCAGCCCCGCATTGGAGACCGCCGCCGTCACCAGCCGCCGCGTCGCGCTCTCGTTCCGCACCGCCACGCCGGAGAACGAGACATCATACGCCCCCGCGTTCCAGATATAGACGTTGTTGCCGTCCGCGCCTTCGTCCTCGCACCCGCCCGCGTCGATCTCGACCGTGAACTGCAGATTAGACTGCGTGTTGTCCACCGTCCACGGAACGCTGACGGCGACAACCCCTCCGCCCGGAAAGTTCGTTACAACACTCTCCAATTCCCCCTTCTCGTCGCCAGCACCCTCGTACACCGTAACCGTCGCGTTTGTCGCCGTCTTGAAGCCAAGATTCGCGACCTTGACAGTCAAGACAGTCTCGTCGCCGTCCACAAGGTCGTCGGACGCGAAAGAAAAGCCGTCCTCCGCCACCGCGAGATCGCATATCGCCGGAATGTGGCGCGTACGGAGTTCTACATCGCCGAATATCACCTCGCCCTGCGCATTTGTCGAAACTGAAGACGATTCATAGCCGATCCTTATTCCGCCATCCGCGCCTACAGCACCCGCAAGCTGCCGCTCGTAGCGTCCGTCGTCGAGCAGCTTTCTCGGTGCGCCCCATGCACCGCAGACAGGATCATACATCATCGCCACCGGCGCATTCGCCACGCCGCCCGCAGCCGAATCTCCGCCCCATACGAGCGCGTCGCGACCATCCGCGCCGCGCATCACCGAGCATCCGCCCGAAAGCATCCAGCCATCTGCCGCCGCAACGGCAACGGCATTGGAAACGGTAAGCTCCGTCGTCTCCATCAGCGCGCCTTTCTCCGTCCAGAGGACCGCAACCCCTGTTCCCGCACCACCACGCACGAAAGGCTGTCCGTCCGAATCACCTGCATAAGTCAGCCTCGCCGGTTCGCCCCAGGCCGCGCCGTTGAAACGGACAGCGAATATCTCCATGTCTCCCATCGTCTCCTGATTGCCGTCCGCATCCTTCGAGAACGCCAGCACGGCATTCTCGCCGTCGAACGCAACATCAAAGCCGCTCACAGAACCTGCACCCGAGACTACTGCCGCCGGTGCGCTCCATGCCCCGTTGGCATAGACCGACGCCATGATGTCCGTCGGCTCTACCGCCGAACCGGCGAGGCTTCCCGCCGCGTTCCTGAGCCACACAACCAACGCCGTGCCGTTCGTCCCTGTCCGCACGACAGGCGCAAAGTCGAGCACGGAGTCCGCCGTCAAATTGCGGCACGACCACGCACCCGTCGCGGCGTTGCGGACGCCAACAGCAATTTCCATCGCACCGCACATCTCAGGGAGCGTCACGTCATCACTGAACGTGCGCCCCGCATTCGCCCACGTCGCCACAAACGAACCGTCAGGCATCGCCGCAATTTCAGGCATGAAGTCCGCCGTACCGTCGTCCCACACGACCTCCGCCGCGTCCCATTCGTTGCTCGTTCCCGGGCGAAGCACAAGTTCCGTGCGGTTCGCGGAAGTTCTCTCTGCATTGTCTCGCAAATACGCAAGCGCGTCGCAAACCGCTCCGCTCGCCATCGCAGGCGCGGGATTAGGATAACCACCGCTCTCCACCACTCCATCCGTTGGAGCGGCAGCCATCAGACGCATACGCGGCGTTTCCTTCTTCAAATAGTCACGCGACTGCAACCGCCATTCAATATCGGCAGTCGGAGTGCTAGCCATAAGCCGCATAGACTTGGGAGAGGTGTTGTTGATTAACCAGTACGTATCCGAGGTCAGTTCAATAAGTTTTCCTTCGAGCACAAAAAGCTTATAGGATAATTCACCGGATGCCTTTAAACCCCATCTAAAATCGGACCAAGCTCCTTTGCTGTATGTCACATTAAAGACGGACATCCCAGAAATTAAACCCTCGATGCATGCGCATCCATCGACACCCAATCCGCCACCTGCAGAAAATTTTGGAAAACTATCGCTACGGAAAGTGAATGCGCTTTCGAGTCCGCCCCAGCCGTTTCCACTTAAGGCGGAATCAATCCCCGACACCTTGACCGAACCCGACAACGCTATCTCCCCCTTCCACTTGACATACCCTACTGGTATCGGTGGAATGGTAGGAGTGAAATATGGATAAGAGCGACGAATCGATCCTTTCGCCTCCAGGCCGAATGAGGCGGACTCGCATACCCACTTTTGTTTCATGGCATTCCACGACAGCGTTAGCGGACCTCCAGATAATGTGAAGGCGACGTCCTTGTCCATTACTTCACCAAACTTGTTTTTCGACGTCCCTTTTATGGTGGCAAGCTTGCAGCAGCCGTTCCCACTAGAGCGCACCTCAGGCGTCAGCTCGACCTTCGGGCATATCGACCAATTGTCGCCCGGGCCCCACCTTAGCATAGCAGGTTTTGTAATCTTTTTCTCCAGCGCCAACGGGAAGGATACCGATCCTGCGCCAACTATGGTATAGCGTATCTCGTCAATCCCGCCGCTATTCGATGGCCTCGCCGTCCAAAGCCCCATATGTTCCTCGTCAACATGCTTTGCCACATCGAAGTTCGCGCGGAACGGCTTAGATTTTACGCCATCCTCCTTGCCGACGGCGATGACCTCCAAGCGTCCGCCGACCGCCAGAGAGCCGACATCAAACATGAACGTCTGTGTCGTGACCACTTGCCCATTCACAAGCCAATGATCGACATTTACTGGGTCGTCCAGAATCGTCATCTCGATATCGCACGAGACGCCACTCAGGAACGTTGCCTTGCGCCCCACGCCGCCATACTCGCCATCAAAGTATTTGCACCTCACATCCGCGACCATCAGCGCCCCGTCGGTTGTATCGACAGGAAAGCACGCGGAACTGCCTGTCGCGACCTCCGCCGTAGAGGGCCCTTGGACAGGGCGAATAGACTGCCCGTAGAGGCGGCCGCTGCTGCGCCAGCCGCGATAGCCCGAAAAGAAGTACAACCCGTACGCGTGGTAGTAGCTGTAGTCCGAGCGCGGGACGGACGACCAGCAGCTGCCATCGAAACCGGAATTGTAGAGCGAAGTCCCGTCGCAGTAGCCGGCGGCGGGGAGGAAGATGCTATTGGAGGCGTACACCCCCCTGCCGCGAACGACATAGCCGTTCACGCCGCTCTGTGTCGTCCACGTCCAATCGCAGTTGTTGTTGAGACCGTCAAACTCCTGTTTCGTCGGCATCCGCCAAGCGCCACCCCACTTGACATGCGCCGCATCGTGGCTTGGCGCAAGGACACCGCTGCTCGTCACCCAACCGGCGCTTTGCAATTCCGCTACGCTTTTGCCGTTGCCGTATGTGTAAATGGCGGAGTTGTCAGAGTAGAAGTTGTAACCTGGCCGATGCCCCGCAGTATCGCCCCACCAGAAATAGAGGCCGTAATTCCACGGCGCACTTGCACCAATATTCCTATCAGCCCAGCACGGACCACCCGCCCAGAGTTGAACCTTGTTGTGTTTATCCTCTATCGTAGCAGTCACGATAGCCTTTACATCACCATCCTTGCCGCGCCAGTCCGCTCCTGCCTCCCAAACGATGTGGTGATTTTTGCCGGGAGCAATGCCTTTGCCCACATCGCCGCTAAATGTTGTCGCGGTCACCGTATCGGTTCGCCCCTCAATCGCAACTTCGACCATATACGTTCCACCGTCGGAGGCGTTGAGGTCGTAGTAGATGTCAACAAGTTTCGAGTTTGGCCGCTGCGAGCCGCGCACGTTCGTTACGGTTTCGCCAAATCCCGTCAGCGTAACGCCAAGCGCAACTGCCAACATCAACTTCTTCATCATGTCCAACCTCACCTCTCCTCCGCGTCTCTGCGCCTCTGCGTGAGAACCTTATGCGGAACTTCTTGTTCTTGCGTACCATAAATCGCCGGACACGGCACCCGATGCATGAAAAAGAGCGCACTTCCCATCCATGCACTCATCCGAAGCCCCACCACGGGCCTATGCGAATACATGAAAGAGAGAATGCGCCCAGTAGGGCGCATCTCCACTTACATGTCGTTCGCAAGATGAAACACGTGGTGGTATTTCGGATGAACGACGTGTAGCGTTGATGCTACCTTGATTCTCGGCCCTTTGGATTTCTCCCATCGGCGCCGTCGTCTGGAGGAGCACGACTTTCGCCGCATCCTCTGAACACTCAATATTGTATCACAAAATCATCTATCGTTGGAAAACAAAATTACACAACTCGTAAATTCAGTTGGAGTCTCGAGTTCGAGTTGGAGAGTGGCTTGGGTTATTCCACAATTGCATACTCTCATTCCCCAATCTTCACTCTTCATTCTTCATTTTCCACTCTTCCCTACTCCCTCCCCGCGACGCGGGACATGACGAGGCCCGCCAGAAGCGCGAAGACGAACGGGAACGCCGCGAAGCCGAAGAGGGCCGACGAAAGCACGTCGGACCGCTCCACGCATTCGCCCTCCGACAGCAACGTTATCGGCGAGTAGGAGTTGAGCGGCCCCGTCGCGGCGTCCGCAAACGCGGTCAGCCTCAGGCTCGCCCGCTCGACCCCGGTCGCCGTGAACGGATCCGGCGCCTGGTCCAGCGCGGACGGCGCCACCGCCGACGCCGCGAGGATCGCAGACACGCAGAACACGGCCACGCTGCGGCTCAGGCAGGATCCGAGGAACGTCGCCAGCGCAATCGCCATCGAGACGACTGCGGACATTACCAGCCACGCCCGCAGGAGGTTCCAGGCGAAGCCGTCGGCCCCAGCCAGCAGCCGGATGTCCCTCCTGGGCTGGAACGAGACGTCAGTCTCGCCCTTGTTCTCGAAGGAAAGCACGCGGTTCCCGGATTCGGATTCGCCTCCCCCGGCGACCGCCGAAAGCGCGACCCTCGCGACCGTCTTGTTCAGGCGGTTCATCTCCCCGACCGCATTCCCGAGGCGGAAAACGCCGTTCACCTTGTCGAGGCGACCGTAGAGGTCCGTCATCATCACGCGCGCGGAGAAGCGTCCGCGCGCCGGCGCCGACGGGAACTCCCACGTCGCCGTCTCCCCCTTCGCGACCGACTGGTACTCGTCGCGCGCCGTCAGCATCAGGTAGTTCTTGACGTTGCCGACGCCTACCTCCTCGGAATTCCGCCTGAAGTCGGGGTACTTCTCGCAGTATTCCGCGTACATCCGCTCCGCTGCCGCGGCGGGGTCCTCGAGCTTTGGGGCGTACACATGGTCGCAGGTGCGCGAGTTCCCCTCCCTGGCGAGGACGGCAAGGCACGCGGCGCCCAGGACCAGCGCGGCGGACGCGGATAGCGCGGCCATGCGGCCGAGCGCGACGATGGAGTGTCTGACGGGGCGCACCATCGTCAGCTGGAGCCTCTTCGCGGCGCGGTCGCGCGAAAGCGAGCCGGCCGCAGCCGCCGCGAACGACACGAGGACAATCGCGAACACCGCGCCAAGGCCGTACAGGACGCGAAGCGCAAACGCCCCGGAGTCCGTCCCGTCGCCCCTTGCGACGTGCGGCAGCAGCAACACCCACCCGACGGAGGCGGCGACAAGGACGAAAAGCGCCTTGGAGCGGAACACCGCCTTGAGCTCAAGCGAGACAACGGAGAGGAACGCCTTCACTTCAGAAACTCCGCGACCTTGAAGTCCCTGCCCTCGCCGACCTTGGAGAGGAAGAACGTCTCCAGCGACTGGCCGATCTCGCCGATGCCGCCCTCCGCCACCTTGCGCCCGCCGTCGAGGATCGCGACGCGCGTGCAGACGTCCTGCGCGTCCGCCAGGAGGTGGGACGTCATCAGGATCGTCATGCCGCCTGCGGCGAGCGTCTTCACCAGCGTCTTCACCTCGTTCGTAGAGATCGGGTCGAGCCCGCTTGTCGGCTCGTCGAGTATAAGCAGCTGCGGACGCCCGACGAGCGCGCTCGCCAGCGCCACGCGGCGAGCCATGCCCTTCGAGAACGACCCGACGGCGCGCCCGGCCACGTCGGAGAGTCCCGTCATCTCCAGCAGTTGCCCAGTCCTCTCCTTCGCCGTCCTGCGGTCAAGTCCGCACAGCCCCGCGTAGTACATCATCGTCTCCCTCGCAGTGAGGAACGGATGGAGGTAGCTGAGCTCCGGCAGATACCCGAGCTGCCGCCTCGCGGCGACCGACTGCGGACGCAGCCCGAAGAGGCGCACGTCGCCGCAGTCCGGCTTGAGCAGCCCGAGGATCATCTTGATCGTGGTGGACTTGCCGCTGCCGTTGGGGCCGAGAAGCCCGAAGACGTCGCCGCGCGCCACCGCGAGGTCAAGCCCGTCCACGGCCTTCACCGTCGGGCGCATCCAGAAATCGCGAAACGTCTTGCCGACGCCCTTCAGCTCTATCGCTCCGCATTCTTCAGTCTTTTCGCTGGACATTTCGCAGTCGCTCCTTCGTTGAAAATCGTTCAGCCGACGTCCCGGCCCTCCAGGAGCCACGCCCCGAGGGCGACGAACGCCGCCACCAGCGGGAGCGTCGCGGCAAACGCCACGGCGACGTAGCCCCACGGGATGCGCCCGGCGCCCGAAAGCGCGTCGGAAAGATAGTAGTTGCCAAGGGCCGGCAGGAACAGCGCCGCCGCGGCAAACGAGCACGTCACGGCGATGTTGTCTCGGAACCTCACGGCGAACGCGGCCGCGGCGGACACGAACACCGCGGCCGGGAGCGCGAGCAGCAGCGCAGCCGGCGCCAGCCTGGCGGGCAGCGCCGCCGCGACCTCCCCGCCGGCGTCCGCCGGCGCGAACGCAACGCAGAGCGCCGCGCCGAACAGCGAGACGGACATTGCGAGCCACGTCGCAGTGGACACAAACCGGAAGCGCGCGAACCTGTTCAGCGCGGCGGCGACGACAAGCGGGACGACGACCGTCGCCGCGTCGCACGCGACCGCCGCCCCCCACATGAACGCGAACGAGCCGTTGTTCCTGGCTATGCGCCCGCCCACCTCCGCGCCTACGACAGTCGTCACCGCGGCGCCGTACATCGTCGCCGCGAACACGAGGTACGAGAAGAACACCCCGGTCGCCTTCGCCGTGAAGAAGCAGAAGCGCGACACCGAATGCGAAAGCGCCATCTGCATCGTGCCGGACTCCGCCTCGCGCCGAAACGCCTTCACCGTGCAGAACACGACGTAGAGGAGCCCGAACACAAGCAGCGCCGAGAGCGACGCGTCACGCGCCATCCTCGACGTCTCGCCGAACTGGTGGATGTGGAAGACCGAGGCCAGGGTCGCCGTCGCCACGGCGCTTATTGCAAGCAGAAAGGCGAGCGGCTCTGATGTCGTCTCGAGAACCGTCGCCTTTACAATGGCGCGAAAGCGTCTCATCCAGCGAATCAGAACCAGGTCGTGTTGAGGTCGGTGTAGAGCAGCCAGCCCAGGAACCCGACCGCGATGCACGCCGCGAACTGCAGGATGAAGTCGAAGACAAGCAGCCCCGCGGGGACTCCGGCGACGCCGTCGTCTTCCTTGTTGCGCGGACCGTACGGCGTGAAAGCGGGCGCGGCGGCCGGCATTTCGGGGACGTCCATCTCCGGCACGTCGCCGTCCGCGGGCGCCTCGCCGTCCTTCGCGGCGGGAGCTGCAGGCGCGCCGGGCTTCTTGAGCGCGAACTTCGCGCCGCCGGGGCGGACGCCTCCGCCCGGCCTGGAGATCTTGAGCGTCTTGCGCTGGGTGATGGACTGCTCGGCACCCTGCGGCGCGCCATCGGCAGCCGTCGCCTGCGTCGCAGGCTCCTCGGCCGCCGCCGGAGGCTTTGCGGCAGGCTTGGCCGCGCCCGGCAGGTCGGGGCGCTTGATGCGGATCGTCTTCATCGGAGCCGCCTCGTCCTTTACGGGCGCGACGCCAAGCGCGTCGGAAAGCGAAATTCTCGCCGTCCTCGACTTGGACGCCTGCTTCTGCGCCTCGGTGAGGTTCTGGTCGGCGATGATGCCCGTCTTGCGCAGAATCGCCTGCTGCGGGATCTGCTGCGTCACGCCCTTCAGCTTCTGCGTGATGCCCTTCAGCTTCTGCGTGACGGTCTGGAGCTGCGAGACAGAGTCGCCGCCCGAGGCTGGCGCAGGGGCCGCGGGCGCCGCAGGCGCGGCAGGCGTCGCGGGGGCCGCAGCCCCGCCTACCGCAGGACGCGTCGGCAGCTTCAGGCCAGGCCTTGCAGCACCGCCCGCGACCGGCTTCCTGATCACGGGCTTGAGCTTAAGCGTGGACGCATGCGACGGCGTGCCGAGCGGATTCACCGCCGGCGGCTTCGCCGCGCTTATTGGACTCAACTGCTCTTCTGCCATTCTACGGCTCCCTTCCTTTCAGATTCAAAATCGTGTCGTGCTCGCGAAAGCCAACGCCGCGTCAGACGGACATGACCTCCGCCTCCTTGGCCTTCAGCTCCGCGTCGATCTTCGCGATCCCCTCGTCCGTCGCCTTCTGGATCTTGTCCAGCGCCGACTTCAGGTCGTCCTCGGAGATCTTCTTGTCCTTCTCGAGCTTCTTCACCGCGTCGTTCGCGTCGCGGCGGACGTTGCGCATGGCGACCTTCTGCGCCTCGGCCTGAGCCTTGGCGGTCTTGACGATCTCCTTGCGGCGGTCCTCGTTCAGCTCCGGCACGGTGATGCGAACGACCTTGCCGTCGCTCTGCGGCGTCACGCCGATGTTCGCCGCGAGGATCGCCTTCATGATGCCGTCGATAGTCGACGGATCGAACGGCGTGATCTTGATCTGGCGCGGCTCGGGCGTGGAGATCGTGGCGATGTTCTTGAGCGGCTGCTTGGAGCCCCATGCCTCGGCCTGGATGCCGTCGACCATCGCGGGGCTCGCCTTGCCCGTCCTCAGGCCGGCGAACTGCGCCTTGAGCGCGTCAAAGCTCTTCTGTATCTTCGTGTTGGCGTCGTTGAGCGCCTCTGCTACCGTTTCCATTTTATCTGTCTGCCTTTCTTGTGTGTAGTTGAAGATGTTCCAGTCAGCCCCTCTCGCTGACGATGGTGCCGACCGCCTCGCCCTTCATCAGGCGCTCGAGTGCGCCGGGGTCGAAGAAGTCGAAGACGACGATCGGGATCGCGTTGTCCATGCAGAGCGCGAACGCGGCGGAGTCCATGACCTTGAGCCTCTTCTCGAGCGCCGTCTCGTAGCGGAGCGAGGCGTACTTCTTCGCCTTCGGGTCCTTCTTCGGGTCGGCGGTGTAGATGCCATCGACCTTCGTCGCCTTGAGAAGCGCGTCCGCGCCGATCTCGCTGGCGCGCAGCGCGGCGGCGGAGTCGGTGGAGAAGTACGGGTTGCCAGTGCCGCCCGCGAAGATGACCACGCGCCCCTTCTCGAAGTGCCGCAGGGCCTTGCGCTGCACGAACGGCTCCGCGATCTTCGGCATGTCCATCGCCGTCATCACGCGCGCCGGGACGCCCACGGCCTCCAGCGCATTCATCATCGCGAGGCCGTTGATGACCGTGGCGAGCATGCCCATCGAGTCGCCAGTGACGCGGTCCACGCCCTTGCCCGCGCCCGTGAGGCCGCGGAATATGTTGCCGCCGCCCAGCACGATTCCGACCTGCACACCCATCTTGTGGACCTTCTTGACGCGCTCGGCCATGAACGCAAGGCGTTCCGGGTCGATGCACTCGCCGCTCTCGCGGTTGCCGAGCACCTCGCCCGATAGCTTCAGGAGGATTCTCCCGTATTTTAGACTTGATTTCTTTCGCACGCCCCTATTATACACTTTTTGCCTCTTAAAGGCAAGAGGAACTAGAAAGATTTCAAGAAGAAATTATCTTCCGCCTCGGTGGCCGCCACCTGGGCCGCGTGGCGGGCCGCCGTGGCGTCCGTGATGGCCGAAGCCGGATTCCGTCGCGTCGATGATCCCCTTCACCGTATCCACGAAGTCCTTCGAGGCCTCGCCCTTGAGGCCCAGCTCCTTCGCAGTCTGGCGCAGAAGGTTGCTGCGGACGGTCTTGTTGAGTCGGTTGATGTCGCCGTCCACCTCGCGCATCTCATCGAAGGCGGCGCGGCGCTCCTCGTCCGTCATCGCGCCGAAGTTCCTGAACTTGTCGTCGATCTCCGCGCGCCTCTCTATCAGGTCCATCAGCGCCGTATGCGCCTCGCGCGCCGCCTGCGGCATTGTCGAAGTGTCGATGGACGCGAGGAAGTCCATCTTTGACTGGGCCCTCTCGAGGTTCTGCTGGCGGAAGCGCGCCATGCGGTTCGTTATCTGCGCATACCTCTCCGGCTCCTCGACCCTCAGGCGCTCCATCTCCGCGCGGAAGTCGCGCCTCGGCGGGCGCTCCCCTTCGCGGACAGCGGTCTCCGCCGGCTTCTCGCCGTCACCCTCATCGGCCTTGCCCTGCGCCTCGAGCTCGCGAATGCGCGCGTCCTGCGCGGCGACCCGCTCGCGCAGAATCTTCTTCTCCGCGTCGTTCCCGACTCCCGCCCTTTGCGACTGGCGAGGCTTCTCGTCGCTCGGCTCCGCAGGCTCCGGCGACGGCGTCACATACCTGCCGACGCAGTAGCCGGCCGCCGCCCCGGCGATCAGCGCCGCGACGAGTATGCAGATGTTTCCAATCTTCATTCTGTATGTCCTCCCGTTTTTGTTGTCATCTACAACATCGCACCCATTGGCGAATATTTTATCACAATCTTTCAATCCGCGCTAGAGAGAAAGTGCAAGGAGCAGGACAAAGGGGCGCATCTCCATTTTTCACCCGTGCGTTTTGAGATTGAAAACAACCAGAACAACTTTTCTTTTCGCCGCGCAACTGCGCGGCGTTATTAAGCCGGCGGGCTGTTGCCCGCCGTAAAATAAAATTGTTTCAAATAGTTGTTTCCAATCAACAGAAGACGAGGCGGTGAATTATAGAGATGCACCCAGGACAAAGTCCACGTTTTGTGGTAAAATATACGTCGGATTCCGTGGGGGACACTCCCCATGTCGACGAACAACCAGGAGAGACCAAGATGAGAAGACTCAAGACACAAATCACATTCTCCGCCTGTGCGGCAATGATGGCGATCGGCATCGCGCACGGCGAAGCGGTCACGCCGAAAGAAGCAATCTTTCCGCTCTCGCGCGTCCGCCTCACAGGCGGACCGCTAAAGTGGCAGCAGGAGCAGAACAGAGAATACCTCCTCAGGCTCGACCCCGACAGGCTTCTGAGCCGTTTCCGTCTTGAGGCAGGCCTCAAGCCAAAGGCGGAGCCCTACAACGGCTGGGAGTCGCCGAAGAACTGGCTGGACCTCGCGGGGCACATCCTCGGCTTCTACATGGCTGGTGCCTCCATGACCGTGGAGGCGACAGGCGACGAGGAGCTGAAGCGGCGCCTTCTCTACATCGTCGACGAGCTCGAGGCCGTGCAGAACGCGCATGGCGACGGCTACGCGCTCGCCGCGCGAGATGGACGCAAGGTGTTCGACGAGATAGCGTCCGGGAAAATCGACGTCAAGATCAACCCAAAGACGGAATACGGCGCGTTCATCAACAATCGCTTCGAGCCGATCTACACGCTGAACAAGCTGCTGATCGGACTCTGGCGCATCCACATTGCGACGGGAAGCGACAAGGCGAAGCGCGTGTTCCTGCGACTCTCCGACTGGTTCGGCAATGCGGTCGTGGATAAGCTGAACGACGCGCAGCTGCAGAAGGTGCTCGACTGCGAGCACGCCTCCCTGCCCGAGACGTTCGCGGTCGCGTTCACGATGACGGGCGATGAGAAGTACAAGAAATGGGCGCGGCGCCTCTGCCACGAGCGGATGCTCGCGCCGCTCGCGGACGGCAACGCCGCTCACCTCTGCTTCCACCACGGGAACAACGAAATTCCAAAATACACCGGGTTCGAGCGCGTCTACCGCATCACGGGCGACGAGAGGCTTCACCGCGCAATGGTCAACGCCAACCGCGCCTTCATCTGCGACCACGCCTGGGCGTTCGGCGGAAACTCGCACCGCGAACACCTGTTCCCAAGGTCCGATTTCGAGAAGAAGCTCTTCATGACCGGAGGCCCTGAGTCGTGCAATTCCGTGAACATGCTGCGCCAGACCGAGGCGCTGTTCGAGACGGAGCCGTCGTCCGACAAGATCGACTTCTACGAGCGGGTGCTCTTCAACCACCTCCTCTCCACGCACGACCCGATTCTCGGACGTACCATCTACTACACCCCTGCGATGCCCGGCGCGTCGCGCACGTACTCGGACGAATTCGACTCGATGTGGTGCTGCACCGGCACGGGATTCGAGGCGCCGGGCAAGTACGCCCAGATGGTGTTCACCCACACGCCGGACGACAGCGCGGTGACGGTTCAGCTCTTCGCGCCCGCGACGCTCGACTGGAAGGAGCGCGGCGTCAAGCTCCGCCAGGAAACGGCGTTCCCCTACGGGGAGACCTCCTGCGTGAAGGTGGAGGCCGTCGGAAAGGACCGGAAGTTCACAGTGAACGTAAGACGCCCCGCATGGGCGCGTGAAGGTTTCGCCGTGTACGTGAATGGCGTGGCGGTCGACGCACGGCAGCCTCGCTACATCTCCATCACCCGCGAGTGGAAGGCGGGCGACCGCATCGACGTGGAGTTCCCGATGTCGCTGAGCGCGGAGTTCCTGCCCGGCTCGAAAAGGTACATCGCGTTCTTCTACGGCCCCACGCTGCTGGTCGGGGACATGAGAAGCGACGGATTGAAGCAGAGCGACTACTTCGCCCATCCGCCTGCCAGCAACACCTCCAGCTGGAGGCTGGGCAAGCCCATCGGCATCGTAGACGTTCCTGCGTCCGCCGCTACCGACCCCGCGTCGTGCCTCGAGCGGACGGCTTTCGGCGCGATTGCGTTCCGCCTGAAGGGAAGCGACATCATCCTCAAGCCGCTGTACGACCTCCACTTCAGCAGGTACAACATGTACTGGCGGATACCCGACCCCAAGGAGACGAAGGCTTTCGCCGAAGCGGAGGCGCGGGACGCCGCGTATGCGAAGCGCGCCGTGGATTCCGTCAAGATAGGCGACGCCACGAGCGAGAAGGCGCATGGCCTTGCGGGGGAGAAGACCGAATCCGGCCCGGGGCTTTATGGCGAACACAACGAATATCGCTGGCGCCACGCCCACAACGGCGGCTTTTTCGCCTATCGCCTCGCCGTCGGCGATGCGCCTGGCGGACGCACGCTGGTGGCGAAATACTGCGCGAGCGAGCGCGGGGCGCGCATGTTCGACGTCATGGTTGACGGGAAGACCGTCCATACCGAAAACCTCGTCGACAACAAGAAGCCCGCGTTCGTGTTCACCGAAATGCAGGTCCCCGAGGAACTTGTCGCGGGGAAGAAGGACGTAGAGGTCCGTTTCGTGCCGAAGCCCGGCAACACGGCGGGCGGAGTTTTCGGGCTCTGGCTCGTCAAGTAAATGACATGCGCCTTGCGCGGCCCAGCGCGATTTGTGATATAATACCACAACAAGGCGAAACAAGACAAAGGCAAAACTCAAGGAGGGAGTAAACATGAAAAAAGGAACGATCCGTCTCGCAGTCGCGTCCGCAATCCCGGCCGCAGTCGCGGGGATGCTGCTTTCCGGCTGCTTCACGCTCGCGCAGTCCGACTACCCGGCCGTCGAGCTGACAAGCGCCCAGCCTGCCGGGCGCCGCATCGCCATAAGCGGATTCGAGGCGACGTACACCACGTACACGCCAGTATACGGATATTCCACAGTGTGGGGAGCGACGCCGGGATACTACAGGCACGGACGCTACCACGGGGGCTACCTGTATCCGCAGACCATGTCCACTACGACATACGTGCCGGAGACTGGCATTACGCCGGCCTACGCCGAAAAGGCCCAGGACGCATTCGAGAGCGCCGGCTTCGTACTCGGCCAGACGAACGCGCAGTACATCGTCGACGTGAAGTTCTCCGGCCCGATCATCACCGACGGGAACCGCATGGCAGAGGCCGCGACCGTACTGCTCTCGCTCCTCACGGCGGACTACACCTGCGAAACGTGGACCGCCAGGCTCAAGATAACAGAGGTCGCCACCGGCAAGGTGCTTCTGCTGAAAAACTACGCGCAGGAATACTACGCCACCGTCTGGGGACCGATCCCGATCTTCAGCCCGTTCAGCGCCGAGGCCGCGGAGTCGTCATACGCGAAGAGCTGGTCGCTTTCCGCCCTGACCGAAAGGGCCGTCGCGGACGCAACCGCTTTCCTGGCGACGTGTCCATGACGTATCCATAACCAAAACCTCAACACGAAAACACAAGAAAAGAGAACACGCAACATGAAACCTGACTTTCCACGCTGGGACCTGATAACACCGTCATTCGCAAGGTCGGAGCTCGACCGCCTGCTCGTAGAATCCGAACGCGCCGTCGCCGCCGTGGAGGCGGACGACTCCGCCGACTACGAGAAGTTCGTGTGGGCGCTCGACGACGCCACCCGCGAGCTGTGGCAGACATGGGGGTACGTGATGCACCTGCTGGGCGTGATGAACTCGCAGGAGTGGCGCGACGTACAGGAGGACTACCAGGGGAAGATGGTCGAGTTCACGCTGCGCGTCTCGCAGTCCGAGCCAATATACGCCAGGGCGAAGGCCGTCCGCGCCGCGATGGGCGACGGGGCGGACAAGATAAGGCTGAGGATCGTCGACAAGATGATCGAGTCGGCGGAGCTCGCCGGCGTGGGACTCACCGGCGAGAGGCGGGAGCGCTTCAACGAGATCCAGGCCGAGCTTGCGAAGCTAG
The DNA here is from genome assembly GCA_902799955.1 of uncultured bacterium. Lineage (GTDB taxonomy): Bacteria > Verrucomicrobiota > Kiritimatiellia > RFP12 > UBA1067 > UBA1067. The sequence continues at coordinate 40,889 of CADCCQ010000039.1, read as the reverse complement.
GCGCGGACTTCTCCAACGCCGTCATCGACGCGACGGCGGCGTTCAAGTACGAGAAGGACGGCAAGACGTACACGATTGACGACGCGGCGTACATGGAGACGATGCGCGAATGCCCCGACAGGGAGGTCCGCGAGAAACTTCTTAGAGCCAGGTCCACGAGGGCCCCGGAGAACGTCGCGCGCATCAGGGAGGAGCTCGCGCTCAGGCGCGAGTCAGCCGCCCTTCTCGGATTCGGCTCCTACGCCGACCTGTCCGTCGCCTCGAAATGCGCACCGTCCGTCGCGGCGGTCTTCAAAATGATCGACGAGCTGGACGCGGCGACTGTCGCGCCGGCCGCGGCGGAGGAGAGGGAGCTCGCCGAGTTGCCTGAGGCGCCGGCGGACGGCGTGATGCCGTGGGACGTCAAGTTCCTGTCCGAGCGCCTCCGCGAAGCGAAGTACTCCTACAGCGAGGACGAGCTGAAGCGCCACTTCGAACTCGAGGACGTCCTGGACGGGCTGTTCAGGATGACGAAGTTCCTCTTCGGCGTCGACGTCGTGGAAGTCACGGGCGGCGACAAGCCGTCGACGTGGCACCCGGACGTGCGCTTCTTCACGGTACGCGACGGCGGAGAGGACGTCGCCCACTTCTACTTCGATCCGTATGTGCGCCTGGGGCAGAAGCGAGGCGGCGCGTGGATGAACGAGTTCCGCAACAGGAACGACCGGCTTGGCGCGACTCCCCTTTCGCTCATGGTCCTGAACATCAAGGCGCCGGACGCCGACGGCAAGACGTACATGCCGATGCGCGAGGTTGAGACTCTCTTCCACGAGTTCGGGCACAACCTTCAGTGTCTGCTCACGCGCGTCGGCGAGGAGGACGCCGCCGGCATCAACCTCGTGGAATGGGACGCCGTCGAGGTCGCATCGCAGTTCATGGAGAACTGGTGCCTCGACAACCGCACCGGCATCGCCCTTCCCGAGGACCTGAAGGCGAAGGTCAAGGCCGCGCGGAACTTCCGCGCCGCGACCGACTGCCGCCGCCAGCTCGCCTTCGCGAAGACGGACCTGCTCCTGCACGGCGCCGACGAGGTGCCGGACCCCAATGAACTGAAGAAGACGGTGTTCGCCCACTTCGGGACGCCGATCGTCCCCGAGGACCTCTTCCTCTGCGGCTTCACGCACATCTTCGCCGGCGCATACTCCGCCGGGTACTACAGCTACAAGTGGAGCGAGGTGATGAGCGCCGACTGCTACGGCGCGTTCGAGGAGGCCGGACTTGACGACGACGATGCGGTACGCCGCGTCGGGCGCGCCTACCGCGACACGATCCTCGCAAAAGGCGGCGGCGAGAACGCGCTTGCCGTCTTCAGGTCGTTCAGGGGCCGCGACCCGGAGATCGCCGCGCTTCTGCGCCAGCAGGGCCTGCTTCCGGAAGGCTCGGCGGAATGAAGTCGTCCTGGTCGATCTCCGAGAGGCTCTGCCTCTTCGTCGCGTCGGGCTTCGGTATCGGGCTCTTCGCCCCATTCGCGCCCGGCACGTTCGGCTCGGCGGCCGGCGTCGCGCTCGCGTACTTCACTACGCGTCTGCCGCTCGCTTGGCAGATTGCCGCGGCCGCCGCCCTCGCCGTCGCCGCGGTCCCCATCTGCTCGGCAGCAGAGCGGATACTGGGAGTGAAGGACGACGGGCGCATCGTCGCCGACGAGTGGATGCTCTTCCCCGTCGCGGTGATCGGCATCCCCGTCTCGTCGCTACCCTGGTGGAACATGGCGGCGTTCTTCGTCGTCGTGCGAGTCCTCGACATCCTGAAGCCGCCGCCGGCATGGCAGATGCAGTCCGTAAAGGGCGGCCTCGGCATTGTGCTCGACGACCTCGCCGCAAACCTGTACTCGCTCGGCGTCAACTGGGCTCTCTACGTCTACCTCTTCAGATGATCGATCCCGTCATACACATAAAAGACCCGTGCAAGCCGATCAAATTCGACCCGGCGCGTCCGCTTGAGATCGAGGTCGGATGCGGCAAGGGGCGGTTCCTCGCCGGACGCGCCGCCGCCAATCCCGACTGCGACTACCTCGGGATAGAGCGGATGCTCGGACGCGTCCGCTCGTTCGCTGGTAAATGCGAGAGGATGGGGCTCTCGAACGCGCACGTCCTCCGGCTTGAGGCGCTCTACACATTCCACTACCTCCTGCCGGCGCACGGCGTCAGGCGGGTATACGTGTTCTTCCCGGACCCCTGGCCGAAGCGCAAGCACCATTCCCACCGCCTGTTCGGCCCCCTTTTCCTGGACGCTCTCTGGAAGCGGCTGGAGATCGGCGGAAAGCTTGAGTTCGCGACCGACCACGCCGAGTACTTCGGAGTGGTCTGCGAATGCTTCGCCGCCGACCCGCGCTTCAAACGCGTCGAACCAATGCCGCGCCCCAAGGAGGTCTGGACGGAGTTCGAGACGATGTTCCGCGAAAAGGGAATGGAGGTCTACAGCGCCGCCTGGCAGTCGCTGGAGGCCGACGACAAGCCGCTCGAGCCGCTCAGGATTCCGCCTGAGGCCGAGCCTCGCGAAGGCATCGCGAGACGGTATAGCCAGCCCTGACGGCAAGTTCCCTGTCGTCGTCGAAGTCCGCACCGGGCGTCGTCAGCAGCGGCCCCGCGATTCCCGCCGACATCCCGACATAGATGCACTTCGCCGCCGTCTCGTCGCTCATGTCGCGGCGTCCGCCTGCGAATCGAAGAGGAGTGGAGGGATTGACAAGACGCAACAGCGCCACCGAGTCGACCACACGCTCTGGGTCGAGGATTCCCCTTTCCCCCAGCGGCGTCCCCTCAATCGGATGCAGCACATTGACGGGAATTGAGTCCGGCGCAATCTCCTTGAGCGCGAACGCGAACTCCACAAGCTGCTCGTCCGTCTCGCCCATTCCGATGATTCCTCCGCAGCATATCTGAAAGCCGTGCCTCTTCGCGGCGCGGAGGGTCGCAAGCTTGTCCGCCGTCGTGTGCGTGGTGCAGAGAGACGGAAAGAGCGACGGCGCGGCCTCCAGGTTGCAGTGGACGCGCTGGAGCCCCGCCGCCTTCAGCTTCGCGAGGTCGTCCTCAGAAAGAAGCCCGAGCGAGGCGCAAAGACAGATTTCTGGTACGGCCTCGCGCATCGCGCGAAGTGCCGCGCAGACGTTCTCGACGTCATTTTGCGAAAGGCATCTGCCTGATGTGACGATGCCGATCCTGTCGGCTCCGTTCGCCTCTGCCTCCTTCGCGGCCTTAACGCACGCCTCCGTGCCGCCCCAGCCGTACGTCTCGCATCCTGTCTTCCAATGCGCGGACTGTGCGCACCACTTGCAGTTCTCGCTGCAGCGCCCAGAACGCGCATTGACGATGGAACAGAAGTCGAAGCGTTTCTCCACGCATCGCTCGGTCACCTCGTGCGCGCGCTCGCGCAATTCATGACGACGCGAAGGCCTCAGCAACGCCAAGGCCTCCGCGCCGTCTATTCCCGCGTATTCCGTACCTGCGCTCATTCGAAGAGCCACGTCGAGAGATAGCGCTCGCCGGTGTCCGGCAATAGCGCGACGATCGTCTTGCCGGCGAACTCCGGACGCTTCGAGAGCTCGAGCGCAGCCCACAAGGCCGCGCCGGAGGAGATGCCCACGAGCAATCCCTCGTTCGCCGCCGCCGCGCGCGCGGTCGCGCCGGCGTTCTCGGCGGAGGCCGTGATGACCTCGTCGAATACGCCCGTATCCAGCGTCTTGGGGACGAATCCCGCGCCTATGCCCTGGATCTTGTGCGGGCCTGCCTTGCCCTCGGAAAGGACTGGGCTGGTATCTGGTTCCACGGCAAACACCTTCACGGCGGGGTTCTTCGACTTGAGGTAGTGCCCCACTCCGGAGAGCGTGCCGCCCGTGCCCACGCCCGCCACAAACGCCGCGACTTCGCCGTCCGTGTCCGCCCATATCTCGGGCCCCGTCGTCGCCTCGTGCTTGGCGGGGTTGGCCGGGTTCTCGAACTGCTGTAGGATGACCGCGCCGGGGGTCGCGTCCCTGAGTTCGTTAGCCTTGGCGATCGCGCCCTTCATTCCGGCGGAACCAGGCGTGAGGACGATCTCCGCGCCGTAGGCGGCCGCGAGCTTGCGGCGCTCGATGCTCATCGTCTCGGGCATGGTGAGGACGAGGTGGTAGCCCTTCACGGCGCTCACGAGCGCGAGGCCCACTCCCGTGTTGCCGCTCGTCGGCTCGATGATCGTCGCGCCGGGCTTGAGGACGCCGTCCTTCTCCGCGGCCTCGACCATCGCGAGCGCGATGCGGTCCTTGACGCTGCCGCCTGGGTTGAAGAACTCGACCTTCGCGAGCACCTTCGCTCCGCCCTTGTTCAGCTTGTTCGAGATCTCGACGAGCGGCGTGCCGCCCACCTTCTCCAGAATGTTCTTTGCCGTCTTGCTCATTTCTTTGATTCCTTTCAGGTTGTTGCTTTGTTTTGAGATTGGATGTGATACTTGAGACTTGAACCGCAAGACATATAGAATTATACCACGTTTCGCAGTTCGTGTCTCGCGTCTCGTTAGAATTGGTACTGTATCGAGAACACCGCGCCGGAGCCGACACCGAGGTTCTTCACGTTCCCCTTGCTGTAGAACTTGTCCTTGTCGCCCGTCTCGGCGAACGCCGCCACGAGCGTGAGCCGCTTCGTCACGAACCACGCGACGTGCGCGTCCCAGTAGTCGTGGTTGCGGATGGAGTGCCCGCCCGTGACGCTTGTGTCGCCCGCGTCGACGCCCTGCTTGTACTCAAGGCCGATCGCGACATTCTCCGCCGGCAGCACGTCGATGTTGCCGAAGGCGACGACGTCGTAGTCGTTGTGGCCGACGACACCGTTCACGACCTCGTCCGACAGGAGCAGGCCCGCCGAGAGGAGGATCGGCCACGGGGTCTGGGTGATCAGCTTAGAGGCGACGACATACGCGTCGAACCCGTCGTCGTCGAGGCGAAACGCGTCGACCGTCCGCGAGTCCGTGTACTTGTACACGCCACCGACCGCGACAGCCGGGAGCCACGACGTGTCGAAGGCGTTCTCGTCGAGGAGGCGGACCTTCGCGCCAAGGTTGTACGTGTTTATGGACTTGTCGCCGTACTTGTGCGCGTTTATGAACCCGTAGCCGGCCGAGACCTCCACGCGGTCCGCGAACGTGATCGCGGCGGACGCCGCCCACCAGTTGATTCTGGCGTCGTTGAGGTTCACGTACCACGCGCCGAGCTGCGGACGCGACACTATGCCGTTCAGCGAGGACTCCGCGACGGCGTTGGTGGAGTCTCCTCCACCGTCGTCCCATGGCAGGCCCGCCGTATACGCTAGCGGGTTGAAGGCGATGCCTCCCGTGCCCTGCAGGTTGTTGAGCGGCACCCCTCCGTAGGCGTTGTCGTGGATCGCCGCCCCGACCGCGACTGCGGCGGAGAGCGCGACTATTGCCTTGATGCAACCATTTGTGTGCTTGATGTTCATTTCATCATTCCTTTCTCGCCGATTTCCGGCGTTGTTGTTTGTCTGTTGTTGAAACGCCCACGCCTCGGGGGTAGTGAGGCGTGGACAAAACCGTCAGATGGCCTCTAGGGCCTCGTCGAGCGCGGCGATGATGTCGTCGACGTGCTCGATGCCGATGGAGAGCCGAATTAGCTCCGGCGCGACACCGCCCTTTCGCAGGTCCTCGTCGGAGAGCTGCGAGTGCGTGGTCGAGGCGGGATGGATGATGAGGCTCTTCGCGTCGCCGACGTTCGCGAGAACCGAGAAGATGTCCCCGTTCGCCGCGTCAGTCACCTTGCGGGCCTCCTCCGCGCCACCCTTGACGCCAAACACCACAACGCCGCCCGCGCCATTCGGCAGGTACTTCGCCGCCAGCTCCGGCTGCGTAAGCGACGGGTACTTCACCCACGCCACCTTGGGATGGCTCTGGAGATACTTCGCCACGGCGAGCGCGTTCTCGCTGTGCCGCGCGATGCGCAGAGGCAGCGACTCCACGCCCTGCAGGAATATCCACGCCGCGTCGGGCGCGAGCGTCGGCCCCTGGTTGCGGATTCCCACCGTCAGCAGGCGGATGGAGAACGCAATGGGCTTCAGGGGCTCGGGGAGGTCGTGCGCGAAGCGGAGCCCGTGGTACCCGGCGTCCGGCTCGTTGTATAGGGCGAACCTCGGGTTCGCCCAGTCGAAGCCGCCCTTCTCGACGACGATTCCGCCGATGCCCGCGCCGTGTCCGCCGATCCACTTCGAGAGAGAGTGGATTACCAGGTCCGCACCGTGGTCGAGCGCGCGCAGAAGCGGCGGCGGCGTGAATGTGGAGTCGACGACAAGCGGAAGCCCGTGGCGGTGCGCTATCTCAGCGTAGCGCTCGATGTCCGCGACGTCGAGCGCGGGGTTGCCCACGGCCTCGACATAGACGAGGCGGGTCTTCTCGTTTATGGCGGCCTCGACGGCGGCGAAGTCGTTGACCTGAGTGAAGTTCACCTTTATGCCGACGTTGGGGAGGATCGCGTCGAACTGGCTGAAGGTCCCCCCGTAGAGGTTGTTCGCCGCGACGATCTCGTCGCCTGCGCGGGCGATGTTGGTGATCGTGAAGTAGATGGCCGCAGTGCCGGAGGCGAGGGTCTGCGCGGCCGCGCCGCCCTCGAGCGCGGCGATGCGCTTCGCGAGCACGTCGTTGGTGGGGTTCATCAGGCGCGCGTATATGTTGCCAAGCTCCCTGAGGCCGAAGAGGTCCGCCCCGTGCTTGGAGTCACGGAAGTTGTAGGCCGTCGTGCGGTACACCGGCACCGCCCTCGCGTTCGTCGCTGGGTCGCCGTGCGGGTTCTGCCCGGCGTGCACCGCCAGGGTCTCGACGTGGTATTTTCTTTCGCTCATTGCCGTTGCTCCTTTCTTGTTTCGTCAACGGCAATATTATCTCACATTCGAGCCGCTAAAGGGTAATCGGAATATAACAGCATTCCATATAGGCAAAACCTATTACCAGAGAGCGCAAAAGACGAGTGGTGTCTTCACGGCTTGGCTATTTTCGGGACAGGCGTTCCCGGACAGCTGCGGCGAAAGCCTCGCCCTGGCTGGAAAGCGGGATGCCGGAACGGCGTATCAGCCCGACGCGTATTGTGTCGTCAAGCCTCAGCGGCACCGAGACGATCGATGGATTGTACGCCTTTGCGTGCGCACCGGAGGCGATGGTGAAGCCGTTCAGCCCCATCAGGAGGTTCGTCATCGTTGCGCGGTCGCGCACGCGGATGTTCTTCTTGCGGTCTATCGCCGGCATCACCTCCTCTGCGAAGTAGAGCGCGTTCTCCGTCCCCTGCTCGTAGGTGAGGTAAGGATATGCGTCCAGATCGCCGGGGCTGATGGTCCTCTTCTTCGCGAGGGGGTGCTTCCTAGAGAGGAACACGTGCGGCTTCGCCGCGAAAAGCTCCTCGAAGACCAGCTCCTCCTTGCGGAGTATCATCTGGATCGCCCGCTCGTTGCGGTTAGAGAGGTAGAGTATGCCTATCTCACTGCGGTGCCGCGCGACGTCGTCGATGATCTCGCTCGTCACGGTCTCGCGCAGCGTGAAGTCGTAGGAGTCGGCGCCGTTGGAACGGACGACTTCCATGAACGCCTCCACGGCGAACGCGTAGTGCTGGCACGACACGGCGAACTGCGCGCGGCGCACGGCCTTGCCGGAGTACTTCTCCTGGATCCGCGCCGCGTCGTCCAGGATCTGCCGCGCCGACGCGAGGAACTCCTCGCCCTCCCGCGTCAGCGACATCCCGCGGTTCGAGCGCGTGAAGATGGCCATGCGCAGCTCCTCCTCGAGGTTGCGTATGGCCTCCGTGAGCGTCGGCTGGGTGGCGAACACGCGCTTCGCGGCGTCGTTCACGCTTCCGCACGCCGCCACGGCGTCGACGTATCTAAGCTGCTGCAGTGTCATGGCTTGGAGTCCGCCCTCCCTCGCTGTCAACAGGCCCGCGGCGGGCCCGCCTGCTCATTTCGAGAACTTCACGACAAATCCGCCGCCGCTGGCCATGTGGAGCTTCAGCGCATCGCCAGCGTTGACCGTCTTCGTCTCGTGGACGTACTTCGCGGGCTCGGCGTCGGCAGTTGCGGCGTCCCTGAATATCTCCGCCTTCCACTCGCCCTCGCCGAGGAAGCACGTCTTGAGCTCGAAGTCGCGCGCATCCCTGTTCGTGATCGCGGCGGCGTACCAGGAACCGTCCTTCGCCTTGCGCGCCGCGGCGGCGAACGTCTCGGGGCATCCACCGAGGCCAACCGTCGCGTCCCAGGTGACTGGCGTCGCCGCCATGAACGAGAAGCACTCCATGTTCTTCTCGTACTTCGTCGGGGAGTCGCTCAGCATCTGGAGCGGAGCCTCGTAGAGCGCCATGAGCGCCATCTGGTGGCAGCGCGTACCCACGGAGCCCGGGTTGCGCCCGGTTCCCTTGTACGCGCCGATCGGGTAGTTGTCCATCGCGCCGGGCGTGTAGTCCATCTGGCCCGCCGTCAGGCGCAGGAAGAACGCCGCGACGTCGTTGTGCGCCATGTCCTTGCCTGCGGGCGCCCACTTCATCTGCTCAAGACCGTGGATGCCCTCGTAGTTGACGATGTTCGGGTACTTCCTGTGGAGGCCGACCGGACGATACACGCCGTGGTAGTCGACGAGGAGCCTGTGCCTCGCGCACGCCGCCGCGCACCTCTCGAGGAACGCGGTCACCTCCGCGTCGGCGCGGTCCATGAAGTCGACCTTGAAGCCGACCGCACCGAGCTTCGCGAAGTGCTCTGCCACGCGCTCCTCCTCGCCGTACATCTGCGCCCACGCCATCCAGAGGATGATGCCCACGCCCTTCTTCCTGCCGTACTCTATGAGGTACGGGACGTCCACCCGCGGACTGTACTTCCAGATGTTCAGCGCCTCGCTCCATCCCTCGTCGAAGATCACGTACTCTACGCCCGACTTCGCCGCGAAGTCGATGAAGCGCTTGTAGCCCTCCGTCGTGCAGCCCTTCTCCGTGCCCTTGTTGTCGAAGGCGTTCCACCAGTCCCACGCGACCTTGCCGGGCCTGACCCAAGAGAAGTCCGCGCCCGGCGCCGCCGGCTCCGCGAGCGCATACACGATGTCCGCCTCGCAGAGCTTGGACGGAGAGTCGGCGAGGATGAACGTGCGCCATGGAAGCGCACGCGGCGCGGCGGCCTTCGCGATGAAGTCCTCCGTCTCCGTCACGCGCACCCAGCGCCCGCCCGTCTTGAGCCCCTTCTCCTTGCCCCAACCGCCCACGCGGGTCGTCGCCTTGGGGTACTTCGCGAAGAGCGACGACAGGCGTGCGCCCCTCTCGCCCTGCTCGACGTCGCCGAAGTACAGCGCAGGATAGTCATTGAGGCCGGACTCCGTGACCGCAACCGTCTTGCCCTCCACCGTGTAGGCCAGGGGGAGGTAAAAAGCCTTGCCCTTGTCGGTCCTGAGGGCGGACGCGTCTGCAAACTCCGGGACGGTCTCCTCGCAGCCGAGGCTGCTGCGGGGCGTGCGGTTGAACCAGCAGCGGGCGGCCTTTGGAATCGTGACGTCCGCCTTCTCGCACTTGACGACTCCCGCCTTCTTCAGCTCGATCCGGTACGCGACGCCGTCATTGCGCGCGACGAGCCGCACCGCGAAGTCGCCGAAGTCCGCAAGCGTCTCGAATCCGGCCAGGTCCACGGACGCCTTCTTGCCGCACGGCGGCTCCACCGTGCCGGAGAGCGTCTTCGACGCGACGGACGCCACCCGCGCATCCTTCGCAAGGCACTTCCCGTCCAGGCAGACGCCAATCTGCGTCTTCTCGACGAGCGTCTTCCCGCCCTTCAGCACTTCGTACGAGAGCGGGGCGGCATACAGCCTGATCTCGTTGTCACCACACTTCGCGACAGCATCCGCGCCTGCAAACGCAACTGAGCTGCAGACGGCCGCGGCCGCTGCCAGAAGAATCGTTTTTTTCATTTGCATCCTCTTTTCTTGTTTTGACACATTCTTTTTTGTTTCGACCCACTTTCCGTGTTATGACACATCATATTTTCGTGTTACGACACATACACCCTTCTTGTTACGACACATCCACCTTGTCGTGTTTTGATACGTCCATCTAAACCTCGACACTTATTTTACATTATAACCTTGAAAATGTCAACGCTCCATTCCAACTCCCCATTCCAACCCATCATCGTCCTATATGGTCTTATTGAGAACTTCCCCTTCTTCAAACGACTGATAAAAAGATGCGAAAAAAACTTTAAGATTTTTCCGCAATGAAATCTCATTTTATGGTATAATAGTCGTCGTCAGGAGAAGAATCAAGCGGGCACCCCCGCGAAGGCAAACCTAGAAAGTTCCAAGATTGATGAAAAATCGTAGAAAAAGATGAGCTCTAACATGCACTATGCTATAACAGGCACTTCAAATAGGATTGTATTATGCTATAACAGGCACTTCAAATAGGATTGTATAATGTATAAAGAGTAACTCTGGTTGACATCGTGAACAAGGAATTCTAGCAGACACAACAAGAAATTCTGGCAGACACTATGAGACAAAAGCGATACGAGCATTCGGCCTACTGGTATGCGTACCACAACGGCTGGACATACAGCGAGGCGAAGACCTACACTGGCAAGTATCTCGACATGCACACGTACCGTCTGCGGTGCAGTCCGCGCACAGCGGAACGGCTGGACGAGGCGTGCCGCGGCAAGGAGTGGTTCGCGTGGCGCGACGCACCAAAACGCCTCGCTGCGCGATGGTCGACATAGGCGTCGCCGTGCGCGACACCGTATCGAAGTTCACCAACCCCACAAAGCGGGCGGCGCTAAAGCAAAAGCTCATGCGCGACCTTCGTGTTCTGCGCCGCCCCTTCTACTACGCCCGCGAGACGGAGCGAAGGCGCGAGCTTGCCGCCGCGCGGCGGAAGGTCGCGAGACGGACAACGTCCGCGCCGATGCCAACGCCGGAGGAGGTACTCGCGGCGTGGAACGCGCGGAAAGAATCGCGTGAGGCGATGATCCGCCTCGGCGGTATGCTCCAGGACCTCGAGTGCTATGTGGACAACAACCTTCGATTCGACGAATTCGGCAACGTGTCCGGCCGCAACGGCGGCATAAAGGAATGGCTGCACGAGCGGCTACCTGAGCTCCATCCGAAGTACAAGACTCTGATGCGATATAAGGCAATGGCGATGCGTCTCAGGCAGGCGACGGACACCAAAGACCCGAAGCCTACGTCTGCGCTTCTCGACGAGAGGCCGCGCCATGACATAGTCGCGACAATTCTTGCCGAATCCAAGCCGGTATTCACGCAGGTCTTTGCAACGCTGGAGTATTTACTCTCGCCCAAGACGGTGTTTCTTGACGCGGACAAGCCGAAATCACGAAGCAAAGAACAAGGACTCCGAAAACCGAAGGTGCCAATCATGCGGAGAAACCTATAGGAATGCATTCTCTCCCACTAGAGGTAATTGCCCCCCGAATATATCTCGCGACAAGTTCGTGAAGTACGCGATGTTTCATTTTCAGAGTTGCTTTGCGACCTTATCGTACTTTGCGTGAGACAAACAAGTAGATTTTGCAACTGGCGTCTAGATACGAGACATTCAACATAGGCAAGCATCCATGGGGAGGACTTTGCCGTTGGTCCAAGTCAGTCCACGCCGAACCTCTCTGCCATATCACGTCCAACGGCATCCCAGCGCCAACCATGAGAAAGCGGATTCGACTCGTCGTCGACATTGTCCACAAACGCCGTAACCGTCGCGCGATTGGCAATCGCACCGGGATCTACATGCAACGCCGTGGCACGCTCCGAAAGCCACTCAACCGCATCATCGGCGGCATCCAGGACTTCCGGGATGTAATGAACGCGGGGGTCTTCCGGCCATTGCTCCTCTTCCGTCCCAAGCGCGGCGGCGATCGCCTCGTCGTAGTGTAGACGAAGCTGCCGCGCCCGTCCTTCCCCAAGCCTGTGCACAAGCCTGCCGACCTTGCCCAGACCGGACATCTCCACAAGCGATTCGTCCGTACCCAACCACAGTCGCGGCAGGTTCCATTCCCTCGCGAGGGACTCCCTGACCGCCGCAACGGAGCGCAACACGGCGAAACCGCGCCGGTCGAGCCGCGCATGTCGCAGCTTGACCCGACGCCACATTTCCTCTGGGGGGCATTCTTCGTAGAGAGACGCTTCGTTGTAGCAAGCCATCTCCTCCTCAAGCCAGGGGCGCGTGCCAAATGAATCCGCGCGCCGGAGGAGTTCGTCGCGCAGCGCCGAGAGATAACGGACATCGTCGAGCGCATAGCGTATCTGCGCGGCGGAAAGCGGGCGGCTGGTCCAATCGGAACACGTCTCCGTCTTGGGCAGGCCAATGTCCATCGCCTCGAAAAGGAGCTGTTGAAGCCCTATACCGGAACGGAAGCCGGCGAACGCGGCGGCGAGCTGCGTATCAAAGACAGAGAGCGGATTCGCCCCCGTAAACCGCCGGAGCAACGTGAGGTCCTGCCGGGCGTCGTGGAGTATCTTTACGATATCCTTGTCCGACAACGCCGCGCCAAGACACGACCTGTCCAGGCCCTTCATGCAGTCCACGGCACAGCATCCGTCAATCGTCGCCAGCTGCACAATGCCGAGATTTGGGTAATACGTCTGCCGGGAAACGAATTCGGTATCCAGCGAAAGATATCCCCCCGCACGAGCAGCGTCACATGCGGAACTCAATTCCGCGGTTGTTGTTATCAAGTCACCCATGGTTCCTGTCTAGATGGCAAACGTTTCAAGGACGGGACGATTCTGGACTGGAGACGGGCACAGGCAGTTCGGCGACAACAAGCGCCCAGTCCGCCGCATCGGGCTTCGGCGGAAGTTCTAGACTGCCGCGTTCGTCCGAAACGAACGTGCCAGCCTCGTCCTTCCACTCGCCCGTGCGGGTGTTGAACCAGCGCAGGGAATGGGGACAGCCTGGCGCGAGCTTGTGGAGAGTCCCCGTAAGGCGGCTTTTGCCGTAGAAGTAAAACACGACGCGATTTGGGTTTGCGAGCGTTGCGAATACGTAGGCGATGCCCTTCGCGGGCGCCTTTGCCGTGCCCTCGCGCGGAGTGAAGCGCGCGGCGTCGCCAAAGCCCGGTTTGAGGTTCCACCAGTCGAAAGATGTGAAGAACTTCTTCAAGTGCGCCATCTGCAAGGCGCTGGGGAACTCCACGGACTTGCACCAGGGAACCTGCTTGTCCGCAGGCGTGATCGTGTCCACGCCATCGCGGCTCGTCGACTTGACGTCGTACGTGCTGAGGTAGAGCCAGATGTCGATTGCGCCGTAGCCGTAGCCGAACATTCCGCTGAGGAACGAGATGTAGCCCTGCGCACGCGCGCCGAAGTCCTTTGTCCAGAGATTGCAGTAGCGTCCCTCGTAGTTGACCGCCGGACGCGGATCGGCCCAGTAGTCGCGCGCGGGCTCGCAGTTGGGCGACGCGGTGAGCGACGGCGACCACTGCACGCCCCACCACGTATGGCCCGTGCGCGCGGCGACGGACGCGTCCGCGAACACGGAGCGCCCGCCGAACCTTTTCTGCCCAGGCGACGTGCCGCATCCAGTCACGGTCGTGTGGTGGGTGTTCTCCTGATGCGCCGTGAGCGGATGGCTGTAGGCGTCGACGCGGTGGAGGCATTCCGCCACGGCCAACCACGGATTGTTCGTGGCGCAGTAGAAATTGTGACCCCTGCCGCGGTCGTAGTAGAAGTCGTTGTCCACCTCCTGCGCAAGAGTCCACATCACCGGATACGCGCCGAAGCGCGCCACCCAGTAGCGCGCGAGGCGGTCAATCGCGGCGAGATCGCCGGCGAGCTTCTTGTTCATCGACGCGGCGAAGAAGAACTCGGCATTCGCATGTACCAAGCCCTTGTTGGCGAGGTGCTGGTAGTAGCGGTCGGCGAGCTGGAAGCCGGGGATGTCGGAGGCGTCCACCTTGCCGTCCGTGACGTCGAACTTCGCGCCGATGGGCTCGGTCTGGTACACCGTGAAGCCCTGATCCGCGCGGCGGTCGGCGATGTACTTGAAGTGGGACGTCGCGCCGGTCGCGCCAGCGTGCGGACCTGGCTCGTCGATCTCCTCCTTGTAGAGGCCCCAGTGCGTGTCGCCGAGATAGAAGAACGGCGTGCCGTCCGCGTATGTGAAATGCTTCGCACCCTTCGCAGCCTTCACGAATCCGCGCCTGTAGATCTCGAGGTAGCCCGCGTATGGCTTTACCTCAAGCGAACCGATCTTTCCGTCGAGCGCAGCATCGCCGCGGCATGTGGTGGACCAGAACCAGATACCTGGCTTCGTGGGCGCGAAGCGAACGCGGAAGGTCTTGCCGCCGTCCCAGAAACCGGGGCGCGAAATCTTCTCGCCCGACTCGTGCGTGAACAACACATCAAACACGACGTCGTCCGCGCCCGTCCTGTCGTAGTCCGCACCTGCCTCGAAAGAAAGCTCCGAAGCGCGCCACGTCTCGGCAGGCGGATCGAACACCTCGTGAGGGGAAGAGATTCTACGCCAGCCGTCGACGCCGTCCAGTCCGCATATTGCGAGCATCCACATCTTCCCATCGGGACGATACGATTCGCCGGGCGCGAGGACGAGCTTATCCTCCGGCGAAAACCTCGCGTCCGGGTGCTGGCTGCGCCCGCCGTCCATGATGTGGTACTGGAAGAGCGTGGCGAGCGGCGCGAACGACACGCCGCCGTAGTACGCCCCGTCCGACTTCCTGAACCAGGCGTCGCGCATCGGCGCCTTCCAGAGCGCGTACTCCCTGAAATAGAATGCCTCCACATCGATCGGCACGCCGCCAATGTTCTTCGCCTCCACAAGCTCGCAGAGGAAAAACGGCCTGTCCGGATACAGTGTGATCGCATGCTTCAGCAAGAACTTCCCTCCGTTCGCGCAATCGCCCACGGACGTAACGATCAACGTCCCCGTGCCGTTTACAAACGGCTTCCACCCCGCGTCCCACCCCGCGCCTCTCACGCGCGTCGCGTCGTGCCACATCAACTTGCCGCCAACGCGGTCATTCAACATACCCGTGTAGCTGCCGAGTTCAACTCCATTGAGCGAGACGCTGTCGAACATGTACTTGCCGCCGATCTTGCCGCGCAGGACGAGCCTCTCGCCGTTGGAAAGTTCGTAGGCATCGCCGTCGCGGCGGAACGCGACCCTTTCAGATCCCGTGGCGGGGAAACGTGCAAGAAACTCGTTCGCCGTCATGCCGCCCTTTTTCTTAGGCGCTGGCCGTTCGGAGGGCATCGCAATCTTCGCGCCGGCGGCAACCTCCTTGTGGAGGCTCGTGAACATCTTCGTGATTTCGGGATATGCGTCGCCGTTTTCGTTGATGAGCCCGTAGTTGGAGTCCTCCGGGAATGCGTCGCTGATTCCCGCCGCGGGCTCGTCAACCCACATGAAGTAGTCGTAGCCGACCAGGAACGGCAGCGACAGCATCGTCCGCGCGAAGAGCTCCGTCGCATGCGTGCGTTCGCGCTGGGTGAGGAACCTCTGCCCCGCGCCGCCTGTGCACGGAAGGCCGCTGTCGAGCGCGGGGAAACTCCACTCCGTGACGAGCATCGGCTTCTTGACGTATCCGTACTGGCGCGTGAACGCATCCGCCACGCGCTCGGCCTTGGCCGATCTGCTCATAAGCACTACGTCCCGGTCGATGTCCGCCCACGGATAGACGTTGAACGTCACGAGGTCGCAGTACTTGCCGGAGACTTCCCACACGACAGGATGGGCACCTCCGAGTCCGGCGAAGCGCGCACCCATCACGATGTGGTTCGGGTCGTGGCGGCGGATCGCCTCGCTCGACACGCGGAAGTAGATGTCTGCCGCGAGCTTCAGGAACGCCAGTTTGTCGTCGGCGGACGGCGTGCCCTTCACGCCGCGTTCCTCGAGGAACTTGCGCTGGGCGATCTTAGCGCTGTGCGTGTCGGGGAGCTTCGCCACGGCGTCGAAGAGTCCGGTGTCGCGGCGTCCGCGCCCCCACCACGCGAGCTCGTTGTCGATGAAGTATCCGAAGAGCCACGGGTCGTCGCGGTGCGGGGCGCAGCCGACGCGCGCCTTCCAGTCCGCCCACTCCGCAAACTGCGGATGGAACACGTTGGGGAACGCGGAGCACGGACGGTGTTCGTTGGGGCAGATGTAGAGGTCAGGGCGATTCGGATTCCAGCACAGCCCGTCGCCGATGGAGAGGAACACGGTATGTACGAGCCCACGGTGCTTGAGGGCTGGATCGCATCCTGCGCCGAGGAGGTTGAAGCCCCACTTCTTGAGGCGGGCGAGCGTGTCCTCCTCCCAGTCAACCTTGTTCGGGAACTTCCTCTTGTTTATCTCATGGTGGATGCTGCGCTTAGTGCGCTGGCTGTAGTGTCCATGGTACTTCACGTGGTCGACGCCGAGCAGCACCATTCCCCTTCCAAGCGGATCGATCACGCGCCAGCGTCCGTCCTTCTCCACGACACGGAAGAATCCCGTCGCCTTGTCCTTGACGTCAGCGAGAAAACTGTCGCTCGTGTAAGGAGGCATGTGCTCTCGTTTCTCGGCGACGGGGACATCACACCTGAACTTCGGGTCTATGAACGCGCCGCGGAACAAGCCAGTGGAATGAAACGCCGGGCGGCCACGCAAGACGGCATTTGCAGCAGGAAGCGCGAATGCACACGAGAACAACGTTTCACCAGAGGCGTTTTTAATCTCGCCTGTGATTTCGCGCGCAGCGCGGTCGAGACGCAGGGACATACGATATGCCTCACCGTACTTCCACGTGCCCTTGTGTACGTGCCGCAGACACTTGAGCTTGTCAATGCCCTGCGAAAGCCAGACGCCGTTGCGCATTTCGCATAGTTCGAAGGTGTGGCGCTCTGGGCCCTCCTCCGGCGGAGAGCGCACGAGCGCGACATGCCAGAAGTTACGGTCGTCGTCGTGGATTGCGACACCGAGCGTCGCCCATCCGTTCGTGCCCGCGCCCTCGGGACGCACCTCCGCCTCGACGCGGACGTCCTCCGCGAGCGACACATCCGCCACCGCGAAAGGCGAAGTACCGTCGGTCTTCAGCGTACGTGAATCGGCGTCATGCGTCCACGACAGCGGATTCGCAACCCATTCAGCGGACATCGCGTGAAGAGCGCACGCCGCCACGGCAAAAAAGATTTGCGGTTTCATTTTGTAGAAAAGGTAGTTGTAAGGGTTCCCTCAAGGATAGGCTTCTCAAAGGAGAACGCAAGGCGGCGGGGAGACGGCTTGCCTGGGTTCTCCACCTCCTCCACGCTGAACGCGACGGGCGCCGAGGAGGAGACGTCAAGCGACATGGTGCGGCGTCCGGCAGGCTTCTTGAACGTGAAGCGCATGGCGTCGGGGTTCTTATCGTAGTCACGGTATGTCACGACTGGGACCTCGAAGGCCGTTGGCTCGGTGAATGCGACTTTGTCCGTGATCGTCACGGTCCTCTTGTCGCGGTTGAACGTCATCGTGCGTACGAGCGACTTCAGCGCTGGCACGTCGTAGGCCGCTGTGTAGTCGAGCACAATCTTGTCCTGGACGTCCGTGAATTCCGTCTTGAGTACTTTCGCGGCGGCCTTGCGTCCGCCCTTCTGGAGTTTTCCTCCGACGACGGGCACTGGATGGGCGTATGAGTTGAGGACCTTGGAGACGTAGCGGTCTTTGGAGAAGGTACGCCGCGTGTAGACCTCGCCGCCTGGGTCGCCGCACATCTCCACGCCGTCTATCATGACGGTATACGAACCGACGTCGTTGTGGTTATGGAGCTCAGCGTTGTGTCCGCCCTTGATCGCGACGCTCATTTGAAGGCCCTTCTCGCGCTTCTGCGCGTACCGAGAGATCAGTACCTGGGCGTCTGGGAACCAAGTACGGGCGGGAAGGACGTCCATCGTCGGGGCGCAAGGCGGCGGTTCCTGTCCGAACGCCCGAAGGGAGAATTGCGCCGTGCCGAATCCGAAAACGGGCGACTTGAGCGCGGCGGTTGAGACGAGGTCAGGCCATATCTGCCGGCCGAGCGCGAGCAGCACGGGCGAGGGGTTGCCGCCGCCGTCGGCGAAGTGAGGCGATCTGCCATTCTGGAGCTGGAAACCGTATGCGTACTCCATAACGGTCTTCGTCTTTGGGTTGGCGAAGAGGTCCACCTTGCCGCCCGTCGCGGCGCGCAGCGAGAGCCCCATCTCCAAGTGGTGACCATAGCCGTAGTTCCAGTATCCCATTCCCTCGGAGCAGTATCCGTCGTTGTTGTATCCGGCGAGGGCGTACGGGACGCTCCCCTCGGCGTGGAGGACGAATTCGGCGCGCAGGCGGCGGTCCGGGACGATTGCGAGCGCCGCGCGCACCACGCAGCAGTTGCAGACGCTGTTCCAGTTGTTGCCGCCGTGGAACCACCAGTGCTCGCGGCGCGTGTGCTCACCCCGCGCGTGGGCGAGGTGGGGCTGGAAGGTGCGGCGGTCGATCTCGGAAAACACCTTCGCGCGCGTCTCGGCGGGGATTGCGTCGCCGAGCCACGAGAGGCAGAACGCGAGGTCGCGAGAAAGCGCAGCGCTGCAGAGGTCGACGTGTGGATCGCCGTTGAAGCAGGTGAGCTTGCCGTCGTGCGCGGGGAGAGTCCAGCTCTTCATCGCGCAGAAGGCGTCCATGTACTCGACGATCTTCGGGATGAAGCGTCCCTTGCGCTCAAGGCACTCGCCCACGTAGAGCCAGACAAAGTTCGACTGCCGGCTAAAGAAGCACTTCTGGTAGTTGGAACGGTTCCCGTTCTTCGAGAACTCAAGGTAGAGGTCGTCCGGCGTATCCGGCACCGGCTCGCCGCTGATTCTCTCCGCGTTCTGGATCGCGGTCTTGCCCTCCTTCGTCGTGGCGAGAGGATCCCACTTGGATCGGTCGGAGGCCGGTGCGCCGTCCGCGCGCGGCGTCTCTGGGAGGACTGCGGCGATCTCAGCGAGCCGCGCCGCGTCAAGCTGAGCGGCGGCCATTGCCGCGCAGGATGCAGCTGACAGCGCAAGCGCGGCGAAAAAGGTTCTGTTGCTTTTCATCTTTGTCTTCCTTTCCTAATTAAAGCAGATCCTCGATAGCCCTGCCACGCCTGCCCTCTTCGTAGATGCGGCGGACATCCTCGTGAGAGAGCGAACGCGTCCAGAGCGCGAAGTCGTCTACGTCGCCACTGAGCGACACCTTGCACTTACCGGTGCCGTCCTGTCCGATCCAGAACGGGAGGCCGGTTCTGAGGGAGATCGCGGTGGCGTCCTCGGCGATCCAGTAGAGGCGACCGTCGCGTCCGCCCTGGTAGATGCGCAGCACGCCGTCCTTTCCGCGCGTGACGGCGTAGAAGCACCACTCGCCGTAGTCGATGTCGAAGGTCCCCATATCCAGGCGCTGCGGCTTGCCGGAGAGCGCGCAGTTGAAGCATACGCCATTCTTGTCCACGCCGTCGGTCTTGCGTGCGCCGATCAGCACGAGGCCGGGATTCTTGCCGCTTTCCCAGTCCTTGTTCGCGACAATCGGCGCCTGTGGCTGCTGGCTGTCGTCGAGGCGCAGCCAGAGCGTGAACGCAAAGTCGGCGCCGTTCTCGAACTTGAGGGACTCGCTGCCGTCGAGCGACACGCCGCAGGCGCCTTCGGCATCCGCCGCGACGCGGAGGCAGCCGCCGAACGCGCCGCTTACGGCGCCGGACCTAGTCGCTCCGTGCGCCACTGGCGAGGGGCCGCCTGCGACGGCGTTGCACGGCTTGGCGCCGTCGAACGTCATGTACGCGGCGAGGCCGTCTTTCAGCGGACGCGCAACATCCGCCGCGACGGTGGACGGCGCCTTGCCGTCGAGTTTCATGTCCGACACGTCGATGCCGAAGTGCGCGAGGGCCATCGGCGCGAGGTCGTAGTTGCGCGGAGTGCCGGCGATGCGCCCCTGCGGGACGTTCCGCCCGGCGACGACGACGGGGATTGTCGTCGCCTGTCCGCCCCAGATGCCATGCTTCCTGCCGTATCCGCCGTGGTCGCTCGTCACCATCACAAGCCAGTCCTCGTTCGCGAAATCCGGGCGCGAGGCGATGGCGGCGAGCGTGTCGCCGATGATGCGGTCCGCGAGCCGCATGTCATGGACATACTCCCAGCCATAGGGGTAGAAGCCGCTGCGGTGCCCGCCCCAGTCGCCGATGTCGATGAAGTACAGGACGGCGTCTGGGGCGTCGGGGCGCGCCATGAGGTCTGGGATGGTCCTAGCGTTCCTCTCGTAGGAGCCACCGACGGGCCAGTTGTTGGTGACGACGGTAGTGAGCGGCAGGTTCACGACGCCTGGATGGGGCGAGAGCTTTACGTCGCCGGTCCATGAATAAGTGTAGAGCGCCTTAGTGCCGGGCCGTGCGTCGACGAGGCGCGCCAGCCAGCTGGGCCACTCGGCGAAGTTGCCCTTCGGAGTGTCGCCGTTCTTGAATATGCCGGTCTTCGCCGCGGTGACGCCGGTCGCGATCGCCGCGTGGTTCGCGGCGCTGGAGGGGCGCGCGTCGTAGAGCGTGTGGCCGGTAATGGAGCTGAAGCCCCTGTACCCCTTCTGCCACCTGCCGTCGCGAAGTCGCAGCAGATTCGTCATCGGAGCATTCTCCATGACGTCGGCCCTCATGCCGTCGACCATTATCATCAGCGCCTTGGGCTTCATCTGCCCGGCGCACGCGCATACGGCAACCGCCGCCATCGCGGCGCAAGCCACGGATTTCCTCATTTCACCATTCTCCTTTCGTCTTTGACTACATCATCTTCCATTCCATCGGCACGCCTCACACGCGGCCATCCATGCCTGTCCCAGACGAGCTCGGAGACGAACAACGGACGCGCCGACGGGTTTTCCCCGGCGACGTGGCAATGGTACGGGATGTAGTCTCGCCCGCCTATCGTGGCGATTTCGCCGTTGTGTCCGGGGCCGAAGAACGCATCGCCCTCGCGGGACTCGAGCACCGTGGTGGCGAAGCCATCCGTCATCCGCCGTCCAGCGCGGTCGAGGAACGGGCCGTCGAGCGTGCGTGCGCGGCCGACGACAATCGCGTAAGTGTGGTTCCAGTAGCATCCCCTGGAGGCGAAGAGGTACCACCATCCGTTCCGCCGGTGGAGGTACGCGCCCTCGAAGACCTTCTGCCTGCACGGATCGAGCGCGGCGTCGGCCTTGAGCCCGGCGACGTGCTCGTACTTCGCGCCGGGCGCGACGGACCTGCCGTCGGCGGAGAGACGGACGCGGTGCATCCTCCCGACGGAGCCGAAGAACAGCCAGAGCGTTCCGTCGCGGTCGTCTCGCACGACCTCCGGGTCAATGGTGTCGTGTATTCCGGTCTCGCGGCTGCAGGTGACGATGCGCCCGCCGGTGAACGGGCCCTCAGGGCCCCTGGAGGAATAGACGGCGATCACGCCGTCCTCGGCGCTGTTGTTCAAGGACACGTAGAGCAGATACTCGTCGCCGAGGCGGAAGACGTCTGGCGCCCAGATGTTCCTCCACTTCGTTCGGATGCGCCGGAGCTCGGCGCCGGAGAACAGGGACTTGCCTGAATCCTCCCAGTGGAAGAAGTCACGGCTCCTGAGGATCCGCCGCGACGTCGACGCGGCGCGCCACGTGCCGTCAGGCGCGCGCCACGTAGTTGGGTCGGCGAAGGACCGGGCCCAGACGGGGTTCGCGGGCGGCTTCGTCCGCGCCACGCCGGCGCGCACGGCCTCTGCGGCCGCCATGCACGACAGCGCCGCCACAGCCATCATCAGCGGCTTTATATGATTCACTTCGAACATCACAGGTTAATTATACCACAACGGAGCGTCGTTGTCTCGCCTTCCGTGTACCTTGCATCTTCACAAGAACGCGTACGCACAGGCAGCACGCCACGCCTCCGCGAACTTCGAAGTGGTTGACAACATCGGGCGACGGGGGTATAATATTCAGCAACAGGATGACAATCGCAGTTGCAAACTAAAGGGAGGAACACATGTTTTCAGAAATCACAGGAATGACTTCATGCCGCACGCTGTCGAACGGCGTCAAAATGCCGTGCGTCGGATTCGGGACCTGGCAGACGCCGTCGGGGGACGTCGCCCGCGACTCCGTCAAGAAGGCCCTTGAGGTCGGCTACAGGCACATCGACACAGCCGCCGCCTACTACAACGAGGAAAGCGTCGGGGAGGGAATCCGCCTTTCCGGCGTGAGGCGCGAGGAAATCTTCATCACCACGAAGCACTGGACAAGCGACCGGGGGTTCAAGCAGACCGTCTCCGCCGCCGAGAAGTCCCTGAAGGCGCTGGGGCTCGACTATCTCGACCTCTACCTCATCCACTGGCCGGCGGTGAAGAAGTTCTCCGCCGCATGGGCCGAGATCAACGCCGAGACGTGGCGGGGATTCGAGAAGCTCTACAAGGACGGCAAGGTGCGCGCGATCGGCGTTTCCAACTTCCTTCCCGAGCATCTCGAGACGCTGAGGGCAAGAGCCGACATCATGCCGATGGTCGACCAGATCGAATTCCATCCCGGATACATCCAGAAAGACGCGGTGGACTACTGCCGCCGCAACGAAATCCTCGTCGAGGCGTGGAGTCCGCTGGGCTGCGGACGCCTCCTCGCCGACCCGCTCGTAGGCAGGATCGCCGCCGCGCACGGCAAGAGCCCCGCGCAGACGTGCGTGCGCTATGCGATGCAGCACGACGTGGTGCCGCTCCCGAAGTCCGTCCACGACGAACGCATCGCCGCGAACGCCGCCGTGTTCGACTTCGAGCTGACTGACGACGAGATGAACGAGCTCGACGGAATGCCCAAGACGGGATTCAGCGGCTACCATCCCGAAGACGCGCCGGCGGGGTGAGGAAATGTAAAGTGTAAAATGTAAAGTGTAAAGTGTAAAATGGGGAACGGGGAATGGGGAATGGGGAACGGGGAATGGGGAATGGGGAACGGGGAACGGGGAATTGGGAATGGGGAATGGGGGAGAGGTGAAGGTGAAGAGCGAGTTGAAGTTGGTAAATAAAACAAGGCGCACAAAAATGAAAAAGAGTATTGTAACGATGTTCGCGGCGATATCCGCCCTTTCGCTCTGTGCGCTCACGCTGGACGAGGGGTTCAAGGCGCCGCCGCTTGAGGCGAAGCCGATGACGTGGTACCACATGATGAACGGCAACGTCACGAAGGAAGGCATAACGCGCGACTTCGAGGCAATGGCCGAGGCGGGCATCGGCGGGATGCAGATATTCGCCGTCGGATGTGCGATTCCGGCCGGCAAGGTCGCGTTCGACTCCCCTGAATGGCACGACATACTGCTCCATGCGCATAAGGAGGCGAAGCGGCTTGGGCTCCAGATGTGCATACTCAACTGCGCGGGATGGTCCAACTCCGGCGGGCCGTGGGTGAAGGCAGAGGACGCAATGAAGGCAACGCGCTTCACCGAGACGAAGGCGAAGGGTCCGTCGCGCTTCTCCGGCGTCCTGCCCCGGGAGAAGGACGACAACGGGTTCTACGAGGACATAGCAGTGCTTGCGTATCCGACTCCCGCCAAGGGGCCGGCGCTTTCGAAGCTCGGTTCGAAGATCGGGCTGGAATCCGTGAGCTGGGCGGGCAGCAACGACTTCCTGGCGCGCGACGTCCAGGCGCGCAGCGAGAGCCAGATAGTCGCAAAGGACAGCATAGTCGACATCACTTCGAAGATGACGAAGGACGGACGCCTTGAATGGGACGTCCCAAATGGCGACTGGACGATTCTTCGCATCGGCTACATCTGCAACGGACGCTGCAACCACCCGGCGCCGATGGGCGGCCGGGGCTTCGAGGTCGACAAACTCTCCGCCGGCGCCATGGACCGCTTCTTCGACGGCTACGTCGGACGAGTGGCCAAGGAGCTGGGCGTCAAGCCCGGCGAGCCTGCCGCGACAGGATTCAACGGGGTGCTGATCGACAGCTACGAGGTCGGGTGCCAGAACTGGACGCAGGGGCTGGAGAAGACGTTCGAGAAGCGCATGGGCTACTCGATAGTTCCATACCTGCCGGTCTTCGCAGGGCGCATCGTCGGGTCCGTCGAGGTGAGCGAACGCGTGCTAGAGGACTTCCGCCGGCTGCTGGCGGACCTATTCGCCGAGAACTACGCCGGGCGCTTCGCGGAGCGCTGCCGCGAAAGCGGGCTTATTTCGTACATCGAGCCCTACTACGGGGTCAACTCCGACGACCTGCAGTTCGGTCAGGACGCCGCGGTGCCGATGGCCGAGTTCTGGAGCATCGCGTCACTGGGCGACCACGTCGGCGACACCGGCAACGCCCGCTTCGCCGCGTCGCTTGCCCACGTCTGGGGGCGCCGCTACGCCGCGACCGAGTCGTTCACAGCCGGGCCGCCAAGAGGCGGACAGTGGCTCACAACGCCCTTCTCCATCAAGAACCAGGGCGACAAAGCCTTCGCCGACGGCGTGAACAGGATCGTATACCACACATACGCGCACCAGCCGTGGACGTCCCCCGAACGCCTGCCGGGGATGACGATGGGCCGCTGGGGCATGCATCTCGTCCGTACCCAGACATGGTGGCCGCATGCATCCGCCTTCTTCCGCTACCAGGCTCGCTGCCAGTGGATGCTGCAGGAAGGCAAGTTCGTGGCCGACGCGCTCATCTGGACCGGGGAGGCGGCGCCCAACAGGAACGGCCGCGGCAATCCCGACATCGGTCTCCCCAAGGGGTATGACCGCGACGTCTGCGCCACAAAGGCCGTTGAGATGCTGAAGGTCCGCGACGGCAAGATCGTCGCGCCCGGCGGCGTGGAGTACGAAATACTAGTCCTGCCGGCGACCGACACGATGAGCGAGAAGATGGTGTGCCGCATCGGCGAGCTGGCCGAGGCGGGCGCGAAGGTCGTCGCGCCACGCCGTCCTTCGCGGGCACCCGGCATGACGGGCGTGACGCCTACGTCGACGGCAAAGACCACGCCCTACCAGACGCTCGTCGACTTCGCCTGGTCGAAGGGCGTGATCGAATGCACGGCGGCGCAGGCGATAGCGCACCTCGGCATCATGCCCGACTTCACGTCGGACGCACAGGACGTCGTGTACATCCACCGCCGCGACAAGTCCGCGGACTGGTACTTCGTCGCGCGCAACAACACGACGCCTGCCTCCTTCGAGGCGTCGTTCCGCATATCCGGAAGGCAGCCGGAGATATGGGACGCCGTGACGGGCGAGACCCGCCCCGCACCCGTATGGCACGAGGCCAACGGCCGTACCTACGTCACGCTCGACTTCAAGCCCAGCGGCTCGGCGTTCGTCGTCTTCCGCCGCGGCAGCGCCCCCTCCAGGCACGTCGTCAAGGCGTCCGTCGCCACCATGCCGGAGCCGGCCGCCACGGCAGTGCGGAAGCACCAGCTGAAGATAAAGAAGGCCGTCTACGGAGTGTTCCCGGACCTCGTTCCGCCCACCTCCATAAGGCTGATACAGAAGGACTGGTACGAGGACATCACGGCGAAGATCGCCGCGAAGGTCAAGGAAGACGGCAGCGTATGCGTAACGCTTGACAACGACTTCGCGGGACGCATCTTCGCGTACGGATTCCTCAAGACGACCCGCGTCGAATACGAACTCGACGGGCAGACATTCACCGCCGACATCCCCGAACATTGCGTGTTCAA
Organism: uncultured bacterium; assembly: GCA_902799955.1. GTDB lineage: Bacteria > Verrucomicrobiota > Kiritimatiellia > RFP12 > UBA1067 > UBA1067. Next base: position 15,276 of record CADCCQ010000039.1, on the reverse strand, counting down.
GATCGGCGAAGAGGAGCCACAGCCTCCGCCGACCTGGGAATGGCGCGACGGCAGGCTCGTCGCGTGGCGTCCGCTCACCGCGGAGCTGAAGTACTCCGACGGGGAGGCAAAACGAATCTCCGCGAAGCCGGCCCCCGCCATTGACGTAAATGGCGCCTGGGAAGTCTCCTTCCCCGCGGGCTGGGAGGCCCCGGCGTCCGTCACGTTCCCCGAGCTGAAGTCCTGGACGGCTTTCGACGATCCGGGAATCAAGTACTTCTCCGGCACGGCGACGTATAGGAAAAGTGTTGCGTTGGGGAACGGGGAACGAGGAACGGGGAAGCGGGTTATGCTCGACCTTGGCGTAGTGAAGAACTTCGCGGAGGTGACCGTGAACGGCAGGACGTTCCCCGTCCTGTGGCAGCCGCCGTACCGCCTCGACGTCACCGACGCGCTAGCGGGTGGCGCGGACACGCTCAACCTAGAGATCAAGGTTACGAACCTCTGGCCGAACAGGCTGATCGGCGACGACACGCTTCGCAAGCCCGACTGCGAATGGCATTGCACCCCGAGGAGGCACAACACGACGGAGTGGGGCATAAAGGAGATCCCGCAGTGGGTGTGGGATGGCGAGAAGTCGCCGACAGGACGCCTTACGTTCACGACCTGGCGCCACTGGACGAAGAACAGCGCGCCATTGACGTCCGGCATCATAGGGCCGGTCAAGGTCTGGTTCTCCGAAACGGCCAATCCATAGTGATTGGCCGCGCCGCGCCTGCCGCGATCACCGCCGCCAGCACGCCGACCCTCTTCATCGCTTTTTTCATTACTGTATTTTCTTCCTTTCCATGCATTGCAAGCCAGCCCGAATTCCCCAAAAAGAGCCACAACGCCCTCTTGATTGGGACACTCCACGCAGGGTTTCGACGACGGGGACGTCGTCGCTACGCAAAGGTTTGGGCTAGGGGGAGTGGTTGATTGGGATGACTTCCCTAGCGGGAAGGCTTCTTGGCAGGCTTTCTGGCGAACTGCACAGTCAGCGTACCAGACGAACGGCGCGACGTCACTACGATGCCCGTCACCTTCCCCACGAAGTCGATCTTGGAGCTTGCGACCGCGAACCTGATCCCGCAGTCGGACTCTATCGCATTGACGAGCTCGGCGGTCTCGAGCTTGAGCTCATCCTCCGTCATCGCCTTGACCTTGTCGACAGGCGCGGCAAGCGTGAAGCCGGCAAGCTTCCCAGACATGTACTTCGGCCTCTGCACCTCCGAAAGCATCCGGTATGGCTTTGCGAGCGTCGGGGCGCCTGCGGACTTGTCCGCACCAAAGGTGATTCCGGCGAACTCGGCGATCTCGAAGTCGTTGGTCCTGTTCGCCGTGCGCTGCTTCATCTCCCTTGTCATCACCTTGGCGCGGTCCACCGGAGCAAAGAAGAACCTGTCGTCGCTCTTCACGTCAACGGCCGCGGCCTTCCCGACCCCTTCTGCTTCCGCAACTTCGTACAGCGCCTTCAGAAAGCCCTCAACGCCCTCCTGCCTGTACCCGCCGAAACGCTTGACCTCCTCGCCAGACGGGCGCACGACAATCGTGCTTGGAAAGCCTTCTATGCCGTATTTCTTGACTAGGTCGGGGTTCTGCTTTTTCGCGAGCGGCGAAAGGATCTCCTTGTCCTGGGGGGTGTCCACGGACACAAGAACGAACTTGCGCTTGGCCATCGAAATGAAGCCGGGCTTGGAGTATATCTCCTTGTCCATCTTTATGCACCAGCCGCACCAGTCAGACCCGGAGAAGGCCAGCAGAACAAGCTTGCCGTCCTTCTTCGCCTCCTCGCACGCGGCGGCGAAGTCCTCTCCCCAGCCCTTCGGGGTGTTCTTGGACAGCGTCGCGGCGGACGTCGCGAGAGACAGTCCGCAGACCGCGGCGACAATCGCCGTCTTCAATGTGGATTTGCGCATTTTCATTTTCGACTCCTTTTCTGTTATTTCTTGCCTCTACGTTCTTTTGGGAACAACAGGAACAACTTGTAAAAACAACATCTTCCTTCTCGCCGCGAGCTACCTTACTTGAACTTGCACTCGAGGATGCCGCCGGACCAGCCTTGCTGGAGCTTGATGTTCAGGCGCATCGCCTGCGCCTTCACTGGAGCAGGGAAGTCAACTGTGCAGAACTTGTCCCTGGCGATCGGCCCTTCACCGCCGACATCCTGCCACGGCGCGCCCTTCGCGGGACGCCACTGGACCTTCCAGGACGCAGGGATGCGGCAGCGCCCTTTGGCGCCGTCGTCGAACCAGTAGACCTCCACGCCCTTGACCTCCTCCGGCACGGTGAATTCGCACGCGACCCACTCGTCCGTGCCGAGGTGGTCCCAGAACGTATGGCGCGGGATCGACTCGTCGTTGGACGCCTTGGGGAGGACGCCGTCGAACGCGGCGGCGACGCTGTCCTTCGGGAAGCAGAACGACGCGGACGTCTTGAAGTCGGGCACGGCGTTCTCGTCCTTCGCCTCCGTCGGGAAGAACACCTGCATCTCGCCGGCGCCACGGTGGCACCAGGCGAAGTACGGGACGAGCGTGAGCGTCGTCGCCTCCTTGCGGACGCCGGACGTGAGCCCGTGGCGGAGCGAGACGGCCGGGGCCGTGAACGCGGGATAGATGTTGCCGAGGATGTTGCACGTCGTGGGCGTAAACGCCGCGTCGGCCGCGAGCACTTTGTCGAGCACGTGCCCGCCGTTGTCCACGCCCTCGGCGCAGTAGAGGATCGGGCCGCATTCCACGGCAAGGCGGCCGCGGTCGTCCACCACCGCGTCGTGCGCCTTGATGCGCCGCACGGGCATGTTCATGCACACTTCGACGACGTCGCCCTTCTTCCACGTGCGCGTGATGGGGCAGTAGCCCTTCTGGGGCGTGAACGCGAACGGTTTGCCGTTCACCTTCACCGTGAAGTCCTTGAGCGAACCGGGCACGGTCTGCACGTAGAGGTCGCTCGGCACGGGGCGTCCCACGCACCATCCCGGCACGCGGACGTTGAGCGTGAAGTCCTTGGCTCCCGCTTCCGTGATCTCGATGCGCGAAAGTCCCTTCCACGGATACTCCGTCTCCTGCCTGAGCGCCACGCGGCCGCCCTTGAGGTCGAGCTTCGCGTCGCTCGCGACGAACAGGTTCACATAGGCCGCGTCGCCGCGCGTCGCGTACGCGAACTGCGCGATCTGCGGGATAAAGCGCACGATGTTCACGGGGCAACAGCTGCACCCGAACCACTTGGAGCGCCTGTAGCCGCCGCGCGACGCCTGCGGGTTCGGATAGAAGAACTCATCGCCGCCGAGCGAGATGCCGCTCAGGAAGCCGTTGTAGATCACGCGCTCAAGGACGTCGACGTACTTCGCGTCGCCGTACATGAGGAACATCCTCTGGTTCCAGAGGGCGTTGCCGATGCCGGCGCACGTCTCGAGGTACGCGCGCTCGTTGGGCAGCTCGTAGTTCGCGCCGAACGCTTCGCCGCGGTGGCGGGCGCCGACGGAGCCGTTGAGGTGGAGCTTCTTCGAGACGACGTTCTCCCAGATCGCGTCGATGGCCTTCACGTATTCGGCGTTGCCCGCGAGCGCGGCGACGTCCGCCATGCCGCAGTAGAGGTAGGTGGCGCGCACGGCGTGACCCACGGCCTCGCGCTGCTGCGTGACGGGGATGTGGTTCTGGTTGTACGAGCCCTTCGCACCGAGTTCACCGCCCTTAACGAGAGCGCCGCTCTGCGCGAACACCTTGCTCTCGCCGAGGACGCCCTGCCCGCGCCTGTCGAGCAGGAACTTGGCGAGCCGGAGGTAGCGCTCCTCGCCCGTGACGCGGTAGAGCTTGCAGAGGGCCAGCTCGATCTCCTCGTGCCCGGAGGTCTCCTTGAGCTGCGTCGGGGCCGGGCCGAAGACGCGGTCCACCATATCCGCGCTACGGATGGCGACGTCGAGGAGCGTGCGCTTGCCGGTGACCTGATAGTAGGCCACGGCGGCCTCGTACATGTGGCCGATGTTGTAGAGCTCGTGGCTGTGGGCGAGATAGCTCCAGCGAGTGGGGCCCATCATGCGGCCGTGCCGCGCGCGGCCGTCCTTGGTGAAGTTGTAGCCAAGGGTGCGGGCGGTGTAGAGGTAGCCGTCCGGTTCCTGGGCCTTGGCGATGTGTCCGATGAGGTCGTCGAGGTACTTCTCGAGCTTGGGGTCGGGATGCGTGGAGAGCGTGTAGGCCGCGCCCTCAATGATCTTGTACACGTCCGAGTCGTCGAACGGGATGCCGCGGAACCCGGTCGCGGCGCGGCGGCCCGCCGCGCGGAAGTTCTCGAGGCGGCCGGTCTCCTCGCTCTTCTGGAAGTCCGTGCGCACCGTCACCAAGCGGTTCGTCTCGAAGCGCGGGTACCAGAACCCTGCGCGGATCGCGACGTTCGTCATCTCGGCGGGCTGGAACGGGTAGTCGCCCGCCATGCACATTCCGGCGGACACCGCCGCCAATCCAAACATCAGTCTTTTCATTGAGTCTTTGTCTCCAGTTTCGTGTTACATTATGTTATCACATTCGCGCCTTGTTCAGCATGCCACCACTGCCTGTCGCGTTGAACTTCCTCATGGTTAGGCTGTCTATCACTCGATCTTAAGCTGGTAGAAGCGGCTGGTGCCGGTCTTCTCGACCTTCCGGTCCGCTTCGGGAATCGGATAGGCGCTGCCGAGCGCCTTGATGGTTGGACCGTCGCCTGCGCCTTTCAACTCATCGAGCGTCGCGGCATGGTAGAGCTTGAACACGCCGTTTATCGTGCGCTCGCCGGATTCAGCGCCGTGCAGCGTCAGCTTACCACCAATGACAACGTTACCGAGAGCGTCGAACGTGATGGACGGTATCTCGAGTTCAATTTCCGGGTCTGCCTCTGGCGGCACATTTACGAGGTAGCAGGCCGTCAAGGTTGTCGCCGTTCCGGCGAAGTTCGTAATGGACGCCATGCCCTGCGGCGTTGTCGCAAGACCGTCGAGCCAGAGGCGGATGCGGTCGTCGGCAGCCGTCGCCGCCTTGACCGCTTCATAGCCGGCCGATGTCGAGGCGGGCGGCATGAACGACGGCTTCCACTGCGCCTCCGTCGTCACCGTTTTGCCGAAGTCGAGCGCGATGAAGTGCGCACCAGAGCCGTCGCACGCGCCAATGGGCTTGTTCTTCGAATCATAGCCGACAGGCCACCACGACGCCTCGAAGTGGAGCGTCTGGACGGTAACGCCCGTGGAATCGTAGACGAGCATGTCGACTGCGCCGTTCGTGATCTTACCAGAAGCCCAGTAGCCGTCCTTCGTCAGCGTGACGACTCCGTTCGAGACGATTTCGAGCCCCGCGCCGAGCGTGACGTTGACCTTCGGTTCTGCGCCTGTCTTCGCGCAGGTGAAGCGCAGGCCCTCCAGCGAAACGGTGCGGTTCAGCAGGTTGGTGAGGACGATGAACTCGCTTCCGTCACCATCGCCGTCCGCCGTGCTGGAATAGACCGCCGCAACACGCACGCCGATGAATTGGTCCGTCGGATACGTCCACTGCGAATCCGTCGTCACCGTGTCGCCGAACTCGAGCGCGATGAAGTATGCGCCCGTGCCCTTGCAGGCATTGTTCCACCAGGCCGCCTCGAAGTGGAGCGTCTGGACGGTCGCGCCGTCGGAGTCGTAGACGAGCATGTCAACCGCGCCGTTCGTGATCTTCATCGTCGGCCAGTCGTTCGCCCTTGTGAGCATGAGCGTCCCGTTCGCGGGAATCTCCTTGTCGGCGCCGAGCGTGACGTCGACCTTCGGGGCGGAACCGGTCTTGGCGCATGTGAAACGAAGCCCTTCCAGCGAAACGGCACGGTCAAGGAGGTTGGTGAAGATTATGAACTCGGAGCCGTCGCCGCCGTCGTCCAGCGTGTTGGAGTAGACGGCCGCGACGCGCACGCCCTGAACCTGGTCGGACTCGACCTCAGGCTGTTCGCCCCTGACATTGACCGTCGAAAGCGCGCTCCATTCGCCGGACTGCGAGAGGACGCGCATCGTGAGCGTAAGCCCCGTAGGAGGTACGGCAAGTCCGCCCTCCACATCCACGGCCTGCGCATACGAAAGCGCGAGGTTCCACCAAGCATCGGTCGAATTCGCGTTGCACTGGTGTACCTCCACGGCGATGACGTTTTCGCCCTCGACGAGCGTGCCGGCGGGGAACGTGAACGTGTCGTTCTTCTCGCCCATGTTCGTCGCCGTGGAGAACGCACTGTAATCCGTGGAAGCGACCTGGTCGCGCTTGACCTCGACGCCGTTGATGTAGGCGACGTAGCCGTCGTCGCAGTCAAGCGCCGCCTTCAACTCGGTCATCAACTCTGCGCCGGCGGGCATCGTGAAGGTCTTGCGGAAGTAGTAGGTCGTCACCTGCGTTCCAGACGAGCCGCCGCCGACATAGCGGTTCAGCGTCGTTCCGAACGTGCCCGAGCTCGCGAAACCGAGGCGGCTTGCGCCGGAGCTCCACGACGAATCGTCGTAGTCGGGAGCGGTCCAGTTTTCGGCTGGCTTCGCACCCGCGTCGGAATACTTCCAGACGTCGCCCTTCGCGATGACCGCAACGTCGATCGGCGCGGGTGCGGCACCCGAGTATTGGACTGCGCCCCCGGCGACTGCACCGCCCTCGACACGCGGATCGCTGCCGTCGAGCGTATAGTAAACGGTGCCGGCTCCGGAGAGGTAGATCTTGTCGGTCGACGCAACGACCATGCCGTCAACGACAGTCGCGCCCGCGCCGTTGAGCGCGACGCCCGCGTCAATGGACGGATACCAGCCGCGGTTGCGGTACTGCGAGAGCATGTACGGCATGCGGTTCGTGATGAAGGTGAAGCAGTCGCCGCAGGCGCTCAGCCACGTCTGGCGCGTCTGCCCGGCCGTCGCCCAGCGCGCGGACTCGCACACGATCACGTCATCGATCTCCGCCATGCGGCTCTGGAAGCGCTTGGTCGCCTCGGGAACGGTGAGCGCGCCGCCCTGCGCGAGGCAGTGCTTGTAGAACCTGTCCGCGAACGCCATCTTGTATTCCGGGTTGGCGCAGAGCTTGTAGTGGAGCTCCGCCGGGTTGAACGCGTTGAGCTTCTTGAAGTTGGCGTGGCTCTGCTCGGTGCCGTACAGTGTCGGGTCGTCTTTTGCCTCGGAATTTGCGTGCCGGCCCATGGTGTGCTCCGCGTCGTGGCGCAGGAAGTAGAAGCCCTGCGACTTGAGACCGTCGTCGTTGTCGTCGCGGTCGCGCACGGCGTAGAGGTTGTTCGCCATGCTCGCGGCGGCGGGCGAGTCGTAGTCAACCATGTAGTGGAAGTTGATGACGTAGTCCATCAGGTTGGTCGGGTTGAGGTACACCGGGTACTCGGGATTGCGCGAGCCGTCCGGGTTCTGTCCCATCGCCTTGCGGTAGTTGTTGGAGTAGGCGCCGGAGAAGCCTTCGTTCACCGCCATGTTCCAGAGCGCCTCCCAGGCGTCGATCGTGCCCTCGGACGCGCCGGTCACGTAGCCGGGCTGCGAGGTCTTGATGACATCGTAGAGGTCGGCGTCGCCGCCGTTGTACGTCTCGGCGTAGTCCTCGTCGCCGCGCTCCTGCGTCTGGTAGAGGCCCCAGTAGTGTCCGTTGATGAACAGGTTGTAGTAGCGGCTCCGCGTGTAGAGCTCGCCCATGTCGCGCTGCGTGTCGCGCGCGAACACCTCGTGGATGAAGGTGTCCTTCTTGTAGGTGGCATCGGTTCCGTTCGCCCAGGCGTAGTTCTGCGAAGTGCGCAAGTCAACCTTCTTGAACTTGCTTGCGCCCTCATCGCCGAAGAGCGGGAACTCAAGCGGCCCGTCGCCGTAGTCGTTGCGGAAGAAGAGGCGGAGCGAGTGCTTGGGATACTGTGGGTTGCGGCTGAACGCGCCGCGGATGCGGATGCCGCCCGCCGTGGAGAAGCCGTTGGCGTCGTTCGTCGGGTCGATCTGCTCCACCATCGTGGTGCGCTCCCATTCGCGTCCGTCGCACGCCTTGGCGTTCACGTAGATACCCTCGACGGGGTCGAAGAGGTTGCGCGGGTCGATGACGAGCGAGATAGTGGAGACGGAGTTCGTGAAGCCGCGCAGGAGCCTGTCGCGGTCTGCGCCGTTCACGACGCTCTGGTTCATGCCGTAGCGCATGACCTGGCTGTTGATCGTGGTCGAGGGGAAGCCCGCCGGCACGACGCCGCTCGTCTGCTGGAGGATGTCGTCGAGGAAGAGGTACGTCGCCGCGGCGTCCTGCTGGATCACGCTCCCCTCCTGCGGAACCGCCGCGCGGATGCACGTGGTGGACGCGATGTGGATCGGACCCGTGTAGGGCGTGGAGGACGTGGTGGGCGACGTGCCGTCGAGCGTGTAGTAGATCGCCGCCGTGGGATCGTCCGCGCAGGAGAGCGTCAGGTCGAACGCCGCCGTCTTGTAGCCGTGCGGCACACTGAACGACACCTTCGGGGACGCCGGGCCGTAGCCGGCCGTCGTGTTCTTCGCGCCCGGCGTGGGCTCGCGGAAGAACACGAGCTCCTCGGCGGACTTCGTGACAGAGACCTCGGCCGAGAGCAGGAAGTCCGGATCGCTCGCTGCGTCGTTGACGGCGGTGATCTCGAGGAGGTTGTCGCCAGCAGCGAGAAGTCCCGACGGGATGGGGATCACGACTGGCGTCAGCGCGTCCGCAAGCGCGCGCGCCTCTTCGACCAGGGCGTTCGTGACGACCGTGCCGTTGACCTTCGCCGTGAAGCCGTCAGCGAAACGCACCTTCAGCCTAAAGGCGTCGTCCGACGCCGGCGCCGCGTCGAGCGCGAACGTCGCCTTCCATTCAAGCTCGTTTGTGACATTAAGCATGGCGGCGGTGACGTCGGTCGAGACGTGTCCAGCCCATGCGCCGGCGTGGGTGACGCCGCTCGCGGCCGTGCCGACGAGGCTGAAGCCGTCCAGCGTGAAGTTCTCGTAGTCCTCGAACTCGCCCTCCTTCACGCAGAAGTCGAGCGCCGCGCCGCCCGTCGCCTGGAAGTAGAGGAGCCTCACGTTGTACGCGCCCGGCTCCTGGACGCGGAAGATGGCCGGGGTCTGTCCGTAGCCGCGCGCGCCCGTGTACTCGGACTGGAAGTGGTACTTCTCGTTCCACGCCTCGAGCGAGAAGCCGTCGTCCGAGCCGACGCTGAACGTCCAGCTGCCCGCGCGCGGGATGTTGACGACGCCCTCGACGAGGATCGCGTAGTAGGTACCGTTGTCGGCCATGCCGACCTCGGAGACGGACCTGTAGCTCGAGCTGAACTCGGACGAACCCGTGGCGGACGCGTTCTTGTAGGCGACCGTCTGCACGCCGGCAAGGGTTGTCCTCGGGCTGTACCTCCCGCTCGCGAGCGCGCCCTCGACGGCGGGGATGTTCGCGCAGGCGTCCTTGTTCAGCTGGTAGGACTTGACAGTGAAGCCGCCCGTCGCCGCACCCGGCATGCCGACCGGGCCGGAGGCCGCCTGCCATTCGCCGTTGCCGACGCGCCACTGCGCGGCATCGAGCTTGCCGAGGATCGTCTTCTCGCGGTTGCCGCGTCCGTACGAGACGTCCTTCATCTGCGGCGGCAGGGCCAGCGTCGCGACGATCGCGTCGAGGCTGTTGGAGCTGGCGAGGACGACCGTGCTGTCGCTCTTGCCGACGCCGAACTTGGCGTGGGCCTCGCCCGCGGCCCAGTTGGTGTAGCTCTTGTCGCACCACACGAGCTTGTAGCCATGCCCGGGCACGACGCACGAGCCTTCGATCTGAACCCACTTGTTCGGCTTCGTGGCGTCGTCATACATGTACCAGCCCGTCACGTCGATGTCGGCGTCGTTGTCGTTGCGCAGTTCGACCCAGTCGAGCTCCGCGCCGCCGTTCACCGTCGCGGCCGTCTCGCCGTTCGAGGCCATGACCTCGTTGATGAAGAGGAAGCTGGAGGGCGGGACGACAGACGGCCTGCCCGCCACGGGCAGCGTCATCGCGCTGTCGCCCATCTGGAACACCATCGTGCGGAAGTCGAGGTACTTGCCCTCGTCCGGCGCGAACGTGACGGACACGTAGGCCCCTTCGGGGACGAGGTATGTGCCGTTTGCTTCCGGCGACACCTCCGCGCCGTCCGCCTTGACCGAGACGACGCTCATGCCGTCGATGTCGGGAATCGTGAGCGGGGACCTGACCCGAACGACGACGGTCTCCGCCGCGAGGTTGAAGAGGTCGCCGTTGCCCACCATGCCGGCGGACGTCACGTCGTCTGAGGAGCCGGTGTAGGCCGTAGGCGCCCATTCGCCGTACGACGAGGTGAGAACCGTGTTGCCAACCGCGTACCGCACCTGCCGCTCGCCGTTGTAGTTGCGCAGGGACACCCTCAGCTCAACCGCGTTGGCGAGGTCGGGCGTCGCGCCGGAAAGCTCGCGCCAAATATTGGTCGCGCCGTCCGGGTCCTTCATGAGGCCCATGTAGACGGAGTCCTCGCCCTTCTCGACGACGGTCACGGAGCCCTTGACCGTCTGGTCTGCGATGAGCGGCGACGTGCCCTCGGTGAACTTCACGTTGAACACCATGGTGGGCTCGTCCGAAGCGATCGACCGCGTCTGCAGCGGCGTGAAGAGGAGCGGAGTGACCTCTTCGGCGAAGACGGACAGCCATGATTGCCCCGCAGAACTGCCAAGCTCCGCGTTGGCCGTATTCGTCCACACGCCCACGCCCTGCACCTCGTATGTGCTACCGTCGTCTGGCCACGAAGTGTATGACGGTATCCCCGCGTCAAACCATGTGTCGGCGGCGCACGGAAGCGCCGCGGCGAAGGTTGCTGCGAGCATCACACCTATGTTGCATACGTTGACTTTTCTCATGATTCTCCTCCTTGGACTCAGATTGACTCAGATTCTCCTCACGACGAAAGAAGCGGACTAGAAGACTTCACGTCAAACACCTCGACCGGACTTCGCTGTGTGGTGTAGAACGCCATCGCCTCCATGAACACACGGTCAAGCAGCTCCTTCTGGCGCCACATTCCGAAGCTGGACGTGAAGAAAAGCGGCCACAGCACAACCCAGGACACGGCGTTTGCCGCGATCTTGTCCAGCCACTTGCCGCCTACCGACTCTATCTTGACGTCGTCGCCGTTCGCGGTGAGCTTCAGCGTCGCGCACGCGCCCATTCCGGCGAGGCTCTCCAGCATGCCCACCTTCCCGGCGGAACTGCGCCGGATCTGAACGAGCATTCCCCGCGCGCCGGGGTCGCTGACCGTCAGTTTCTGCGTTTCGTAGCCCTCCGCGGCGAACTTCGCCCGGACATGCTCGGCGCATTCCTCCATGCGCCCCGCGCCATTCGTGACTGTATGCTCTCTGTTCATTTATCTAGTCTGGAAATAATGTTACCAAATATAATCGTTATTGTCAATCAGGAAAATAAAAAAACGGCGTTACGCGGCTCATCCGCACAATTCACCGCCGTGCCTTCTGGCCATTGTCAAAAGCCCCTTGGTTGTGTTATAATAACAAACATTGAGGACAACAAGCAAAACAACAAGCCATCGCCATGTGATGTGTGCCAACACATGAGGCATAGCCCCATGTGTGCGAGGTGCCCACATAACATCCCTTTGTCGGGAGAAGAAATCGCATGGTACTTCATGGCCATTATCGTGGTTCTCATTCTTGGATGGGCGCTTGCTGTCTTTCGCTAGCCTCCTTCTCGGCCTGATGACGTGAAACTACTTCCCTTTACGGCAGACAACCGCTGTCAATTGACATTCAAAAAAGTGTTGCGCGCGAAGACAATTTTCTGGTATAATTACGTCATAAAGCCCGACGTGGACTCGCGCTCGGGGGAAAGAAAGAACAAAACAGGACTGACAAAAATGAAAAAGACTCTGCTCACACTCGCCGCGGCGCTTGCAATGGCGTCCTTCGTAAACAACCAGGCCCTGGCCGAGAAGGACCCGAACCCCTACACGAGCTACGGGGCCGCGATGAGGAACGACAAGAACCACCCGAGCGCCGTGACATGGCAGGGCGCGAACAAGGCCGCGATCGAGGCGGCGACGTCCAAGGAGGCGATCGCCAAGATCGTCGCCAGCAAGGAGTCGATGGCCGCCCTTCTCGCCAAGGTCAAGGCGGGCTACGCGACCGACCCGGTCGCTGCGACCCAGATCGCCGCCGTCTCCCAGAAGGTGATGTGCACCAAGTGCCCCAAGGCGCCGAAGTGCCGCGACCTCTGGACCACCGAGCTCATCTCCGCCGCGAAGGCCGCGGGCGACGCGTACGTGAAGATGTACTACCTCGACCAGCTCAGGTGGTGCGGAAAGCCGTGCCAGGCCGACCAGGTCAAGGCCATCGGCAAGGACTCCGGGAACAAGGCGGTCGCCGACTTCGCCGAGATGGTCGCCAAGGAGATGGCCGCCGGCAAATGAGGCTTTCAGACGCAATCGCCTGGCTGGACGACACGCTGAGCCTGGCGTCTTTCAACGACGTGTCGAACAACGGACTCCAGATCGCACGCGAAGGCGGCGACGTGGAGTCCGTGGCGTTTGGCGTAGACGCGTCCGCGTCATTCGTCAACGCGGCGGCCGACAGCGGCGCACAGCTCTGCGTCGTCCACCACGGGATATCGTGGGGCGGCGGGATCCGCCGGATCACCGGCTCCGCCTACGAGGTCGTGAAGGCGGCCGTGAGGCGCAACGTCGCGCTCTACGCGGCGCATCTTCCGCTTGACGCGAACCCCGCGGTCGGCAACAACCACGAAATCGCCAGGGCGCTCGGCCTCGCGGACATACAGAAGGCGTTCACCTACAACGGCAACGTAATCGGCGTGACGGGCATTGCGCAGGAGGACCGCGACGTCGAGCTGGGCGAGGCTAAGTTCGCCCTGCGGCGCGGCTGGAAGGTCGGAGTGTGCTCCGGCGGTGCCGGGGAGGACGCGGAGGCCGCCAAGGCCCTCGGATGCGACATCTTCATCACAGGCGAGGCAAGCTGGGGGGATGTCGTCGCCGCACGGAACGTCGGGATGAAGATGGTCCTCGCCGGGCACTATGCGACGGAGACCTTCGGAGTGAAGGCGCTCGCCGCCGCGATGTCGAAGGCGTTCCCGTCGACAAAGGCGTTCTTCATCGATGAACGCGAAGGCACCGGAAATGGCCTGTAGGATTTCCGTCGAGGGCGCAATCCCCAAGGCGCTCGGACTCAGCCGCGCCGCAATCGCAGGGGCGGCGCGCTTCTTCGCGGAGATGTCCTCGCGCAGAGTCAACGTCCCCTTCCGCGAAGTCGCCGTCGTCATCCAGGACGACAAGGGCTCGGCGGAGGCGCACGAGGCAATAATGGGCGTCGCGGGCGCGACCGACGTCATCACGCAGGGATACGAGGCGATTCCGCCGGAGCCGGACGGCGTCTACGGCGAACTGTACGTCAACGCCGACATGGCGACAAGGGCCGCCCCGTCGAGGCGCGGCTGGTCCGCGGCGAAGGAGCTTCTTCTATACGTGGCGCACGGCATGGACCATCTCTCCGGTGCGGACGACCATTCGCCAGAGGACTACGCAAGGATGCGTCGCCGCGAACTACGATGGCTTAGGGAAGTGTAAAATGGAGAGTGTAAAGTGTAAAATGTTGCCAACTGAAGAAGTTGAAAGGTTGAAGGGTTGAAAGGTTGAAAAGCGGGAATTCCTTTCCTTTGATTTTCACTGAAACTCGACAACTGCCCCTGACACCTAATTACGCTAGTCCACATTTCCACAATTGCATAATTCCACAATCTCATCCTCCGCCCTACTTGTCGCTCTTCTGTCCGTTGCACCTGCGGCACAGCATCTGGAGGTTCTCCGGCACGGTCTTGCCTCCCTTCGACCATGGGACGATGTGGTCACCTTCCATCTCCTCGTACTCGAAATGCCCCTTGCACCTGGGGCACACCCCAAGTTGAATCTCGTACGCGGCACGTTTCTCGTCGTCGTCGAACTGCCGGAGGTTCAGCTTCTCAGTCCTCACCCCGTCGGAGAGAAGATACTCGTAGATGCCGCTCTTCCTCTGGACCTCCTTGTCCGCCATCAGCGCGGCGACCTGCCTCTCCAGTTCCTTCGGGTTGTACGACCTTGCGGAGAACTCCTTGTGGAGTCGCCCCCACTCCAACCCCTTCATCTCCCGCCTGTACTTCGTAAACAACGTGTCTATCCAGTTGACAACCCGCTGGAAGTGGAGCCACAGGCCGGTGGCCTCGCCGTCTCCCTGGTGGATCGCCATGTATTCCTCGATGGCCTTGTCCTTGTACGAGCCGACGATCCAGGAAATGGCCTCAGACAGACACTCCTGGCGGTCGAACTGCGCGTTGACGTAGTGCGCGGCGATTTTCTGCGCGACGCATCCCGGCTTCGAGAAGTACCTCTTTGCGTCCGCGACCCACGGTCCCGCGTAGACGGCGTTGCGCATCTCCTGCGCCGTCAGCTTGAGCCCCGCGATGTTGATCACCTTGAACCAGTCGATCTTCTCCGACTGCGTCCCCTCGCAGAAGTAGACCATCAGCTCGTAGTCGAGGAACCTACTCTTGACGTCCTCAGGCTGGCGGTGGAAGTACTTCGCGGCAAGGTCCAGCTCTCCCCACGCGAAATCCCCGTTGGCATACTGGCACAGCGAGATCGTCCGCTGCTGGCCGTCCATCACCTCGAAGGTACCGTCGGGGTTCCTCGCCCAGTACATGACATTGAGGGGGAAGCCCTTCATGACCGTCGAGACGACGGCGTTGCGCTCCTTCTCCTTGTACACGAACTCGCGCTGGTATGCGGGGCGGATGTCGAGCCGCCCGCCGTAGCCCCTCACGCCGCTCTCCGCGTCGTCGACATAGCCTTCGATCAGTTCGCGAATCGGAATCCTGTGGAGTTCGATCTTCATTGACAGTCCCTCTTTCCTAGCGTATCCGTATCACAAGCGGAATGTTCTTGACCGAGCAATCGATCCGCGGGTTCGGCGCGTCGAGGCCGCGACAGGTGACGCGCACCATGTTCCAGTCCGGCGAGAACAGGAACTGCGGCGGATGCTCTGCAAGCGCCGCGAAAACGCCGACTCCCGAAACGGACGTCGCAAGCGACTTCGGAACGCCAGCGGGAGAAAAATTCAGCATCCATGAAAGCGAGACAGGACCAGGCGAACCCGGCTCGGAAAAGACATCGCCCGTGGCGCAGTCAACGATCTCCCAGACGCCGCAATCCCATCCGACGCGCATCGTCGCCTCGAAGCGCGAGAGAACGCCGTCGCCGTCAGCGTCGCGCCCGAATGCAACCTCGACG
>CADCCQ010000038.1 GCA_902799955.1 uncultured bacterium | reverse complement strand
GCTCTTGGCGTGGCAGAACCTTTGGGGCTCCACGTACAAGGACGTCGGCAAGGCGCTCTTCTCGACGAAGTCCGGCAAGACCACCCTCGCCTACAAGACTTTCACCGTGAAGGGAACGACGGACGAAGGCGCGGAACTCGGCCTTGACGAGAGGATGACACTGGCGCTCAAGGTGACGACGGCCGGGGCCGTCACGGCGACAATGACGTTCGACACCGGCAAGACGGTGACTGACAAGAAGACAAAGAAGAAGACGAAGGTCTACTACAAGCCGACGTGCCAGGCGGTTGTGATACCGGCAACTGCGCCAGATTCCGAGGAGTTCGAAGGTGAGGCGTATTTGTTCTTCGCTCCGTCAGCGGGGAACAACTTCCCGGGCTATGTTGCCACAATCCCGCTTTGACGTCGATTGCCTGGTATAGTGGCGTAATTCACAACCAACTGGATTCATGAAGTCTTGAGGCAAGCCCTTGCGGGGACACTCCCCGCAAGGGCTTTTGTATATTTCACAAATGGCAAGAATGATTGATGTTTTGCGTGATTATTCTTTCTTGAGAATTTTCCGCAATGAATTCTCATTTTCCTCCCGTGTGGTGTTTTTGCGGGGAGTGTCCCCAGAGGATTTAATGAGGATAAGTTTCGATGAAGAGGAAACAACTATGACAACTGATCAAACAACTCTTGCCATCCGGGCGCAACTCGGTACTCGCTTCGCTCGGCGTGTTCGTTTCCCCATGGATCGCGAACCCCCGCAAGGGGCGGATATGCGCCCGCTTTCAAGAGCGCCGCGCGGTTTCGCGGCGCGAGAAAAAGTTGTTCTGGTTGTTTCCAATGGAACTTATAGGCAAGAAGTGCAGAAGATGTCGGGGGAAGAGAGAAGTGTAAAGTGTAAAATGGAAAATGTAAAATGGAGTTGGGGATGATATAGCTCTTGATATTTTCGGATGTAGTGTGATATAATGTTTGCGTTCGATTGAAGGATGGGTAATGCCGTCTTGATGTCGAGCGCTAGATTTCTCGCGTGGAAATAGGTAGGTCGGGCATACCGCGTCCAACGCAAATAAAGGGAAATGCGATGATGAAGCCATCAATGAAGAAATACATTGTTGCCGCATTTGTTGCGGCGAGCATGACCACTGTGTATGCACAGTCGGCAGTTCGCGATACCGGCAACATCGCGGACGCCTATACTGGCGCGTCCCGTGAGAGGCGACTTAAAAAGGCCGTTTCGAATATCATCAACAACATGGTTGCGATTCCCGGCAAGAACTTCAGAATGGGAAAGTACGAAGTGACGCAGGTGCAGTGGCAAGCGGTCATGGGGGACAATCCGTCACATTTTAAAGGCGCTGATAATCCTGTGGAGATGGTTTCGTGGAATGATTGCAAGAAGTTTCTTGAGAAGTTGAACTCCATGCCAGAAGTGAAGGCGTCTGGATTGACGTTCCGTCTGCCGACCGAGAAGGAGTGGGAATACGCCTGCCGTGCAGGTTCGACGGGCGACTACTGCAAGCTTGCGGATGGAACAGAAATCACGGAAAGCACGTTGGACGAAGTGGCGTGGTATGAAGACAACAGCGGCAGAAAGACGCATCTTGTCGGGCAGAAGAAGCCGAATGCCCTTGGCCTCTACGACATGCACGGAAACGTGTGGGAGTGGTGTGAGGACTTGTATTGTGCCGACGAATCTGACCGCGTGTACCGGGGTGGTTGCTGGATCATCTACTCCAGGAGTTGCACGGCGGGCAATCGGGGCTACACCAACCCCGACTACCGCCTCAACCTCCTCGGCTTCCGCCTTGCGGCCTCCCAGGATGTGAACCGGTAAAGCAGGCAAGGGCGAGCGGCGGCCGAAAGCGTAGCGCGCGGACGCATGGGTTCGCGGAGCGAAAGCGCGAGAAAAAGTTGTTCCAGTTGTTTCCAAAAGAACTTCTGGGCAAGTTGTTTCCCATCATCAGAAGACACGTTGGTGGATTATATAGATATGCCCGAGTCGTTTTTTTGAAATTATTCTTGATTAACATCGTGGATATGTTATAATTTTAAAATAAAAGAGACAAAATGCCATAACGGAGTAAACCTATGAGCAATTCGAAAGTGACCGCCACATTCACGTTCCTGTTTGCGGTAGCCGCCGCGCTGCCGCTGTTTGCCGAAATCGCGATGCCGCGCATCATGTCGCACCGCGGCGAGTCGAACGACCGCCCCGAGAACACGATGGCGGCGTTCCGCCTTGCGTTCGAGCGCGGCGTCGAGGGCGTCGAGTGCGACGTATATTGCACGTCGGACGGCGTGCCCGTGATCATCCATGATCCGACGACCGGGCGCACGGCGGGCTCTGGTACGAACCTCAACGTCACCGCCTCTTCGTGGAACGACCTCAAGGACGTGCGCGTGGGTGCGTTTGGCTCGTGGATCGGCACGGAATGGGAAGGCGAGACGATCCCGAAGCTCGAGGACTACCTCGCGCTTCTCGCTTCGAACTCTACGACGCGCTGTATCATCGAGCTGAAGGGCAGCGGCGCGAACAACCTTGTCGCGAACGTCGTCGCCGCCGTCCAGGCGCAGCCGCTCGCGACGGCAGACCGCATGGTGTTCATCGCGTTCGACTTCTCGCTCATCTCGGCCATCCGCACGGCTCTCCCGGACTACGAGGCGTGGCTGCTTTATTCGGGCAGCTCCTACACGGGAGCGGGGCTGATTTCAGACATCCAGACCTACAACGCGACGGGCGTTGACGTTGTCTATACCGCCAACTTCTCCGCCGAGGACGTTGCCGCCGTGAAGGCTGCTGGCTATGCGTTCGCGGTTTGGACGTGCGACAACGACGCGCAGGCTTTTGCGCTCGCGGAGAAGGGCGTGGACGAAATCACAACCAACCGCGGCGGCGCGATGAAGACGAACCTCGCCACGATGATTGCCGATTACAACACGGACTACAACAATCATTTGGAAATCAACGATTCGCGTTTTGCCTCCGGCGCGACGCTTATGGAGCCGAGCGCGTATGTTCAGAACGGCCTTATCGGAAACTTCGACGGCATCCGCAACGCGGGCGCGAACCTTCCGCACGATTTCACGACGCGCACCTGGAAGAACCTCGTCTCAAGTGGGCCAGACGCGAAGTTCTACTACAAAAACGCGGAGACGACCGAAGGCAACTGGACGGTCAACGGCTTCTACTTCAACAACAACGTCTGCGCCCGCCTTGTATCCAATCTCTCGCTCGGCACGTATCCCACCGTCGAGTTCGTCACGACCGTCAACATCAACGACCAGACATACGGCAGCAACAAAAACTATTTCAAGGTCTTGTTCCATCAGGGGACGACAGGCGACAATCCGTCGCTCTTCATCAACAACAATGGTGGCAGCAGGACTGATACCGTGTACCTCAAGGCCGACAACTACGCCGACAGCAACAATACCACCAGTCCACGCCCCTCGCTGGCAAGCTGGCAGGGCAAGTATCTCGCGTTCATTCTCGGCGACGGCAGGAACTACATGACGCAGACGACCGAGCTTGGCTCCGGAAGCAACCGCAACAAGACAAGTGCGATTAACTCGATGCAGTTCTCCTGGGGTGGCGTTCCCTACAATGACAACAACTCTCAGAACCGCAACGTAAAGGGTACGTACCACGCCGTGAGAATGTACACCAGGGCGCTCAATGCGGATGAGCTGACGTGGAACCGCGTCGTTGACGAGGTGCGCTTCCGCGGCGTCGTGACGAACGGCACGGTCTTCGTTGCGTCCAACCGCGCCGGCGCGGAGGGCACGGAGGCGAGTGGGCAGTACTACGTGAACGGCAACCACACGTTTACCGCTCCCGCGACGGTGACGATCGACGGTTGCGTGTACGCAAACGCGGGCTACAAGCTCGAGACATACAACCCAACGAAGAAGACATGGGACGTCGTGGGCGAATATGACGGCGCGTCCTTCGCCTACACGAACTGCCTTGCCAACACGGGCGCGCGCATCACGTGGAACTGGCACCTCAAGAGCGGCGTCAAGAAGATCGACGCCGACGACTACGTGCAGGGCGGTCTGCTCCTCGGCTTCGACGGCATCCGCAATGCGGGCCTCGGCGTCGCGCACGATTCCGCCGTGACCACGTGGAAGAACCTTGGCTCCGCTTCCGGCGACGCCACGCTCGCCGTGTTCGACGCCGAGCGGGGCACAGGCGCGTGGACGGCGAATGGCTACGACTTCGACGCCGGAAGTTGCTTCGCAACGGACTCCGCCGTGACGCTTGCCCGTCAGGCCACGGTGCAGTTCGCCGTCGAGTACAACGCCTCGCGGCAGATTATCCGCTGGCCGTGCTTTTTCAGCGCGAGCCTCGACAGCGACCGATTCCTTTCCTACACCTACACGGCTCTTGCGGGAACGAATTTTGACAATCGCGGCGATCATCTGCGGTTCAACTCGTATCCTATCACCGGACTTTCGTTCGGTCTCATGCCGTGGGACGGACGTCTCGCCACCGCGATCATCGACTACAATCGCGCCAGCGTCTCCAATACGGCGAAATATGCCTGGACTTCCGGCACATATAAGGCCGACATCGGCTCGCACAAGTATGTGATCGGCGCAGGGCAAAGCGCTGTCGCCAATCGCAAGGACCGTGCGTACAAGGGCGTGTACCACGCCTTCCGCCTCTACGACCGCGTGCTTACCGAGGCGGAACTCGCCCGCAACCAGGAAATCGACAACATGCGCTTCTATGCGGGTGCGGGCCGCTACAGCGGCAGCGACCTCGTGGAAGTGGCGTGCGAGATACCCGGTGCGGCGTTTGCCGACCTCGGCTGCTGGATTCTGCGCGGCGATGGCGCGAGCAAGGCCTTTACTGCTCCCGCCACGATGACCGTGGGCAACTGCACCTACTCTTGCACGGGCTACCGCCTCGAGCTCTGGAACGCCGCGAAGCGCCAATGGGAAAGCCCGGTGGAAACTGCCGGGGCAACGACGGCCGAATTGAGTTCGGCCAGCCAGAACCGCCGCCTCACCTGGCTCTACGACCTTGCCGCCGGCATCCGCTCCGCCGCCGACTACGACGTACACGATTACGTGCAGCAGGGGCTTGTGGCCAACTACGACGGCATTCGCAACCTCGGCCCCGGCAACACGCACGGCACGCTGTCTCAGTTCTGGCACGACTCCTCCTACCGCGACGTTCCGATGGTCGCCGTCTCCAACAGCGCGTTCAACGCCTGGATCGGCAAGGGACATCACTTCACCGTTTCGGAGAATAGCTTCTTCCGCACGGCCGAGACCATCGACCTCGGCTGGTCCTGCTCGTTCCAGTGCGTTGTAGATGCCCCGCCCGGCTCTGGCCAGACGCAAGGCCGCTCCAAGAACTACTGGCCGACCTACTTCGGAGCGCCAAGCGACCATGGCATGTATTTGGTGAAGACGGGAACGGAACTCGCCTGGAAGATGGATAATTTCCTCTATGACAACCAAGGCTCCTATCCCCGCGCGAAACTGCAGAACTTCGGCGGGCAGTACATCACCGCCGTCGTCGACGGCACAAGCGCGAACAAAGTCTATCTGACGCAGACGACGACGCTTGGCTCCGGCGTCGCGAACAAGAAGAAGATGGAGATCAACGGGCAGACGTGGGCGATTGGCAGCTGCAACAGCGACACGCTCTCCGATGTCGCCGCGCGGTGCCTTCAGGGCGACTACTACGCTTTCCGCATCTACAACCGGGTGCTGACGGAGGCGGAGCTCGCGCACAACAGGGCGATCGACGAAATCCGCTACCGCGGTAACTTCCCGAACGCCAACGTGACCGTGGCGTGCGAGCCGGCGTTCGAGGGCGCGGCGACGCCGGTCTCGATGCCGGCGGGCGACTACGAGGTGACTGGTTCCTGGACCTTCACGGCGGGAAGCGTCGCCATGGGCGATTCGACTCTGCCGCCGCGCTACACGATCGAGACGTGGGACGGCAGCGCGTGGGGCGAGCCGGTTGAGCACGACGGCGCGAGCTATACATACGCGGCGGACGGCTCGAAGGTGCGCATCACGTGGAAGTGGGCTGATCCGACGGTTCCCGTCAAGGCGACGTGGACGGGGCTCGGCGAGGCCGGCAACCTGCTCGATCCCGCGAACTGGAGCTGCGTGAACGCCGTCGGCGGTACGATTTCCGCGGCGCCGACAAACGTCACAACGGTCGTCGTCAACGGCACGACCTCGTTCAGCATTCCGGAGGGCGTTACGACGTTCCCGTGGAAGGAAATCCAGCTCGGCGGCGATGTCCACACCGCGTTGCGCTGCGGCACATGGAACTATAATTCCAACGCCGGCTACACCGGGACGCTTCCGGGTGTGTTTACGCTTCTGCCGGAGTCGGAGACTGATCTCGCCAACCTGGACAACGGCAGCTACTCCGCAACGCCCTCGGCGTGGCAGCAGGAGCACCTCTACAGGCAGCGTGTCCGCTTCGACGGCTGGGTGTACGTGACGCCCGCGCAGGCCGGAACCTGGACGGTGAACCAGAAATTCGACGACTACTTCTGCTTCGGCATCGACGGCAAGTGGGTTGTCGAGAATCCAACGTACCAGACGCTCTTGACCGCGACCTGCGAAGTCTCCGCTGGTTGGCATCATTTCACCATCATGTGTGGCGACACGGGCGGCGCCGGTTGGGGCTCGTACCCGGCTTCTGCCGTCCAAGTGGAAGGCGTCGATGCGCCGATGTCGATCTCCTGGGGCGATGCGGCTGTTAGGTTCGCGCCCGCCAACTTCACGTTCGGCACGGATGCCGCTCCGACGATCAAGCTCTCCTGCGACTGCGACTGGAGCGCGCTCGGCGAGCTGACGGCCTTGAGCGGGGCGGTGATCGACTTGAACGGACACAACCTCACGGCGCAGCCGTTCGCGTCCGACTACATCGGCGCGATGATCACGAACTCGAACGACGAGGTCCTCTCCACCGTCACGTTCACCGTCCCGGAAGGGAAGACGCTCACGGGCAGAGTCGCGATCTGCGGCAACGTCAAGGTGGTGAAGAAGGGCGCCGGCACATACTGCTCCTACGCGAAGGACTGCACCTACT
The DNA here is from genome assembly GCA_902799955.1 of uncultured bacterium. Lineage (GTDB taxonomy): Bacteria > Verrucomicrobiota > Kiritimatiellia > RFP12 > UBA1067 > UBA1067. Next base: position 36,260 of record CADCCQ010000038.1, on the reverse strand, counting down.
CCGGCGGCACGTTCATCGACGAGGGCAAGGCACAGCCGCCGGACGGTAACGGCGCGGACACTCTGTACAGCTACGACCAGTTCAAGGCGTTCGGCACGAACGAAATCATCGTCGCGTCCAACGCGGTGTTCGACATCCGCGCAAACTATGCCTACAGGAGCCGCGTCGTCCTCGCCGGCGGAACGCTGACCAATAGCAAGGCGGACATGGCCGAGACAGGCTGGGGCGGCTCCGGCATCGGACGGCTTGAGGCGGATTCCACCTTGCAGGCGACGCCGCACAGCATTGTCTTCGGCGACAACAACGCGACCAAGGGCGGCGACATGGACCTCGGCGGGCACACGCTCACGGTGGATATCGACGGGAGCGGCAAGCGTCTCTATCTGCGCTGCGCGAAGATAGAAAACGGCAAGATCGACATTCGGACCGGCGGGTGGCTCCAGGTGGTCAACGCCTGCGTGGCGACGAACGTCGATTTCAAGATGAACTGCGCACTGGAAATCAATGCGGCATTGAGCGTGCGCGACTACGAGGCGGTGTGGGCGTCCAACACGCAATCGCACAACGCGGGCACGGCGGCTCTGAACGTCTATGGCACGTTCACTCCGGCGGCGGGCCAGAAGTTCTACGGCTGCACGATGCAGGACGGCTCGACCATCGACCTCTCCGGCGCGACGGGCGCGTTCAGCACGCTTTCGTACTACACGAGCGGTTCGACGAACCTCCAGTTCGCGGCGGGCGCAAACGTGACGGTGAACCTCGCCGGGCGCACTGATTTGAAGACGATCATGAAGAGCGAGAGCCCGTACATCGTCACCTGGCCGGAAGGCCTCGGCCCGGCGGCGAACGTGACGTTCCAGGTCGATGCCGAGACGAAGCGGAATCACTTCAAGATCATCCGCGACGACGAACGCAACGGCCTACGCCTCGCCCGCGCTGGCGGTTTCATGCTCATCGTCAAATAGCGCGCAAACCGGAAAAATCCCCACCCGGGTGGGGATTTTTTTTCTTGCGTCGGCTCGGTATTTTTCCTGCGTCGGCGGAATCTATGATATAATATTACACGATGAGAGCGTTAGCCATAGACGCGCACGACTTCTTGTCTATACGGCGCGACAGGAAGATCTATGTCGATAAGACGGAGTTCATCTACCGTCTTGTCGGGCTCTCGTTCAATTCCAAGACGCGCCATCTTGTGGATTTCGCCGCCGTGCGGTATGGCGGCAAGGAAACAGGCACAACCGAAACAAGGAGTAGTGAAAATGCATAACTCGCAAAATACGAAGAAAATCATGGGGGGGGGGTAAATTATACGGTCGACTCACGGGGGGCTGGAAGATGAGGCGGGGCGGATTCGGAGCGAGCGCCCTGCTTTCTGCGGCAATGGGGGTGATGCTGTCGGGCGCGGTCAATGCGACGGATCTCAGTTCGGTGCCGGTCGTTTCCGGAACGTTGACGATCAGCGCGCCAGGCGAGTACGTGGTTGACGGAGACGTACAATGCACGACTCTTGCGATAACGGCGGAAGGCACCGTGACGTTCGTCAATCCGTCGGCGGGCGAAACAAACACCATCCATGTGGGATCGGTCACGAGCGTGGCGAACGCGAGCGCCGCGTTCAACTGCAAGGTGGCGTTCGACGCCGCGTACAACGTGGCGGCGGAGGGACCGGTCACGTTCGCGGGCGGCGCGGCGGCCACGGCGCCGGGCACGACTTCCGGCGCGTACGGCAACGTCCTTTCCGGCGACATCGCGTTCACCTCGGACTGGGTGCTGCCGGCGGGCGTGGCATACACCGTTCCGTCGGGATCGCAGATTACTGGAGCTGCCGTTTCAGGCGGAAGCGCATCTTTCATTGTAATCGAATATGGCGGCGTTGCCAAGTTCGCATCAGCCACACTTGCAAGAAATGGCCTTCACATCACCGTGTACGGAGAACTAGACATTGACGGCTGGTGTACTTGCAACGCGACAAACGACACCTTCAACGAGTTTCCGTCTGCCACATTCTCGCCTGGCTTGATCCGAGCGGGCGGATTCAAGCGTACCGGCGACAAAGTTGTCTGCGGATTCAACGCCACCAATTTGTACGTCGGTGCGAATGGATTGTACAATGAAGGCACTACTCATCCGGACTGGTTCTGGCTGAACCGAGAAGGCGTGATTTACCATGCTTCCGCCGACTTTGTCGTGTACGGAATTGCCAATAATAGTGCCTTTGTCATTGATACCTATCCTGTGACGTTCGACACTTGCGGACATACCATCACATGGACTGCGCGATATGCAAACAACGGCCTCAAGACATTCTTCAAGGAAGGTGACGGCACGTTCATCATGCAGCCGATTGGAATTTTCAATGACAATGCCGCGTCGAGGCCGATGCCCGTGGACGTGAAGGGCGGCGTATTAAAGATGGGCAATGACGTAGTAACCGGACCGATAACCGTACGAAGCGGGGCGACGCTAGCCGTGGCTGACGGCGTGACGATTGCAAACACCATTACGCTCGAAGCCGGCGCCACGCTGGAATTCGGGTCCGGCGCCGTGGTTGGCGGCGCGGTCACATGGCCGGAGGGTGACATATACATCTGTGCGAAGGAGACGGGAATTCTTATTTCGTCCGGTGTGACAGACGAGGTCTTGGCAAGGATGTCGCTTTCTCCCGCAAGCGTCGGCGGGACGCTCGAAGTGGTGGACGGCGCGCTTGTGTTCACGAGCGACAACCGTGCCGTCTATACCTGGAAGGGGGGCGTGGACGGCAGGTATTCCACGGCGGGGAACTGGCTTCTCGACGGGGCGACTGCGGTTTCTGCGCCGGGCGCGCAGGATGTCGCGCTCTTCACTCCGTCTTCGAATGTCGTCGTGGTTCTCGACGGTGACGCGGCCATTGCGGAGCTACGCGTGTTCGGGTCCGATTCCGTGACTTTCGTCAACCCAAGCGCCGCCGAGACGAACACCATCCGCATGGTGCGAATGCGGACGGGGGAGGGTGTGAACACGACGTTCAATTGCAAGGTGGCGTTCGACGCCGCCTACAACGTGACTGCGGAAGGACCGGTCACCTTCGCGGGCGGGGCCACGGCCACGGCGCCGGGAACGACTTTCGGCGCATACGGCAACGTGCTGAAAGGCGACATCTCTTTCACCTCGGCCTGGGTGCTGCCCGCAAGCGCGGCATACACCGTTCCGGCGGGATCGCGCGTGACGGGCACGAACGTCTCGGGCGGCAACGGCTCGTCCATCCTCGTCGAGGAGGGCGGCGTTGCGAAGTTCGCGTCCGCGACGCTTGGGACGCGAGGCCTCCGCATCACCGTACACGGCGAGCTGGAAATCGACGGATGGTGTACCTGCTACGCGACGGACGACTTGTTTGCGTTGTTTCCGTCGGAGACGCTTTCAACCGGCGTTGTGCGCGTCGGCGGCTTCAAGCGCACCGGCAACAAGGTGGTACAGGGCATAAACGCGAACAACGTGTACATTGGCGCATACGGCCTGTACGAGGATGGGTATGGTTCACGGGACTGGTTCTGGTTCCAAAAGACCGATGCCGTGTACCATGCGACCACCGATTTCGCAATCGCGGGGTCGCACGCGAACAGTGCGTTCGTCATCTATGCCCCGCTCACGTTCAATACCCACGGCCACACCGTCACCTGGACGGCGAAGATGACCGGAGACAACGACGGGGATAACAACGGAATGATTGTGAAGGAGGGCGACGGCGTATTCGTGATGCAGCCAGCCGGGATGGTGGCCGCTAGTAACGCCACATCCATAAAGACCGTCCCGATAGAGGTGAAAGGCGGAACGTTCAGGCTGGGCAACGCGATAACCACTGGCCCCGTGACCGTGCGCGGGGGCGGAACGTTCGAGGTGGTGGACAACTTGGCGGCGCCAAATGCCGTGACGCTTGAAGCTGGCGCCGTGCTGGCGCTTGGCGCGGGTGGATCTGTCGCCGGCTCGATATCCACTCCGGCCACAGGCACGGCCACGGTGAAGCCGCACGGCGATTTTTCCGGATTGACCGGATGGAAGGCCTCTGCCACGCTGGGCGTGTTGTCGGCGGATGCGGATGTGGCCGCGCTTTCGCTTGACGTAACGGGAATCGTCTTGCCGAGGGGGTGGCAGGCGAAGCTGATGCGTAGCAACGACAACCTAGACATAGTGTTTTCCAAGTCCGGGATGATGGTTATCGTCAAGTAGGCGTAGCGTCCAGAACGGGTTTCCCCACGCCCGGATTTCGACGGGGTCTGTCCCCGGAGATCTCCTGCGGCACCACTCTGATGTTAAATAAACGACAAGAAAAAGGACGATAACAAGATGGAAACAAGGGAAATGCTGTCAGTGTCGGCAGCGATGCTCTTGGTCGGCAGTTCGCTCGGGGCGGCGGATGTGACGATCACGAAGCCGTACTTCCGATGGCTTTTCAACGGGTTCGGCTTCCAGAACTCGGAGGCCAACTTCGTGGCGCTCATGCCGGACGACTTCCGCGACCAGCGCGTCCTCAAGACGTTCATGGAAATCTCGCCATCCTTCTCGCGCGTTTACACGGGCTTCGCCGACGAGTCGCAGGAGCAGCTCGACCGCTTCGCCGACTACTACGACCTCACGTTCCGGAAAGCCGGCACCACGCTCTACGCCGTGCCGTGCGCCATGCCGCCGCTCGCGGAGGAACTTGACGCCGACGAATACGCCGAGAAGGTCGCGAAGAACCTCGAATACCTGATCAAGGCGCGCAACTGCCGCAAGATCCGCTACTACTGCCTCACGAACGAGCTGATGAACGGGGACCGGGGGGGCTGGTTCGCGCAGAAGGGTCGGTGGGAGCTTTTCAAGAAGTTCAACGTCGCGCTCTTCCGCGCGTTCCGTCGGCACGATCTCGACATCCGCCTCCTCGCCTCCGACGAGTCGGCGTCGCCGAATCCCGAAGCTCCCAAGAACATCTACCCGATGTTAGACTGGATCAAGGCGAACATGGGCGACTACGTGGGCGCGTACTGCACGCACTGGTACGTGTACGGGCGCAAGGCCAACGACCTCAAGCTCTGGAACGACTGCAACGTGTACTTCTCCAACGTCGTGCAGCGTGCGCTGTCAAGCAATGCGAAGCGCTACATCCTCGGCGAGTTCGGCTTCTGCCCCGTGCGCGGACGGCGCGGCGTGATGTGGGACGACGGGGGCTACAACCTGCGTCAGCCCGAGACGTGCGAGGAAAGCGTGCTGAGCAAGTGCGAGGTGGGGCTTGCGGCCATGAACCAGGGGACGCTCGCATGCGTGAGCTGGAGCTTCGTGGACTACCCCGACCCGTTCGTGATCGAGGACGGCGACTCGCCGTCCGAACGGGCCATCTACGAGGCCGGGAAGTGCGGCTACCGTCTCGACACCAAGTACAACAAGTGGGGTGCGTTTCGCTGGAGCTCGACGGATCGCGATTACAGGGCGTACGCCGAGCTCTACGCGATGGGGTGGCTCGCGAAGCTTTTCAGGAAAAATGCGACCGTGCTGCCCTGTGCGTTCGCCGACCCGATGCTGCGTGGCGGCGCGGTGATCAACCCTGACCAGTCCGTCTCCATCGCGCTCGTCAACCGTGGCCCGGAGAAGACAGTCGCAGTCGACTGCTCGTCGTGGAAATCGCGCGCGGACGGCACGCCCGCGTTCCACCAGCCGTTGCGTCGCTACGTGTACGAGGTCGCGCACGTGCCGTACAGCCCGTTCAACGACCTGCAGCCGATGTCCGGCACGGTGACGGCGAAGGACGGCGCCTTCAGCGTGGCTCTCCCGGCGAAGTCCATCACGTTCCTCACGACGGACTACGTGGACAGGCAACCCGCCGCCGTGACGGGACTCCGCGTCGCGAACGGACTGCTCGCCTGGGAGCCGAGCGAGGAGCCCGAACACCGCTACTACCGCGTGTACAAGGACGGGAAGCAGATCGCCTCGACAGTGGCGACGTCGCTCGATTTGGGTGGGCCGCAGTTGGCTGCAATCGCCTCGGACGCAATAAATTGCGCGCCTCCAGTTTTCTCTGTGAAGAGCGTGGACAAGTGGGGGAATGCGGGGAAAGACAAATGAAGCAATAGCGACGTGACTTCCTGCGCACGGCCGCGGCTTCCGCAGCGACGTGTGCGTTTCCGAACCTGCGCTCCTCGGCGGCATCGCCTGGCGGCAAGGTGAACATGGCGTTCGTGGGCATTGGCCACCAGGCCGCGCACGACTTCTCCATGTTCGCGTACTACAGGGATCTCGTGAACGTCGTTGCGCTCTGCGACACGCAGATGGGCGCGTCCCATACGCTGAACGTGCTGAAGGAGTACTCGGACGCGCCGCGCTACCAGGACTTCCGCAAGATGCTCGGCGTGGGCAAGGAGGATCTGGAGCGCGACTGGGAATCCACGTTCTACAACGGGATGTCCATTCCCGGCGTGGACGATCCGAAGCACGCGCGCGGCACGTAGCATTTCGACGCGGGTTTTGCGAAATACGGCAAGCCCGGCGATCCGCTCGCCCGCAGAATCGAACTGTACCTCCTCGACTGCGGCGTGACCGAGGCGGAGATCGCGGCGTTTAGATCCATTATGCTCCGTCCGTGAACGCGTTTGCCAAGGAACATGAAGGAACGAGGATGCCATGGCAAGAAGCGAGTTCATCAGAAGCATGGCGGCGCTGACAATTGTAATTTCTACACTTATCCACGGCCAAAATCTCTTGCGGGGAGAGTCCCCACAAGGATCACATGCCTATAATGTTGCCAATGTGAAAATGTTGCCATTACCAATTTCAATTTCCAATTCAGGTTTGCGAGCGGAAGCAATTCTGCATTGGATAATGGCTGATTGCATAATTCCACAATTCCATAATCAACAAGATACTAGATTCACGGAAGTAGAGACAATTGGCTTTTGTTGTGGTATAATATAGGAGGCATCAATGAAACTAACGTTCATAGCCGCCGCGGTTGTGTATAGCGCCGCATGCGTCGCCGCGCCGTCGCCCTACAAGGTGGAGAGTCGCAGGGCCGCGACGAAGCCCTGGACATCCTACGAAGCGTTCTCTATCGACCGCATCCCCGGCTTCACGCCGTCGCCCGACCCCGCCCTGGACGAATACGGCGGCTGGCTTGGCACGCACGTGGGCAACCCCGACGGCTTCTTCCGCGTGCGGAAGATCAACGGGCGCTGGTGGATGGTGGACCCCGCCGGCAACCTCTTTCTCGCGAAGGCCGTGGCTGGATTCAAACCCGGCGCCGGCTGGCTCGTACATACGCAGGACGAGCGCGGGATCTTCTACCAGAACTTCGTGAACGAGCTGATCAAGGGTGGCGCGTGCGTGGGCTGGCACTGGTTCAAGTACGGCGACAACGACCCGACCGACCCGCTCAACGATCCCTCGAACCGCGACTCCAACAAGGGCTTGGTGACATGGGATTTCAAGCGCTACGAGCCACTTGTCGACCGCATGAGGGAAATCAACAACTGCACCTACAACCTGTCGCGTTTCCATGAAAAGTTTTCGCGAATTTCCAGCGGAGGCAGGGATTTGTGATATAATTATGTCACGTTTGCTTTGGGGCGTAGTCCTCTTGAGCGAAAAATTGGACAGAAGCGACATGACGAAGAGTATGCAGAGCGAAGCGCGGAAAGCGGTCAAGGCCGTCGCCCGAAAGGCGAGGGCGGGGTGGTCTGCATACGTGATGAAGCCGGAAGACTTTATCCATGTAGAACAGGCAAGACATGTATTCATGCCAGTGTTTAATATGTTTTACATGTTCTACATGGACAATCAAAAGAGGTTTTGCAACTGTTTGGATATGTGATTTACCGAGCCGCGACGCGGCGGAAATGTATTTCGAAGTTCTCAGGAAGAGAGTCAGTCAATTCAAGAATTCAGAAGAAGGGAGGCACTACATGTGCGAGGCTATGGAAAGAATCGAGGCGCGCGGCGAGGCGCGCGGCAAACTAGAGGGCGAGCGCAAAGGCAGGCGCGAGACAATGCTCGCAACGGCAATGCGGATGCTGAAGGACGGCATTCTTGCGTTGAAGGACATTGCAAGGTATTCCGGCCTTTCGCTTGCGCAGGTCAAGAAGCTCCAGATGGAGTTGTGAGGTTGAAAAGTTGAAGGATTGAAAGGTAGGGCGCGATCACCGAGCGCGCCGAAACGGAACGATTGAAGCGGCGGGAACGCCGAAAGCAAAACAAACAAAACAAGGAGAAAAGCGCTGAAACTGCAAAAAAACGATGAAAATCAGGGAGGGCGTAGTTTAGCCGCTTTTCTCTCGTCGTATGGAGCGGCTGTGCTGGCGGTATCCATCATGGGTGCTGCGATGCCGTTCACCGCTTCTGCTGAGACGAAGCAGGTCTCTGGTGTGTACACCATGACAGGGGACGAGGACTGGACGGCATACGATTCCGTCGAGTTCGCCGCCGGCGCGACGGTCGATCTCAACGGACACAACCTGACCGTTGGTGCTCTTGCAAGCACGGCTCTTGCGACGACAAACGACATCGCGGTGGGATACGCTGGCCTTACGTATCTCGAAACGGACGGGAGACAGTATGTCTCGCTTTCCGACTATTCGCTTGCCTCAACCGACCGCGTGGAGATGTGCGTGAGGTTTCTCTCGCCTGCCCCTACGGAGCAGTTTCTGTTTGGTTCGCGCGCAGCCGCATTGAGCCGAGCCTTCAATCTTTATGTGAACAAACTCGCTTTTCGAATCGACTATGACAACACGCAGCCGTGGTTTGGTCAGACTCTCAATACGACCGATGACTACACAATCGTCATGGATGGCGGAAACCACAGTTTTTATGTCTTGTCAGACGGCGTTTACATAAAGCCCGCAGTCGCGATGACAAACACGACGTTTGAAGCGGTGAATCCGTTCAGCCTGTTCACTCTCAATTCATCATCGCTTGGTGCGAAGGTGCGCTTCTATTGGTTTAGGGCATACGGGAGCGACGGTTCGCTGAAGTGTAATGTCGTGCCCGCCTACGACAAAAACGCCGGCGTGATCGGCGTCTATGACCTCGTGAGCGGGAATTTCTACGGGAACAGGGGCACTGGCGCGTTCACCGCCAAGGGGGAATCGCGGATTGTCAACACAATTGAGGGTTACTCCCGGCTGTCCTACCTTGACACGGACGGTGCGTCGTACGCATCGCTCGCCGATTACACGCCTGCCGAAAACGACCGCGTGGAGATGGATGTGAGGTTCTTGGCGACTAAGAACCAATTCCTGTTCGGTTCGCGTCAGGCCACTTTAAATCGGGCATTCAATCTTTATTTGAACAACAACAATCCGCGAATCGACTATTCTAACAAACAGCCATCTTTTGGTCAGGCGCTAAATACGACAGACGATTACGTGATCGTCATGGACGGCAAGAACCTCAGTTTCACCGTCAATTATCCAGGAGGATTGGCAGTTAAGACGGTTGCAATATCCGGCGCGTCGTCGTTCACACCTGTTTCGCCGTTCTACCTTTTTACCGTGAATACCGCCGGTGCGGCAAATGCCAACTATGCAAAAGTGCGGTTCTATCGGTTCAAGGTGTATGGTAGCGACGGTACGCTGAAGAGCGATGTCGTTCCCGCGAAGCGCGCGAGCGACGGCGCGATCGGCGTGTACGACCGCGTGGCGAAGGCGTTCTACACGAAGTCGGGGAACGGAAACTTCACGGCGGTCGGAGCCGTAGAGAGTGCGCTGTCGGACTTGATCGATCCGGCGGACGTGCGCGTCAACGTCGCTGCGGGTAGCACGGTCACCAATGACTGCATCAAGTTGGAAGGGAATGTGAAGCTCGTGAAGGAGGGGAAGGGCGATTTCGTCGCGGCGAAGGCCGCGCAGTCCTACACGGGCGGGACGCGCGTGGCGGACGGCACCCTTCTTTGCGGTGGCAGGGGTTCGGACAACATCCTCGGCCCGAACGGCGGCGTCGTTACCGTCTCCGCAGACGGCGACGCCAGCGGCACGCTGGAGATGAACGGGAAGACGCACTTTGCGAACTATCATTTCGTGCTGGACGGCGGCAGGATTGCCAATTCGGTTTACACGGAAACCGGGTTGAACCTAAATCAGTCCCCGCTGGTCGCGTCGCTTGCGCTGACGGCGGATTCAACCTTTACCCCGAACTTTGATTATGGCATGATTCGGCTGACAGACGGAAACACGGGAACCTTCGGCGACGACAGCGCGACGGCGTCGCTCGACTTAGGCGGACATACGCTGACGATCGACACTAGCAGCGATAAAGGCTTCGTCATGCGCGGACTTGTCTCGAGCGGCGGAGAGACGGGGACCCTCTCCGTGATCGGCAGCGCGAACTTCAGTTTCTATCCACCGATGTCCGACCTCTCCAACGCAACGCTGGTCATGGGCGGAGAGACCAAACTCCGCGTGGTCGGGTCTGCCAGAGCCGTTCCGACGGTCAAGGACTACATCGTCAATACGACTGGCGCGGACAATAGGTCGGACTTATACGGCCCCGTCGTCGTCAACGGGACGTTCCAGCCGAATACCGACTGCTTCTACGGCACGAAACTCAAGACGGGCGCGACGCTCGACCTGTCGGGGCGCGCCTCCCCGCTCGACGCGAGGAGCGCGAACAACGTCTCGTCTGGCGTGAACGCGCGGAACATCCAGTTCGAGGACGGCGCGACGATCCACGTGAAGCTCGGAAGCGCGCGTATCCGCAACCCGATCTTCAAATGGGCGAATGCGGCGGACAAGCCGTCGAACTGGGACAGTCTCACATTTGTTCGGTCGGACGACTCGGTCAGGGCGGGGTGTCTCGTGAAGAAGGACGACGGGCTGTACGCCCTCCGTGGCTTGACCATCATTGTCAGGTAATATGTCAAAATTGGGAACCGGACGGCTACACGATTTTCATCGACGGCAAGCAGCATGGCCCGAAGGTCGGGCGCGGCAAAGGCGAGGCCGTCTCGGAGACGGAAGAGTTCATCCTTCTCACCACCGAGGCGAAGTGGTATCGCAAGAACCACATGACCGGCAAGGGCGTGAAGGAACTGGAAGATGCGATTGGCGACGAATTCCTCGTCGATTTCGTCCGAGTTTACGATATCATAAAATAACGAACATGAAACGAAGCAGTATTATGTTTGCGGCGCTTGCCGCGGCGTCCGCCGCTTTCGCCGCGCCGATGCTCATTCCCGCGCCGAGGGAGATGTCCGTCACCGGCGGAAGAGTCGCGCTTGCCGCGGCCGCCGCGCCGAATGTCGAGGTTGTCGCGTCTATTCCGCCGGAAGGGTACGAGCTTTCCATAACGACGAACGCCGTGACGATTCGCCACTCGGACGACGCGGGCCTTTTCTACGCAAAGGCGACGCTCGCGCAGCTGCGGGCGGACGCGACGGATGCGACCATTCCGTGTCTTGAAATCAAGGACGCGCCCGCGTTCAGGTGGCGAGGGTTGATGCTTGACGAATCGCGTAGGTTCTTCGGAAAGGTGGCGGTCAAGAAACTGCTCGATCTCATGTCGCGCTACAAGATGAACGTGTTCCACTGGCACCTGACGGATGACCAGGCGTGGCGGCTGTTCATTCCCGAATATCCCGAGCTTGTGAAGAAATGCGGGAAGTCGGGGTCGCACGAGCGCGAGGTGCCGCCGTTCTACACGGAGGGCGACGTGCGCGAGATTCTTGCCTTCGCCGCCGCGCGGCACATCACGATCGTGCCTGAGATCGATTTCCCGGGACACTTCAGGGCTGTGGTGCGCGCCTATCCGAAATTCGCCTGCACGAAGGGGGCGCGGAACGCGATGTGCGTGGGGAATCCCGAGGCCGTGCGCTTTGCGGAGAAGGTACTCGACCGGGTGTGCGAGCTCTTCCCTTCCAAGGTGGTGCACATCGGCGGCGACGAGTGCAAGGCGGGGCCGTGGGCGAAGTGTCCGCGATGCATGTCGCTCGTCAGGCGCGAGAATCTCGGCGGCGTGAAGGGAATTCTGCCGTGGCTCACGCGGCACCTTGCCGGACACCTCGCCGCGAAGGGGCGTCGTCTGTGCGGCTGGGAGGAAATCGCCGTCGGGTTCGGCAAGCCGGACGCGCGCGGCGAGAGCAACAACGACTCCTCCCTCCCGGACGAGCTTCTGCCGCCGCGTGACGTCCTTGTGATGGGCTACCACGTGAAGCCCGGCGCGAAGTCCGCGAACATGGGCTATGATGTGATCGCCTGTCCAAACTGGCACTGCTATTTCGACTACTCGCAGAAGCTCCCAGAGGACCCATATCTCTACTTCAGACCGGACATCCGCTGGCTGCCGTTCGAGGCGGCGTACCGTTTCGACCCCTACGAGGGCGTGAAGCCGGAGGCGCGCAGGCACATTACGGGTGTTGAGTGCTGTCTTTGGACATCACACGTGTGGAGCGTTCCGGAGCTGGAGTGGAAGGTCTGGCCGCGTGGCCTCGCGTTCGCCGAGGTCGCGTGGTCGAACCCCGATCCGGCGAAGCGCGATTTCAAGGAGTTCTCGGCCCGTGCGGCGGAACACCGCCGCCGTCTCATCCGCGACCACGTAAACTGCGCCCCGCTGAAATAGATTTTTGCGGCTAACTTGACATGGGAATTCGGTATGTTGTATAATATGTGGCATGTTGAATAAGCGCAAGATTCCATACGGCGTCATCAACTGGGCCGAGATTGTCCGCGAATGCCTGTTCGTGGACAACACCCGCTACATCCGCGAACTCGAGGCGATCAAGACGCCCGTGTTCCTGCGTCCGAAGCGGTTCGGCAAGTCCGTCGTCTGCTCGATGCTCGCGCACTACTACGACGTCGATCTCAAGGACCGCTTCGACGAGCTCTTCGGAATGACCGACATCGGGCGCGACCCGACGCCGCTCCGGAATTCCTTCCTCGTTCTCCAGTTCGACTTCTCGACCGTGGAGGTCGGGACGCTTTCGGAAATAGAACGGAACTTTTGGCGCAACGTTCAAGGCGCAGTGGAGTCGTTCGCCGTCAAGTACAAGGAACTTGCCGACTGGTCGAAGGTCGAGACGGCCACAGGGCCGGCCGACTGCATCGACTGCGTGCGGGAGGTCATCCGCAAGAACCGCCTTCCTCCGCTCTACGTGATCATCGACGAGTACGACAACTTCACGAACGAGCTGGTCGTCTCGAACCGCGACACGGAGTACAACGCGATATGCGGCCACGACTCCAAGGGCGACGCCACGCGGGAGTCGTTTTTCAAGGCGTTCTTCAAGTCGTTCAAGGCCGGTCTTGCGGACGGCACGGTGGGGCGCACGTACTTCACGGGCGTTCTGCCGATCACGCTTGACGACCTTTCGAGCGGCTTCAATGTCGGCACCGTCGTGAGCCTCCGCAGCGATCTCCTCAACCTCGTCGGCTTCACGAAGGAGCAGACAAGGCGGTACGTGGAAGAGATCTTCGCCGAGCACGGTCTCCCGGAAGAGCTCAAGCCGATGGTCCTCGGCGACCTCGAGCGGTTCTACGACGGCTACCGGTTCACGCCGGGCGCCGAGCATCTTTTCAACTCGACGATCTGCAACTGGTATCTCCAGCAGCTGGTTGCCGAGCGCCGGATTCCACGCATTGTCATCGACGCGAACGTGCGCACGGACATTGGCTGGTTCCGCCGCCTCGCGCGAACGACGCCAAATGCCCTGGGGAAGCTGCGCGGGTATGTGGAGCAGGGCACGGGGGAAAGGGCGGATTTCGGTTCGCTCTCCGCGAAATTCGGGCGCGCGAAGTTCTTCAGCAAGGAGTTCTTCCCTTATGCGCTCTACTACCTCGGCCTGCTGACGTTCGAGAATCCGTTCCGTCTCAACATGCCGAACCTGACGATCAAGAACATGTTCGTCGACTACTACGACGAGCTCTCGGAGTTCACGAACGTGGACGAGGCGCGCACGGCGTTCAGCATGGCCGCCGAGTCGCTCGCCCTCGGGAACGGGTCTTGGCGGGACGTCTTCGACGCATTCTGGCTGCACTACGTGAAGGCGCGTATCCCGGCGCAGGCGTTCGACAAGATGAACGAGAACTTCTTCCGCACGACGTTCACCTCGCGCTGCATGGACGCACTGCCGATGTTCTACTCGTTCGAGACGGAGTACAACTCGTCTGAGGGCCGCTGCGACTTCCTCGCGATCCCGAAGCCCGGCGTTGCGAAGCCCGCGCAGCTCGTGGAGTTCAAGTACTTCACAAACGCGGCGGCGGAGAAGGGGAAGATTCTCGGGCGCGACACGCCCGACGCGGAGACTGTCGCGCAGGCGCTCGCCTATCGCCAGGCCCTCGCGCGGCGTCCAGACTGGAACCATGAAATCGCCGTGACGGTTGTCGAGGTCTGCGGGAATGTGGGCTACAACTGGTTTGACGTGAAGGGTTGAAAGGTGCGTAGCGACGTATCTCCCGAGCGAAGCGAGCGCCATAGGCATATCACCCGAACGAAGTGAGCATTGCGAAGCAATGTCGCTAGAGGTGTGCTCAATGCGGAGTGCGCCCTCGCCGTCGAAACAAATTAAAAACTAAAAATAAAACAAGGAGAGAGACGATGAAACTGATGAAAACGAGCAAAATCAGGGGGCGTAAATTATTCGCTTCCCTTCGAGGAGGTGGCGCAATGAGCCGTACCTTCATGAAGGCTGTGTGCCTTGGCGCGTTCGCGCTGGCTTTTGCAGCCGTTTTTGCGACCAATGCCGCAACGCTGCAAGTCGCGATAAGCGGTAGCGACGTGAATGTCACGGCGCCCGCCGGCGCGTTGGACGACACGTCGAAGATTTACCTCGTCTGGGGCGCAACCGACTACGGGGACGACATGGCCTCGTGGCCGTCCGCGAACCGTGCGCTCTATTCGGGCGCGGTGTCGTCCGCCGCCGCAACCTACACCTTTGACGGCACGGGGATTCCCGTAGGGTCGATCGTCCGCGCGTTCGCCACCTCCGGCATCCGCCTCATCGACAGCTGGGTGAAGATCGCCGCGAATCAGTATATCAACACGGGGATTCCCGACAATACGGCATACGGCGTCGATTTCAAGTACCGTTACGACGGCACGAGCACGGGCGGTGCCTATTCGTCTGTCATCGCGAGCGGAGTGGACCAGTTTACGATCGGCAGATACAACAACGATAAAATTTTCTATCTTCGGTACGGCGGAAACGGTGACAACAACGGCGGAGACGGATACTCTGCTGCCGAGCAAGGAGGGTTCAGCCTACCGGACACGACGAATCCGCACGTCTACCGCATCTTCGGCGGCACGTCCTATCTTGACGGCAATCCGGTAAAGACGGACCTCAACAACGGAACGCAGGCGAAGAAGGGTTCGCCGCGCGGCGTATTGGCAAAGACGGGTAAGACGATCCTTCTCGGCGTGTCGTGGCACAAGACGAACAAGGACAACTCTCTTTCCGGTCGCTACTGCCACGGCGAGTGGCATTACGCGAAGGTGCTGAATTCAAGTGGCAACGCGCTTGTCAACCTCGTGCCCGCGCTGCGCGGCGACACGACTGCGCCCGAAGCGGGCTTCTACGACACCGTGTCCGGCACGTTCTTTGCGAAGTCCGGGACGGGTGGTGCGCTTGCCTACGACACGTCGGCCTCTGTCACGAACACGATCGCCAAGCCCGCCGCGTTTTCCGCCGCGATTGCGACCGGCATGACGGCGTACTGGACCGGCGCCGGCGACCGCCAGAACGTCAACGATCCCGCCAACTGGTCCTGCACGGACGCGACGGGCGCGACGGTCGTTTCCGCGCCCGATGTCCGTACGCTCGTGAAGATCGAGGGCGCGACGACGTTCAACGTCCCCGCCGGGCAGACGCTCTCCTACGCCAGCCTCGAATTCAACAACGTGTCGCTTGCGGCGGATTGCGACTGGCGCGGCCTCGCCGCCGTCAACACCCCCGTCGCCCCAGTCGCCCTCACATACCTCGACGCACCGAGAGGCTCCTACATCGACACCGGCTTCAAGCCGAACGAAAAGACGCGCGTCGTCCTCGACGTCACGGTGCGCGGCAACAAGGAATATTGGTTCGGCGCGTGGAATACCAGCTACAACACCGGCGCCTACGCCGTCTGCAACGACGGCAGCGGCATCTACTCCGGTTTCGGCAACAGCGGTGGCGGCTCGCAGCCCGTCATCGCCAACGGACGCCACACCATCGATTTCGACGGCGGCGTGGTGAAAGTCGACGGCAATGTGCATACCGACCGTTCCGGGCAGGTGTTCCAGGTGGACTACAACCTCTACCTCTTCGCGCAGAACCGGAAAGGCGTTGCGACGCCACACACCGATCAGACGACCATCCGCCTCCATGCCTGCCAGATCTATGACAACGGCACGCTTGTGCGCGACTACGTGCCGGTGCGCTTCGGCGGCACGGTATGCCTCTACGACCGCTGCACGAAGTCCTGTTCCTATAACGCCGGAAGCGGCACGTTCGCGAGCGACGACGCCGGTACGGCACTTCCTGACGTAGTTTCCTTCGACTCCTCCATCGACCTCGCCGGCCACAAGCTGACGCTCGCCCACATCGCTGGCACGGGCGAGATCACCGACACCGTCGGAGGCGGCGAGCTGTGGATCGACGTACCCGCCGGGAGCGCGCCGGAGAACACCGGGCTTTCGTTAACAGGTTCCCTCAAGCTCGTCAAGGACGGCGCGGGCGCGTTCACGGCGTCAAAGGCCGGGCAGACCTACACCGGCGGCACGGTCGTCATGAACGGTCTAGCGAAGAGCGGCGTCGCCGCCGGGCCGTGGGGTCCGTCCGAGGCGCTCGTCACGGTGGCGGACACCGGGGCGGCGTTCGACTGGAACGGCGTCGTGAGCGCGTCCGCCACGCCCTACAGTTTCGACATCAAGGGCACGGGCATCGCCAACGGCGGCGCGATCGTGTTCACGCCGGGGACAGGGGCGAACCACACCGCCTACTGCCTGGCAGACCTCACGCTCTCTGGCGACGCGCTCGTGGTCGATCCCGCCGCCGGACGAAACGCCTACTGCGGCTTCATCGTCCTCAACCGGACGCACCTCCTCACGCTGAACGGCCGCACGCTCACCATCGACGCGGGCGACAAGTTCAACTTCAAGAACGTGCGTGCGGTCGGTTCGGGGACGGTTGTGTTCATGTCCACGAACACTGGCACGGGAGGGGCTCGAACGGCGAGTTTCTGGGGGGACGCGAGCGACCTGTCGCCCGTCACGTTCGACATCGCCGCCAACTGCACCTTGAACTTTGACACGAACCCGCATGTCATCGGCACGTTCATCGACCGCCGCACGGCGGATTCAAGCGGGAACGTCGGCGTGACCGTTCTGGACCGCTATCAACCGATGGCGACGAGTCCGCAGAAGAAAATCACGCTCGGCGACGCGACGCACCTCTCGCCCCTCCTCGACTTGAGCGGACTCGGCGACACGTTCGCCATTCCGACGGATGGAAACTACGCGTTCGCCTTCGCCTCGGGCGCGGCGGTGACGGTCTATACGGGAGGGCGGACGATCGCCGTCGGTGACAAGCTCGTCTCATGGGACGAGATTCCGTCCGCGACGTTCACGCTTTCCTACGACGGCGAAGACCGGCAGCTGGGCGTTGGTGTCCGTACCGACGGACTCTATGTGAAGAGCACGGCGGTGCCCGCGTATGCGCGGCTGGATATCGAATCCAATCCGCAGACGTGGCGCTTCTACGACGCAAACGGAACGGAGAACGTCGACTGGGAGGGCGGCGTGACGCAGGAGATGCAGGTGCGCTTTTTCTCCTACGAGGAATATCTCGCCGTCAAGGCGGCAAACGTGACGCCGGGTGCCTACGTCCTTTCCGGCGGCTTCGCGCTCCCGGCGGGCGAAGGGCTTTGCGACATGACTTCCGGTTTCGCGTTCGGCATCGCCGAGGGATTGACGATTGACGTGAAGGGACGTGCGCTGAAACTGCCGGCGTCCATCGTCGGCGGGACGAAGACGTTTACCGTCACTTCCTCCGTCGCGGGCGGCGAACTGGTCGTCGATGCGGCGTCGGGCGCGACGCTCGAGAATTCAAGCATGTCGCTCACCGGTTCACTGAGGCTCGTCAAAACGGGCGCGGGCATGTTCGTCGCCGCGAAGGCCGACCAGACGTACACCGGCGGCACGGTGGTGTCTAACGGCTGGGCGAAGAGCGGCGCGTACAACGGCGCGTGGGGGCCCGCGAAGGCGTGGATCACCATTGCGGACGGCGCGGCGTTCGACTGGGCCGGCAAGGTGAGCGCCGCAACCGAGACGCCGTACTCGTTCGTCATCGCGGGCGACGGGCCGGGCCATACGGGCGCGATGATCAGCAGCGTGGCGGTCGATGCCAACGGCTGGTACCAGATGAACTGCATTGCCGACATGGAGCTTTCCGGCGACGCAACGGTTGTCATGCCTGGTTACATGTCTGGTTCAATGGCAAACAGCGGTGCCCCTGGTTTCATGTACGCGCCCGGCAATGACGAGCAGCACCTTCTGATCCTGAACGGCCACACGCTCACCATCCGGCACGGATGCCGGATGGGCTTCCGCCGCGTGAAGACGGTGGGTTCCGGCACAATCGTCAACGTCGATAACGGCGACAACGGTTCACCCAAGGGCATTTCCGTGTACGCTGGCGACGACACAACCGACCTCAGTTCCGCCACGCTGGACGTGGGGCTTGGCGGCGCGGTACATGCCGAGGCGAAGTTCACCGTCGGCACGTTCATTGACCGGCGCGAGAAGATCATAGATGCAGGCAATGTAGACAAGATGATGACGATCCTCGACCGCTTCCAGCCCATGACGACGAACCTGCTCAAGACGGTCACGCTCGGCGACGCCACGCACCTTGCGCCCGTCCTCGACCTGAGCGGACTCGACGCGCCGTTCGTGCTGCCGTCGAAAGGTTGCACGATGAATCTGGCTGAGGGCGCGACGATCCGGCTCAAGCTCGGCAGCCGCAAGATTTCGACGAAGCGCCCGGTGGTGGCCTGGTCGGCGGAGAATCCTCCGGCGAGCGTCGGCTCGCTCGTGTTCACGCGCGGCGACGAGGATCGGCGCTACGCCGTCACCGTCAAGGACGACGGCGTATACCTGAACATGGGATTCATCTTGATCGTCCGTTGACCATACAACTACGAACTGGGCGGGACGCTCACCGTTCGAGGGTATAAAGAGGGCGATTCATGGGTAAATTGCCGTTACCGAAATTTCCCAAAATTGCCACTTGACGGCGCACAAAAAAAATGCTAAATTATAAGCCAAGTTCGGGGAAGTGGGTTTCCTCGGATCGGTAACCTGTAACCAAGGAGCATTGTATGTCGTTCAAGTTGCTGAGAACTGGGAGGGCGCGTGTCCTCACGCGCCGTAACGAAGGGAGGGTTTATGAACGAGCGTAAGTATGTTGATCCCAAGGCCGACTTGACCTTCAAGAAAATCTTCGGCGAACACCCGGACTTGATCACAAGCCTGCTGAACGCGCTACTGCCCTTGCCCGAAGACGGCAAGATCGTCTCCATCGAATATCTCACGCCGGAACTCGTGCCCGACGACCCGCTCCACAAGGACACCATCGTGGACGTCCGCTGCAAAGACCAGAACGACAGGCAGTTCATCGTGGAAATGCAGATGATCTGGTCGCCCGACTACAACCAGCGCGCGCTTTTCAACGCCGCCAAGGCGTACTCCCGAGAGCTTCCCATTGGCGGCGACTACCGCAACTTGAAGACGGTCTATTCGCTGAACCTCCTGAACGAGAACCTTGATTTGGACGTGCCGCAGTGGTATCACCATTACCAGGTGGCGCACAGCGAAATCAAGGGCGAGACGATAGACGGACTTCAGCTAATATTCGTGGAGCTCAAGAAGTTCAAGCCGCAGACATGGCCTGAACGCAAGATGGCGGTGCTGTGGCTTCGTTTTCTCACCGAGATTGACGGCACCATCCGCGACGCTCCGCCGGAACTGAAGGAGAACCCGGAAGTTCGCAAGGCGCTTGAAATGGTCGAGGCGTCCGCCCTCACTCCAGAGGAGAGGGCGAAGTACGACGGCTTTCAGGATTGGCTTTGCCGCGAACGCCGAAGGGCCAACGCCGAAAGACGAGCGGAGCTGGTCCCAGGTCTCAAGGCGCAGCTCAACGCGGAAAAAGCGCGCGCCGACGCGGCGACGGCGGAGCTTGAAAAAATGCGGCAAGACAAACTCCAGACCGCCCGTCAGATGAAGGCCGACGGCTTGCCCGTGGAAACCATCGCGAAGTACACCGGCCTCACCGCACCCCTCATCGAGACGCTGTAAGCGCTCGCTCCGCTCGGGGGATATGACGAAATCAAGGCACTGCGTAGGCGTCGGGTTGCCCGAGCGCGTTAGCGCGAGCCGCGAGATGCACCTGTCGCGAAGCGATCAGGTTCCCCGACGAGCGAAGCGAGGAGCTTTGCGTAGCAAAGTCGCAAGAGGGTGCGCGGTCGCTAGAGGGGTGCGCGTTTGCGCAGTTAGGGGGGGGGGGGGGGCGCAATTTTTGCCAATGTGGAATTGTTGCCAGTAACCAATACCCAATACCAATTGGGAATTGGCAACATTGGCAACTGGCAACACTTTCACACTTTCACATTTCCAGAGCCGCCCTAACGGGCATTCCAGAGGCGACTTGCCGCGTACCATGCGCGACGAGTCGCTTTGCGTGTTTCTGTCTCTGAACTTCAAACTCCAAACAAACAACTTCAAACAAACCGCCCACAAAGGCAACAAGAAAGGGAACCAAAAAAAATGAACATGAGAAAATTGACTGGGAACGTCGCCATCTTGGCGGCGGCATTCTGCGCGGCGGCGCTGCCGACGTGGGCTGATTCAATCACGGTCACGCCGACGCTGGGCGCGAACGGCCTTGAGACGTCGTTCTCGCTCGCGCTGAACGTCACTTCCACGCAGTACCTCTGCGCGGCGTGGGCGGAGACGGACCAGGGCGCAAACTACGCCGCATGGACCAACTACAACTTTGAGGTCCTTGGCGAGGTGAACGCCGAGACGACGTCGTGGTCGTTCGCCGCGCCGAAGGGCTGGGGCGCGGAAATGCGCGCGCTCCGCTTCTTCCTCGTGGAGAAGGAGACGCGTCCGTACGACACCCGCGTGGAGTGGATCGAATCCACCGGCGCGGAATGGATCAACACCGGCTACGTCGGCAAATCCGAAGACCACTACTGGCTTCACTTCGCGTGGCTCTCCGGCGGCATGATTCCCATTGGTACGTATTACAACTCCAATCGCTATGCGCCTCTTCATCTTGACGACAACAAGTTCGGCTGCGCGTTGAACTCTGGATATCCGGCGGCAAGCAACGGCGACAAGTTCCCGAACAACAGGCGTCAAGTCGTTTCCGGAGAGGAGGTCTATACGCACACGCAGATCAAGACCGGGGGCGGGAACCAGATCGTGTGGGCCAGCACGAAGGGGTTTGACGACCTTGATGACACGGCAAGGACGTCCTATCTTGCCGGCGCAACGGCGGCACCGAAGAACACGACCGCATCGCTCTTCATCTTCGCTCGTAACACAAGCAGCGTATCGACAGACATCACGCAGGGCGGCACGACGGACAATGCGTGCGCCATGCGCCTCTGGTCCTGCTACGCAACGCACAACGGCACGCCCGTACTGGATTTCATTCCGTGCGTGAAGGACGGCGAGGCGATGCTGTACGAAAGGATCAACAACCGCCTCCACCGCAACGTTTCCGGCGCAGGCGCGTTTGTCGCGGGACCGGTTGTCGAGGAGCAGTTGCTCGGCGTGACGGAAGCCGCCTCGTCGTCCGTCGTTCCCGCTCGCCCCGTCGCGCTCATCTCGACGACATCCGCGACGACGAGCGCGGTCTCGTTCTCTGCGACGCTGGCGCAGTCCGCCTCCGCCGTTTCTGCGACGTTCGCGTATGGCGATTCGCCCGATTTGCTTGGCGCGGCGGCGGAAGTCTCCGCGAACTGGACGCAAGGCGCGGCAGTGACTTTTTCCGCGACGGGTCTTTCGGCGGGTGCGCGCCAGTACGGCGTCCTAACGCTTTCGCAGAACGACGCCGTCGTGCGCACGTATGGCTTCTGGTTCGTCGCGGCGGGTGCGACAGGGCGCACGGTAGCGGTCGGCGCGGAGAAGGCGGGCGGCGTGATCGAGGCCGTGATCTCAAAGGCGGCGGGCGCGACGAACGTCCTCTTCGTGGCGTATGGTGCAACGCCCGGCGGCGATACGCCAGAATCGTGGGCGAACTGCGAGCGCGTGTGCCTTGTGGACGGCGACGCGAATACGATCGACGTGACCGTTCCCGGATGGGGCGATACGGCGGCGGCGATGCGGTTCTTCCTGAAGGAGTACGTGCCGTATCCGTTCGACGCGCAGGTGGCGTGGATACAGTCGACCGGCAGCGAATACGTCGATTCCTGCTACACCAACCGCCTTGGCGACACCTATACGCTTTCGTACCGCACCGTGCAGAAAGACGCCGACAACATCATCATGGGCGCGTGCGGAACTGGCGGCCTCACCGAGCGCATTCAGATGCAGATGGTCGGAAACTCGTCAACAGCTTCCTCCCGCAACAAGCTCTATTACGCTCTTGCCTACAACAACACCTATTCGGGAGCAGGCGGGAAATATCTGGAGCTAGGAACCGACATCACGACGCAGACGGAGTTCCTGAACGGATCGCAGACGTCCAAGGTCGGGCATCAGGGCGGAACGTTGACCATCAACATCCAAAAGAACGACACCTCGGCTCCGCTCTGCAACGTGTCGAGCTACATCTTTGCCCGTCACCGCGGAGACAGCAACAGCGCCGACCAGAAATGTACCGCACGCCTCTATTCCATAAAGATCACGAACGGCGACAGCCTCGTACGTGAATTCGTGCCGGTGGTGAAGAACGGCGAGGCGGGGCTCTACGAGCGCGTGAACGGGACGTGCCACTGGAACATCTCCGGCGCGGGCGCGTTCCTCTACGGCGCGGCGATTCCCGGAACTGGCGGCGAGCCGGGTGCCGTGGCGACAAGTTCGGCGGTCTATCTCGTCCAGGTCGCCTCCGGCACGGTTGCGCTTCGCGGCGCATACGCGACGACGGCGGACTTCACCGTGTCGCTCGGCTCCGCCGGCGCGGCGGCAACGGCGAACGTCGTCTTCGAATACGGCACGACTTCGGAATACGGGTCAAGCGTCGTCGTCGATGCGGCGATGGCCCCGGGCGCGAGCAGGGACTTGACGATTGCCGGACTTTCCTCGAACACGGCGTACTTCTGGCGCGTGACGGCGAATGGCGAGGAGATCGCGTCCGGCACGTTCACCACGCAGGGCGCGTACCGCACGGTGGCGCTCCGCGAAGTGGTGGAGAGCGCAGGCGGCGAGACGCTGTGCTGCACGCTCGACTTCGGGGCGGCTGTGCAGAACGAGACGTGCCGCCTCGTTCTCGCCTACGGCGCGGAGGAGGGAGACGTTGAGCTCTCGTCGTGGGAGAACTGCGTCGTTGTCGGGACGGTCGCGCCAGGTGAAAACTCGCTTGAATACAACCTTCCCGCCGGACTCGTCACGGGCGCGTTCAAATACCGCTTCTATCTCGTGGCGGAGGGCGATTCGCTCCCGGGCGTGACGGGCGTTCCGTACATCGAATCGACCGGTCGCGAATGGATCGACACGGGCTGGATCGGCTCGTTCGACGACGAGTACGACATCTCGTTCCGCAGCCTGAAGCCGCCGTCAGAGTGGTTCATGCTCGGTTCCTACGGTCCGACAATCCAAGGACGCTACACGGTGGTGCAGTGCGCCAGCGGAAATGTGTTTGCGCTTTATTTCAATGGTTCGGGTAACAACAAGGGAATCGCCGCGAAACAGAACGTCGATTACCGTATGCGTGTGTCGTTTGCATACGGTTCGCAGACATCGTACGTAAGTGAAGATGGCGGCGCATTCGCGCTTGCGGGCGAGCTTGCCTTGGCGGCAAATCCCGTCAACGCGATGGCGCCGCTCTACCTGTTCTGCCGCAACTGCGCGAACTCGAGCGTTGACAACGTCGCGATGGCGCGTCTCTACGCCTGCTCCATCACGCACAACGGCACGCTCGTGCGCGACTTCGCGCCGTGCGTGAAGAACGGCGAGGCGGGCCTCTACGACCGCGTGAGCGGACACTTCCACGGCAACATCTCCGGCGCCGGCGCGTTCATCGCGGGTGATGGCAGCGCAGCGCCCGCCGCAGTCTATTCCTACACCGTGCCGACGAACGGCGTTGGCGTGGCGTCGGATTACGCGAGCAAGGCCGGCGCGGTGTCGGCCATCTCCGTGATTGGTCAGCGCGTGTCCGCCACGGCGTCCGTTGCGTCGCTCGGACTCGGCGACACGTATCCCTCCTTCGAGTGGTGGGTCGAGGGCGGCAACGTCACGAACACCATCGCGTTCGCCGCGATTCCGGCAAACGACACGGCGGAGTCCCATGAGTATTCGACGACCTTCGACGCGGGCGACGTGTGGAACCAGGCGGTCTATTGCCGTATCGCGGTTTCCAACGTCTATACGAGCGCGGTGGGTGGAACGTGCGTCTGGACGGACAAGTCCGGCACACGGACGGTCACGCCTATCGACGACTGTACCTACACGTGGCAGCCGGTTGACGGCGACTGGAACGGCGACTGGACGAATTCGGCGCACTGGGCAAGCGAACGCCCCGGCAACTGTATTGGGATACCCACGGCCACGTCTTCCGTGTTCTTCCCGACGGGATCAACCTCTCGCGTGACAATGCCGGATGGACTTGTTGAGGTGAACAGGCTCGGCATAGACGCACCGGGACTATCCGTGGAGTTCTTCAATGCCTCCAACGCCACGACGCTCAAGCCGGGCGGTTTCGCGATCGCTGGAAACACGACGGGAGTGGCGTTGAACCAGACGATCGTATTCGATGGCGTGAGTTTGCAGAAGAAGCAGCCGTCATCGGCGGTTAATGTCTGCAACGCATCCACATACGCGCTGCGCGGCGGCGCGACGATCAACTCGCTGATAGTTGATATGATCAACACGAAGAACACCGGCTACGAGGGACGGTTGGAGATCGGCGCGGGGTCGCGCTGGCCGACGGACGGCGAAATTACGTATTTGCGCGTCGGCGATGAGGGTGTTGTCCGCGTTGATGGTACGCTCAACATCCAGAATTTCATGATCGGACAGTACGGAAGGAAGGGCGGCGGAACGCTGGAGATCGGAGGCGTTGCGCCGCAGGTTAACGTGAGCGCGCTTCTCAGATGCTGGAACGGAACCGACTATACGCTTGCCTCTCACGTTGTCTTCGACATCCCGGCGGAAGGGTGGTCAACAGCGCCGCTGAAAGGAACTGTATCTGCCGATCCATTCGCCGGTTCAACTGCAGACAGCCCGAACGTCCGTGCGACGCTTGTCGTCGGCGTGAATCCGTCGAGCGCGATTATCGCGGCGCGGAAGAACAGGAGAACCCCGTTCAAGGTGCCGCTCATCTCGTGGCCGACGGGCATCACCGTTGGCCGATGCGAACTCGCCCCCGGCAACGCCAGGCGCGTGCGTCTCGTGTGGACGTACGGCGGCACGGATTCCGAGGTTGACGACGGCAATCCGCCCACCGGCCTCGTCGCCTACATCACCGGCTCCGGCGGCACGATGATGATCGTGAGATAGGGGCTAGTGGTTAGTGGCTAGTTGTTAGTGGAAACGCAGATGACGAGGAAGGAGTTCATTTTGGGAGCTGGGGCGTTTGCGGGCGCGATGGCGGCGCGTCCGGAGGCCGCGCCCTACCAAGGGGGCGAAACGCCGCTTGTGCGGTTTGGCGTGGTGACGGACGTGCATTACGCCGACAGGGCACAGTCTGGAAATGTTGACTACCGGGGGGCGCTTGCGAAGCTTCAGGCCGCCGTCACGCGGCTGGAAGGGCGCGGACTCGACTTCATCATCGAGTTGGGCGATTTCAAGGACGATTCTGGATCGGCGTCCGCCACGCTTGCAAAGCTTGACGAGATTGAGACCGCGTTCACCGCATTCTCCGGCGCACACTACCACGTGATGGGTAACCACGATACAGACGTGCTGACGAAAGACGAGTTCTTCTCGCACATTTCCAACACGGGGTTCGCCGTCGCGCATGGGTATTACTCGTTTGTGCGTGGCGGGGTGAAGTTCATTGTGCTTGACGCGAACTTCAACAGCGATTCCGACTCCGACCCTTACTCGCGGGGAAACTGGACATGGAGCGTGGCGTACATTCCGCCAGCGGAACGCGCCTGGTTAGAGACGGAACTCGCCGCCGCGTCAGGCCCAGTGGTCGTCTTCTGCCATCAGCGGCTCGACGGGACGGGTTCGTATTTCGTCAAGAACGCGGCGGAGGTGCGTCGGATCATCGAGAAGTCGCGCAAGGTGATCGGCGTGTTCGCCGGACACGAGCACGCAGGCGGCAGAAACTGCATGAACGGCGTCAGCTACTACACGCTGCGCTCGCTGGCCGAAAGCGGCAAGTGCTTTGAGGTGGCGTGTTATCCGAATGGACTGTCCGTATTCGGGCATGACGTCAATGCTGTGTGAAACAAGTAAATAACGGAGGCATGATCAATCCTCCTCTCCACATAACCATAACGCCCGCCGCTCAGCGCGGCGGGTGAGTTTTCAGGCCGGATTATCAAAACCCTTCACCTTTTCGGCGTAGAGCTTGAAAAGGTGGGCGACGATTTCGGGTTCGGGCGTGTCGGGCGCGAGGCCATAGGCATATCCCCCGAGCGAAGCGAGCATTGCGAAGCAATGTCGCTAGAGGGGTGCAAGTACGACGCGGTCATATCCGCGCCATGATGAACGGGATGTTTGACTTGTCGAGCGACGAGAATGCAAAGCACTTCTTGCCAAGGTGGTTGAGTGATGCGCCTACGTGAATGAGCGTTGTCTTGTCGATGACGAGGAAGCGGTCGTGGAACTTGTCGGACACCTTGACCGTGAGCGAGTTGCCGTACTGCGCGTTGAACCGCGCCACATCGACATTGTGAAGCAGTCTGTTCCGCGAGTTCTTCACCACGAGAACCGACACGCCCTGACGCTTCTGCGCGATGAGCGGCAAAACGCAATCCGCAAAATACGGGTCGATGATGACAAGCTCGCTCCTCGCCATGCGCACGAACTTCTTCATCTGCTCGAAAGCGTCGTATATCTGGCCGTCGTAGAATACCTTCTGCGGTGGAAACTTCTTGTCCTGCATCGCATCCAGTATCAGTTTGAAACGTTCCTCGTTACGGGCTTGATCGGCAAGCCGAGCAGTCTTCTCCTCCAATTGAAGCCGTTCTGCCTCAACGATGCGAGCCATCAACGGCGCAATGGATGACAACGCCTTGCGCATTGCGACAAACGCATTTGTGATTCTTATGCTTACGTCTATGGCTATGTCGCTTTTCAAGACACTTGCAAGCATGATTATACCATGTTCTGTAAATGCGTAGGGTCTGTTTCGAACGCCCATCTTTGCATACTGTGCCAAATTGGAGGTCGCAATTTGCGACCTCCAATCCTCATGATTCAAGGTTACGAGTTTCGCCCCCTTTGTGGCGCTGTTGTCATTGGAGGTCGCAATCTGCGACCTCCAATCCTCCAGCTCCTCTTTTGTGAGTTGGAACATGAAACTGGCGGGGAAACGTCTAGCATTGCGCTTGACCTGCTCGTTTAGGCGTTTT
The DNA here is from genome assembly GCA_902799955.1 of uncultured bacterium. Taxonomy (GTDB): domain Bacteria; phylum Verrucomicrobiota; class Kiritimatiellia; order RFP12; family UBA1067; genus UBA1067. The sequence continues at coordinate 8,601 of CADCCQ010000038.1, read as the reverse complement.
GTCGGCACTCCGTATAGTTCGGCGAGATCACGGTCGAGCATGACCTGAACGCCGCGAATCGTTAGGATTCGCGCACGGATGGCGTCGGCGTTTGCCGGTTCGATGACAGTCAGATCGTTCATGTTACAGTTCCTTCAGCGGCGAATATTATACCATATTTTGGATAGCCAATGTTGGGGAGTCCTCACCCATTGACCTTCTCCGCGTAGAGCTTGAAGAGGTGGGCGACGCGATCGGCGTCGGTGCAGGACGGCGAAAGGCCGTATGCCTTGTCAACGAGCGCGTCGAGGTGCGCGTGGGCCTTCACCAGGTCCGGCGGCATCGTGAGCGGGTCGTAGAGGTCGGCAAGCGTCGCGTTCGGATGCGCGGCGCGGGCGTCGAGAACGGCTTGTGCAGCCTTTTCTATCTGGAAACAACTCGGACAACCTGAAACAACTTTTTGATCGTCGCCGCGCAACCGCGCGGCGTTTTTATCTCCGGGCGCGGTTGCGCCCGGTTTTAGATCAAAGTTGTTTATATCGTTGTTCGAGTTGTTTCCCAAAACATCCGGCCAGATGAAGTTGTTGTAAACGATGTCCTTGGAATAGCGGTAATCCGATTTCAGCCGCCCCGCAACCGCGCGCATCCACGCCATGTGCATACGCGAGGAAAGTATGCCAAAATGATACAGCGTCGCGTCGGGGATGATGAAGGCGAGGTTCGTGACGATCGTCGAATCGTCGATGAACCCCATCGGGATGTAGTCGCGCTTTTCGGAAGAGACGCTCGGGATGATGATGGCCGTCTTGGGGTTCTTCTGCTCGCGGAAGAGCGCGGGCGTGTCGGCGTGCTTGCGCGTGTCGGCGGATTTGCTTGCGAGGCGCCATTCGCGGCACTTGGCGACGCGCTCCATCACGAGCGGCATTGAGCGGATGAGCGACGGCTCAACGTCATTGAGCCACAGGCACCAGCGTTCCAGCCCCTGTATGTATTCCTTTGAGCCGGTGAGGTGCTTGATGACCGTCAACGAATCAGGTTCACAGTTTGCAAACTGTGGATACTCCTCCTTCTCGATGATGAGGTTGCCGCCGTCGAGTGGCATGTTGCCCATGGTGAGCGCGGGGGCGCAAGGGCAGCGTGGGCGCGAGCGGCTTTCAAGAAGCACGTCCGGCGCAGGCATGAGATAGCCGTTGATGTGTTCGACGTGGTGAACCGTGCCGTCGGGGTCGTAGATGGTTTTGGTCAATTTTGCCAATGTGGAAGTGTTGCCAGTTCCAATGTTGCCAGTTTTCAATTGGGAATTGGAACTGGTAATTGGCAACATTTCCACATTGGCAACATTTCCACCTTTCGCGTGGAAGCCGATGATCACGCAATGGACGGCGGCGTTGCCTTTCGCCTCGTTATGCCACTTGAACGTGCGGTAGGCGAAGTCTATTTCCACGCCGTATTTCGAGAGAGTCCGCCAAAGCGGGGCGACCTGTTCGCCCTGCGTGATGGAGTTGGTCGAGACGAAGGCGACCTTTGTGCTCTTTGCGTTCTTTGCGGCCAAATACGAAAACTCCGCCGCCTTTGCGTGCCAGCAGGCCACGAAATCCACATCCCTGTAGTCGAAGAACCGGTCGATCGATGCCTGCTGCTCCGCGCTCTTCTGCATCCGCCCCAGAAACGGCGGATTGCCGAAGATGTAGGAGAATGTGGAATTGTTGCCAGTGTTGCCAGTTCCAATGTTGCCAGTTTCCAATTGGGAATTGGAATTGGCAATTGGCAACATTTCCACATTGGCAACATTCAATAAACTCCCCCAATCCATCGTGAGCGCGTTTGCGCAGACGATGTGCGGCGAGTCCTTGATCGGGATGCGGGCGAAGTACTGTCCGAAGCGGTCGGCGACCTCCATGTTGCAGAGGTGGTCCATGAGCCACAGCGCGACCTTGGCGATTTCGGCGGGGAACGGTTCGATCTCGATTCCAAAGAACTGCGAGACGCCGACCTTGCAGAGCTGGGAAATGTCGAGGAACTGTCCGGGGTCGTCCCTGTGCAGTTCCTCCAGCACGTCCATTTCGAGGCGGCGCAGCTCGCGGTAGGCGATGAGGAGGAAGTTGCCGCACCCGCACGCGGGGTCGAGGAACGTGAGCGACGCGATCTTCTCGTGGAACTTCTCCAGCCTCACCTTTTTCTCACGCAAAGTGCGGGGAGTCGCGTAGTTTTTTCTGACAGGATTAACAGGATTATCAGGATTTTCCTCCAATCCTGTAAATCTTGTTAATCCTGTCAAAGAATTGAACTCGGCGCGGAGGGCGTCGAGGAAGAGTGGTTGGATGAGTTTCAAGATGTTTTCTTCGCTCGTGTAGTGCGCGCCGAGGTCGTGGCGGGCCTTTTCGTCCATAACGCCCTGGAACATCGCGCCGAAGATGGCGGGGGAGATCTTCGACCAGTCGAGCGTGGCGCAGTCGAGAAGCGCCTTGCGCATTTCGGCGGAGAACGCGGCCATCGGCAGGGATTCAGCGAAGAGCCCGCCGTTCACGTAGGGAAACGCCGCGAGCGATTCGTCAAGGATGGAGAGCCGCCTTTCCGGCGCGGTGTTGAGGGTCTGGAAGAGCGACGCCAGTTTTTCGGCGAGATCGTGACCGTCGGGGGAACTATCGCATTTTATGAAATGCGAGAGCTGCTCCGGCTTGAAGATGCCGGTGTCTTCGGCGAAGAGGCAGAAGAGGAGGCGCACGAGATAGACCTCGAGCGGGTGGCCGGTGTAGCCGACGGACTTCATCGCGTCGTGGAGGCGGGCCATCTGCTCGGTGGCCTTGCGGTTCACGGGGTCCTGCTCGCGTATCTCGCCGCCGTCGTCCGCGCCGATCATGTAGCCGAAGAGCGTCACGAACTTGCGAAAATCCTTCAAGGCGAACTCGGTAAGGACAGCGTCGTGCGCAAGGTCATAGAAGCGAACACGCGCGAAGTCGCTCACCACGATTGCGCGGGGCAATTGTGAAATGTTGCCAGTACTGCCAATGTTGCCAGTTCCCAATTGGCTATTGGCATTGGTTATTGGCAACATTTTCACATTGGTAACATTTCCCAGATTCCGCACATACTCCATCGCCTGCTGGAATGCCGCGTCCAAGTCCTTGCCGCGAGACTTCATCTCGACGAGAATCTTGCCCTGCCAGAGGCAGTCGGCGTAGCCCTGCGATCCGTCGGCGAACTTCACGCGGTGCTCAAACGTGGCAACCGTCACGGCGTCCACGCCGAACACGGCGAAGAACTCCTTCAGGAAGCTCTGCGCCTGGCTCTTCTCGTCGTATGCGTCCTTCCAGCGTTTCGAGAACGCCGTCGCCGCCTTTCGTATCTCGTTCCAAGATTTCATAACTGGATTGCTCCTGATCCGCCGGGAAGTATATCACAAATCGCCGCCGCACCTTATGCGCGCAGCACGCTGATCGTGCGGTAACCGTCCATCATACCACAACCGCGGTCTCGGGATTCTTGTCCCCGACGTGGAATTCACGCCGCACAGTGCGGCCGTTGGACGTTGCCTCAACCTCATACGTGCCGCGGAAGCCGCGGAAGGAAAGCCGTCCGCCGCCGACGTCCCGCTCGAAGTTCGTGCGCCACTCCCTGCCGAAAAGATCGCAGATGACGTTGTACGCCGGCTTCGGGCTCATGTCGCGGCGGCAGAGCGAGCCGACGTGTTCGGCCGTCCACGAATAGGCGTCCGAAAGATCCCAGTAGATGATCGCCTCCATCGAGGGGTGCGAGAACCAGATGCTGTAGAGGTTGCGCACGATCTCGGCCTGCACGGCCTCGTCGCCGGGATCTTCCGAATACGCGGGGATGGTGAGCTCGGTGATCTGCAGCGGCCTTTCGAGCTGCGCGTACGTGTCCATGATGCGGAACATGTGCTCGGGGTTGTACTCGAAGCGCGCCTGGGACGCGACCCTCTTCATGTTCGTGCCCCACACTGCGTGCGCCTGGATGCCGATTCCGTCGATTCGGCATCCCTTCATGAGCGCGTTCTCGATCTGCATGTAGTAGGCGCTGCGCGTGGCCCTGTAGCAGTCGATCACGTTGGACGCCGCCTCGTTTATCACGAGCTTGTTGGAAGGAAAGTACTTCGCGGCCGTCTTGAAGCTCCACTCCACGAAGTCCCGCTTGCCGAAGAACACGCTGTTGCGGTGCTGGGCCGGTCCCCAGAAGAGCGTCTCGTTCGTGACCTCCCACATCGGGATGCGCTTCGCGTAGCGGGCGGCAAGCTCGGCGAAGCGCTTTTCAAGCAGCGCCTTCTCGCGCTCCACCGTGCCCCTCGCCCACGCCGGCTGCCAGTCGGCGTAGTTCAGACAGTGGGCTTTGGGTTCGATGCCGTGCGCCTCGCAGAACTCGAGGCAGAGGTCGATCGGGGGGCGGCGGTAGATGTAGGGGGAGTCCTTCGCATAGCGCGTCTTGCCGCGCTCGGGTTCGACGGACTTCCAGTAGAACGGCAAAGTCGCGAGGTTGAACGCCGCCGCGAAACGCGCGCGGTACGCGGCGGCCATCTCCGCGCCGTCTTTCGTCTCGGCGAGGCCGAAGAGGTTCGCGCCGTACTTGAAGTCGTGTCGCTTCTGCCGCACCTTCACATGGACGGTCTCGCAGGGACGGCCTTGCGCGTCCTTGAACACGAGCGTGGCGTCAGCCTTGCGGCTCGCTTCGATGCCCTCCGCGACGCGCGATTCCGCCATCGCCGCGTGCTGCCGGAAGTACCGCAGCACGGCGTCCCTGTCGTATTTCATCGCCGCCATGAGCGGCGCCGTGACGCCGGCGCCCGCCAGCATCACCGCGTTGCGCAGAAAATCCCTGCGCGTCGAAAACGTATATTGCATCGTTTGGACTCTCTTGATTTTCGGAAGGCCCGTCGGCAAATCTCCTGTGCAACACCCGCTGCAAGGTCAATGCGGATCGTGCCTCCCTGTGGAAGATATCTACATTATAGCACATTTGATGAAATGACGGAATTTGTGGTATACTATTCATCCTAAGCCAGAACTACTTCACCTCGTGATCAGGAAAGGCAGATGTCCATGACAACACGAACGCTGTTCGGAACGATTCTCGCGGCGGTCCTGCTCGGAGGAGCGTCGATCTCGCCGCTTCACGCAGCCGGCGGCGACCCCGCGCCGCTGACAGGCAAAGCCCTGATCCGCGCCCGCGCCGACGCATCGCTGCGCGGCCTTGTGCGCCAGGTCGAGACGCGGGACCGCAATCTCGGCAGCCAGCACCTCTTCACGTGCATCTACAATCTTCTGCGCGCGGGAAGGGGCCTAGACAAGATCGACATGCTGCTTGACGTCGCCGCCGAACTCCAGGACCGAAATCCGGAGTCCCGCTCGTACGGCAACTTCCGCTGGTACGTCCGCGACGGATTCGTGATGGACTACAACGCCGTCGACTTCTGCATGCAGGCGGGTTCGCTCATCGTCCGCGACTATCGCGACAGGCTCACGCCCGGGCAGCGCGCGAAGTTCGACAGACTGTGCGAACTCGCGATCAAGGGCAGCCTCAGCCATCACGTGCGCAGCTCCTACACGAACATCGCGCTCATGAACGCGGTCAACCTCGTGCTGCTGGGCGAGGCGTACGGGCGCAGGGACGCCTTCGACGCGGGCGTGCAGCGTCTCGACGATTTCATGCTGAACACGGCGCTGTGCGGCATCTGCGAGTATTCCAGCCCCACCTACACGGCCGTCGACCTGAGCTGCCTGCACCGTCTTCACCAGTTCGCGCGCGATCCCGGCGTAATCGACCGCGCCGAGCGCCTGCTGCGTCTTTTCTGGAGCGACGTCGCGGCGTCTTCGTTCGCGGGATCGGGGCGACTCGCCGGCGCGCACAGCCGTGACTACGACTATCTCTTCGGCCTCGGGGGCCTGGCGGCCTACCTTCGCGCCGTCGGGCTTGCGGCTCCGCTTGCGGACCATGCCGAAATGCCGCCGCTGCCGCTGGAGCTCTCCACGTGGCGCCCGGACGCCGCCATCCGCGAACTCGCCGCGCGCACGCCGCGCACGATCGTCTCCAAGTGGGGCGAGGAGCCGGACAAGGTGCGCGTGCAGTGGACGGGGCGTAACGTCACTCTCGGCACATCCGGCGCGAACTACTGGAACATGGACATCCCTCTCGCGGTGGACTTCGCCTCCGCGAAGCGCATCCCGCGCGTCTATTTCATCGCGGACGGCCGGCGCGACCCCTACGGGCGCAAGAAGATCCCCGAGGGGAACGGCTGCCACCAGAAGACGCTGCACCTGCGTCCTTTCTGGGGCGGCGCGCAGCGGGGACGCGACGCCCTCGGGCTCGTCATGTACCGTCCCGGCGACATCCCGCCGGATACGCCCACGCTCGAGTCGCACATCGTGTTCCCCTGCGACGTGGACGAGGCGTTCGTCAACGACGAGCGCGTGCCCGTCACTGGCGACGCGGCCCCGTTCGCCCGCGACCTCAGGCCCGGCGACGCGGTGTTCGTGCGCCTTGGCGCGGGCGCATGCGCCGTGCGCGTGCCGTGGGCGCGCGACATGCGAGGCGGAAGCGCCCGCGTCGCGCTCGTGCGCGACGGCGCGGCTGGCGTGCGCGCGTTCCGCCTGACCGTGGCGCACCACGACGAATGGGGGCTTCAGGTATCCGGCGCCCCCGTGCCCGGCGCGGCGTTCTGGGTGCGCGTGATGGACGACGCGGACGACCCCGCGGCGTTCGCGGCGTTCCGCAGGGAGTTTCGCGCCGCGGCTTCCGAGGCGAAGGCGGAGTCGTCCCGTGCGGAAATCGCGGTGGCCGGGATTGAAGGGCGCCTCTCCCTTGCGGCCGCCGAACCGTACTTCACGCTGGAAAACGTCGAACCCCGCCAGCCGGATGCTGTGCTCGCCGTGGACGGACGCGACATCGGACTGGAAATCCTCGGCGACGTACCGGGACTCGCCGAGTACCGCGCCGAGCTTGAGCGCATGAAGCGCGAGATGAAGGCGAACCGCGTCTGCGTGCAGAAACTGCGTCCCGTCCGCTGGGAGGCGGAGAAGGGCGCGGTGAAGTCCAAGATGGAAGTCGGCAAGGACCGCACGGCCGGCGGCGGGGCGTATGTGTGGACGCCCGGCGAGCCGGGCGGCCGCGGAAGCGGAGCTGGAAGCGTGTCGTGGCAGCTCGAGGTGAAGGACGCGGGCACGTACCGGCTTTGGGGGCGTGTCTCTGCGCCTACGCCGGCAGACGACTCGTTCATCGTCTCGGCGAACGCGGGCTCGTCCGCAAAGACCGGCGCGCGCGGCCGGGTCGTGCTGCCGCGCACCGACTGGCACCTTGGGCAGGCGCTTACGTGGACGTGGCGCGAATTTCCCGTCGATATCACGTTGCCGAAGGGCACCGTGACGCTGACCCTCCACACGCGCGAGGACGGCGCGAAGGTGGACGCGCTGCTGCTGACGACCGAAGCGTTCTTCCAGCCAAAGGACTAACCGCCGAAATTTTCCCGTAAATTCCCTATTGACACGGAAGCGGGCAATTGTGTAGAATAAGTACCGTTCGGACAAAATGTCCCTTGGATAAACAGAAATAAGATGGCAAAATACCTAGATCCAAAAGCTGACGTGACGTTCAAGAAGGTTTTCGGCGAGCACAAGAACCTCGTCATAAGCCTTCTCAATGCCTTGCTGCCCCTTGACGAGGGGAAGAAGGTCGAGTCGATCGAGTATCTGCCGTCGGAAATGGTGCCGCGCACCCCGACGAGCAAGAACACGATTGTCGATGTGCGGTGCGAGGAGACGGGCGGGCGCAAGTTCATCGTCGAGATGCAGATGAACTGGACGGCGGACTTCCGCGAACGGGTCCTCTTCAATGCGTCCAAGGCGTATGTCAGGCAGTTGGACAAATCGGAGCAGTACAATCTACTCCAGCCCGTCTATGCACTCAACTTCGTCAACAAGGTGTTCGAGCCGGACATGGAGGGGTACTACCACTACTACAGGATGGTTCACGCCCAGGACAGCGGAAAGGTCCTCGAAGGACTGCATCTCGTGTTCATCGAACTGCCGAAGTTCAAGGCGAAGAACCTCACCGAGAGGAAGATGCAGGTGCTGTGGCTCCGCTTCCTCACGGAGATCGACGAGAAGTCGAGGATCGCCCCCGCCGAGCTTCTTGAAAACCCACAGACGAGTCAGGCACTTGAGATACTCGAGGAATCGGCGTACAGCGAGGCCGAGATGCTTGACTATGATCGGTACTGGGATCAGGTTCGTCGTGACAAGGCGCTGATGGACGACCTCGACGAGATGCACGCGAAACTCGACGCGGCGACAGCGCGAGCGGACGCGGCGACTGCCGAGCGCGATGCGGCTACAGCGCGTGCCGACGAGGCTACCGCACGTGCCGACGAGGCTTTGGAGAAACTGCGCCAAACCGCCCGCAACCTTAAGTCCATGAATCTGACCGCTGAACAGATAGCGGCGGCGACCGGCCTTGCCGCTACCGAAATAGAGAAACTGTAAGACCATGACCGCCATCCGTCACAGAACTGCACGCACACGCGCCAAAACATGCGCCCGCGCCGTAGGCGTCGGGTTGCCCGAGCGCGTTAGCGCGAGCCGCGAGATGCACCTGTCGCGAAGCGATCAGGTTCCCCGA
>CADCCQ010000037.1 GCA_902799955.1 uncultured bacterium | reverse complement strand
CCGAGGCCGATCTCGACCTTTATGCAGTTCGCGGAGACCTTCTTTCTCTGGCAACCGCACTCGCCTTTTGGCTGCGAACACACCCCGGGCATGTTCCGCTGCAGCGCGGTGCCGGCAAGGGCCGACGCCGCGATGGCGACAACCGCCGCAAAAAGACAGAAGCGTGGCCTTTGAAATGGCAGATGGCGTTTCATCTTTGACTTCTCGCTTTCATCATTCGTTCGTGTAGATCAGCTTTCCGTTCTGGTATATGTACGTCCTGTGGCAAACGGACGTGGTGACGCCGCGCGCGCGGATGAAGCGGACGGTGACGTGTCCGTCATCGTCGAAGTCGTCCGCCGTCAGCGTCCTGGTGCGCGTCCCGTCCTCGAACGTCACGCCGGACACGAATATGGACAGCGTGACGGACGTCCCCTCGGGGACCGCGCCGAGAAGGAGCGACACCTCGACGAGCTGCGAGCCGTCGGCGTACGTGCGGGCGACGCGGTAGTACGTGCCGTTGTCCGCCCACACGGGCGTCACCTGCACGGCATCGGATATCGCGCCGCCGTCATCGAGGCGCGAGACGAGGCCGAGGTCGCGGTCGGTGTGCGTGAACATCGAGAGCGTCACGCCGCCGGAGGCGGAGACCTCGGCGTCCAGCGCAAGCTCCGAATCGTGCTCCAGGAGGTTGCGCGGCGAGAGCGCGGGGCAGTCCAGCGTCTCCCGCGCGTCGAGGAGGATCGCGGGGTTGCGCTTCGGGAAGCGCGAGGACACGACCTCGACGAGCGCGTGCGCCTCGTCGTCCGAAAGAATACCGCGACGAGTGACGGTGACGAGGTACAGCCCGTTCGTCTCGAACTCGTACGGAGTCGCCGCCGTCTCGGTCCAGTTCGTGACCGCCGTCCATCCGCCGCCGTCGGCGATGCGGACGGACACCTCGCTTTCCCCTCCGCCGTGCGGCGCAATCTTGAGGGAGTCGCCCGTACGGACGACGAGCGCGTTCGTGGCGAACTCGCCCGCGAACACGTCGAAGTCCCTCCACGAGACGGAGAACGAGTCCGTCAGAGATCGATCGCGCATGGACACGGACGCCACGCCGTCCGCAGGGAGCGGTATGTCGGCGTAGAAGCCGTCGCCGACCGTCTTCACGACGGAGAACGCCGCGTTCGTTCCAAGGTACTCCACCTCGATCTCCAGGACGTCCCGCCAGAGGTCGCGCCCCTCCACGCAGAGCGGCGAGACAAGGCTTTCGAGGGGAAGCGCGTCGAGCGCGGACGATTCGGCCGCACGGTGGTTCCGCCAGTCGGGCACGCCGTCTCCGTCCGCGTCAGGACCGCCGAACTTCACGAAGCGGAGGTCGCGGACCGCGAGGAACGTGTTCACCTCCCAGTTGTGCCAGACGAGGCGGAAATCATGTTCGCCGGCGGGAATCTCGGGCAGGAAGAAGAACGCGTCCGAGAACGTCCCGTATGGCGCGGACACGACCTGGCGGCTGACGAACAGGCCGTCGACGTAGAGCGAGAGGTCGAACGTCGCGGAACTGGCGAACGCGTTGTACTGGGAGACCCCGACGGCGAGCGCGTCCGCGCCGGCGGCGGGGACTGACAGGCGCCACGTGAGCGATCCCGCGCGTTCCGCCGCGAACGCCGTTCCGCCCTCGTCTGAGCGCCACGTGCCGGTGGAGGAGGCGAAGGCCGCGCCGGAGGTGCGCTGCCCGACGTCAACCGGCGCGTTCCACGCGATGTCCGAGACGAGTGGGTCGCCACGGGAGTTGCGGACCTCAAGGTAGTCGGAGCATCCGTCGCCGTCGGTGTCCGCCGCAAGCGGCTCCGTGCCGTGGCGCATCTCCTCGACGTTGAGGAGCCCGTCGCCGTCGGGGTCGTCGAGCGCGTCCGCGACGAACGGGCGCGTGCCGTGCGCGGCCTCCCATGCGTCGGGAAGGCCGTCCCGGTCGGTGTCGGCCGAGCGCGGGTCCGTCCCCGCGCCGAACTCCGCGAGGTTCGCGAGTCCGTCGCCGTCGGGGTCGAGCGCCGCGTCGGACGGATCCGACGCGTCAAGGCCGCTCGCGGACTCCCACCAGTCGGGCATCCCGTCGCCGTCGGAGTCGAGCGGGCCGGCGGCGCGGAAGAGGAACCGCTCCGGCACGGCCTCCGACGGGAAGCCGTCGAGCGCCCACAGGAGGCGGAGCCCCGCCCCGCCCGAGTTCTCGAAGTACTCCACCCTGAACTCGTGCATCCCCTCGGAGAGGTCTAGGCGGACGCCCTTGGACGTCATGGAGTGGCGAGCCCCGTGGTCGATGGCGAGCCTGCCGTCGATCCAGAGGCGGGAGCCGTCGTCGGATTCAAGCGCGATGTTCCACGCGCCGGACTTCGGAACCATGAGATGCCCAGAGTACACGGCTCCGAAACGGTCGAGGAGCGAGGCAGGGGCGTCGGCCCACGCGCCGCCGGTCGAGGGCTGGTCGATGCGCGAAACGACGCGGACGTCCACGGGTGCGAGGCCGGCGAAGTCGGGCATCGCGGAAAGCGCGGACGCGAACGAGTAGAATTCCGCCGACGCCCCGCGCGCGAAGCCGGGCGGCGCCTCGTCCTCGGGAACGTGGCAGAGCGCGGACGCCGGGACGACGGAGCGGGCAACGCCAGGTCCGCTCCACTCAAGTCTCAACACCTCCGAGCCCGTGTTCTCGTAGTGGTCTATCCGAATCGGCAGCCACCCTGCGGGGAGCGTGACCGCCGCAGAGACCGTGCGCGATGAATGCGGCGCAACGTCGGCCACTATCCACGCACCATCGACACTGAGCCGCGCGCCGTCGTCGGACGTGAGATGGAAAACGTACTCGCCCGGAACTGGGATGCAGATGAAGCCGGACAGCCTACATGCGAAGCGGTCGCCCGGAGCGGGGCTGTTGGACGGCCATGGTACGGCGGGGAAGTCCACCTGTAGCGCGACTGCGGAGGCCGACGGCATGAGCGCGGAAAAATCCGGAATAGTCTGGAAATTCGCCGCCGTGCGGAAGAATTCGGCGTGAAGACCGGGCTGCCTAAGTGTCGGATCCGGTTCACGGAAATGCGGGTCGCCGCCCTTCGCGCATTCCTCGGCGTTTGCGATGCCGTCGCCGTCCGGGTCGGCGGAGGCGTCGAACGGGTCGAGCGGCGCAAGAGCGTGAGCGACCTCCCACGCGTCGGGCATGCCGTCGCCGTCGGTGTCGGCGAAGGCGGGATCCGTCCCCGCCGCGAACTCGTCCGCGTCGGACAGCCCGTCGCCGTCGAAGTCGCCTGAGCCGTCACGGGAAAGGGAGCCGAAATGCGCTACCTCCCATTCGTCGGGCATGGGGTCGCCGTCGGAGGAGAGTCCTTCAGGCCGCGTCGTCGAGAACGACACGTCATCGATGAGGCCCGCGCCGTCGGAAACGCCAAACTCGCTTGGCGCGGGCGCGTCTCCGCGCATCGAAAGTTCGTCGGCAACCAGAACGCCGTCAAGGTAGAATCCCCAGACACGGCCGGGATAGTCAATGCACAGGGTACAACGAGTCCATTCCTCGTCGAACGAGACCGCCACGGTGCGGTTTGTGACAACCGCAGCACCGTCCACGAGTACCGGATGCCCCTCAACGTCAAATACCACGCCCACTGCGGCGTCTGAGGGGATCGCGTCCGGCAAGCAGCCGCCCGTCCTGACGCGGAAGTCGAGCCAGAGGACGCCAGACGGGGCGTCCACGGCGCGGGAGACCTCGCCGCCCTCGCATGCGTCGACGTCGAGAGCAGCCATGCCGCCATGCACCGTGTTCGTCTGCACCGTCGCCGATTCGGCCGTCGCGGTCCATCCGTTCTGCCCGCCGACGGGGCCGGGGATGACGTATGGGCGTTCGAATCCCTCGAAGAAGGAGAACGCGACGCCGGACGGCGCGGCGAGCGGGTCCGTCCCCCAGGCAGCCTCCAGCGCGTCGGAAACGCCGTCGCCGTCCGTGTCGGCGAGGCTCGGCGACGTGCCGTACACGTACGTCTCCAGCGCGTCGGGGAGGCCGTCGCCGTCCGTGTCGCGGGATGCGTCCGACACGAGGTAGAGGTTTGTTGCCGCAGGCGCGGGGCCTCGCCACGCGAACCCGCCCGCAGGAAAGCGACCCATGTGCAGCCAGGGGGCGTCGCCGCCGTCGTGCGCGAACAGGTCCGCCGGCGCGGACTCCGCCTCTACCCCGAGGTCGACAAACCCGCCGAGCGGGTCTACCGCCATCCCGCCGAAGCGAGGGAGGCCGGGACAAGGGGACAGGGAGGGCAGACGGCCAAACAGGAAGAAGTCGAAGGCGGGGGGCGTGGACAACGCGCCGGACGCCACAACAATGCCGTCGCCCTGCGCCGCCGTCGCGGCCGACGGGTCGCCCGTCGCCGGGTCCAGCCATGCGCCGTCGGCGGAGGAGAAGTACGCGTTGGTCGATGCTGAGCCGTCAAGGGGGACGATGTGAAGGACGTCCGACTGCGGGCCGCCGTCGCCGGTGAACGGGCCGGAAAGGAAGTTGGTCGGACCGGCCGCCGCGAACGGGGCGAACGGCATCTCGACAACCGCCGCGTCGTTGGACGGCACGGACACGCGCATCACGCCGACTGCGTCGTCGGCGATGCAAGGCGAGCTGCAGAACACGGCAAACGCCGCGATCTGCGTCAATCGCGCCATACTTCTGTCTACGTTCATGGAAAACCCCTCTCCTGTGGGCAACCTTCCCAGTCCGACCCCGGCGCCACGCCGGGGAACACGGCATATTCTACCAAATGCACCACGATAAGTCAAGCCCCGAACACGCCGGACAGCATGAGAACGCCAAGGGCGGCGAACACAACCCCCAGCGCGATCTTCGACGGGAACACGTTGCGCTTCGACCAGCGGGACATCCTCTCGGAGTCAGCACCTTTTGCAGCCAGCATGAACACGGCGACAAGAGGCGAGATGAACGCGGCGTTGTAGAGTGCCAGATACCCAAGCGAACGCAGTGCGCCGGGCTCCCGCGATATGAGTGCGAGGACCGGCACGTAGACCTGTCCCGTGCAGAGGGAGTCGAGGAACGTCTCGAGAAACCCGCGCCCCCGACCGGCGATGTGGGCGGACATAGCGACTTGCGTGGCTATGGGATATCGTACTCATCTGCCGAATAGTTTATCACAACAACTTGATTTCCGCTAGTCAAAACTCGCAGAGGATGTTCGGGCGCATCTCCATTTTTCACCCGTGAGTTTTGAGAGTGAAACCGCGCAACTGCGCGGCGTTCTTAAGCCGGCGGGCGGTTGCCCGCCGCAAAGGGAAGTTGTTTCAGACAAGTTGTTTCCCATCATTAGAGGATGTGGTGATGAATTATACAGATGCGCCCAGGATGTTCCATCGGGAAAATTTCCCTTTCAACTTTCAGCCATGTTGTGATATAATCTAGGAAACAACCAAGGAGGACATCATGCAGAAGACGATCATAAAGAACGCACATGTAATCTCGCCAGGCGTCGACGTGGAGAACGCCACCGTGGTAGTCGAGGGCGGGCGGATAGCCCGCGTGACGACCGCGAAGGTCCCGGAGAAAGGCGCCAAGGCGGTGTTCGACGCCAAGGGCCACTACCTAATGCCTGGCTTCATAGACGTCCACACGCACGGCGCGCTCACCTACGATTTCTGCGACGCGGACCCGAAGGCCATCTTCGAGATCGCCAGGGGCAAGCTTGAGGAAGGCGTCACGAGCTTCCTGCCGACGACGCTCACCGTCTCGCATGACGAACTGGCCACCGCCGCGAAGAACCTCAAGGCGTACGCCGACGCCGGCATGCCCTACGCGAAGACGCCCGGCATCCACCTTGAGGGCCCGTTCATCAACGTCAAGTGCTGCGGCGCGCAGAACCCCGAATACGTCCGCAAGCCCGATATCGCCGAGGTCAAGGCGATAGCCAAGATATTCCCCGTCAGGCAGATTTCCTACGCCGTCGAGACCGAGGGCGGCGCGGCGTTCGCGAAGCAGTGCTTCAAGATCGGCGTGGTGCCCAGCTGCGGACACACCGGCGCGAAGCTCGCAGACCTCATGAAGGCGTACAAGAACGGGCTCCGCCACATGACGCACTTCTGCAACCAGATGACGCCCCTCCACCACCGCGAGATCGGCATGGTCGGCGCGGGATTCCTTGTCGAGGACCTGAACACCGAGGTCATCTGCGACAAGATCCACCTCTGCCCCGACATGCTTAAGCTCATCTTCACGCGCCGCAGCCTCGCGCACATCCAGATGATCACGGACTCCCTGCGCTGCTCGCACTGCAAGGACGGCTACGCCTTCACGATGGGCGGGTTGGAGGTGAAGCTCGAGAACGGAGAGGCGCGCCTCGTCAAGGGCGGCAACCTCGCAGGCTCCACGCTCTGGATGGGAATGGGCCTCAAGAACGTCCACGACGTCACGGGCATCCCCCTCAAGGACCTCGTTCGCACGACCTCCTGGAACCAGGCGATCGAGCAGGGATGGGGCAACGACCTCGGCAAGGTCGAAAAGGGATTCGTCGCCGACCTCGTCGCCATCAACCCGCGCAGCTGGAAACCGTCTGCGGTCTTTGTTGACGGCGAAAGGAAAATATGATATAATATGCGGCAATAAGACGATTTGGAGGGATGGCTGAGTGGCTGAAGGCAGCGGTTTGCTAAATCGTCGTACGGGGTAAACCCGTACCGGGGGTTCGAATCCCCCTCCCTCCGCCAACGTCCCGTGCATCCGCACGGGACGTTTCGTTTAAAGGCAAAACACCGAGCCAAGGAATCCGACGATCCGCCAAGCCGACGCGAATGCCCTAGCTGCCAAGCGCTATCCCGAGCTCTGCGAGGGGGCGGCAGACGAAGTCGCGCTCCGCCGCACGCGGATGGGGAAGCGTGAGCTCCGGGGTGTCCATGACAAGCCCCCCGAAGTCGACGAGGTCGATGTCTATCGTGCGAGGGCCGTTCCTGACGGTCCTCACGCGCCCCATGTCGTCCTCTATCGCGTGCATCCGCCGCGAAAACTCCTCCGCCGAAAGCGACGTCAAAAACACCGCCGCCTGGTTCAGGAACCTAAGCCCCGCAAACTCCTCCGGCACGTCGACGGGCTCCGTCTCGATGACTGAACTCGCCTTCTCAAGTGTGGTGCCAGGCATCGCGGAGAGCGCTGAAAGTGCCTTCGCGAGGTTCTCCTCGCGGTTGCCGAGGTTCGAGCCAAGGGAGACGATTGCACGGGTCGTCATTCTGCGTCCTCCGCGTCGCCTGCGCCCGCCACGTCGTATGCATAGCCAGACCTGTAGACGTTGCGGATGAAACGACCGTCCGGGCCGAGCTTGGCCTTAAGCCTGGCTATCGCCATGCGAAGCACCGCGTCGCTGCCGGAGAACCCGGCGCCCCAGAACCGCGTCAGGAGCCGGTCCGAGCTTATGACCTCGCCGGGGGTGGCGACGAACGTCTGCATTATCGCGACTTCCCGTTCAGAGAGCCTGACGTCGTCCGCGCCATGGCGCGAATACATGAGCGACGACAAGTCGACGACGCCCGTGCCGAACGCAAACGACGACTTCGGCGGCGCGCCGCGCCGCACTGCGGCCGCGACGCGCGCGAGGATCACGCCTGGCGAGGATGTCTTGCGCACAAAGTCGTCCGCGCCAAGGCCAAGCGCCGCCGCCTCGGTCTCCTCGGCGTCAAGCGCGGTCAGGAACACGACCGGAACGAACGGGGACACGACGCGTATCTGCCGAAGCGTCTCGTATCCGTTCATCGCCGGCATCATCACGTCGAGCAGCACCGCGTCGAAGCGCCTTTCGCGGCACAGCGCGACGGCTTTCGCGCCGCCGGGCACGGCGGACACTTCGTAGCCGGCCTCCTCCAGCATGGCCGCGAACGCGGCGCGGACGGAGCGCTCGTCGTCGACCAGGAGGATCGTCCGCCTTGACTGGGTCTGCGCGTCGCTCATTTCATCACGTGCCAGAAGATGCAGAAGAAGTGGCAGATCGTCCCGGCGAGGACGAAGAGATGCCAGACCATGTGCGCATACGGAAGCGACTTCCAGAGATAGAAGACGCACCCCAGCGTGTACAGACCTCCGCCCGTCGCGAGCCACATGACACCAAGCCCGTTGAGCGCCCGCATGAGCGGGGCGATGGCAAGGAGCGCAGCCCAGCCCATGACGACGTAGGCGATGGTTGAAATGACGCGGAAGCGCCCGGTCGTCCAGACCTTGAAGACGATGCCGATCAACGTCGCGCCCCATTCAATGCCGAAGATCGACCAAGCCAGGGCCGGGTGCCCGGTCCGCAGCGAGACGAGGCAGAACGGCGTGTAGCTGCCCGCGATTAGGAAGAAGATGGCGGAGTGGTCCATAACGTGGAGGACCGCCTTCGCGCGCTCGTTCGTGACGGCGTGGTACGCGGACGAGACGGAATAGAGCAGGATCATGGACGCGCCGAAAATCGCGCCGCTAGTCACCTTCCACGCGACGGAGACCCCGCTCGCCGCGCCCGCCCAGACGACGAGCGCGAGCATCGCGGCGCCGAGGTGCGAGCCGACGACATGGGTGATGGTGTTCGCGATCTCCTCGCCCCTCGTCTGCTGTCTTCTCTGCTTCTCCATTTTACACTCTCCTCCTGCCGCTCGTACACTTTACACTACACTTCGACTTTACCCTTTAAATTTTACACTCTACATTTTACACTTTACATTTTACACTTTACACTTTAATTCTACACTCGCCATCCTACACCTGGTTGTCGCCCGTGAAGAGCGCAGACCTGGAATGTGCGTGGCAGATGGCCATCGCAAGGGCGTCCGCCGCGTCGTTCTGCGGAAGCTCCGCAAGGCCGAGGAGAGTCTTCACCATCCTCTGGACCTGCTCCTTGGACGCCAGCCCGTTCCCGCACACGGCCATCTTGACGTGCCTCGGCTCGTACTCGTATATCGGGATCCCTGCGCGCGCGCCGGCGACAATCACCGCGCCGCGCGCCTCGCCAAGCACCATCATGGTGTTGGCGTTCTTCCCGTAGATCACCTTCTCGACGCTGAAGACGTCAGGCGCCCACTCATCGACGAGCGCGGACACCTTCTCGTTTATCCGCCGGAGGCACTCCGAGTGTCGGAGGTTCGGCGCATTCGGTATGTTGCCGTGGTCAAGCGAGGAGAGACGGCTCCCCTCGACCTTCAGGACGCCGTATCCGGTCGACCTCAGCGACGTGTCTATGCCCAGTATAACCATGCCGGGGCCGCCTCCGCGCGGTTTCAGCCGAAGAACGCCTTGTACAGGGCCCTCACTGCCTGCTCGCGGTCCTGGCTGCGTATGGCGATCATGAAGCTCACCTCGCTGGAGCCTTGGTTCACCATCGACACCGATATGCCGACCGAGGCGAGCGCGAGGCACGCCTTCGCCAGCATGCCCGCCGTGTAGCACATGCCCTCGCCGACGATCATCAGTATCGCGATGTCGCGCTCGACGGCCACGAAGTCGGGCTGCAGCTCCCTGCGGATGGACTGCACGACCTTGCGCTCCTTCTCCTTCGGCAGATTCTGCCCCTTGACGACGATGCACTGCGAATCGACGCCCGAGGGCATGTGCTCGTACGCGATGCCCTCCGTCTCGAGGACCTGCAGAAGGCGGCGGCCGAAGCCGACCTCGCGGTTCATCAGGTACTTCTCGACGACAATGTTGCAGAAGCCGTCCGCCGCCGCGATGCCGACGATGGTGCCGGGCACGACGCGCCGCGACTGCTGGATCATCGTGCCTGGCTCGCCCGGGTGGTTCGTGTTCCTGATGTTGATCGGTATCCTCGCCCTGACGGCCGGTATGACCGCCTCGTCGGCGAACACGCCGAACCCCGCGTAGGCGAGCTCGCGCATTTCGCGGTATGTCATCGTGGGGATGCCGTCGGAGACCTCCGGGACGATCCTGGGGTCGACGGGATAGACGGAGTCGACGTCGGTGAAGTTCTCGTAGACGTCGGCGCACACCGCCGCGGCAAGGATGGAGCCGGTTATGTCGCTTCCGCCGCGCGGGAACGTCGCGACCTTGCCTTCCCTGGTGTATCCGAAGAAGCCCGGGTAGACGACGATCCCGTCGAAGCTCGAGAACGCGCGGGATAACGTCGAGTAGCTGTCCGGGTCGAGCGTCGCGTCGCCGAACGGGCCCGTGAGGACCATGCCGGTGTCGCGGGGGCTGGCGTAGCGCGCCTTGCGTCCGCGCGCGTTGAACGCCTCGGCCACGAGCTTCGCGCTGTTGTCCTCGCCCGCCGCCTTCATGAGGTCCATGAACTCCGCCGCCTCGAGCGCCCCGGCGTGCGCCAGGCGCGACCTGATGTCGTCCTCGATCATCTTCACGATGCCGTCGCCGAGGCGCAGGGTCTGGGCGATCTCGGCATAGCGCTCGACGACCGCGCCGAACTGGCGGTCGCAGTTCTCGCCGGACATCGCGACATTGGCGAGCTCGATGAGGAGGTCCGTCACCTTCGTGTCGCCCGAATGGCGCTTGCCAGGGGCGGACACGACGACGATCCGCCTCGCGGGGTCCGCGAGGACTATGTCCATCACCTTGTTTACCTGCGCGGCGTTCGCGAGCGAGCTGCCGCCGAATTTGCATACCTTCATCTCTGGACTCCCCTACAAAACCCTCAATGCGACCGGCTCCGCGCCGATTACGCCGCTGGCCACGACCTCCTTCAGGGCGGCCTTCAGGTCGGCGACCTTCGCCGCATGGGTGAGGACGACGACGGGAACCGGCTGGTTACCGATGCCGCCCGCCTTCTGCGACGCCGCGGAGATCGACACCGCATGCGCGCCGAGGATCGTGGCGATCGTCCCGAACGCGCCCGGCTTGTCAGCGACGAGGAACCTTATGTAGAACTTGGACGTCGCCTCGCCCGCCGGGCGGATCGAGAGGCGGCCCTCCGCGTAGTCGGGCACCGCCCGCCCGTAGCGCGCGCCGCCGTGGACGAGGTTCCTCGCCACGTCGCCGACGTCGCCGATCACGGTGGACGCCGTGGGCGCGCGCCCGGCGCCGCGCCCGTAGTACATCGTGTAGTCGCTGAGGTCGCCCTTCACCATCGCGGCGTTGAAGGCGTCGTTCACGTTCGCCAGCATGTGCGTCAGGGGGACGAGGGTAGGATGCACCCCGACCTCGACCTGGTCGCCGTGCCTGGATATCGCCGCGAGAAGCTTGATCCTGTAGCCGAAGTCCGCCGCGTACCTGACGTCCTCGCCGGCGAGGTCGCGGATTCCCTCCACCTCGATGTCGCCGAGCTTGGGCTGGAAGCCGAATGCGAGCGCCGCGAGGATGCAGGCCTTGTGGGCCGTGTCGAAGCCGTCGATGTCAAGGGACGGGTTCGCCTCGGCGTAGCCGAGCCGCTGGGCGTCCTTGAGGACGACGTCGAAGGCCAGCCCCTCGTTCTCCATCCTAGTGAGGATGTAGTTGCACGTGCCGTTGAGAATGCCGTGGATGGACTCTATCTCGTTGCCTGCGAGCCCCTCGCGAAGGACGCGGATGATCGGGATGCCCCCGCCGACGGAAGCGCCGAAGTATATGTCGCGGCCGGCCTTGGCCGCCGCGTCGAAGATCTCCTGCCCGTATTCTGCCAGCAGCTTCTTGTTGGCCGTGACCACGCACTTGCCGTTCTTGAGCGCCTCGAGGACGAACGTCTTCGCGACGCCCGTGCCGCCGATGGTCTCCACCACGATCTGCACGTCAGGGTCGACCAGGACGCTGTTCGCGTCCGTGGTCAGCACCCCGGCCGGGACGCTGACGCCCCTGTCGGTCGTTATGTCGAGGTCCGCGATTCTCCTCAGCGCGATGTCTACGCCAAGGCGCCGCGCCATCACCTCGCGATGGCGCAGCAGGCCGTCGGCGACTCCCGCGCCGACCGTCCCGAACCCGAGTATTCCAACTCCTATCTGTTTCATCCTATGTCCTCTTTACATGGAAGTTATATATTTTACTCTTTTTACATGCTACAAGTCAATGCCTGGATTCGAAAAAAATTCCAAGGCAACTTGGGGATTTTTCCGAAGCAGGCCGGCATTTTCTGGTATACTATATGGCACCATGAAAACCACAACATACCTGGCAGTCGCCATACCGCTCGCAGTCCACTACGTCAGCGCGGTTGCAGACGGCGCGGAAAGCGCCACCAACGACCTCGGCAGGGTCTCCGTCACCGCCTCGCCCGTCACCCAGGAGGAACGGGTCGAAAAGGACGGAGCGGAGATCGTCACGCTCTCCCGCGGCCAACTGGGCGAACTGAATGCGCAGGACCTCCAGACGGCGCTCCGCCAGGTGCCGGGCGTAACCATATCAAGATACTCCCCCATCGGCAGCTACGGCGGCGCTCAGGGCGGAAGCGTCTACATCCGCGGACAGGGCGCGGCACGCCCCGGCGGCGAGATCAGGATGTACACCGACGGCGTCCCGAGGGAGTCGGGCGTCTGGGGACACCCGCTCATGGACTCCGTCCCCGTCGACTTCGCGGACTCCGTGCAGGTCGCGAAGAACCCGTCCCCCGGACGCTACGCCGGCACCTTCGGGGCGGTTGACGTCGAGACGCGCCGCCGCCGCGAGGACGGCTACGAGGGCGAGCTGGGCCTCGCGTACGGACGCTTCAACACGCTCCTTTCGTCGGTTTCCGCTGGAATGAAGGACGGCGCCTTCGACGCCTACGCAGGCCTTTCGTACAAGCGTTCGGACGGCGTGAGGAAGCACAACGACGCCGAGATGGCCACGGCGTTCGGACGCGTCGGCGCGGAGCTCTCGGAGTACGAGCGGCTTTCGTTCGTCTACCAGCGGACGGACAGCAGCGTCGAGGACCCGGGCGCCAGGCACACCCCGACACCGCACTACGACCGCTTCGACCTCGCCACCGACCTATACACTCTGCGCTTCGACACCGACCGCGACTTCATCAAGGGCTACTCGCTCGTCTACTTCGAGCACGGCGCGATCGAGTGGCGCAAGGACCACCTCTCCGACGGCGTCCTCGCATCCCCCGCAGGCACGGCGGACACCACATGGCTCAACTGGGGCACCAGGAGCCGCTACGAGATCTCGCCCATCGAGGAGTTCACGCTCATCGCCGCCCTCGACGCCGCAAGCGAAGGCGGCCATACCGCCAACGTCCGGTTCTCCGACAACAGGAAGGTGTTCGGGTACGCGGCGCGGTTCGTCACCGTCTCGCCGTACGCCGGCGCGTACGGGGACATCTCGCTTGGCGAGGACTTCACGCTGACGCCCTCCGCCGGCGCGCGCGCCTACCTCCACAGCGTCTACGACACCGAGTGGGGCCCCGAGGCCGCAGTGAAGCTGGCTTGGCGCGAAACGCTAGAGCTCTTCGCCAACGCTTCGCGCGGCGTCCACTACCCGGGCATCTACACCCGCGCAATGGCGGACGACTTTGCGCGCCACACGCTCGACGCGGAGACGATGGACTACTTCGCCGTCGGCGCGAAGGCCATGGCCGGTGACGACTTCGACGCGATCCTCACGTTCTTCCACACGGAGGTCGCGGACCGCATCGAGCGCACCGCGACGACATACATAAACTCCGGCGACATGAGGGCCTCCGGCATCGAGGCAAGCGCGCACTATCGCCCGGTCAGCGACGTCTCGCTCTTCCTCGGCGGCGCATGGACCTCCGCCGAGACACATCCCGCCACGCGCCTCCCGGAATGGACGATGTCCGCCGGATGCACATGGAAGGTCTGCGACTACCTGAAGTGGACCGTGGACGGGCAGTACATCGGCTCCATGTACGCCTACTCCCCGCGCGCGGCGGCGGAGCGCGACGCGCCGGGAAAGGTGGACGACGCGTTCGTGTTCAACACGCGCCTCGCCGTCCCGCTGGAGTCGTTCACTCCCGTCTCGGGCGAAATCTACGTCTCGATTGAGAACTTCACCAACCAACACTACGAGTACTACCCCGGCTATCCGATGGGCGGCACGATGGCCTACATCGGATTCCGGGTGAAGTTCTGAGAGCCGGCGCCTACGACTCGTAGATCACGCGGTAGCCGATCTTCTTCGCGAGCGCCTCGACGTCCTTCTTGAAGTCGCCGAGGAACGTGACGCGGTGCCAGCCCCAGAGGTCCCAGAGCTTGTACGACCGCTCGAAGTCGCCCGTCACCTCCACCACCATCTTCGTGCGGCAGGCGCGGTCGTCTGGGTCGTTCGAGAACGTGCGGCCCGTCTGCACAAGCGCGCAGCCCTTGCCGCCGTCGCCGAAGAAGTGGAACTGCACGGTCGTGACAGGGTAGTTCAGCGGCGCGATGGAGCGCACGGACGCGCCCATGCGGTCCTCGGAGTGCGTCTCGATCTCGTATGGCGCGGTCGCGCCGTCCGTCCCGAGGAACTTGCGCGTGGCGACGCAGTGCGCGAAGACCATCGCGCGGCGCGACGAGTCGACCGCAGGGTCGGAGATGTAGCCCATGCGCCCCTTCGTCATCGCGCCGAACACGACCATCGCCACGGTGGATCGGATGTCGTTCTCGCACGTGCCGAAGAGCCCGAGGTCCTGGAGCTCCATGAATCCGAGGCACGGATATGCGTGGAGCTTCCCTGTGTAGCAGCCACCGAGGCAGTTGACGGAGATCGCCACGGCACCGTGCGCCTTCAGGACATCCTTCATGCCGTAGAACTGCTTCGCACAGCCGAACAGCGTCTCGTCGGAGACTTCGACGATCTTCCGCGCCGTGCGCTTCCACTCGGCGACCTTCGCGCGCGCCAGCGCGTCCGGCACTTTCTCCCACGCGGCGTTCAGTTCGTCGAACTTCACGTCTTCCACGACGATGCCGAAGTCCTTTAGAATCTTGTCCTTCGTCCTCTTGTCGGTGCCCTCGACGGAGAGTATCCTCTTGCCCTTCACGGCGGCGAGCGTCTCCTCGGGCGATAGGCAGTCAAGCGGGCCTTCGCACGGCTTGATGCCGGTCTCGGGCGGCGTGTGCGCGAGACGGTACTCCGTCGCGGCCTTCACGAAGTCTTCGCCCGTGCCGTCTTTCAGCGTCTCGAAGGCGCGCGCTGCGCCGATCGTGTCGTTGAAGTCGAGCGAACTCATGAACGCGTAGTTCTTCTGCTTCCTGCGGATCATCGCGGCGTTCTGCACGTCCCATCCGCCAATGCCGGAGTACGGGAACGAGCAGAAGAGCGTGGGCTTGCCGGCCTTGACGATGCCGCCGAGGGCATTCGGCCACGAGTTCATCTGGATGACGAGGTAGCCCTTCACGTCGCCGGCCTTCGCATCCTCGGCGAGAATCGCGGCGGAGCCCTTCGCGTCGAACGCCATCGCGGGCACGAACTTGACGCCCTTCACGCCTGCATTGAGCGCGTCCGTCACGTTCTTCATCACGGGGCGGAAGTCGAAGCCTGCGTTCGGCCAGGTCTTCCTCACCTGCACATCGTCCCAAATGGAAAACACGAGCCGCACCTTGACGGCACCCGTCTTGTCGGGGATGTCCCCGGCGGGCGTCGGCGCGGGAAGCGCGGCGAAGAAGTCGCCCAGCTCATGCGCTGCGGCGCCCTTCGAGACGGCTGCCGCGGCGAGCAGTCCGTAGATGAAATCCCTGCGCCCGCATCCGGCGCACGTCGGCATTGTATTGTCCGTCATTGCATTATCCCTTGAGTTTGTTGTTTTGAAGCGTCACGTTGTCCCCTCCCATGAACGCTTCCAATCTAGATTATACACCAAAACTAAATTAATATCAATCACAATCCCAGATGCTTCGACGCCGCCTGGGTATGTATCCAAGCGGCTTTTTATTAGGCAATGAGGCGTCCCGTCACTTCAGCCCCCCAGGGGGTGGCGGCGGGACGCCGTTTTCATTCGCTAGTAGTAAACCGGCGCAATTATAGGCGTAGGTGGAACTGTGTAGTACTCGCCATTGTAGAAGTAGTTGTAGCCGTCATAGTAGTAGCCGTCCCCATAGTAGTAGACGCCGTTCACGACAATCATCCACTCCTGATCGATCCATTCCCATGCACGCAGTGCGCCGACCCGCCACAGCGGCACCGCCGGCCTCGCCCAGTAGCGCGCATAGCTCGGGATGTGGTGGTGGCGGCCGAAATGGTGCGGAGGCGCATGGTGGCGTGGCTCCGGACGGATGTGTTCATGCCTTGCAGGAGCAGGCTGCCTGACATGATGGGCAGGAGCGGCATGTTTCGGCGCGCTTGGCTTGGCTGCAGGTCGCGAGACTTGAGGAGTCCGCGCCTGCTGGGGCGCTCGTGCAGTATGTCCACTTCCGCCGTGAGGAGCCCGCACCTGCTGGGGCGCTCGTGCAGTATGTCCATTTCCGCCGTGAGGAGCCCGCATCTGCTGGGGGGCTCTTGCCGGGTGTCCGCCACCGCCGCGGGGTCCGCCTTTCGGCGCCGCGAATGTCGTTGTGCAGAATGCCGCGCAGGCGATTCCGACGAATGCGAATTTCATGAAGTTGTTGTTCATAGCACACCTCTTGCTTTCTGTTTATGGTTTGACGGGGAGTTCATCTCGCCCTTACATCAGGTAAGGAGTCCTAGTCGCCAATTTCTGACAAACAAGGCAATTGAAAAAAAACGGTAGGGATGCCGTTGCGTATTTCTCACTTGCCGACGCAGAAACGGGAGAAGATGCGGTCCAGGAGGTCGTCGGTGTATTCAAGACCGAGGAAGACGCCCAATCGCGACGCCGCGCGGCGGACGGCATTGCCTGCGAGGACGAGATTGCCGGCGACATCGCTTGCCTCCTCCAGAATCCGCCGTGCCTCGACAAGAGCACACAACGATTCGTCTCCGTCGCCACGCTCGGCAGAGTCGGCCCCGCGCTCCGCCAGCGACTCCAGCCGACGGACAATCTCCGCCTTCAAATTATCCAGCCCCTCACCAGTGATAGACGACACATTGAGACCGTCACCATGCGCAACATCACACTTTGATATAACATTTATGAGCTTTTCTTGAATTACATCAGAAAACCCAACTGGGTTTGCGGGGAGTGTCCCCACAGTTTCTGCAGGGAGTGTCCCCACAGGATTTGCGGGGGAGAGCCAGACAACGACATCGGCTGCGCGGACAAGTGCTTCGCTACGCCGGACGCCCTCCGCCTCGATTGCGCCAACGTCTGCCCCGTCCTCCGCGTGGCGGATGCCCGCGGTGTCGACTAGCCTCACAGGCCACCCCGCGATGTCCGCCCAAGCCTCGATGGCGTCCCTTGTCGTACCCGGCGTGTCGGAGACGATCGCCCTGCACGAGCCGAGGATTGCGTTAAGGAGAGAACTCTTGCCTGCGTTCGGAGCACCGGCAAGGACGACGAGAGCGCCATCGCGAAGAATTTTCCGTTCGTGGGCCCGGCGTACAGCGGCGTCCATTCTGGAAATCGACGCGGCTATGTCGGCGGCGACCTTGTCCATGAAGCCGGCTGGCAGTTCGCCTTCGTCAATGTCGAGGGAATGCTCAATCGTGGACGAAAGAGAAATCAAGTCTTCATAGACGGCGCGGACGCGGGAGGCCGCACGGGTCTGCCCACCGGACCGTCCGTCGAGCTCCGCGAACGCGGCGTCCGCCGCGCGGTCCGTCCTAGCGTCCACGAGGTCTATGACTGCCTGCGCCTGGTCGAGGCCAAGCTTGCCATTGAGGAACGCGCGCTTCGTGAACTCGCCGCGCTCCGCGAGACGGGCGCCGGCGGCGATGGCGGCCTCGAGCAGACGGCGCGGGGCGAGTGATCCGCCGTGGCACTGGAACTCGACGACGTCCTCGCCGGTATACGAATGAGGAGATCGGAACGCGAGGGTGACGCCGTTGTCGACTACGGCAGACCGCGAAGAGTATCTGTCGAACGAAATGCGCCCGGGGCGCGGAGGCCGACCGGCGATGCGCTCGGCGATGGCGAACGCATCCGGACCGGACACCCTGACGATGGCCACGGCGCCGCGTCCGGGCGCTGTGGCTATCGCCGCGATGGTGTCGCCGGAGCTCATCACTTCCTGCGCCGGAAGAAGCGGCGCATCTCGTCGGGCGTCTTGCATTCGCAAAGGGCGTCCGCGCCTCCCTCCGCCCTGAGGGCGCGGGAGATGAAGCTCATGAGCTGGAGATACGGAGTCTGCTCGCGGTCGTTGGCGAGGGTGAGGACGATGATCCTGACGGGGCTCTTGTCGATCGTCTCGTAGTCGGGGAGGCGTCCGCCTGCCGTGCCCTCGTTATCGACGAGCGCGACGGCGCCGACGATTCCGTTGACACTCGGCGTACGGCCGTGCGGGACGGCGATGCCGTGGTCAAGGCCGGTGGGCATGGAGGCCTCGCGCTTCAGGACGGCGGCAATCGCGACGTCGGCGTCCGTCACATGCTCCGGATCGTTCTTGGCGATCTCGGTGATCATCTTCTCTATCGCCTCGCGCTTCGACGCGGCGCGGAAGCCGGGGAGCATGACGAAACCCTGCACGAGGCGGCCGACTCCCTCGTGGCCCTTCGCCGCCGCCTCGGTGGAGGCGATCATCTTCTGCATCTGGTCACGGCGGATTGGCTTGGCGATGGAGCGCGCGAGGTCGTTGATCTGGCTGGAGACCTCCATCCAGGCGGTCATGACGATGGCCTCCTCGGCTGGGGTGCACTCGAAGCGGATTCTGTTGTCGGTGCGGCTGATGGAAAGCTCGATGGCGTCGAAGGCGACCTCCCAGATGTGGTCGGACTGGGAGAGGCACGTGACGAAGAACCCCTCGTTCCTGAACTCGTAGATCAGCTTCGCCATCATCAGCTCGGCGACGGCTTCGTCAGCGAGCTCGAACTCCACCTCGCGCGAGCCGACCATGGACTCCCTCGGGTGGCGCACGCCTCTGCGGTGCGGCTTGAAGAGTGCGACGAGGGCGGGCGGCGCGACGACCGTCGTGACGAGCGTCATCATGATGCCGATGCCGAAGATCTCCTGGGTGAGGTATCCGGCGGAAAGCCCGATGCCGGCGATGATGAGCGCGACCTCGCCACGCGGGACCATGCCCGCGCCGATACGCAGGCCGCCGAGGACGTTGAAGCCGCAGCACGTCGCGGGGAGCATGCAGCCCACGACCTTCGCCGCGATCGCAAGAGCGGTGTAGACGGCGCCGAAGACGAGAACGGGCTTCGAACAGAGGGCGGAGATGTCGACCATCATGCCCATCACGCAGAAGAACACCGGGACGAGGAACGTGTAGACGGGGGTGAGCATCTCCTGGATCGGGTGCTTGAGGTCGGTGCGCGAGAGCGCGAGGCCCATGACGTACGCGCCGATGATCATGGCGAGGCCCATGAACTCGAAGAAGCCGGCGAGGACGAGCGCAAGGCCGAAGGCCATCGTCGCGATGACGACGGGGCTCTTGAAGAAGAACTTGAGGCCCTTCGATATCCAGCGGGCGGCGAGGACGCCTATCGCGGTCGCGCCGAGCCAGACGCCGAACGCCTTCACGGCGACGAATCCGATCTTCCCCCAGTCCATCCCGGCCGCGCCGGCGGCGGCGCCCTTGTGGGAGGCGACGATGATCCCGTTGCCGATCGCGAGGACGATGAGGCCGAGGACGTCGTCGATGACGGCGCCGGCCATGATGGTCGTACCCTCCTCGGAGTCCATCTTCTTGCGCTCGGAGAGAATGCGCGCGGTTATGCCGACGGAGGTGGCGGTGGACATTATTCCCATGTACAGCGGGGCCTCCTTGGTCATCGCCTGCGCGAGCGGCAGGTCGTGGAGGTACTTGAACACGTCGAAGAACTCGGGGAGCAGCCAGACGGCGCATAGGTCGCCGAGGACGAACGAGAAGACGACGCCGCCGATGCCGACTAGCGAGCCGACAAAGGAGTACTTCAGGAACATCCTGAGGTTCGTCTCAAGCCCGGAGAGGAAGAGGAGGATTATCGAGGCGAGCGTGGCGATGCCGTAGAGGGCGGGAGAAGTCGCGTCGAAGACCTGTCCCTTGGCCTCCAGCGCGCGCAGGGCGGCGCCGTGGAAGAGGCCGGACTTGAAGAGCCCGTCGCCGAAGCCTATTCCGCCTAGGGCCCACGGGCCTATGACGATGCCGGCGGCCAGCTCGCCGAGGATGGACGGGAGCTTGAGGAGCGACGCGATTGCGCCGCCGATCCTTGCGGCGAAGATTATGACGCCGATCTGCAGCACGAGGAACATCATCTCCTCGGTGCGCGGAAGGTCGAAGTTGGGGTATGGCTGCGGGACCACGCCCTCCGACGCCAGCGCCGCCAGCGGGATGGCGGCGCAAAGCAGGGCGAATGCCGCGACTATTCTCTTCTTCATCTCTTATGCTCCGTGATTTCCGCCTCCGGGTCAGCCGACGGGCTGCGCGGGGCAGCCGGCGATCGCCGCGAAGTCGCGCTCCTGCGCCTCCAGCGACTCGACCATCCTGAACTGGTTTCTCGCCCGCACCAGGTTGTGCCCGGGGTAGGCGGTCTTGAAATACGTGTCACCGGCGAGGTAGTCGGTGAGGAACCTCATGCCGACCTCAAGCGTCGATATGCGCCCGGCGAGCGTCATGAGCGCGCACTCCTCGCGCGTCAGGAACCTCGCGCCCTCGAGATATCCGGCGACGAGCGCCTCGAAGAGGTCCCTGCTTGCGCCGACCTTCGCGAGGTCGGCCTCGTCCTCGGCGGCGGTGGCCGACGAGGAGCGGACCATGTCGCCGAAGTCGCAGAGCGCGGAGCCGGGCATGGTGGAGTCGAGGTCGATGACGACGCCGTCGCCGTCGCCCGACTTGGGGACGAGGACGTTGTTCGCCTTGGCGTCGTTGTGTACGGCCCTGAGCGGGATGGCGCCGGAGGCGGTCATCGACGAGATCGTCGTCGCCATGCCGCGCCTGGCGTCCACGAAGGCCAGCTCCGCGGCGACCTCCGCGCGGCGGCCCATGACGTCGGCGCGCGCCGCCTCGTCGAGGTGGCGCAGCCTGAGGGCCGTGTCGTGGAAGCCTGGCAGTATCTCGTGGAGGCGCGAGGCGTCCAGATCCGACAGCTCGTCCTGGAACTTCGCGAACGCGAGCGCGACGGCGAACGCCTCGGCTGGCGTCTGGACCACGTCGTAGGAGGTGCAGCCGGAGATGAACCTGTAGAGACGCCACGGCCCCTCGAAGGCGACGACGTCGATAGTCCTAGCGCCCTTCGCCTTCAGGTGGCCGGTCACGGTCCTTACGTTGTCCGCCAGCGCGGCGACGTCGGTGAAGATGCCGGTGTTCACGCGCTGGAGGATGTACTCCGCGCCGGAGGCGGCGCAGACCCTGAACGTGTCGTTGATGTGCCCGCCGCCGTACCTGCCGACGGCGAGCGCGTCCTTCACGCCCATCGACGCGAGAACCGCGTCAAGCTCGGACCTCGGAAGATCCATCGTCCGACTAGCGCCTCTTGGCCTTGATGACGGGGATCTGCGCGGCGGCGACGGACTGACCGAGGCGCCTCGCCTTCTCGTCCGGCATGAAGATGTCGATCTTCTCCGACCACTCGGGGTAGACGTCCTTGAGCATCGCCTTCGCCGTCTCGAGGATGACCTCGCCTCCAAGCCCGGAGGTGACGCGGCCGAGGATCATCATGTTGGAGTAGTCGTAGAACTCGTTGTACCACGGAATGGCGTGGGCGAGGAAGCGGCCGATCTGGATGAACACCTTGAGCGCCTTCGCGTCGCCCTTCTCCATCGCGGCCTGGACGACCTTGAGCCTCTCGGGGAGCTTCATCTCCTTGGGGAACTCGAAGCCGTGCTTCTCGGCGAGCCAGTTGACGGCCTGCTGCGAGAACGCCATCGCGCCGACGCCCGCGTCGCCCGACCACTCGTCCTTCGGGGCCTTCGGGTTGAAGTCGACCGGCGCGAACGCGAGCTCGCTGATGCGGCCCGTCATCGCGCCCTTGGGCGTGATGTAGCCGACGGCCTCGGAGGACCCCATCGCGACGCCGAGGATGCCCTTCCTGCCCATCGTGATCATGCCGGCGAGCGCGGTGACGTCGCCGTCGTTGTAGATCGCGAACGGCACGCCCCAGTCCTTCTCGATGCGGAAGAACATGTTCTGGGCCGTCTCGAACTTAGAGGGGTTCTTCTCCTTGATGGCGCGGAAGAGGCTCGCGATGCCCATCTTCTGCCCGACGAGCGTGCCGGCGGTGGAGCCGCCGATCGCGTCGACGCGCGGAAGCGAGGCCGCGGCCTCCTTGAGGCCAGCCGTCAGCATCGAGTAGTGGTACTCGGGGTCGGCGTTGTTGCGCGGATCCCACGGGAACTCCTTGGAGAACACGACTTCGCCCTTGTTGAGCGCGGAGATCTTGAAGTCGCTCGCGCCGAGGTCGAAGCCGATGCGGCATCCGTCCGCGACGGTCTTGACGTACTGCATCTTCTCCGTCGTCTCGGGCATCTTCTTGAGGGGAAGGACAACGACCTCCACGGGACGCCCGTAGATGGAGGTGAAGAAGTCCCAGTCGAACGCCCTCGCGCCCTTCTTGGTGTACGCCTTGGCGACGGGCCCGACGACCGCCTCGGGGCCAGAGAGGTAAAGCTTCCAGCCGCCTGCGGACCACACGATGAACTTCGCGATCCTGTCCACGACGTAGCTGACGAACTTGGCCGCCTTGGGATCGAGGCGCTGCGGAATCGGCAGGTCGTACCTGAATACCTTTCCGTCCTCGCGCTCCCACGCCACGGCGACGATGTCCGCCTTGGACCCAATTCCGTCATACACCTGCCACAGCGCGTTCATCGGAGCCTGGAACTCCGTGTCGCACTTCGCGCACTTCTTTACCGCCATTGTCTTTTTCTCCTTTTTTTTGTCCCGCCGCCGCGCGGCGTTTTGTTCTCCATCCGGTGACGCGCCGGGGCGGCCTGCCCCGCCGACACCGTAAATTGTATCAAATTGCGTCGAAAACCGCAAGAAGAGAAGGCGTCACATCCACGAGGGATTCGACCCCGTCCCTTATCGCGCGCTCCCCCGGGCCGAACGCTATGAACGGCACGGGATTGCGTGTATGGCCCCTTTCCGACATGTCCTCGATGTTCCCGTGGTCCGCCGTCATCACGATGGTGAGGCCCGCGGCCTCGCACATCCTGACAAGCGCGGACAGGAACCTGTCGTACGTGCGCAGGACCGCGCACGCCCGCGCGTAGTCCATCGAGTGCCCCGAGACGTCGGTCTGGAAGAACTCGAAGAGAGTGAAGTCGCTGTCCACGGCCAGCGCGAACAGATGCTCCGCCGCGCGCTGCGGCGGGATTACGCGGATGTCCGGGTAGCGGTCCTGTATCGTCTCGCGCGTGAGGTCCTGCATGAGCGCGCGATCCTCCGCGAGGTCGTCCGCGGTCGTGATGACCTCGGGCGTGGTGAGCGCCATCACGGTCGTCACGGACTTGTAGCGCCGCGCCGCGAGCTCGTCCGCGGACTCGACGAGGTAGGCGTCCGCGAACCTCACGCGGAGGGAGCGCTTCTTCAGCTGGAGGAAGAGGTTGTTCTCCTCGATGAGCCTCCTGAGCGACGGGCCCGGGAAGCCTTCGCAGTGGCGGCCCATCGCCTTCGCGCAGTTGAGGCCGGTGAACATCGTCGCCTGCCCTGTGGCGGACTGCGGGAGCCCCTCGACGCCGAGGCATGCGTCTATGCTCTTCGAGTGCTTGTCGATGAGGCGGCAGAGCGTCGGGCACACCTCCGGGTTCACCGGGTTGTCCGCCGCCGCGCGTCTCATGCCGACGCCATCGATGAATAGGAAGAGGATTTTCAAGCTAGACGTCCCTCCCCTACCTGTAGCAAACCCGCGTCACCATGTAACCGAACATCAGTATCAAGAGGAAGCTCACGATGACGCTGCGCTGGGTGGACTTCCCCACGCCGGTCGCGCCGAGGTCCGCGCCGAAGCCCTGGGAGACGGAGACCGTCCCGATGACGAGCCCGAACACGAGCGCCTTCAGGAGCCCGACGTAGAGGTCCTTCAAATCCGCTATCGACATCGCGCTAGCCATGTACTGGCTGAAGTCTACGCCGAGCTGAGTCGAGCCCACTATCCCCCCGCCGACAGTGCCGACTATGCAGCAGAAGAAGGAGAGGAGCGGCGCCATCAGGACGAGCGCGAAGATGCGAGGGGCCGCGAGGAAGCGGATCGGCGAGATGGACATTATCTCAAGCGCCGCGACCTCGTCGTTCACCTTCATCGTGCCCAGCTCCGCCGCTATCGCCGACCCCACGCACGCGGCGAGGCACATCCCGCAGCTGAACGGGCCCATCTCGCGGACGAGCGAGACCATGACCGCCGCGCCGAGGTACACCTCCTGGTTGAAGCGGCGAAGCTCAAGCCCCACCTGGAGCGCGAGGATCATCCCGATGAAGAGCGAGACGACCATGACGACAGGAAGCGTGCGGATTCCCGTCGAGTAGAGCTGGCGCACGAGGTCCGCCCTTCCCGACTTTCTGCAGAGGACTGCGGGGAAGGCTGCGAGGGAGCCGAACATGATGCGGACCGCCCAGCCGAGTGACGAAAGAAACTCGACAAGACGACGAACGACGCCCTGCGCTTTCGAGCGCGGGGCGTCATCCCATGCTGGCTCCCGTACGACGGTCATGTCATTGTGGAATTACGGAATTGCGGAATCATCCATTGTTTCAGACAATTCCGCATCATCCAAGTCATTCTCACTTACCATTCACCGGCGCGGCAGGCTTGGGTGCAGGCGCGGGCGCAGGGGCCGGGGGCTTGGGCGCGGCGACCGGTGCGGGTGTCGCGGGCTTCACAGGTGCGGGAGCCGCGGCAGGCTTGGCAGCAGGCGCGGGCGCGGGAGCCGGAGGCTTGGGCGCGGCGACAGGTGCGGGTGTCGCGGGCTTCACGGGCGCGGGAGCCGCGGCAGGCTTGGCAGCAGGCGCGGCAGGTGCAGCGGGCTTCGCCACAGGCGCGGGCGCGGGTGCCGGAGGCTTGGGCGCAGCGACAGGCGCGGGCGCGGGAGCCGGCGTGACAGGCTTGGTCACGGGCGGCTCAGGCGCAGGGGCCGGCTGCTTTGTCCAGCGCTTCACGACATCGAGCGTCGACTCTACGCGCGCCTTGGCGGAAGCGGAAAGGCCTTCGTCCTTCTGCATCGCCTCAAGATACGCGACAGCGCCCTTGCGATCGCCGGACTGCGCCTTCGAGCGGGCGAGGCCGAGCTTCGCGGCAATCAGGAGAGGAGCGTTCGTCGGTGCGCTGGCGATGAACGACTCGTATGCCGCGATCGCACCGCCAAAGTCCTCTTCGGACTCAAGGCACTCCGCCCTGCCGACCTTCGGGACGTCCTCGAAACCGGCCGGGATCTTGCCGGACGCCACCACCTGGTCGTAGATCTCAAGTGCGCTCTTCGCGTCGCCTTCCTCGCCTCTTGCGCAGTAGGCCGAGGCGAGCTTGAGCTTCAGCATCGGGCCGACGTCGTAGTCGCCGAAGCGGTTCACCGCGTCCTGGAGCGTCTCGACGTCCATCGCCGTGGCAACTGCGGCCTCGGCCTCTTCCTGGAGCTTCTCCTTGTGGGACCTCCACGATATGTATCCCAGCACCGCGACGCCGACGACGGCCGCGATTGCCAGGGTCTTCTTTCCGTCCCTCTCCCACCATTCGACTACCGGCAGGAGCTCTTCTGGTATCTTCATTTCTCGTTTCCTTTCTCTTCGTACAAGTCTGCCCATGCGTTCAGGGCTTTTTCGTCGCCGCCCTCGGCGCGGCGGATTATTCTGTTGTAGTCTAGCGCGTCGAGGAAGTCGCGGTTGTGTATGAACCGCATCTTGCCGCGCGTAGGAGGCGAGGCGAAGCGCCCCGCGCTCTCAAGAAGCAATACGGCCGTAAAATACGTGGCCTTTGGTATCTTCAGGGTCTGCATCATCGTCTGCATCACCCTGCGCCCCGCGCCTTCGCCGCCCTCGGCGCGGTAGAGTCCCGTCATCAGCACGGCGGCGCGGAGTCCGTTCGGGACCTCGAAGCCCTTCTCCGACATCATCAGCTCGTACTTGTCAAGCCCGGCGAGGTGCTTCCAGACGACGCTCTTGCGCCCGCCGGAGCGGTCGATGTACGCGGAGAGCTCGGGGAGCAGGTCGCCAAGCAGCTTGCACTCCCACATCATGCGGAACGCCTCCGCGCTGTGCCCGTACGTGAACAGCCGGAACACCTCTTCGCAGACCCGCGGCACCGCCGCGGTTAGGATGCACGCGTGGTGGCGCTTCATCGCGGCGAGCGTCTTGCGCTCTATGGTGAAGCCAAGCCTTGCGGCGAACTTCACGGCGCGCATCATCCGCACGGGATCCTCGCGGAACCTGATGTTGGGGTCGCCGATGGAGCGGATCACCTTGCCCTCGATGTCCTTCATGCCGCCGACCCAGTCGATCACGCTGAAGTCCTCGATGTTGTAGAAGAGCCCGTTCACAGTGAAGTCGCGGCGATAGGCGTCAGTCTCCGGCGTACCGAATGTGTTGTCCTCCATCGGCCCCTCGGCGGCATGCTCGATGATCTCGCCGACGGTCTGGGAGTTCTGGCGGAATGTCGCGGTCTCGATTACCTTGCCGCCCTCGAACCTGACGTGCGCCAGCCTGAACCGGCGTCCGATCAGGAAGCAGTTGCGGAACGCCTTCTTCACGTCGTTCGGCTTGGCCGACGTCCCCACGTCGAAGTCCTTTGGCTTGCGGCCCATGAGGAGGTCGCGCACACCGCCGCCCACGAGGTACGCGGTGAAGCCCAGCGACGAGAGCCTGTACAGGACCTTCAAGGCGTCGGGGTCGATGTTTTTGCGCGAAATACAGTGTTCCGGTCGCGCGTACACGACCGGCACATCAGCCTTTTTCCTCTTTTTCAGAAAAGAAAACATTGTCTTATATTATACTATTTTTCCCACGTAAAAAGCAATGCCAACTTAAAAGTTTTTTTAGACCGGCAAAAGCGCCGACGGACCATCCACCCCGGGGCAATCAGTCGCCATTCGACCAGAGCGCCTTCGGGCCCCGAGATTTCAGGGATAGTCCGCCGGCAAAGTCAACACCTCGCATCCGTCGTCCGTGATCGCCACGGTGTGCTCGAAGTGCGCCGCGAGGCAGCGGTCCCTCGTCACGACCGTCCACCTGTTGTCTAGGACGTCCGTGCTCTCGCCCGCCTTCGTCATGGAGATCATCGGCTCAATGGCGATCGTCATGCCCGGCTTCAGCACGAGCTTGGTGCCCGGCTTGCCGTAGTTCGGCACCTCGGGGTCCTCGTGGACCGTCCGCCCGACGCCGTGCCCGATCCAGTCGCGCACCACGCCGAAGCCCGCGTCCTCGGCGACCTTCTGGATGGCCCAGCCGACGTCGCCAAGGTGAACGCCCGGCCCGCACGCGGCGATTCCCGCCTTCAGGCACGCCTTCGTGACCTCGACGAGCCGCAGAGTCTCGGGATCCGTGACGCCCAGCGCAACCGTCCGAGACGTATCGCCGTTGAAGCCGTTCTTGAATATCCCGACGTCCGTCTTCACGAGGTCGCCAGGCATGATGATCCTGTGGCGGCTCGGTATGCCGTGGATCACCTCGTCGTTGATTGACACGCAGAGGTGCCCGGGGAAGCCGTTGTACTTGTGGAAGCTCGCCCTGACGTGGTGCCTCTCGCAGTAGTCGACGACGAGGTCGTCTATGTCGGCGGTGGTCATGCCGGGCACGACGGAGGACGCGCAGATGTCGCGGATCTCCGCGCTCATCCGGCACGCCTCGCGCATCCGGTCTATCTCGGCCTTGCTCTTTACGTCGACCTTCATCACATCGCCTTCAGGAAGGCGGCTGCGACGTTCTCGACGCCGGTCGTGCCGTCCACGACGCGGAGGAGACCCTTGGAGCGGTAGAATTCCACCAGCGGCTCGGTGTCCGCGTGGTACACCGCGAGGCGGTCCTTCACCGTCTCGGGGTTGTCGTCCTTGCGGATCTCGAGCGCGGCCCCGCAGCGGTCGCAGACTCCCTCGACCTTGGGCGGGAGGTTCTTGACGTGGTAGCCGGCCTTGCACTTAGGGCACGTGCGGCGCCCCGCGATGCGGTCCTGGATGATTTCGTCGGGCACGTCGATCAGCACGACGCTCCTCACGGGCGCTCCCATCTCCTCGAGGATGCCCGCCTGCGCGAGGTTCCTGGGGAAGCCGTCGAGCAGCATCGTGACGTCCCCCTCGGTCTCCGCGACAACGTCCTTGATCATACGTGCGATGAGGGCGTCCGGGACGAGCTGCCCGCGCTCCATGAACGCCTTTGCCTCGACGCCGGCCGGCGTGCCCTTCGCGACGGCCCCGCGCAGGAGGTCTCCGGACGAGACGTGCTTGAGCCTTTCATCCGCCGACGCGAGCGCCGCGGCGACGGTTCCCTTCCCCGATCCCGGGGCACCAAGTAGAATGACTATGTTCATATTGGGGATATAGTATACCACAAGACGGCGAAGAATGTAAGAGCAAAATGCCGTCGCTACAGACAGACGTTCTGCTCGGCGAGGGCCTTCGCGAGGTCTCCGTACGCGACTGCGCGCGGCGCGACGCCCTTCAGCGCGGCCACGCCGGCCGCGACGCCGGCGGCATGCCCCGTCATGAAGCACGGCGCGATGAGCCGGAACGTGTCTATCGAGTCTCCCTTGCCGAGGCACCGCCCGGCGCAGAGGAGATGGTCCACGCCCTTCGGGAGGAGCTGCCGGAACGAGACGCGGAACGCCTTGTGGGGGCCGTCCGCGCCGCACCATCCGATGCAGTCGCGTATGCCCTCGTTCTCCTCGACTATCTCCCTGCGGCCCATGACGTACTCCGCGTCGATGAGCCGCGACTGACGCGCGCCGATCTGCGAGGCGGAGTTTGACGTGTAGACCTTCTCCCACCCGGGCGTGGAGCGCATCGCCTGCACCTTCT
Source organism: uncultured bacterium (assembly GCA_902799955.1). GTDB lineage: Bacteria > Verrucomicrobiota > Kiritimatiellia > RFP12 > UBA1067 > UBA1067. The sequence goes on along the minus strand of CADCCQ010000037.1, from coordinate 7,613 downwards.
CCCAGTTGCGCCTGCGCATCTCGACCTCCGTGCGCGAGAGGTCGCGCACCGAGAGCCCATTGCCAGTCACCATGCCGACGTGGCCCCACTTCGCGTCGGGGTTCCCCTCGTTGCCGCGGCGGGGGAAGTTCGCCTTCGTCCCCTTCGGAGGCTTGATCGTGTCCATGTTCGCCCAGCGGAAGACCGTGGAGATGGGGCACGTCACCTGGCTGTATCCGCCGCCCGCGCGGAACAGCATGTCCGCATCGCCCGAGCAGTCCACGACCTCCTTGGCGAGGATGGCCTGCCGCCCTTCCTTGGACTCGAACACCACGCCCTTCACCGCGCTCCCGTCCTGGATCACGTCCACGCCCCAGCTGTGGAAGAACATCTCGACCTTGCTCTCGGCGATCATCTCGTCCATCAGCACCTTGGCGGCCTCTGGATCTATCGTGGGATGCCACCGATGCCCAGGGCAGGAACTCTGCGGAGGGTTCGAGAACGCCTTGCCGAGCTTGCCCGCGCGCAGCATGAACTCCTCGCAGACGCCGCGGGTGACGAGGCTCCACTTGCCGTCCCGCTTGTCGCTCGTGGCGAGCACGAGGAGGACCATCCCGTTGGTGAAGAGCCCGCCAAGCGACCCGTAGCGCTCGACGAGCGCGACCTTCGCCCCGGTCCGCGCGGCGCCGACGGCGGCGGCGAACCCGGCGGGGCCGCCACCGACGACCACGACGTCCGTGGTGTGGAAGACGGGCAGCTCGTGCGCCGGCTCTATCACCTTGCCGTCCTTGATGTAGCAGCTCGGCCCGTCCTCCATCGTGTGCTTGAGCGGGAAGATGTGCTTGCCGAACCCCACGTTGGCGGGGTCGCCGCAGCTGCCCTCCGAAAGACGCCCCCTGTCCGGCTTGTATTCATCGCCAAACGCCGCGCCGGACGCAATCGCCGCGCCGCCGAGGCCAAGCCTCTTCAGGAACTCCCTTTTCGTTATCTGCATCGTATGCCGTCCCTTTTCTTTTTGCCTATGGGAACTACCTAATCTATTTTACGACTGCATCCCCGCTTGTCCTGAGGTTCACCGGACCGACGAGGCCGGCGGGGCGAAGCGGGCTGTTTGGGCTGTAGCCGCCGACGGAGATCCACGTCGGACGCTTCGTCGCCGGCATCGAAGCATCGCCGACGAGCCTGTTCACCCAACTCGTGCAGACCTCGACCTCCAGCTCGTTCTCGCCGTCTTTCAACGCATCCGACACCGGCACCTCATACGGCGCCGTCCACATGCCGCCCACGTCGCGTCCGTTCACCTTCACCCGCGCGATCTCGCGCACGCTTCCGAACGACAGCACGACGCGCTCGCCAGGCGCCGGCTTCGCGGCAGTGAACTTCGTGCGGTACACCACGGTTCCGGAATAGTGCTTGACGGCAGGATCGGCGCTCTTGGTGAGATCTGTGAGTGCCGATGTCGCCAGCGGTTTCGCCGGGCCGCGATGGAGTGGATCGGACTCGAACGACAGCGTCCAGTCGCAGGAGAGCTCGCGCGTTGTCGCCGTCGCAGTTGTGCGGTGGTCACGGAGCGAGCGCTCTACCGGTTTTGCAAACACGACGAACACGCTTTCCAGAGGCTCCAGCGTCACCATGACCTCGGTCCTGTCGACCTGCGCCTGCCAGACCGGCGCTTCGCGTCTCTCGCCGGTGACAGCCTGCCAGAGTTCGGGGATGCATCCGGCGACGCGGAAACTGACCGGCTCGGTAATACGCCTGCCGGACTGGTTGGAGATGAAGTAGATATCCGCGTTTTTCATCGTGCGGTGGTTGTAGACGATCGGCACGCCCTTCGCAAACCCGCAGTCCGTCGCGGAACCGCGCATCGCAAGCGCATCTTCAAGGGAAAGCCCCCACGCAATCATGCCCTTTCCAACCCGGCGGAAACGGACACTCTTTCCGTCAACATCGCCCCACAGTCTGTCGGCGACGGTCTTGACGGTGGCGTCGCTCTGTGGCTGGCCGGCGAGCGACGGCGAACGGCGCGGCTTGGGTCCGATCACGAACGCGCCGTCGTTGACAAGCTGTTCGATGCGGAGCAGCAACTCCGGACGCATCGTCTCGAGTTTCGGAAGCACGAGCACTTCGTACTTCGTTCCGTGCGGGAGAGAAAGGCGACCGACCTCGTCGACGAACGCCGTCTCGCGCAGCACTTCGCCGTTGATGTAGTCGAACTGGCGTCCGCGCGGCGGCGCGGGATCGGCGATGCCCGTCATCTTCGGCGCGTCCTCGCCGATGAAGTACGCGATGTCCGCGACGTTCAGACCCTGCTGGAGCATGTAGCCGCAGCGCTTGAGGTACGCCGTAAAGATGTCCATCTCCTTGAACCAAGTGTTGTGTCGGTTGAACTCGTTGCCGAACCACGCGGTGATGCCGGGCGCGCGTTCATACGCCTGGTGGATGTAGAGGTGGAGGATCGTCGCGTTGATGCCCTCGGCGAAGAAGCGGTCCGTGCGGCCCTTCATGTCGGCCGGAGAGCGCCCGAACGGAAGCCCGCCACACGTGTTGGACTCGGCCCAGATCTGGCGCTTTCCGTAGATGTGTCCGCAGCTGGACGCGGCGCGGTTCTCGATGTCGCCGAGGCTGCCGCTGCTCCAGTATTCGCCGGCGATGCCGTCGGACTGTCCGCCGTACTGCAGGAACTCGCCGGGGAATCCCCAGTGTCCGTAGCACTCCAGCCACGTCCTCATCCCGTTCGCGTTGCTTGCCTCGCGCAATCCGCCGACGTAGGAATACGCGACCTCGTCGGCGACAAAGCGGCGGAGGTCCCAGAGGAACCTGTTTGCGTCGTCGCGGCTGCCCGCGCTCATGCCGAACGCCGCCGGAAGATAGGGCGTGGGGTCGTAGCCGAAGGACGCCTTGAACTTGGCGGCGAAGTTGTCGGTGAAGTTCTGCCCACCCTGCTCGTAGCTGTCGAGGACCGCGTGCTTGATCGCCTTGCGGTGTTCCGGCGGCGTACGGGCGAGAATCTTGCCGAGGTAGGCGTCGAAGTGCGCGGCGACATGCGCGCGGCTCATCTTGTCGACCTCGTAGCCCGTCGCCTCGGGGTTGGCGGGGACGTTCTTCGTGCCCGTCGGCGCGGCGCCGAAGCGGTAGATCACCCACTTGCCGGACGGCACCTTCCAGTCAAGCGTGCCGTCGGGCGCGACCTTGCCCGTCAGCACCACGGCCTTTGCCGGGTCGAGCGCCGTGCCGGACGCGTTCGCGGGATCGTCCGGCCACTGGTATTCGTTCCACATCGGGAGCGGCGTCTCGAACATCTTTGCGAGCGACTTCTCGTAGGCGCGCGCGACGAGCGGCGCGCCGCATACCGCGACGGACGAGAACCGCGACTGGTGATTCGCGTGAGCATTCACGGTCACGCGGAACCGCTTCGCCGTGCAGGACGGGAACGACGCGATGACGGGCGCGTGCGGGGAGAACCCCACGCCCACCACATGGTTCACGCGGCTGAACGGCATGTCGCAAAGCGTCCGCCATGCACCGCCGTCGCCCTCGGCCTCGACTTTCACTCTTCCCGCCGCGGTACCGTCAATGAAGGCAAGCTCGGCGGACTGCGCAGTGAACGGCGTCTTGGATTCAAGCTCCACGACGAGAGGCTTCCCCTTACGCTGGAGAAGGGAATCGTTTACGTCCTTCACCTCCAGTCGATCCGTGAACCCGACTGGTGCCGGGTATGCAATAGCGCACACGTCGACTGGTGCCGGGTATGCAATAGCGCACATGTCGCGCATATCCCCCGCCGGTGCGTACTCGAACTTCGGCGCAGGCAGTTTCACGCCGGATGCTGGACCGTCTACAACCGTCACGCTCGCGACGAGACGGCGCATGGCCATCTCGGGCTTCACCCACGGTCCGCCGGACTGGCTCCAGCCGGGCGAATTGAAGAGACCGATCTCGATGTCAAGACGGCTCGCCGTCTCAAACGCCGTGGCGAGCGCCTTTTCCCATTCTGGGGAGAAGGTCTTCACGGGGCCAGGCTTGTTGCCGCACTCGCCGATGTCGCCGATGTAGGCGCGGTCGATGCCTGCGCGCTTCGATGTAGGCGCGGTCGATGCCTGCGCGCTTCATCGCCTCAAGGTCCTTGCGCACGCCTTCGCACGTCACGTTGCCGGCCATCCAGTACCAGTAGCACCCCGTCCGGACCTTGCCGAACGGATCCGCGAAGTCGCGCGCCATCTCCGCGTATGCGGGACAGGTCGGCTTCTCGCCGGTCGACTCCGGCATCTTGTGGGTAAACTGTCCTTGCGCCGCGACCGCGGCGCTGCACAGCATTGCCATTCCTACAGCTTTCTTCATGTGTTCCTTTCTTTCATCATTTGTCTTTCGTCATTCGTCACGCGACAGGCGGCACGCGACACGCCCAATTCAACATTCGTCATTCTTCAATCCAACTTCGTCCAGTCGAGCGCCCAGTACTTGCGGTCGAGGGCGTACGGATCTACGAGGTCGTTGTCGATGTCGAACGTCGCGGGCAGCACTCCGTAGCGCTTCATCTCGCGCAGGTACGGCTTGGGCGGACGGAACCCCTGCATGTCGAAGCGCTTCACTTTCTCCAGCACGTCCTTGCCGTCCTGGATCATCGCGAGGATCGCCTTGTAGTCGGGATCGTCCGTGGACTTGAACACGGCCTTCCCGTCCTTGCCCATGCCGAACCCGCCCGCCTCCTTCGCAAGCGGCGCCTTGAGGAAGAGCGACTTCTCCGGGCGCGTGAGGTTGAAGAGCAGGTGGCGGTGCCACTTCTTGAGGCGCGGATCGTTCCAGTTCGGCGTCCAGAAGCTGATGCCGTTTTCGTCCGAGAGGTAGTGCGGCAGGCGCATCCCGCCCGTGTGGCACGAATCGCAGCGCTTCGTGATCACGGCCTGCGCGGCCATGGACTTGGCGCGCTTGCGGTCGTTGTTCATCACCTGCTTGTTCTGGAAGTAGCCGCCGATGGAGCCGCAGCCAAGCGCGGCGTACGTGCCGGGGTACGGCGCGGAGCCGTCGAGCCACGCCATCACCGTCCTGCGGTCGGCGGGAGACACGGTGGCGCCGTGGTGCTTGCCGGAGATCTTCTCCATGAGCGGACTCCCCCCGCTGCCGCGCGCGTACGGCGGCCAGTCGCTGCGCTCAGAGTTGCGTCCGTCTAGCACCTGATTGTGCGCGATGAGGTTGTAGTACGCCATCGAGAACATCGGGCCGTGGTCGCCGGAGAGATCCACGTTCCCGCAGCGCTTGTCGGGGTTGTGGCACTTCACGCACGAGCGGTCGAGGACCGGCTGCATGTCGCGCGGGAAGTCCGCCACGTCAACCACGAGCCCCGACGCGTCGATTTCCGACGGCCCGCGCGAAATCGCCTTCGAGACCGTGGCCGCCCGGCGCACGGTGTTCTCGGTCTTCCGCTCGTGGCAGCCCACGCATCCCTGCCGCTCACCCGGCATCACCTGCGTGAAGCTCTGCATCCGCTTCACGGCGCGCCCCTCCGCGTCGAGCGCGATGAAGAACACGGGCCTGAGCGCGGGGACCTTGAAGTAGGCGCTGCCGTCATCCTCCACCGGCACCGTGCCGAGGTAACGCGTGAGCGTGAACGTACCGCCGTAGGAAAGCGGGTCCATGCCGCCCGTGTAGTTGACCGGCTTGGGGAGCGTCTCCATCACCATCAGCTTCTTGATCGTGCCGGGCTTCACGCCGTCGAGGCTGCGGCTGATCATCACGTTCTCAAGATAGAACTCGCCGGTCTTGGACTTGAGGTCGGTACGGTCGGCGAGGATGCGCTCGCGCTTGCGCGGCATGAGCGGACGCGGCTCGCTGATGCGCGACCCGCCGTCGCTCGCGCCCTCGAACACGGTGAACTCGCGCGGAAGCGAGAAAAGCGTCTCCTTCTTCCCGCGACTGTTCATGAGGAACACCTCGTCCCCGTCCGTCGCCATGAAGAGCTCCGGCGAGAACGCCCACGGGTCGTAGCACCGCTCCTTCGAGATGTGCCGGATGTTCGAGCGGGCGTCGGGACCCGACTTCGCGGAGAGGACGCTGAGGAAGCCGCCGTGCTCCATCGCGCCGTGGCCGGGGGAGTCGATGAACACGATGTCGTCGGAGCCGGGGATCGGCTTCGCGTCGATGTAGACGCCGTTGGGGTACGTGTTGCCCTGCAGGATCTGGTGCTGCGTGCCGTCGGGGTTCATCGTCCAGAGGTGGTGGAACGTCACCTGCCGCCGGTCAACGTACTCCCAGCGCATGTAGGCGATGCGTCCGTCGTGAAGCGGCCACGGCGTGTTGTCGTGCTCGATGTTGGCGGAGAGCATCCGGATGCCGGAGCCGTCTGGCTTCATGCGGTAGATGGTGGCCACCTGCGTAAGCCAGCAGTTCACCCAGCGGCGCGCGCGGCCCGAGACGAAGATGATGTCGCCGTCCGGGAGCCACGCGGGCTCGATGTCGTCGTACTCGCCGAACGTGAGCTGCTTCAGGCCCGTGCCGTCCGCGTTGATCGTGAAGAGGTGGTAGCGCTGCTCGTTGCCGGGACGGTAGGAGAAGAGGATGGTGCGCCCGTCGTAGTGGACGCACGGGTCGCGCACCGCGCCGGCGACGTCATCGAGGAGCGTGCGGAACGACCGGGTGCGCACGTTGTACGCGACGAGCCGCCCCTGCCGGTTGAGGATCGCGTGGCTGGAGCCGTAGCAGTAGTAGCCGAAGTTGGCGTACCAGTGCTCGCGCCGGTGCGTGCGCGTGGCGAACAGGATCTCCTCGACGTCGCCGAAATCCCCGGCGAACAGCTTCTCGCGCAGCTCCGCGACGGACGGCGCGGACGGACGCAGGCCGGGGACGGACGGCTTCTCGTCCGTGTCGTAGAGGTCGATGTAGTCGATGTTCACCGGCAGCCCGGGCGCGACGATGCGCAGGTCGGCGCCCTTCGGGATGGCGATGCGCGCGGTCTCCACGTCACGGATCTGGTGGAAGTCGCCGGTGTCGGGGAACATGATGTCGCCAAGGTGCTTCGCGCCGTCGAAGAACTGCAGCTTTGCGTCCTTGCCGCCGTTGTCCGTGGAAAAGGCCACGACCACCCATTTCGCGGCGACGGGCGTCTTGCCGTACCTGACGCCCCGGCCATTGCTGAAGAAGGCGAGGATCGAGCCGCCGGACGTGCCCGGTATCTTGTCGTACGGGCCGGCCTTCACGCCCCGGGCGTCGGGCAGCATCTCGCCCTTCTCCGCCTCGATGCGGAACGGCGCCGCCTGTGCGGCCGAATCGGCCGCACCTGCCGGCGCACTCGCGCAGGCACACGCAAAGAGCAGCCCCATCAATGCATTCGTTTTCTTCATGTCGTCCCTCCTGTGGCGTCGCATCCGCGACTAGGCCATCAGTCGCGGCCTAAGTACTTTCAAGTTTGATTAAATAATTATATCACAAATTCACCAAAGCCACACAAAAAAAGCACACCGCATTTTCCGGACGGTGGCCATCAGCTAACGACTTCAGACTTCTAACTTTTGCTTTCTGGCAATCTAGCTGGCTAGGTTTCCAGAAAGGCTAGGCATCTAGGTTTCTAGACTTCTAGAATTCTAGAAAGTCTAGACATCTAGAATTCTAGACATCTAGACATCTAGAATCCTAGGTTTACT
>CADCCQ010000036.1 GCA_902799955.1 uncultured bacterium | reverse complement strand
AGTTCCGGCACGCCCTTGCCCGTCATGCGGTTGTTGCGGTACCACTTCGCCTCCGTCGTGAGAAGGATGAACTCCTCTGTCTCGCTGACCGCCTCGCCCTTTCCGCGTCCGGCCTTCTCTCCATGGCGGCGTCCGTCGATGTACACCGTGTAGCCGTCCGGTTCCCAAAGAAGGCCGAAGACGTGGTACTGCGTCTTGTCGAGCGCGAGCATCGCGTCGGCGTTCCGCCGAACACGCGGAATCCTGAAGCAGCCGTGTTCCGCGCCGTAGCCGTTGTAGTGGAAGCAATGCGGAATGATCAAGCCGGGGTCGAACGACTCCATGATGTCGTGCTCGATTCCCGCCCGGCGCGCGTCGAGCGAACAGCCCTGCATCGGTGCCTGCATCCAGAACGCCGACCACCAGCCTGCCTTCTGCTGGAGGCGGCAGCGGCACTCGTAGTAGCCGTAGCGGTGCATGAACTTCGGCCTCCCGCGCTTCGCAAGCGGCCAGAACCCCTTGCCGGTATCCGTATGAGGAATGTCCCACACAATCTCGCCCGTCTGGAGCTGGGGCGAGACGAACTGTCCGTCGGCGCGCTTGACGAGCTTCATCCTGAGAAGACCATCCTTCACCTCCACGGCGTTGTCCTCAGGCGTCGCGAACCAATGCGCGCTCCGACCCCAGAAGTTGGTGCGGTAGCCCCACTTCGCCTCGTCCAACTTATCGCCGTCGAACTCGTCATTCCAGACGAGCTTGAACTTTCGCCCGCTCGGCAGAAGGGACGCCTCGCGCCCTTCCACCGCCGCGACACGCTCGCATGCGACGGGGAAGGCGTCAAGCGCATGCGCCTTCTTCGCGGCCTTCGCGCCGTCGTTCGACGTGGAGAACGCCTCCGCCGCATCGACGCAGACGCACGTCGAGCAGAAGCCAATCACTGCAGACAGAACATATCGAGTTTTCATAAGTGCTTACCTCTCTTGCATTACGAAATTTTATTTCATCGGGGCGCAGTTGATGTGTTCGCGAATCAGACGGCGACGGTGTTCCGCCGCGCGCGCGGAGAACTCCGCAAAGTCACGCTTATTCGGCTCGGGATTCGTCCAGAGGATTTCCGCCGTCGCGAACGCACGCGGCCACATCTTCCATTCGAGGTCGCGGTAGGTGAGCGTGTAGAGCGTCCAATTGCAGCACTGTCCGCCGATGACGTTCGCCCGCGCCTCTGGCTTCACGTCCTCGTAGGGATCGAACTTGTAGGCGGTCTCCAATGGCGTCACGCTGCGTCCGAAGTACTTGAACGGATCGTCGGCGATTCCCTGCCTGTAGTCGAAGTAGGTGTACTTGGACGGCGACTGCACTACCTTGTACCCCATGTTCGCGGCAAGCGAGGCGAGGATGACGCTGCGGCAGCGGTAGCCCATCACCATGACGGATTCCCTGTCCGGCAACACTGATGCGTCGAGCGCCTTGGCGACGTTGCCGTGTTCCGTCACGATGTCGTCCCAACCGATCGCCTTGCGCCCCTTCTTCGCAATGTATTCCGCAAGATGCCGCGTGAACCACGGCTGTATCTCCTTTGTGGACTTCATGCCGTGCTGCTTCATGAACTCCCTGCACCTCGGGCACTTCTCCCAGAAGTGGCGCGGACACTCATCGCCGCCGATGTGGATGACCTCGGACGGGAACGTCTCGCACACCCAGTCGATCGCGCGTTCCGCGAACTTCAGTGTTTCGGGATTGCCCACGCACAGCACGTCCGGACGCTTCTTCGCCTTCACGGGACAGGCGAAGTCGGGATACGCCGTCGTGATCCCGCGTGAGTGTCCGGGGAAGTCAAGTTCCGGCACGACAGTGATGTGACGCTCCTTCGCGTAGGCGAGGATGTCGGCGACGTCCTCCTTGGAATAGAAGAGCGCCTGTTCGTTCGAGCAAAGGCCCGGCAGAGCGCTCTTCCGCGCCAGGTTCGGGTATTCGGGGAAGTCGATGCGCCAGCCCTTAACGTCCGTGAAATGCCAGTGGAACACGTTGAACTTGTAGCGCGCCATCAGATCGAGCATCCGCTTGATCGTCCCCTTGCCGTAGAGCCGTTGCGTCTCGCCGAGATGCACCCCGCGCCAGTGAAACGCAGGCGAATCTTTGATTTCAAGGCACGGGAGGGCAATTGGCCCGGACGGAGCCGGGCCCTTCCCGGGAGGGACGCGCTCCGTCGCGTCCGCCCGCAGTTGCGCCAATGTTTGCTTCGCATAGAACAATCCAGCGTCGTCGGAGTGGCGGATCGTCACGCCGTCCTTCGTAATCGAAAGCTCGTAGCCCTCGGGCGGAATCGACGCGACAACCTCGACCTTCGGCGAATTGGTCGCGGCAAACGCGACAGTCCCGCCAGTGAGTTTCAATTCCCTCGGTATCGGTATAAGTGCCGGCAAAGAGGCGAATGACGAACCCGCCATCGCAACCGCAAGCAAGCCAACGACTATTCTTTTCATTTTCTTTTTCCCCCGCGCCGCTGCGAGAAGAGCCACTTGAACACCTTGTCGTCGGAGAACGTCGGCGTCCACACGTTGTGTCCGAGCCCCTTGTATTCGCGGTAGAGGATCTTCTTGCCGCCTGCGGCCTTGATGGCGGCGACCATGTCGCGAGAGCGGCAGACGGGCACACCCTTGTCGTTGGAACCGTGGAACGCCCATATCGGTATGTCCGTCAGGCGCGGCGCCTGCGCCACGTCGCCTCCGCCGCAGCACGGCAGCCCGGCTGCAAACAGCTCTGGGCGCCTCTGCAGAAGCTCCCACGCGGCATAGCCGCCCATTGATATTCCCATCAGGTAAACCCTGTCGCGGTCAACTGGATAGCGCACAATCGCATCGTCGATAATCTCCATCGCCATGCGCAGGGACGGCGTGGGCTTCTTCTTCATCGTGCTCTTGGTGTTCTCCCATGGAGTATCCACCCACTTGCGTCGCCTTGGAGTCTGCGGGGCGATGAAAACGTATTCCTCCCCGTGCCTCTTCGCCCAGGAGATGAAGTCCGCCCCTCCGGTCTTGATCTGGTCAAGGTTATTCGTGCCCCAGCTGCCAGCGCCGTGCATGTGGACTACGAGCGGATACAGCCGCCCAGGCTCCGGTTTTGCAGGGACATGCAACCGGTACGGCAGCGTCTTGCCGTCCGCACTTTTCCACTCCTTCGCCTCAGTCGCCGCAAGCGCCTCCTCGAATACTTTCGTGTTCCCCTTGCGCTCGGCCGCGATCTGCGCCTTGATGCCGGAAGTTCCGCCATTGACGGACGGCGCGGCGGCGAACGTAGAACCAACCGCCACGGCTACGGCCAACGAAATCAAGTATTGTGCTTTCATTTTTCTCCCTCTCCAATGAAGAATTGCATGACTGTCTTTGCCTCACCTGGCTCAACGCCATGCGGATGGTGCCCGTATTCCGAATGTTCAAGCACCGTCGCCGCGCCACCCGCTGCCTTGAACTTCGATAGAAACGCCTTTGAATTTGAGGTTGGCTTTACGGCGATGTCGGAAGTACCGTAAACGAGCAAGACTTTGATGCCCGCCTTCGCGATTTCACCTGCGCGGTTCACCGGCATACGCGGATCGTCGCGCCAGCCGGCTGCAGGAGCGGTCGTTTCCCATTGACCAAGTCCAACCTTGGCGGGCGGCGTGTAACCGTCGAATGTGAGCAATGCGTTGTCAAAATATATCCGCGCCACGTTCGCCGGCTTCGCCGCCGCGTACTGCGCGGCCATAAACCCGCCCCAGCTGAGGCCGACCAGATTCGCCTTCGGCGCGAATCCGAGTTCGTTCACGAGGAACGCCTGGAACGCCTCCGCCGCCTCGACGCCCGTCTTGTCCATGCGCGTGTCGAAGAGTTCGATGTAGGCGTAGTGGAATCCGGCCTTCAGCAGATCCGCCACGCACGTGCGCCCGGCGTCGCATTCCGGCCAGAGCAGGGGCCAGATCCATTGCATGCCGCCACGGTCACGCGGGACGCGTGACCCTACCAGAGGCGCGACGGACGGCTCGGCAATCCACGCCTTGCGCCCGTTGAAGTCGAAGTGCGTCCGACGGCTCCCCTGCCACATGTCTTGGCGGACAATCCTGTATTTCGCCGCGACCTTCGCGCGCAGAGACTCGCCCTTCAGCTCCGCGTCCATCTGCGCATTCACGTGCTATCTGCGCATTCACGTGCTTGATGATGTCGATCTCCTCCGGGTCGTAGGGGCGGAGCGACGGACGGAACAGGTCGTGGAACCACTTCGTCATCTTGTAGCCCCGGTAGCCCTTCTCGACCTGTTTCCACATGCCCTCCCACGGCTCGTAGGTCTGGTACTTGCCGGCGACGAAACCCCAGCACGTACAGCCGATCCTCTCCTGCGCGAAGAACGGATAGCAGTCCTGCACGTCGCACCCGCGGATGCGCGCGAGCCATTCGGTGTTGATCATCGGGCGCCCGAACTTCGCCTTGATTTCCTTCGCATACTTGATCTGCGAGTGGAGCGGACCGTAGCAGTGGTAGCTGATGATGTCGCTCCACGCGGCGGCAATTCCCTCGGCGGTCTCCAAGTTCGGTTCCAGCTTCCCGCGCCACAGATCCGCCGCGCAGGGCTGCTTCACGCCAATCTTCCACGCGAGCTCGAACATCTCCTTGACGAGCGGGGCGGACACCTTGCCGCGCCGGTTGTTGCCGGGTTCGTTCCAGATGTTCCAGAAGAGGACGCGGTCGTCGTCCTTGTACTTCTCCATCACCTCGCCGCACATCTGGAAGAACTTCGGCCGCAGCTCCGGATCGTCCGCGCTGATGAAGCCGATTGCGCCGGGGAAGCTTCCGTGCTGGCTGCGTTTGCGTCCGCCGTGGTAGCCGATGTCGTACGGCTGCGGACCGGGCTTCGGGACCGACCACAGAGGCTTCGGACGCGAGCAGTCGTTGCCGAGACACATGATGGCGCGGATCTTGTGCTTCCCGCACAGCGCGAGGAAGCGTTCGAGGTTGCGCATGTAGCCGGCGCGGTCTTCGCACCATACGGCGAAGCCGTTGTCCTCCGCGATGATCACGCGCACGGCGTTGAAGCCGATGGATTCCGCCAGCGCGAGCTCGCGCTCCATCTCCTCGAAACGCCGTTCGCTGTCCCACACCTGCCACATGTCGTAGCGGTTCGCGGCGCTCGCGGGCATGTAGTTGCAGCCGCGTATCCACGGCTGGGCGTTGTACCACTCCCACGCCATTTCCTTAGTCCACGGGCCGGTGCGCGGCTCGGCGGAATATGCAGGTGTGGAAATGAGGAAATATGAAAATATGAAAACAGCCAATGTGAAGAGTCGTTTCATTTCTGCCTTGCCTCCGTATGACATTCCCCTACTTCACGATGAGCATAAAGCCCTTCCGCACCGCGTAGAGTCCGTCGCTGCGGACTTCGAGTTTGTAGCCCTTCTCGCTTGCGTCGCGCACGAACGTCACAGTGTTGATGTTCTCAGGAGCAGTCGTCCACGGGATGATCGGATTGCTCAAATGCGAATCGCCAAGCTTGATCGTGACCGTCGCGTTTTCGGCGAACTGCAATCCGCTTACCGCCGCCGTCGCCTGGGAGAAGTCGACAGCCGATCCGTCCATCATTGTGCAATACATGGTAGAACAATGATAATTGCTGCAACTGGCTACCGACAACGTACCGTAGATGCGTAACTTGTCCGCATTTGCCGCATTGTTGCGACGGGCGATGTAATCGCCGACAAGCACAGGAGCGTTCAGCCGCAGAAGGCTTTGGACGTCCAACGTCGCGTTCGTCGCCGTCACGCAGTCGCCGGAGAAATTCAGGAACAGATGTTCGGGCACTATCATCGTGCCATTCGTGATCGTCGTGTTCTTGAAATTGAGTTCCTGGCTGTTTTCGGAAAGTACCTCAAGCGTATAACCTCCGAGGTCGAGAAGAGTATCCGCGCTATCACGCCCGACGAATCCTCCGCCCGACGTGTTCTCCCAGTACGAACCCGCTGTGAGGCGCATGTTGGCGACGAGCGCGTTTGATCCACCAGCACCGGAGTTGTCCTTCAGCGTTCCGCCGTTCATCGTGAAGCGGCAGTCAGTGAAGTCGCGCGCACCGGAAGCCAGTTCCACCATTGCGCCGGATTCGACGACAACCTCCGCCGCCAGCTTCTCCACAACTATGTTGTCAAGGACGGTCGTCCTTTCCGCGCTGCCGTTGTCGGCAAGCGTCTGGAGGAACTGGAGCGTGTAAACGCCCTCCTCGCCTTCGCCGATCTCGAAGAACCACTCGGCGGAAGCTAACGACGTCTGCTGGGCGCTCTTCGCCACGGTCACCCCAAGTTCGTTGGTAACGTTGCCCTTGACGACGTTGCAGTGGTTGGTTACGGGGTAATGGGTTGCGTTTTTCCGCGTTGCATAGGCGTATGCGATGCGATAGCGTCCACGCGAGAGGGCGAGACCGCCCTGCTCAAGCGCAATGTCGCCGGTATGTCCTTTACCATCCGTGTCGCTCGTCCGCATATAGAACGCATACGTACCGACATTCATGCCTGATGCGACCCACACTCCACTTGCTTTTGACAAACCCATGCAGGCCCTATTGGAAATGTTCCAATTCAGCAGATTGAATCCGGAGGCTGTCGCGTAGTTCCAGTTTCCGCTGTTACCGCTTCCACTGGTCGTTCCCGTATCGTCAAACGTTCCGTTATTGACAATATTTCCTCCCGCCATGCCAAGGAGCGCGGTAGTTCCATTGCCCTTCACGGAAATAACGCCGTTGCTGACGACTGTGCCGCCAGTATATGTCTGTCCAGCCTTGGTCGGCAAATACGTTCCCGCACCCGCCTTCACGAGGCGGACATTGCCCGTCACCTTTACTACGTCGTTCGTGGATGCACCGTTGACGAGGAGCGAAGATATGGACGAAGCCGAATTGGTGATCGCAACGTCAATATATCCAGGAATCAAAGCGGCAGAGCCATAGTTCTCGATGAACATGTTCCGCGAGCGGTCGTACATCCCGACAGCAGAGTCGGAAATGCGCACCGCCGGAACCATGTCGCACTTCGTCACGTTGTTCGTGTCAGTGACCTTGAACGAATATATCTTGCACTTCGGAATGAAGCTGAGGTCTGTCCCCCTCTTTGCCGCAAGGTTGTTTCCCTCCGAATGTCCGCCAAGTATGCAGAACGGGCCGGTCGCAGTGTCGTATGCCCCAGTGGTTGTTGTCAACACGGTAGAGCCATTCACCTTGCAATCGCCCGTGTTACCGTCCACGCTAATCTCGTATTCGACCCCGCTGGAGAACTTGGGAGAGTAAGTCACCCCTGTCGTTGTGCCGGAAGCCTGGTGATCTACGCGGAATTTCGTCGTTCCTCCAATGCCCGACATGAAGGAGTTTGAGTTGTCTGCTCCACGAGAGCAGAAGAATATCCACCAGGCGGATGAGCCGGGAACTTCGGTCAGCTCTAGTTTCATCTCCACGTGGTCTGAACCAGCAGGTGTGTAGTCGGAATACAGCCATTGGCTGCCGTTTGCCTCGATGTATTCAATGAACGAATAGCCGGGGACATCCTCGTTCTCGACGGCGGGGCGAGCAAGTGCCTTGACGGATAGGTTGTGTCCGTTCAGGTCAAGCGTTGCGCCGTTCTTGAGGTAGAGCGTACCGTCCACCGTCATGTCGGCGGAAAGCTGCGTATCGACGCTGATTGTCTCGTCAGCCATGGACTGCGAGAGAGTCGCGACTGCAAACAGGGCGGTAAAAGCGACTTTTAGCACACTCCTGATTTTACGAGTTGTTGTCATTTTCATGGACTTTTCCCTTCTTGATTGGAACGCAAATATTATACCATAGATCGCGTCCTAAGAGATAGTCGATTGGACATAAAAAACATAGTCAATCGGACTGAGACATAAAAATCCCACTTGCTTTTTCGCAAGGTATATGCTATACTATCTTTTGTTTTGGGGAGAGATTGTCCGTAAACATATTTTGTTTTTGGGAGCATAACAACGGTTTTAAGTTTTGTTTTCGGGCGAGACACTTCAAAAGGCAGAGAAAAACATGGAGAACTGACATGAAACGTTTAATTGACGAAGAACTGGCAAAATGGGCATCTGACGAGATGCCCGATCCACTGCTTTTGCGAGGCGCAAGACAGGTAGGCAAGACTTATGCCGTAAGAAAGCTTGCGAAGCGATTCAAGCATTTCGCAGAAATAAACCTTGACGAGACGCCGGATGTCGCCGCATTCTTCGAAGGTTCACTTTCAGCAAAACCCATAGCCGAAAAACTTTCCGCATACACAAATACACCCATCGTCCCGGGAAAGACGCTGCTCTTTCTCGACGAGACTCAGGCGTGTCCCCGGGCACTTGCCGCGTTGCGGTACTTCAAGGAGCAATTGCCGGGGCTCCATGTGATTGCCGCTGGTTCGCTCCTTGAATTCGCACTTGAGGAAATCCCCTCCCTTGGCGTCGGGCGCATAACGTCGCGCTTCATGTATCCGATGACCTTCACGGAGTTCCTTTGCGGCATCGGCGAGGAATCTCTCGTGAAGATCATGGACTCTGCCGACTTTTCCCATCCTATAGACGAACCTTTCCATCGCCGGCTCATAGCACATCTGCGAACATACATGACCATCGGCGGACTGCCCGGAGTCGTCTCGCGTTATGCCTCAAAGCATGATCTTCTCACTGCCATGGAAACGTTGGACGATCTTCTGTTAGTGTTCCAGGACGACTTTGCCAAGTACCGCCGCCGCGTTCCGTTCGCACGGCTTGCCGAGACCTTCCGATCCGTCGCATTGCAGACAGGGGGGAAGTTCGTGTGCGCCCGCGTCAGCCGCGAGGTAAAGTCCACTGCTATAGGGGACGCGCTTGGACTTCTTGCAAAGGCCGGACTCGTCCTCAAGGCACACCGCACAAGCGCAAACGGCTTTCCCCTTGGTGCGGAAATCGACGAAACGTCGTTCAAGGCGTACCTCTCCGACATTGGGCTTCATCAGCGAATCCTCGGCTTAGACCTCAAGGGACTTGTCACGCTCGACGACGTATCGTTCGCCAACAGGGGTTCGCTCGCCGAGGCATACGTCGCGCTGCAGCTCGCCTCGCACTCGTCCATGCGGCATCGCCCCGAGCTCTTCTACTGGCATCGCGAAGCGCAGAACGCGACGGCCGAGGTGGACTTTGTCATGCAGCGCCGCGACAGAATACTTCCTATAGAAGTCAAGTCTGGCGTCAAAGGCTCGATGAAGAGCCTTAGGCTTTTCATGGCGGAGAAACACATCGACGCCGGAGTGCGCATCTCGATGGAAAACTTTTCGACGCTTCCCGATATCCACATCCTGCCGCTATACGCCGTCCATCGCCTCCTTGACGACAATCTACCCATGTAAGCAAAAGAAACGCACATGAAGATAATACTGTTCTTTCAATCAACGACGCGGAAGAGCTGGCGGCAGAAGCTGGATGGAATCCTCCGCTACGCTAAGGGACACGACTGGTTCGTGCAGCTCGTGGAGCGTTTCGCCACGGCCTCTGACGTACGCCGCGCGCTCGAAAACTGGTCGCCCACCGGATGTCTCGTTGACCGCGCGATGTCGAACGGACGTGCCCCGGATTCTGTGTTCCATGGCTTCCCCACCGTCTATCTTGACCAAAACCCCAGGATGCCGTCCACCGAACATCCATGCCTTCTGCACGACTCCGCCGCAACCGCCGCCCTCGCCATACAAGAACTCCTTGCGCTCGGATGCCGCTCATACGCATACCTCAGCACGGAAAAGGGCTTCAACTGGGACGCTCCAAGGCTTGAGCAGTTCAAGGCTGACGCGAAACGCGCCGGGCATTCCGTCGTCGTGCTGCACCGCAAGTCGCTCGTCGCCGCGCTGCGTTCTCTGCCGAAACCGTGCGGCATCCTCGGCGCGAACGACTACTGCGCGATGGAGGCATACCATGCCGCGACAAAGGCCGGGCTTTCCATCCCCGACGACATTGCAATCGCCGGCATCGACAACGACGAGGCACTCTGCGAATCGGTCTCGCCCGGTCTTACGAGCGTAGAGCCGGACTTCGAGGGCGCGGGATGGCGGCTCGGCGAAATGCTTACCGAAGAAATCGCCCGATTAGACACCTCCCGTCCCGCAAGTCCTTCTGGTTCCGCATGCCCCTTCCCGAATACCGAACACTACGGCCCGCTGCGCATCGTGCGGCGTGGCTCGACGTCCGCCGACAGGGGACAGAGTCTCCCCGTTCGCCATGCGCTCGAGTACGTGCGCCGGCACGGCTGCGAACGCGGCATTTCAATTGACGCGGTCGCCGCCGCGATGGGATGTTCGCGTTCGCTCGCCACGAGCCGGTTCCGCAAGGAGACCGGGCGCACAATTCTCGACGAGGTACACGACGTCAGGTTCCGCAACATGTGTGACCTGCTCTCCCGCAGCAGCCTTCCCGTCGCGATGGTCGTGGAGAAATGCGGCTACGAATCGGACGGCTTCGCGAAGAAGATGTTCCTCGCCCGTACCGGCATGACAATGCGCGAATACAGGAAATGCGCATGCAACCCTATTTCCGGGGGTGTAAACGCCTCAAGTAGTCAATGCTCGCCTTGAGGTCGGCAAGCGAATCGGGGCGGGCGACAGGCTTCACGACCAGCCACTCCACGCCGTCGGCCACGAGCGCCGGGATTATGCGCCTCCAGTCCGCGCGATCGTTCGCGTCGCCGAGGGACCGTCCGCCCGCCGGCATGACGTGAACGGTCGGGTTGCGGCGCGGATGGGCGGCAAGCCACGCAAGCGGGTCGCCGCCCGCCAAGACGCACCATCCGATGTCCAGCTCCTGCTTCACGAGCGGCGAGAAGCGCGGCGTCTCGTTCACCTGCCGCAAAATCCCCGGCCCGTCGCCGTCATAGAGCCATTCCATCGCCGTGCGCCCGTGCAGTGAAATCTTGAACTCCTGGTCGTGGTTGTGGTAGGCGACTTCGATTCCCTCCTTCGCGCAGACCTCCGCCGCGTGGTTGAGGACGTTCACGAGCAGCTGCCAGTCGTTGGCGTTTTCCGCGCTTCCCTTGTACCAGGCCACGTTGATTCGTTTTGCGCCGCTTTCCTTGCAGAACTTGATCGTCTCGGCGAGCTGCGGCTCGGTGAGACAGTGCGGATAGAGCTGGAGCGCCACAAGCTCCAGTCCCGCCTCGTCGCACGCGGCTTTGAGTCCTTTCGCGTCAAGACCGTAGAATCGGCCCGTCTCTACGCCCTCGAAGCCCATCGCCTTCGCCGCCTTGAGCGTGCCGGCGAAGTCCTTTTCGCACAAGTCGCGCACGGCATACGTCTGGAACGCAAGACGTGGCGCGGCGAAGGCGCATGCCGAGCAGAACGCGGTCAAGACCGACAATGCGAATCGATATTTCAGTTGGTGTTTCATGTCTGTGTAGTTTTCGGGGGACAGCCCCCGCGGTTTTTAAAGACTTTCTTTCTTCGCGGTCGTGAAGTCGTATGCGCCGAGGACCGTTCCACGCTCGTCGCGGGCATCGACCAGCATGAGGCGATACGTCCTGCCGCCGGGCGCGACGTCGATCACGGAATGCGCGCCGACGAAAGCCTCCGGCGCAACGCACCCCAGCCACGCCTCCGACGCATCCTCCTCGCGCCGTGCACGGGGAAAGTGGCCTGGCACGTAGAGATAAGGCCAGTCGGCCGTGTGGAGGCTGCGCATCGTCGATCTCATCGACTGTCGCACATGCCAGACGCTTCCAAGGACCACGCGTGCGCGAAGCGCCTTCACGAGCGCCGGGGGCATCGTCGAGTGGGCGTGGTGATTCGCCTTGGCGACGTCCACCTGCGGACACTCCGCCGCAAGGACGTCCTCAAAATCGATTTTCTTCTTCCCGGCTCCGATCGCGTGGCCCCAGAAGTCCCCCGCCGTGTAATATCGGAAGTCGCCGACCGAAAGCACAAGCCCGACGGAGAGCGTGTTCTCGTTGCCGACGGTGTTCCGTTCCCCGAGCGTGGCGAGATCGAGAACCGACCCGTCGCGCCTCAGGATGCGCCCGCACGAACAGAGGGGCCGCGCACTGAACCCTTCGCACCCGCCGTGCCGCAGGGCAATCTGCCGGCCCCCTTTTCCCAGGCGGAACTTCTCGATCTTCGTTCCGCGCCGCTCCGCCTCGGCATACGCCTCCTTGATGAGCTTCACCGCGCCCGTCCCGCTCATGAAAGCGTCGGGACGCGGCACTGGATCGTCCATGTCCGGCCATGCGCGGTCGATGATCGTCCCGAAGTCCAGGAAATCCAGAGCCTGCCCGAATCCGCTCAGCGTGTATTTCCCGTTCGCGCTCCTCCCTGCGCTGAACCGGACGCATCCTGAATGATCGTAATGGTAGTGCGACAGCATGAAGTAGTCCACCTTGCGCCCGAACGGATTTTCCCGCAACACGTACCGGGCGGTCCATTCGCCCGCCCGGCGCGAGGCGTCCGGCAGGGGCGGAAGGCGAAGGCGCGCCGCCTTCGCGTCGCCGGGCTTCGCATAGCCGCAGTCCCCGCAGTCGATCAGCATCGAGGTCCCGTCCGGAAACACGAGAAACGACGATTCGGAGGCTCCCGTGTAGATCATCGAGATGCGGAAGTGCCCCTTCTCCCATTTCGGGAGGGACTTCCCCGCGAGCGGATGCCGCGCCATCACGTCCGCCGCGGCGCGTCCCGCCGCACCGACGCCCAGCATGGCGATTCCGCCGCACAAGAATTCGCGTCTGTTCATCCTGTAGCCTCACTTGGCGGGTTTCGCGCGAAGCGAGAACCGCGTGTTAATGAATTCGAAGCCGTCGACGGCCCGGAAGATGTCCGCGGCGGTCGGCTTCTTCGCCCACTTCATGCGCCTGAAGTCGAAGGTGACGTTCGAGAAGCGCCAGTTCGAGAAACGCCTCCTGTACTTGGCGCAGCACTCGATGTGCGGCGGCACGCCGCTGCGGAAGGAGCAGTCCGAGAACGAGATGTCGCGCATGTACTGGAACGGCGTGCCGTTGTCGACCTTGAGCCAGATCGGCTCGTCCTCGCACGTGATATGGACGTTCGAGAAGCGGACGTTCTTCATGTAGAACGGAATCAGCGTTTCGGGCGGCGGCGGTACGAGGCCCTGTCCGCGCGGCGGGTCCTTGTGCTTCGCCCAGCCCGACGCCTCGTCCGGATAGAAGAAGCCAATTCCCCAACGGGAATGGGGGCACACGATGTTGCTCAGCAGGATGTCCTTCATCGGGCCGTCCCCGCGCCATCCCATGCGGATCGCGTAGCATCTGGCGGAGCGCAAGACGCAGTTGTTCACCAGCACGCGTTCGCAGGGGCGGGACTTCTTCATCTGCTCCTGGTGGCAGCGGATGACGAGCGCGTCGTCCTGCGAATCGACGACGCAGTCGCTCACCACTACGTCGCGGCAGCCGCCGAAGTGGAGTCCGTCGCCGTTCGGGAAGCGGTGGTCGCATTCGATCCGCGCGCCGCGCACGCCTACGCGGTCGCAGTCCAGGAACCAGTTCGCCCATCCGCCGGGGTTGCGGATGAGGACGTCGTCGAGGCGCACGTCCCGGCAGGCGACGAAGAACACGCACCGGCCCGTCACGTTCGTGTGGCTGTTGCGCCACCAGTTGTAGCCGGTCCAGTTCTTCTTCGGCTCCCAGTGGTGGAACTTCTCGTTGTTGCCGTCGATCGTGCCGGCGCCGGAGATGGAGACGTTCGTCTGGGCGACGGTGTAGAACATCGCGCGGTAGTTGAAGCGCAGGGCGCGTTCGGCGTTCCAGTGCTCGGAATGGCCGAAGAGCGGGTACTTGAGCGGATCCTCGCCGCCGAGGAGCGTCGCGCCGCAGTCGATGTGCAGATCGACGTTGTTCTTGAGGCTGAGCGTGTACGTCATGTACGCGCCGCCGCCCGGCACGAGGACGCGCCCGCCGCCCTTGGCGGAGCAGTCGTCGATCGCCTTCTGGATGGCGGCCGTGTTGTCCGTCACGCCGTCCGGCTTCGCGCCGTAGGCGGTCACGTCGAGCGTCCGCGCCGTCGCTGGCGCGGCACACGCCGCGAACACCGCGGCAACCGCCGCGAACGCGATTCCGTTTCGTTTCTTTTTTCTCCCGAATTGCTTCATCGCGTATCGGTTTGTCATCTTGCTCTCCTTGTCCGCTATTATGCCACAACAAAACAGTGTTGTCACGGTTCCCATGCTTCTAATCTTAGCCAGGCGGATGTGCCGCCCGCTCAGTTGCAATAGGCCGAGAAGTCGCGGATGAGCGGCGTCGCGGCGGATGCCGTGACGGAAAGGCGCAGACGCTCCGCCGCAATCTTGTCGAAGCGGACGATGTGTTTGTGCCCGACGCAGGAGCCAGCGTAAATCTTCTTCCACTGTCCGCCGGACAAAGCCTCTATCTCGAACTTCCGGATTCGCTCGCCGTGTTCGATGCGCTCCATCAGCACGACCTGGTTGACAGGCCCGCCGTCTTTGGGGATTTCGAGGTCGATGCGCTCGCCCGTCCCCTCTGTCTTCGCGAGTCTGTTCGAGTAGCGTGCCTTGATGCGCCGTCCGAATTCGGCGTAGATCTTCATCTCCTCGTCGGCGACCAGCCCGTCCTGCCTCGGCGCGGCGTTGAGGATGAGGTTGCAGTTGCGCCCCACAGAGCGGTCGTACATGTTCATGAGCTGGTCCATCGTCCAGTACGGCCTTTCGGGATGGTCCGTGCAGAGCCACTTGCCGCGTCCGAGCGGCACGTCGCATTCGCCCGGCATCCACTTCTTCCCCTCCGGCGTGCCGGAGTATTTCTCGCCCTTGGCCTCCTTGACGCCGTCGGACTGCGTGACGTCCCTGCCCGTCGCCCAGCATGGATAGGGCGCGACACCGCGCTCGTTGCCGACCCAGCGGATGATGTTCTTCGCCTGTTTCGGTCCCTGGAAGAGGATCGCATTCGGCTGGAGACGTTCGATGATCTCGAGCGCACGTGGTCCGCCCTCCTCAGGCGGCAGGACGCCGCCGTCGAACCAGATCTCGAAAAGCTCCCCGTAATTCGTGAGAAGTTCGTTCAGTACCGCCTCGCAGCTTGCGGAATACTTCCTCTGCGCCTCTTCGCCGTAGCCGTAGTAACCCTTCGACGAAACCCGCCCGTTGCTCCTGCGCACGCCGAGAAACCAGTTGTAGTGCATCGCCACGTAGAGGCCGGGGAGCATTCCGTACTTCCGCGCGCTCGTCACGAAGTCTCGCACTAAGTCGCCCTTGCCGTCGCGCCAAGTGGCCTGCTTGACGCCATACGGGTAGATGTCGCTCTGCCACTGCATGAATCCCGCTCCATGCTTCGCGGTCAGGACTACGTACTTCGCGCCGTACGCCTTCGCGGCCTCCATCCACTGATCGGTGTCAAGTTTCGCCGGGTTGTAGCGCTTAGGGTCCGGGGCGCGTCCGCCGCCGAAGATCGGAATGTCGAAGTGGTAGAACATCCCAAGCTCCATGTCCGCCCATTTCAGGTGTGCCGGCGTCGGGAGCGGCAGGGCCGCGGCGTCCGCCGTCGCGGCGAAACCAAAGTCGCGCCCGGCCACGCCATACGCGCCGGCCGCCAAAGCGCCGCGCATGAAACCTCTTCTCGTCATTTCCATCTTCATTTTCTTTGTCCTTCCCTTCCTGTTTTCATTCTTTATCCTTCCCTTCCTGTTTTCAATCTCCGATCTCGAACGGCGCGAGCGGAAGCCCCGAGTCGAGCGAGTAGATAGAGCCCGCCCGGTGCGCCCCGCCAAGATACCGCAGTCTCTTCGGCGCGGCGACTGCATCTGAGCCGATGATGAGTTCCTTGCCGCCAATGGAGCCGTTGCGCATCCGGTTCTTGACGGACGCCGCGACGAACTTGCCGTCCTCGCCCGCGACCTCGAATCCCCTCGGCTCCGATCTGTCCGCATTGTAGCAGTAGAACGCGCCCGCACCGTCAAAGGAGACGACGAAGCGTCCGCCCTCCACCCTCCAAGCCTTGACAGTCGGCGAATCGTCAATGACGTCCGCAAAGCCGTAGTCGCGCTTGAGGGCATGGAGGAGCAGACGCCTGGCGACCGTTTCCTTGTCGTTTGGATGGACGTCTTTCCAGTTCCCGACGTCGCACGTCGCCGCCATCGCCGCGTTCTTCTCCTCTGCCGCAAACTTCGCCTGCGCCATCTGGAGGTCGAACCAGTTTATCCTGAATGGCGCCAGCTGAGCAAAGTATAGCTTGAGGTCGGGATTGGCGAACTCCTTCGCCCAGCCGTCGTAGAGCGCGTGCATCTTCTCGCAGTACCGCGCCGCATCGCCGTGGACGGCGTTGTGCTCGCCCTGGTACCAGATGAAACCCTTGATCGCGTATGGCGCCCACGCCGCGACAAGGCCGTTCCACAAGACGGACGGCTGGTGGTAGTCGGCGTCGACGACGGACGTCGCCATCGACTTGTCCCACTTCGCGACGGCCTTGTATCCGACGACGTCCTTGAGCGCCGGATGTCCGGCATAGCCCGACGGGGGCGTCCAGGCGTCGATGTTGGAGCCGCCTTTAGACGAATCGACGATTCCGACGGGGACGCCGAGGGCGTCGTGGAGTTCCAGCGCGAAATAGAACGCGACGGCAGACAGCGCCTTCCTTTTGAAGCAATCCCTGAACGATTCGGGCGAGAAGTCGCGCCATTCGGCTTTCCAGCCGCGTTCCGGCACAGCGCTCCAGGGCCGGTCGTTCTTCGCGTAGCGCACGAACGGACGCCGTGTCATCCGCGTCATAACACCGCCCTTCCCGTCGCGGTAGCGGGGGCTCGGACCCCATATCGGACACTCCATGTTCGACTGGCCGCTCGCGAACCATACTTCGCCTACGAGAACGTTGACAATCTCTTCGTGGCTCCCCGCGACGGAGACTTTCATCGTGCGGTTTTCGCATGACGCCTCCATCGGGTCGAGACGGACGCGCCACTCGCCACTGGCGTCGGCCTTCGCCGTCTTCGACTGCCCGGCGAATTCAACCGTCACCGCCTCTCCGGGCGTCGCCGTGCCCCACACCGGGACCGGCACGCAGCGCTGCATCACCATGTTGTCGGCGAACGGCGCGGCCAGACGAATCTGCGCATTCGCGGCAAACCCCGCACACACCGCCGCTAACGCCATCAAAAGACTGACTCCTGATCTTCTCAAAGCAATCATCCCCTGACTTGTTGCAAAAAGACCCTTCCCGACGACACCACGCGATGCAATCATCAATACATTCATTGTCGTATCTCTTTTATTGATGCCTGCGAAGAAGTCGCAGTCAATGCGGCTGGCGGCGCGCTTTATCGCGGAGCGAAGCCGAGGACTCCGCAGCCCGGACCCACGAGGAAAGACGTGGCGATGGCGTCGTGCACATATTGTTTCGCGCCGGACACCGCCGCCGCGAGGTCCCTGCCCAGCGCAAGCTCCGCCGCGATCGCGGACGCGAGCGAGCATCCCGTCCCGTGCGTTGACACCGGATTCTCCACCCAGGGCATCGAGAACTCGCGCACTTCGCGTCCGTCGAACAGCACGTCGACCGCGCTGCGGCCGGCGCCGTGCCCGCCCTTGACAAGCACCGGCCGACCGTATTCCCCGAAGAGCCTCCTGGCCAGCTCCTGCGCGACGGAGGCGTCCGCAGCGTCGCGGATTCCGGCGTCGTCGATCCCGCAAAGGACGGCCGCCTCTGGGAGGTTCGGCGTCAACACGGAGGCAAGCGGCAGAAGAACGGACTTGATCGCCTCGACCGCGGCAGGCGAGACAAGCCTCGCGCCGCTCGTCGCGACCATGACGGGGTCTATCACCTTCGCGATCTCGGGATGGGAGGAAACCCTCCCGGCGACAGCCTCGATTGCGGAGGCGTCCGGCAGCATCCCAGTCTTCATCGCGCGGATGGAGTACACGCCGAGCACCGCGTCGAGCTGCGCGGCGACGAAGTCCGCCGGCACCGCGTGGATTCCGGAGACTCCGGACGGGTTCTGCGCAGTCAGGGACGTGAAGACCGTGCAGCCGTGGAGACCGTAGGCGTGGAACGCGCGCAGATCCGCCTGGACCCCGGCGTTGCCGCCGGAGTCCGACCCGGCGACGGTCAGGCAGCATGGCGTAATGGCGCGCATCGCCTACTTCGCCTGGTGGACGGTGACCTGCGGGAACGGGATCTCAATGCCCGCCCTGCCGAGTTCGTCCTTTACGGCCTTCAGCGTCTCGAAGTAGACGCTCCAGTAGTCCGCGTTCTTCGCCCACGGGCGCACGTTGATCGTGACCTGGCTTTCGGCGAGCGCACCGACGGCGATGGTGGGCGCGGGCGTCTTCAGCACGCCGGGGACGGAGAGCACCGTCTCGCGGATCACGTCGAGCGCCCTTCCGATGTCCTCGCCGTAGGCTATGCCGACCTGCACGTCGACGCGGCGAGTCGCCATCGCGCTGTAGTTCACGATGGGGCCTCCCCAGACGGACTTGTTGGGCACGACGATCTTCTTGTTGTCGCCCGTGGTGAGCGTCGTCGCCATTATGTTCATCTCAACGACCGAGCCCTGGAGCCCCGCGATCTCGACGAAGTCCCCGACCTTGAACGGCTCGTTCAATGCGATCATCAGCCCGGACGCCAGGTTGCCAAGCGACTCCTGGAACGCAAAGCCGAGGACGAAGCCGGTGACGCCGAGGCCCGCCACGAGCGGCGCCACGTTCACGCCGAGCCTTCCGAGGACCATGACGAGAAGAACGGCCCAGCACGCCTTCGTCACCGACGACGCGACGAAGTTGATTAGCAGCCCGCGGCGATTGCTCCTGGCGAGCCCCTTGCGGATCACGAAGTCCACCACGCGGATCACCAGCCATCCCACGACGAAAAGCACAAGCGCGCTTATCGCGTTCTCCAGCAGGCGCATCCCGCTGCCCGCGA
The DNA here is from genome assembly GCA_902799955.1 of uncultured bacterium. Lineage (GTDB taxonomy): Bacteria > Verrucomicrobiota > Kiritimatiellia > RFP12 > UBA1067 > UBA1067. The sequence goes on along the minus strand of CADCCQ010000036.1, from coordinate 13,920 downwards.
GCCATTCGCGCAGCTTGTCCACTGCCGTGGACACTTCCTGGGCTTTCGACGACATATCGGCCAACAACATGATTTTCAACCTCCTCGTTTTTCGTTTTCGTTGCCTGCCACCCAATGGCAGTTTCTAGTATTATACCAGAAATCCAGTTCTCGGGCGGATTTTTGTTTAGCGGGGAAAACCCGCTATTGACACCATGGGCGGATCTGTTGTATAATTGTCACCAAGTAAAACCAAGAAAGGTCTAAGCCAAGATGAACTACGCCGAAGCAGAGTCGCTCCTGAAGAAATGCGGACAGCAGCAAGTGCTCGCGCACTGGCCGAAGCTGGGGAAGAAGGACCGCGAGTCCCTCCTCGCGCAGATCGCCACTCTCGACCCGAAGAGCCTGGCGAGGTGCAAGAAGGCCCTCGCGGAGGGTGCCGTGCCGCCCGACAGCTCGAAGGGCGTCGCCCCAAAGGTCGCCTCGCTCAAGGGCAAGGCCCTCAAGGACGCCGTCGCGGCGGGCGAGGCGGAGCTCCGCGCAGGCCGCGTGGCCGCGCTTCTCGTCGCCGGCGGGCAGGGCTCGCGCCTCGGCTACGAAGGCCCCAAGGGATGTTACCCGATCGGCCCGATCACCGACGCGCCGCTCTTCTACTTCCACGCGCGCAAGATCCTCGCCAGGTCCATCCGATACGGCAAGCCGATCCCCTTCTACGTGATGACAAGCGAGGCGAACTACGACCAGACCGTCGCCTGCTTCAAGGACAACGGGTACTTCGGGCTCAAGGCGTCCGACGTCTTCTTCTTCAAGCAGGGAATGTGGCCGGGCATGACAAAGGACGGCAAGATAATCCTCGACAAGCCGGGCCACGTCTTCATGAGCCCCGACGGGCATGGCGGGCTCCTCGCCGCGCTGAAGAAGTCGGGCGCGCTCGCCGACATGAAGAAGCGCGGGATCAAGAGCGTGTTCTTCTTCCAGGTTGACAACCCCCTCGTCGAGGTCGCGGACCCCGCGTTCATCGGCTACCACGTCACGCAGAAGTCCGAGTACTCGCTCAAGCTCTGTGCCAAGCGCGACCCGAAGGAGAAGGTCGGCATCCCGATGCGCTTCGGCAAGACGTACCGCATGGTCGAATACACCGAGATGACGGACGAGCAGTGCAACCGCAAGGCGAAAGACGGGCGTCTCTACTTCCTCTACGGCTCGCCGGCGATCCACGTCTTCGACAGGGCGTTCCTGGAGCGCGAGGCGTCGAAGGACATGCCGCTGCACCTCGCCTTCAAGAAGATCCCCTTCATCGACGAAAAGGGCGCCGCCGTAAAGCCGTCCGAGCCGAACGGCTACAAGTTCGAGAAGTTCATCTTCGACGTGCTGCCCAACGCCAAGACGGCGGCCTTCCTCGCGTTCGACCAGAAGGACGAGTTCTCGCCCGTAAAGAACGCCGAGGGCTCCGACTCGCCCGCGTCGTGCAAGGCCGACATGCAGGCGAAGTGGAGGCGCTGGATGGAGGAGTGCGGCATCCACGCCGACGAACGCGTGAAGGTGGAGATCGACCCCGTGTACGCGGTCGACGCCGCCGCGCTTGCGCAGGCCGGGCTTCGCCTGGGCTAGGCGAGGCGTTCGATGATGTCGGCGCCGAGGCGCTGAATCCGCCGAATGGCGGCAAGGGGGTCGTCCGCAAGGCAAACCGCGCGGACGACCGCCCAGTTTCTGGCCCCGGCGGCCAACACGGGCTCCAGGTTCCCCTCGTCTATGCCGCCTATCGCGACCGCCGGGAACGGAACGGACTTCACCATGCGGCCGGCGGTCTCCGTGCCGAGCACCGGGTCGGGGATCTTCTTTGTCGGCGTCGCGAACACCGGCCCGACGCCGATGTAGTCCGGCTCCGCCGCGACGGACGCCGCCGCCTGCGCCGGCGAATGCGTCGAAAGGCCGACGATCCCGATCTCCGGGTAGAGGCGGCGGACCTCGGCGACCGGCATGTCGTCCTGCCCGACGTGTACGCCGTCCGCGCCGGCCTCGGCGGCCACCGAGGCGTCGTCGTCGATGATCAGGCGCGTCGTGCTGCCGCGGACTATCGGCACCAGCCTTTTCGCCATGTCGAGGAGCGTCGCCCTCGGGACGTCCTTCATCCTGAGCTGCACCATCCTGACGCCCGCCGCGACGGCGGCCTCGCAGCACCGCTCGTAGCCAACCCTGGGGTTGGTCATCACAAGGTAGAATCCGAAGTCTTCCATCAGAAGAAAAGGTCCCTCTCTCCGCGGCACGTCGCCTCGTACTGCTTCATCACCGTCGGATAGAACTTCGGCAGCCACTCCTTGATCCCGGCAAGCTCCTTCTCGATCAGTGCGTCGCCGATCCTGCACGTGTCGGCGGACGCGAAGTCGTCGAGCCACTCCCTGAACGTGAGCACGGCGTTGATCTTGCAGAACTTGCCCTCGCGCCCGGTCTTCAGGGCGTCCATTATGCATCCGCCGGTCCGCCCGCAGCGGTAGCCGGCCGTGCAGAAACTCGTGATCGTGCCGCGCGAGGCGAGGTAGCGCACCATCTCGTCGAGCGAGCGGTTGTCGCCGAGCATGAACTGCTGCCGGTCCTTCTCCTGGTGCGCCTCGTTCGCGAAGTCGCTGTAGCCCTTTATCGCTATGTTCGACGAGCAGTCGAGCTGGGTCATTCCGCAGCCGAGCGCGCGGTTGCGGCTTTCCGGCGACTCGCGCGCCGTAACGATGATCCCCGTGTACGGGACCGAGAGGCGCGCGATCACGAGGATGCGGGCGAACGTCGCGTCGTCGATGAGCCACGGCGACTCGTCGGGGACGCGCGTTCCGCTCGCGGGCTCGAGGCGCGGGAACGAGAGCGTGTGCGGGCCGATGTTGAACCAGCGCTCGAGGTCGCGCGCGTGCATCACCGTCGCGAGGAGCTCGTAGCGCCAGTCGCAGAGCCCGTAAAGGACGCCGAGGCCCACGTCGTCCACGCCGGCTTCCATGCAGCGGTGGAATGCGGTCACGCGCCAGTCGTAGTTCCCCTTCACGCTCCACGCCGGGTGCATGCTCTCGTAGAGCTTCCGGTTGTACGTCTCCTGGAACACCTGGAACGTGCCGATGCCGACGGACCTCAGCACCCTCAGGTCCTCCACCGGGAGCGGCGCCGCGTTGACGTTCACCCGGCGGATTGCGTTCTTGTTCCCGGTCTTGGGCGCGGGGACGGCGTGCGCATAGCAGGTCTCGATCGTCTCCGCGATGTACTCCGTCGAGGTCGTGGGGTGCTCGCCGTAGACGGCGATGAGGCGCTTGTGCCCGATGCGGCCGGCGAGGACGTCCAGCTCTTCCTTGAGCTCGTCCATCGTCAGCACGCGGCGGCGCTGCTCGGAGTTGCCCTCGCGGAAGCCGCAGTACCTGCAGCCGTTGACGCAGAGGTTGGACATGTACAGCGGGGCGAAGACGACTATGCGGTTGTCGTAGACCTTGTGCTTGATGCGGTCCGCCGCCGCGCGCATCTCCTCGAAGAGAGCGGGGTCGGTGACCTTCATCAGCTCGGCGGTCTCCTCCGGGAGGAGCGTCTCGCACGTCGACTCGCTCTTTGCGACTATCTCCCGGACGCGCACCGGGTCCGCCGGCGACCCGTCGCACTTCGCGACAAGCTCGTTTATCCGCGCGTCGTCGATGAAATGACTGCCGCCGGGCAGATACTTGTCTATCTGCCCCTTCACGACGAACCTGCGCGTGTAGTCCGCCGCGTCGGCGAACTTCCGTATGTTTGAACAGTCTGCTTGCATCTTGTTAGGTCATCCTCTCGCGGACACCCTCCGCGATTTTTGACCGAATATTATACCACAATCCGCCAAACTGCGCTAGGGCGCATTTTGGGGGATGGGGAATCAGTTGGTCCAGAGGGGGACGCCGTCCCAGACGGGGTCTTCCTCCGCGACCTTGCGGGCGCGCTCCTCGCTGATGCGGTCGTACTCGTCGTCGTCGCCGGCGAGAAGTTCGTCGGGCCTGTCCGGCGGGACCTCGAGGATGCGCATTGCTCCCTTCGCTATGCGCCTGAAAACGGGGCCGGCGGAGTTGCCGCCCTGGTGGTAGAGACGCTTTTCGTCGAAGTCGAGGGTGACGAGGATGACGACCCTAGGCAGGACGTGGACGTAGTCCGCCTCGTCGCGCTTGCCGACGCCCGACGGCACGATGCCGCAGAACGTCGCGCGGAATATGCCGGGCGCGTAGGTGCGTCCGACGACCTTCTGCGCGGTGCCCGTCTTGCCGGCCACGGAGTAGCCGCGCAGGGCCGCCCTTCTCGCGGTTCCGTTGGGCGAGGCCACGTCGAGCATCATCTCCCTTATGTCAAGGGAGGTCTTTGCGCTTATGACGCGCTCCGACCTGGCCTGCGGCGGCTCGTAGACCACCTCGCCGCGTTCGTTCACGATGCGCTTCACTATGCGCGGCGCGACCCTCACGCCGTCGTTGGCGATGGCCTGGTAGGCGGACGCCATCTGCAGCGCGGTGACGGCGACGCCCTGGCCTATCGCGGCACGAGAGCGCGTGGCCATATCCCAGTTCTCCGGCTTGCGGAGAAGGCCCTTTTCCTCCTGGGGAAGCTCGATACCCGTAACGGATCCGAACCCAAAGCGCTTCATGTATCCGTGAAGCCTCGTCGGGCCAAGCTCGTAGCCCAGCTTTCCGATCACGATGTTCGACGAGTGGACGATCGCGTCGCGCACGGACATCCTCGGCTCCCAGACGTGGCCAGCGTCGCCCGGCAGCTTGTAGTACTTCGCCTCGCCGTAGCCGTTCTTCTCGTATCTGTCGGTGTTGTAGAGCGTGTTCGGCCTCACCACGCCGAGGTCAAGCGCGGCGGACGCCGTTATCACCTTCATCACGCTTCCCGGCTCGTAGGTCATGGATATCGCCATGTTCCGCCTCGCGTCGTCCGGGACTGACGTCGGGTAGCGCGGGTCGAACGACGGGCTAGACGCCATCGCCAGGACCTCACCTGTCTGGCTGTCCAGCATCACGCACCATCCCCGAGCGGCACCGTATTCGTCGATGCCGGCGACAAGCGCCTCCTCCGCCTCGCGCTGCAGGCGGTGGTCGATGGTGAGATACACGTCCGCGCCCCTTATCGCGGGCGTAATCACGACGGGCTTCTCGTTGATCGCGTTGCCGCGTCCGTCGCGCTTGCCGCGTATGCGGCCCGGGATGCCGCGGAGCTCCTTGTTGTACATCTCCTCCACTCCGCAGAGGACATGCGCAAGGCGGGTGTCCTCGTAGTAGTGCCGGTAGTGGGTCTCGCGCACCATCACGCCGGCGACATACTTCGGGTTCGTCAGGATATCGTAGACGCGCTGGTCGCATGAATAGCCGAGGAACTGGTTGCGGTAGCCCGTACCCGAGCCTCGGCACATCCTGAGCACGGCATTGTAGTCCATCTTCAGCACGTTCGCGATGGTGCGGGCCTGCGCCTTCATCGGACGGGGCTTCTCCTTCGACGAAACACGGACGACTGCGGCGGTCATCGCCACCGGGTCGAGGCGGAACGCCCACCGGCTGGTCGACTTGACGAGCGGATACGGGCGAGAGTTGATCGAGTCGATGTACGTGGAGTCGTACACCGACCCGCGCATGCTCACGTCCTCCTTCTCGTAGTCGTAGTTGGGCGTGGGCATCTCATAGAAATGGGCCCTGACAAGCTTCTGCCCGGTGTAGCCGGAGACGCCGACAAGCAAGACGACAGGCAGCCAGAAGCGAAACTTCTCCCCGAACATGGTCCAACCCCCTGGGCGTCAGCGCCGCCTTGCGCGGGCGAGCCTCTGCCTGGCGGACTCGCCCTGGCGGGCGGGCGCGGAATAAGCCTGGGCGCGCGCGCGCCTGGCGGAGTAGACCTCGCCGGGCGCCGAGACGCTGGCGGAGAAGGAGTTCTGGGAACGGGCCCTCGCGAGCGCGACGGATGTCTGCCCGGGCTCAAGGTTCCCGAAGGAGTCGAACCTTACGATCTGGTTCTCCTTGGGGTAGTGCATCGAAAGCCCCCACTTCACGAGCGCGCGGTCGAGGTTGTCGGACGACTTCATGGCGTCCCACCTCGCGACGGCCCTCTCGTACTCCGCCTCGCACTGCTTGAGCTTCTTCTCGCCCTCGTTCATCCGCTTGGTCAGCTGGTCGCAGGTGGACGACGCAAGAAGGTTGATGATGCCCATGACAAAAAGTGCGAGCAGAACCGCCCCCACGTGCATCGTGTGCACGGAGATGCGCGACATTCTCTTGGACACCCTGCGGTTCCTCTTCATTACATCCTCCCTGTTTTCTCTGCGACCCTGAGCTTTGCGCTCCGGGACCTTGGATTTGCGGCGATCTCCTCGTCCGACGCCGTCACCGCCCTGCGCGTGACCGGCGACATCCTCGGAAGCTCGCCTTCCCACCTCTCGCCGCCCTGCTGGAGCGACACAAGCCGCCCCGTGTGCCGGGCGAAGAACGTCTTCACCATCCTGTCCGTTATCGACTCGAACGTTATCACGGCTAGCCTCCCGGCCGGCGCGAGGATCTCCAGCGCCCCCGTCAGGGCCCGCTCAAGCTCACCCGTCTCGTCGTTCACCTCCATCCTGAGGGCCTGGAAGACGCGCGTCGCCGGATGGTGCCGCGATGCGCGCCTCCCGAGGAGCCGCCCGACGAAGTCCGCTAGCTGCAGCGACGTGCGAAAGGGCCTGGGTTCCCTCTCTCGGACGATGCCCCTGGCGATCCGCCGGGCCTGTCGCTCCTCGCCCTTCTCGCGGAAGATCTCTTCCAACCTTTCCGCGCTTTCGTTGTTCACTATGTCCGCGGCGGTAGTTCCCTGCCGCCTATCCATGCGCATGTCAAGGGGTCCGTCCCGGAGAAAGCTGAACCCACGTCCGGCTTCATCCAGTTGAGGACTCGACACACCCAAGTCAAGAAGCACTCCATCTGATCCATCCCATCCTTTCTCGCGGGCGATTTCCGCGATGTCTCCGTGGCGTCCCTTCACGGCCGTGAGGCCCGCGCCCCATTCTGCGCGCGCCGCCTCGTCCGCCACCGCCTTCAGCGCGTCGTCGTCGCGGTCGATCCCGAGGACCACGCCGCCCCTGGCGACGATCTCCCTCGCATGCCCCGCACGCCCGAGCGTCCCGTCCACATACCTTCCGCCCCTCTTCACGGCGAGGGCGTCAACCGTCTCGCGCAGCAGCACCGGGGAATGTGAAGGACTACTCTCCATCGCAACCTCTCCCCGTCCGTCAGAACTCCGTGGCGGCGAGCGCGTCGCGGAGCGAGGCCTGGCTGACCTCTCCCTCCGGCTCCAGCGCCTCCGGATCCCACAGCTTGATCATGCGCACCGCACCCACCATTGCGACCGTCGTCGTCAGGTTCGCGAACCGAAGGAGCCTGTCGCAAATGCGGATGCGGCCTTGAACGTCAAATTCAAGCTTCTCGGAGTTCGCGCCGATCACCTGAAGATGCTTCGCAAGCGCCGGATCAAAGAGCGCTTTCAGACGCAGCTTCTCTAGGCGGGCCTCCATCTCGGCCTGCGGCACGAGATCAAGGCACCTATCGAAGGGATCGGCCATCACGTATACGAAGCCGGTGTCTCCAAGATCGCCTCTCCACCCGCTGGGGATGGTAAGCCTCTTCTTGGGGTCGAGATTATGCGTGATCCGGCCCACTAGGACCTTGGATTCCGCATTTTCTGCGACTGTCGACTCCGCGACACTCTGATTGCCTGACTTTGACATTTCGTGACACTATTATACACAATCCACCACCAAAACGCAATAAAAAAATTCAGAAAATTTTTATGTCAATTTTTTTACCGAAATGTCATTGTTTTTTACTCCTTATGTTTACCCTATTTTTCTCGCCGTTTTTGGACTTCGATTTCCCCCATGGCAGCGAGCCATTACTATTCTATCATTTTCCACCTCCAAAAATCAAGTCAAAATCTATTCTTTCTCGGCCGCGTTTCGCGGCGGACGCACCTGGAATGCGTCTCGCACTGGCTCCGCGCACATCTCAAGCTCCAACAGTCCGCCGTCCGTCACTTCCTTGGTGGTGATCCACGCGCGGTCGAGCGGCTTGCCGTTCAGTTTGGCCGAGCGAATGTAGATGTTCTCTTTCGTTACGCCGTTCGCGCGGATGGTGAAGCTCTTCCCCTTCGCGTACTTCGGATCAAGGCGGAACGACACCTCGGGGAACACCGGGCTCGTGAGTATCCACATGCCGCTTCCGGGACACGCCGGATGCAGGCCGCTCGCGGCGAGGATGTACCACGCGCTCATCTGCCCTTCGTCCTCATTCCCCACATAACCATACACCTCGTTTCCATACGCACCCTCGCAGATCCGACGCGTCCACTTCTGCGTGAGCCACGGCTTGCCGCAGTACGGGAACATGAACGGCACGAGATGCGTGACTTCGTTCGGATGGTTGTAGCAGTCGCCCCACATGAAGTTCGCCGGTGCCTTTTCGAAGAAGAGCTCCAACTCGTCGGCGAATTTCTGCTCACCTCCCATCAGCTCAATCAGGCCGTAGATGTCGTGCGGCACGAACCATCCCTGCTGCCAGGGGTTGGACTCCACTGCGCCCTGTCCGTGTACATGCCGCCCGCGCCACGGCGTCCACGACCCGTCCGCCTTGCGGCTGTGCATCCATCCCGCCTCCTTGCTCCAGATGTTCCTGTACCATCCGGCACGTTCGTAGTAGCGCTTAGCGTCGTCTGCCTTGCCGAGCATCTCCGCGAGCTTGCCCATGCACCAATCGTCGTAGGCGTATTCGAGCGTCACGGAAAGCGAGTTGGGTGTCCAGCCGCAGGCGGCGTTTCCGCGCTTTCGGGATGTGACATCGGCAAGACGCCATGCAGTCTCCGTATCCCAGTTGCGGATGCCCTTCTCATACGCATCGGCGATGCAGGGGATGATGGGATTCCCGACCATGCAGCCCGACGTGCATCCGAAGATGTCCCAGACCGGCAGCGTGTCGCGGGGGCCGAGTTCCGTCCAGCGGATCATGGAGTTGATCGTGTCGTTCACGATGTCGGGACGAATCAGCGTGAGGAGCGGCATCTCGCTGCGGAACACGTCCCAGCCGCTGAACACGGTCCGCGCGGTGAAGCGCTCGTTGCGGTATATCTTGCCGTCGCTGCCCATGTATCGGCCATCCACGTCGCCGATCATGCGCGGGTCGATGAGCGCGTGGTAGAGACACGTGGCGAACACGATCCGTTCATCGACGCTCCCGCCCTTCACCTTCACGCCGGCGAACGCGTCGCTCCAGAGGGCGCGCGCGGCGCGGCGGGCGCGGTCGAAGTCGAAGTCGGGGATGTCGTGCGCGAGGTTCTTCCGCGCACCCTCCTGATCGACGTATGAAAGCCCGGCGCGCATGAGAATCTGCTCGCCCGGCGACGTCTCGAACTCGGCGAAGAAACCGGTGTTCGTGCCGGTGTAGTCGCGGCAGCTCTCGAACACCTTGTCCTTGTCCCACACGCCGAAGCGCTTGAACGGCTTGGAGAAAGCGCAGGTGAAGTGCAGCACGTAGTGGACGCGTCCTGCGCCGTGTCCCCAGCCGCCGTCCTGCCACGGACACTCCATGCGCCCTTCGATCATGTGGTCGTCGACGACGCGCACGTGCTGGCGCGAGTGCTTCAGCCAGCGTCCGAGCTGCCCCACGCGCCGTCCGAGGTCGATCTGAATGCGCGCCTCCTTCGACTCGGGATAAGTGAAGCGCAGGATGCCCGCACGCGGCGCGGCGGCCATTTCGGCGCGGATGTCGTAGCGGTCGAGCGTGACGGCGTAGTATCCGGCCTCGGCGACTTCGCGTTCGTGGGAGTAGGCGCTCTTCGCCTTGTCGCGGTCAAGGTTGCGCGCGCCGACGGTCGGCATCACCTGGAAGTTGCCAAAGTCGCCGTACCAGCCCACGCCGGAAAGGTGCGTGAAGCTGAAGCCCTCGATCGTCTCATGGTGGTACGAGTAGCCGCAGCCGTTGTCGCCGCCGGTGATGGTGTCGGGCGAGAGCTGGACCATGCCGCACGGCGTGGCGGCGCCGGGGAACGTCTTGCCGAGGCCGTGTCCTCCGAGTGCGCTGCGCGGATGTTGCGTGACGGCGCCGATGAACGGGTTCACCTCGTCCGCCATGTCCTCGCTCGGACGTTCGCCGCCGAAGGAGTACGGACGCGATCCGTTCCACCATGTGAGCATCGACTTGGGCGAGAACGCGCCCGTGCGCTCGTCTACAAGACGCCATGTCTCGCCGTCCGCGGAACACCAGATGGCCCACGACTTAGGATTACGCTCCGGGTAGCGGTCGGCGTCGTCCGCACTGCAGAAGTTGTACTTCACGACGGGCTTTGCACCATCCGGGAGGCGGAAGTACACGGCAAGGACACCCACTGGATCGCTTCCGCCGAGTGCGAGCTTCCCCACGCAGAGTTTCGTCTTGGGATTTCCGTCGAAGAGCTTTTCGGCGGTCTCCCGCGCAAAGTTCGTACGCGATGCGAAGCATTCGCCGGGCGCAAGCGACTTCGCCGCACGCGGCGAGACGAGCCTCATTCCGCCGCCGTTCACCCGCGAGCCGTCCGACGCGTAGAGCGAGAACTCGCCCAGCTGCGCGATGTCGCCGCCGCCGATTTCACGTATTGCGAGCCGGTAGTATTTTTCCGTGATCTCCCCGCCGAGGATTGACAATCCAGTAAACATCGCAAGAACGAATGTTGCCGTCTTGGTCATACGCCATTACTCCTTGTCTATAAGTTCTATTGAAAACAACAGAAACAACGTGTAAAGTCGTCGTACGTAGCCTCCGGCATGGTCTGCGCAACGAACGATGCGGCGAGAAGAATCGAAGCAAGGGACGTACACATCGTTCAATCCTCCTGCGCTGCGTCTCGCTGTGCGGCGTCATATATTTCAGCAGGTCGCCCTGTCAATCCCGGCGGGCGCAACCTCGCCAGGTTATCGCGTCTCTGTTGACTGTGGCGATAAGACGGCGTCAGTTTGTAGGCTGCCCAGTCAACAAACAAAACATCGTCCGTCTGTTCCACGGCAGCCCGCTCAATGAAAAATGAAGCAATCCTGGCCACCTGGACTTCATTCGTGAGACGGTCTTCGCCGGGCGAGCCAAATGCGTATAATGTCGTATAGACCCGGTTTCTTATCCGTTGTTGAGACGAAAGAAACGTTGAATTTGTGAGAACGTCTTTTGATATGTCGAAAAGCATTTCCGAGTTCCGCGCCAAAGACATGGCCGTACCCAATGCCGTCTTTTGTGCGTAGTCGTCGTTATTGCCCCATATACCAGACAAGAACTCCAGATCGTTTGTACTGCCGTACCGCCCTACAAGCATAATGGCGTGTTCACGGCAGGAACGCTTCGCCCTGTTCGTTTCCGCAGGCGAGTAGCGTCCAACCAATGCGCGGATGTCGCAAAGCAATTCGTCGTGTGTCATCTGGTACCTCTGCCTTACCGAGTCTTCCGACAGAAGCAGTTTTGTCTGTTGATCCAACGCTTGATAGTCTACAAGATTGTCATGTGTGATCCTTGAACAGTATTCCAGGGCATCAAGCCTCTCTTCCTGGGTGCCTATCATCGCGATGACTGTTGCCGCCATGGCGAATCCGACAATGATTGTTGTTATGGCCTTTTTCATTTCTTGTCCTTCCTATTTTACTGGTGTACAGGTGTCCTTCTTTCCCCGTTCGGGAAAAATCCCACATCAGAGACCGCCTCAAGCGCATTGACAAACCCACGTACGGTTCCACTCGTCATGTCAAGATTGTCTGAATAGTTAAAACCGCACATCAAAAGACGCTTTACTAGATCCTCCTGCCTTAATAATGCTTCGTAGTATCTGAAACCCTCTCCGTTATTCCAGTCATCCGGCAGATTGTTTTCCTTGACGGAGTTGTCAAGGAGAAACACATTCGCGTCATATCTGCTGTATGGGTAGATGTCCTTTGCGCCACACGCATGTCCCAGTTCATGTGCCAACACATTCGCATCGGCAGAGGCAGAAAGGACTGCGCCGAAGGGTGTGTTTATGCCTATTGTATCAGGATCGATTTCATCTATGAAATACAATTCAACTCCTTGCGTGTTATGGGAGAATCCGACAAGTTCGTACAAACGTTCCTGCCTGTAGTTTATCTCACCTGGCACATTTGAAATCACGTCTTTCTTTATTGACATCAAATCATCTCTGTTCGTGTAGTTAATCGAATCTATGTAAAACGATATGCCGACTTGTTCGAATATCTTGTTCGCGCCGGCGACCAGGCCTCTGACGCGGGATTCATCCGCCGCATAACGTGTCCCAAACCTGTTCCCCACAATCCATACCGTCGCCTTGACTCTCAATGGGTTGACCACGTATGCGGAGACCTCGGGGGGACGGCTCCGGCAGTCGCCAATCTGCGCACGGAGCTTGACGCGCTGCCCCGGCGTGTCGGACGCAACCCGTACGCGCTCGCCTATGTTTGTACCGACAAACCAAGCATCCCCTTCCACAATCGACCAACATATCTCTCCCGGCTGCGGATGCACATTGTGGAATTCGAGCGCAAAGCATGCGTTCGTGCCCGTCACGATCGCCGCCGGGTTGCAAAGATCGCCGTCGTCATACAAACGGTTGTTCACGACATTCAGATTCGGACTGTACACTGCAAGTTCAACGTTGGTCGAAAGAAGCGTTGCGCCGGCGGGGTCTTTCCATGTCAGGCTGAGATATTCCCATCCATGCATGATTGGCTCTCGTCCCTCCAAATAAAACGCCCTTGACGCCCCGCTATCGGCATCCCACTGGTACGGGAGCGAGACTTCACAAGTCCTGTTCGACATCGCCCACACCCTAAAAGTGCCACAAGCAGAATTCAGCGTCAGCGTGCCATTTGTGAGGCAGGAAATCCCGGCAAGAACCCTCACTACATCCGACGGCTGCGCACCACGTGTGTCGTCATTCGCGAAAATGACATTTGGAGGATCAAGTATCAGCTTCGGCGAAGAGTCGCCCTGCCCTCCGACTCCCCCGCCGCACGGGCAGCTTCCGTCGCATGACCACGTGAAACCAACGTCGTTTGTCTGGCACGAACAGCAGCCGCCGACAACGGAGAGAAGCGCCGCGTTGACGTCTACGGGATTGGAGACAAGCCTGAACGACGCCGCCGCGCGCATCGGCTCAAACGAGAACTCAAGCGGGAACGACACGACAAGGCTATGCTCGGAGTTCGTGAAGATGCTGGCGTGTTCGCTCGACACGGCGGAGTACGAAATCGGCAGATCGCTCTCGACCGTGTACGTCGCGCCGATGAGAAGCGGGATGTGGCAGACTTCATTTGTACGGGCGATTACCGCAAGATCGCCAAGGTAGCTCTCGCCGTTGCAAGTCGCCGTTATCTTCGCAACGCCAAGTGCATCCGTCGCGGCAAGATCAAGCCAGTAGTACGCATTCGGGTTGGCGTTGGCGTGCCAGGAAATCTCCACTTCGCCCATTTCGTTCGTCGCGGCGGAAAGCACCCCCGCACAGTTCATATTGAGCCAGTTTACACCAGTACCGAAAAAGTCTCCGTCGCAGTTAGTGGGATTCGCGTCGATCTCGTTCGCCAGGCCGTCACCGTCCCAGTCGTTGGGATTGACACGGCGGTAGACGGTTTCAAGCGCGTTGGAACGCGTCGAAAAGTCCCCCTTCGGGATTGTGGAATTATGGAATTGTGGAATAGCGGAATCAGACATAGCGGGATTGTCACTGGGGTTGCCTACGTGCGGTTCTCACACTGGATGCAAATATACGCGTCAACTCAACAGACTCGTCAATGAGAGGCGCTAGCGAATCTTTTGGAAGATATCCAGCGTATGACACCACCTTCAGCCATGTCCGCGTTTCGGATAGTTCCTTCATCGCAATCTTGAGCTTGTGTATGAAGTCCTTTCTGGACTCCGACTCCGTCGCCTCGGCATAATT
>CADCCQ010000035.1 GCA_902799955.1 uncultured bacterium | reverse complement strand
TTCTCGACTTCCTCGTGGGCGCGCTTCAGGGCGGCGATGAAGTCCTCGTCGCTGATCTCGGAGGCGGAGCCCTCCATCATCAGGAACTTGCCGCGGATGCCGGCGTAGAGGAGGTCGATGTCGCTCTTGGCCTTCTGCTCGTGCGTGGGGTTGATGACCCACTGCCCGTCGATGCGGCCGATCCTGACGCAGCCGATCGGACCCATGAACGGGATGTCCGAGATGTGGAGCGCCGCGGAGGAGGCGTTGACGGCGAGGAAGTCGGCCTCGCGCGTGCCGTCGCTCTGGATGAGCGTGGAGTTGACCTGGACGTCGTTGTAGTAGCCGTCGGGGAAGAGCGGACGGATCGGACGGTCGCACATGCGGGCCGTGAGGATCTCCTTGCTCGTCGGCCTGGCCTCGCGCTTGAAGAAGCCGCCGGGGAACTTGCCCGAGGCGTAGAACTTCTCGCGGTACTCGCACTGCAGCGGGAAGAAGTCTATCCCCTCGCGCGGAGTGTCGGTGTTGGTGACCGCCGTGAAGACGGTCGAGTCACCGTACGATACGGTGACGGCCCCGGCGGCCTGCTGCGCCAGGAGCCCGGTCTCTATCACGAGGTCCGTCCCCGCGATGTCGACCTTGAATTGCTTTGTTCCTTGCATTTTTCTTTCTCTCTCTGTCTCTTCTAAGTCGCGAGACCGCCTTAGCGGCGGATGCCGAGCTTCTTGATGAGGTTCTTGTAGCCCTCCTCGTCGACGCGCTTCAGGTAGTCGAGGAGGTTGCGGCGGTTCTGGACCTTCCTGAGGAGCCCGTAGCGGGAGGAGTGGTCCTTCTTGTTGGCCTTGAGGTGCGCGGTAAGCGCCTCGATTTCCTTCGTAAGCGTGGCGATCTGGACTTCGCTGGAGCCCGTGTCGCGGTCATGGCGCTGGAATTCGTTGCGGATTGCGGCCTTGTCGATCTTCATCTTGTACTTTTCTTTCCTGTGTTCTCCGCGAACCGGGAAGCCGCTACCCCGCCAAACCCCGACATGGGGCAGGAGAATCCTTCACCCGAAGGCATCCGCGGCAGGGACGGCCATCCTTAGACAGTCGCAGATTGGCGCATATTTTACCAAAAATCCCCGCGAAATGCAATAGCGAAGGCGAAGAAATTTCGGCACATTTCCGTCACATGATGCTTATCGACTTCCAGCGCCCGCGGAACCAGCGTACCAGCGTGCCTATGCAGATCACGACGACATATACCACCATCGTAGCCCACAGCGCGGTCATCGTGTTGTGCCACGCGGCGACCGCCCAGACGATGGGCAGCCAAACGCCAAAGGCGACGAACACCATCCACCACATCACGAAATGGGTGTCCCCCGCGCCCTTCAGCGCGCCGGACACGATGACGTCCAGGGCGTCGAACACCTGCCACGCCGCCATAAGCAGGAAGAGCCGGAAGCCGAGCGAGTAGAAAGTGGATGCCTGTGCGTCTGGCGACACGAAGAGCGAGAGTATCGGATGGCAGAACACGACCGCAAGCGCAGAGAGGAGCGCGACGAGCGCAAGACCGAGGCCCAGCGTGCGCATCGCGTCGCGATGCGCCGCCTCCAGGTCGCCGCGCCCCTTCGCCTGTCCGACGAGCGTCGCCGCGCCGATAGCGAAGCCCTCCATCGGGGCGATCAGGAGGTAGTTCACCTTGAAGCAGGCGTTCGAGACGGCGAGCTCCATGTCGCCGACCCTGCCCGTGACGAAGACGAATATCGCGAACGAGAGGATGTTGAGGACCGTGTACGCGCCGCTCGGGACGCCGAAGCGGAGGACTCGTCCGACAAGCGGCCAGAAGCGGACGCCGCTCGCGCCGCCGCCCTTCCCGCCGCGCAGGTCGCGCTCGGCCATCGCCGCCAGTACGCCCCACTGCACGAACATCGCTACGACCGTCGCGTACGCCGCGCCGGCCATGCCTAGACGCGGGCAGCCGAAAAGGCCGAAGATGAGCACCGGGTCCAGAACGACGTTCACGACGTTCCCGAGGACGTTCACCCAGAAGACGAGGCCCGTCTTGCCGCGGCCCGTGAAATACGACGCCGCCGCCATCTGCCCGCACAGCGCGACGGCGCCGAACGAGACTATGGTGTAATACGACGACGCGCGCGCCACGACCTCGGGGTTGCCGGACATCAGCGGCACTACGAGGCGCCCGAGCGGGACCAGCGAGGCGGCGAGTGCGCCAGCCGCCAGCGCGATGAACACGCCGGAGCGGTAGCTCAGGCGCACGCCCCATGCGTCACCGGCGCCGTGGTACTGCGCGACGAACGTGCCGGAGTAGGCGACGACGGACTGGAAGAAGCCCGTCACGATCAGCGCGAGCATCGACGACGGGAGCGAGGCGTCGAGGCTGGCCATCGACTCGCGCGCGAGGAACACGCCGTCCACGAACTGCAGGACGGCGTTGTTCAGCATCCCCAGGGCGAGCGGCCACACCAGGGCCAGTATATCGCGAACCGAGCGCGCCCTGCCGCTGCAGGGCGCGCCCGACGGGGCCGCCGCAATCTCCACGCGACTTACTTGAAGTAGCGGTCCAGGAGTCCGGCGAACGCCTTGCCGTGGCGGGCCTCGTCCTTGGCCATCTCGTGGACGGTGTCGTGGATGGCGTCGTAGCCAAGCTCCTTCGCGCGCTTCGCGATGGCGAGCTTGCCGGCGGTCGCCCCGCACTCGGCCTCGACGCGGCGGCGGAGGTTCTCCTTGGTGGAGTCCGTCACGATGTCGATCTTCTTGCCGAGGAGCTCGGCGAACTTCGCGGCGTGCTCAGCCTCCTCGTACGCGATGCGCTTGTACGCCTCGGCGACCTCGGGATAGCCCTCCCTGTCAGCCTGGCGCGACATCGCGAGGTACATGCCCACCTCTGTGCACTCGCCGTTGAAATGGTCCTTGAGCCCCTGCGTGACCTCAGGGTCGTCGACGATGCCGTCGCCGACGTGGTGCTCGCAGACGAAAGTCAGCTCCTTGCCGCCCTGCTCCTGCTTGAGGAACTTGGAGCCGGGGACTCCGCACTGAGGGCACTTCTCGGGCGCCTCGTCGCCTTCATACACGTATCCACACACGGGACACACCCACTTTGCCATAGTCAGCCTCCTTTGCTTGACCGTTGCCTTTTGTCTTTTCCGTCTTCACTTTGCGCCGCCCGCGACACCGCGGACCGACGCGACATAGTAGTATAGCAGATACTCCGCCATTGCGCAAGCGGCATTCGCGTCAGCCGGCGCAGGCCTTAAGCGCCTCCTCGTAGCTCGGGAGGGCGTCATGCAGCGAAAGCCGGAACGGAAGCTCCAGGCACAGGGCCCTCAACATCCTGAACACCCTCGTCGAAAGCACCTTTATCTCGCCGGGGACGCGGCCCCTGGCCACGAGGTTCTCGAGGACGCGCCGGGGCATGTTCTCCCACAGCGCCTTGAGGGGAACGTCCCGCGTGACGGAGCAGCGTTCCATCATAACGCGCTCGCCCGTGCCCGACGCGAACGCCGCGAGCTGGTAGGCGAGCCTAGGGCGAGGCTCGCGCGTCATCATGTTCGGCATGATCCTGAAGTCAAGCTCGATCGCCTCGTCCTTCGCGAACGGGAGGTCCTTGGCCTTCTCGAGGAGCGCCTTGGGGAACGTGACGTTCTCGACGTAGGGGGGCGGATTGGATATCGCCATCGGCGCGTCGGACCACGTGCCGGGCGACGACTCGACGCGCGCGAACATCGCGCGCTCGTCCGCGTACTTCATCGGCAGCTTCGCGTCCGACTCCAGGCGCATCATCACGCCGTACGCCTCCCAGAGGATCTTCGCGCAGAGCCCCTTCTCCCTCTCGTCGAGCGCGCGCGGCACGTAGCCGGGGTCGTGCCTGAAGAGGTGCGCGCCACCCGTCGCGTCGACGACCAGCTCGAAGTGCGGCAGCTCCATCGGTGTCGAGTAGAACCCGAAGTCCCTGTCGACGCGCGTCCTCACGAAGTCGTGGAACGTCTGCCAGCCCTCCAGCATCATGAACCTGATCTTCACGAGCGGGCCCTCGTCCTTCAGGACAGTGCAGAAGTAGGGGAACGCGGTCCCGGCGGGCTTCACCACCCAGTTGCACGGCATGGCGGCGTCCCAGAGGCCCAGGGCGTCCATCTTGCGGCCGATCTCCTCTGGCGTGGCGTCCTTCATCCGAGCGTGGAGGACACTTCGAACACCGCCATCAGGATCGAGATGGCGATGAAGCCTATGATTCCGGCGATGAACACGATGAGGATCGGCTCAAGCGCGTTTGTGAAGGTGGTTATGTTGCGGTCCATGTCCTTCTGGTAGCGGCGGCCGATGTGCTCCAGCGCGGCGGGCATGTCGCCGGCGCGCTCGCCGACCGCGAGCATGTCGGTCATCATCCTCGGGAAGACGCCCGACGACGCGAGCGGGCCCGATATGCTCGTGCCGTCCGTCACGCGCTTGCGCGCCGTCGCGAGGGCCGACGCGATCACGGCGTTGCCGCACGTCTCCTCGGAGATCTTCAGCGCCTGGAGCACGTTCACGCCGTTCACGAGCAGCGTCTTGAGGGTGTACGCGAGCGACGAGTACGCGCCCGCCGCGACTATGCCCTTGATGAGCGGCGCCCTGAGCTTCCAGCCGTCCACGCGGAGCCTGCCGGACTCCGACTTCTTCCACTTCTTGAACCACAGGGACAGCAAAACGACGCCGATGGCCATCAGCCACCCGTACTTGATGAGCGCGTCGGACATCCCGATGAGGATGCGCGTGGGGAGCGGCAGCGTCGCGCCCATCGACGCGAACACCTTCTGGAACTTGGGGATGATCCACACAAGCGCCGCGACGACGGCGAGGACGCCGAACACGAGGACGATCATCGGGTAGCTGAGCGCGCTCTTGATCTTGCCGCGCATGGAGTCGAAGCGCTCGTAGTGGTCCGCGAGGCGGCGCAGGACCTCGACCATCGCGCCTGACGCCTCCGCCGCGCGCACCATGTTCACGTACAGCGGCTCGAACGTCTTGGGGTGGTGCGCGCACGCGTCCGAGAACGTCTCGCCGCGGACGATCCTGTCGCAGACGTCCTGGCACACATAGCGCTGCGCGCTGTTCTCCTCGCCCTGGTTGGCGAGCGCCTGCAGGGCCTGGCCGAGCGTCATGCCGGCCTCGATGAGGTCGGCGAGCTCCGACGTGAAGAGCAGCACCTCCACGCGCTTCATCACGGTCTTCGCGCCGCCTCCGCCTATCTGCATCTGCCAGATGGACGACGGCTTGCCCTTCCCGGCGGACGCGTCCGCCGGGGCCTCCTGCTGAGGCGCGGCCTTCGGCGCGGGCGCACTCGCCCGCGTCGCCGCTCCCCCGCCCGTTGATCTCTTTGCGTAGCCCATGTCTAAATTATAGCATATTGAACGCGTCTATGTCTATGGCTACGCGAAGTCCATTTGGCGCGGGGCGCTCCTTCGCGAGCCACTTCCAGGCGCGGACAATGAGCGAAGTGCGCGCGCTGCGCACCACTATCTGCCAGCGGTGCCAGCCGTCCGCCATCTCCAGCGCGGACGGCACGGCGTCGCCGACCGAGAGCCCGTCGACCTTCGCCAGAGACCTTGAATACATCGTGGCCCAGTCCGACACGAGCCCCTGGTCCTTGCTGCGCAGGTTCACGCACGCGAGGTGGCAGTACGGCGGGAACCACGCCTCCTCGCGGTCCTTCAGCTCCATCGCCGCGAACGCCCCGTAGTCGCCCTTCGCGGCGGCGCGGATCGTCGGCGACGACGGGTCGTACGTCTGGATCACCGCCTCGCCGCACAGCTCCGCGCGGCCCGCGCGCCCCGACACCTGCGAGAGGAGCTGGAAGGTCCTCTCCGCCGCCCTGAAGTCCGGCATCGACAGCGAGCTGTCGGCGTTAAGCACGCCGACGAGCGTGACGCTAGGGAAGTCGAGACCCTTGGCGATCATCTGCGTGCCAACGAGGATGTCCGCCTCGCGGCGCCTGAACGCGCCGAGGATGTCGTCGTGGGAGCGGCGGCGGCTTGTGGAGTCGGCGTCCATGCGGAGGATGCGCGCGCGCTTGAAGCAGGCCGCGAGCGCGGCCTCGGCGCGCTGGGTGCCGAAGCCCTTGTACTCGAGAGCGCGTGCGCCGCACTCCGGGCACTTCTCCGGCACGAGCGTCCAGCCGCCGCAGACGTGGCAGCGGCAGCACGAGTCGGCGCGGTGGTATGTGTACGGGATCCCGCAGCCCGGGCATTCGAGGACGTGTCCGCAGGACGCGCACCTGACCGACCGCGAGAACCCGCGCCTGTTGAGGAAGAGGATCGTCTGCTCGCCGCGGTCGAGCCTCAGGCGGATCGCCTCGAGGAGCTCCCTGGAGAAGATCGCGCCGCGGTTGCCCGGCTCGGACATGTCGACGACCCGCACGACGGGAAGCGTCCCCGCGCCCGCGCGCTTCGTCATCGTCGCGCGCGCGTACTTCCCCCTCTCCGCGTTCATCCACGTCTCGAGCGCCGGCGTCGCGGAGCCCAGCACGACTTTCGCGCCCTCGGCCTTCGCGCGCATCACCGCGACGTCGCGCGCGTTGTAGCGCGGAGTGTCGTCCTGCTTGTAGCTTGTGTCGTGCTCCTCGTCGACCACGATGAGGCCGAGGTCCTTCACGGGCGCGAACACCGCGCTCCTCGGCCCGATCACGACACGCGCCTCGCCGCTCCTTATGCGGTGCCACTCGTCGTATCTCTCGCCGTCGGAGAGCGCGGAGTGCAGCACGGCGACGAGGCCGCCGAAGCGCGACGCGAAGCGCTGGACCGTCTGCGGCGTGAGGGCGATCTCGGGGACAAGCACGATCGCGCCGCGCCCCGCCGCGAGCTCCGCCGCGATTGCCTGGAGGTAGACCTCGGTCTTGCCGGAACCGGTCACGCCGTGGAGGAGAATCGCCGGCGAGCGCTTCGCGTCGCTAGGGTCGAGGGACGCGATCGCGGCGAGCGCGGCGGACTGCTCGTCGTTGAGCGGAAGCGGCTTCGACGGGAGGACCTTCCGCCCCGCGAGCGGGTCGCGTCGGCGGGCGCGGGGCTCGACGACAAGCAGCGACTCCGCCGCCATCGCGCGTATCGTCGCAGGGGTCGTCTTCAGCTCGCGGCATATCGACTGCATCCACCCGCCGCCGAGCCGCGCGACCTGCTCCATGATCCACCGCCTCTTGGCGCTCACCTTGCCGGGCGTCTTGCCGCCCGGCGCCCGCCCCGCCGCCCCGCCGTCCCGTGCGACGTCCGGGAGGACGTCGACATACAAAAGCTCGCGGGCCTTCGCAGACGGTTTCACCACCGCCGCTGGGACGGCGGCCCTCAGCACCGTCTCCACTGGCGAGGCTGTGTACGCCGCGACGTCGCGGACGAGGCGCAGCAGCGCTGGCGAGAAGAACGGCGTCTCGTCGACGATCTTCGCGATGGGCTTCAGCTCGTATCCGCCGCCTTCCGCGGACGGCGGCGCGGACGAGGAAGCGACTTCCATCACGAAGCCCTTCGCCGTCCTGTGCCCAAATGGAACAAGAAGAAGCTGGCCAACGGCCAGCTTCCTCTCCAGCTCTTCCGGCACCAGGTAGGTGAACAGCCGGTCAAGCCCCAGGTCTATCGCAACCTTCGCAACCATCCACTATGGTTCGAGGTACTTGATGTTCACACTCTCGGGGATGATGATGACGCGCTTGTTGTAGATCTCGTTGAGCTTGCACTTGCGCGCCTCCATCTTGTTCGCGGAGCTGTCCTTCATGATGACGACGCAGCCCTTCGTGCCGAACGGAGTCGGGTACTTCGTGAGAGGGACCTCCTCCTTGCGCTTCGACATGTCGGTGGTTCCGCTGGTCGGGAAGGTGGAGGTGTCGGCATTGCGCGTAATGAGGGCTGGGATGTTGTCGACGCCCGACGCGCCCGCGACGATCGTCCACGCGACGTTCGCCTGCTGGAGGTTCCCGGGAGGCGCGGGGTTGACGCCGTTGCCCCAGAGGCACTCGAGGAGCTTGTTGTCGACATAGGGCTTCCAGTCCTGGCTCGTCTGCCTGTCGATGTCGAAGAGCTTCTTGAAGTACTCGGTGGAGGAACCATACGTGTTGCCGAAGATCTCGTCCGACTCGCCGGTCACGAGGCCGTCCTTCTCGGTGAGGTGGGGCCAGATGTCGTTGCCGTCGACGGATTCGGCGATGAGGGCGTCGACGATCTTCTTGCCGTTGGCCGCCATTGCCGTCATCTGCGACTTTGCGATCGCGCCCATGATGTTAGGCACGAGCGCGCCCATGAGCACGCCGAGGATGGCGATCACGACCAGCAACTCGACGAGCGTAAATCCTTTTCTCTGTTTCTTCATTTTTCTTTTTCCTTTTTTTGTTTTTTCTCCGCCGCCTCAGGGACGCCCCCTTGCCGGCTGGTTAATATTATCTCACAAATCTCAAGTTCTTTCAAGTGCCTTTTTCAGGTAGGGCAGATATTCCCTCGTGTAGGTCCATGAGCTCACGATGTTCAGAGCGATCATCACGCCCTCCACGACGTAGCACGATACGAGCATCGCGGTCTTCGCCGACGCGACGCACTCGAAGTCGTTGAAGACGATGTACGCGTAGACCCAGCCCGCCGCGGGGAACGAGAGGGCCGTGCGCACCTTTCCAAGCCACATCGCGGCGCCGTCCGCCCCGAAGAGCGAGCCGACGGACCTGAGGAACGTGACCCACAGGTCGCGCAGGATGTAGAGGATCGCGAACACGAGCATCACGCCCGAGTGGAACACCTCGCCCTGGTGGAGCAGGAGCCATGCAAGCGTCGGGAACGTCACGACGTAGAAGACCTTGTCCATCAGCGGGTCCGCCATCTTGCCGAGCGGGCTGACGACGTTCCACCTGCGCGCGAGCGCGCCGTCGAAGGCGTCGGTCAGCCCGGAGAGGAACATGGCAGCTCCCGCGAGGAAGATGAGCAGCGGCGTCGAGCCGAACTCCTCCGCCACCGCGAAGCAGAGCCACGCGAGGATCAGGGGGACGCGCATGAAGGTCAGCGCGTTGACGAATGCGGACTTCGCGTTCAAGTGTTCGCCAGCCCTTCCGCGACGACTTCCTGCATGACGCCCAGCGTCTCCTGGAGCTGCGCGAGCCTCGTGCGGAGCTCCTTGACCTGGAGCTCGACCTTCTGGTAGTTGCGCCGCGTCGCGAAGAGCTGCTTGAGGATCTCGCCGGAGTCGAGGTCGAGGTCCGTCAGCTCCATGCCGTCCGGGATCGGCACGAGCACGCTCGCGCCGCACTGCGAGCAGGCGATCTCCAGCCCTGCGCCGCGGTAGTCTATGACGAGGCTCTTGCCGCACTGGGGGCAGTCAAACTGGATGTCGGTGTCGCGGATCTCCGCGGCGTCGGCGTCCTGCACGTCGAACGACTCGCTTGCGCGGGCGTCGGATTCGGGGCTTGTTTCGTCGGCCATGATGTCTCCTTCGTTTTCCTGTTTGCCTTAATTATACAAAAAATCCGCGTCAAATGGAAGCGCAAAGTCAATCGGGCTTCCACTCAAGCCGTCCCGGGCGGTGGTTCTTCACGGCGTCGAGCGCGTCGAGCGCGCGGCTGCGCACGCCCTCGTCGCGCACGGACGACAGCTTCAGCAGGTTCTCGACGGCCTCCACGCGGCGTCCCGCGTTCGCAAGCGACAGCGCGAAGTTGAGGAGCGTGTGCCAGTTCGAGTACGAGCGCATCGGCGCGGCGAGGGACGCGGAGAACATCGCGACGGCGGTCCTGTCGTCCCCTTCGCGCATCGCGGCGATGCCAAGCGCGTCCAAAGCCATGCCGCCCGGGTCGTTCCTCGGGTTCCTCATCGCGTGGCGCGCGAGCCGCCGCACCTCCGCGAAGTCGCCGGCCCCGCCGCGGCAGGCAAGCGTGTACGCGAGGATGTCCGCCGTCAGCCGGCTGGGGCGGAGGCGGAGGCTCTTCCTCAGAAGCTCCACGCCTTCGTCGAGCCTGCCCTCCCTTCCCGCGCGTTCGCGCCCGAGGGTCCTCAGCGCGCGCCAGTTGTCGGGGTCGCAGCGGAGAGTCCGCGCCGCCAGCGAAGCGTCCGTCGCATAGGAGCGCGTGACGGGGAGCGACATGGCGGCGAAGACCGTCGCGAGCGCCGCGGAGCAACCGGCTGCGACGGCCATCCCGCGCCGGGCGGACAGCGCCGCTACGCCCCATGCGAACAGCGCAGCGAGCCCCATCGCGGGAACGTACGAATAGCGCGGCGCAATCGCGTTGTCGCCCACCGCGCCGAATATGCCGGAGACCGGCACGAACGCCGCGAGGAACCAGAACGCGGCGAACGGCGCGACGCGGCGGAGTCCGTCGCCCTTCGGGCGCCTGCGCATGACAAGCACAATCCCCGCCACGGCGGCGGCTAGGGCGAGAAGCCCCTTCGCCGACTCGAGCGGCCAGCCGTCGGGCACGACCCTGGAGTCGGCATACACGCCGACGGGGACGACCGCGTGGAAGATGTGCAGCCCCGCCGTCACGGACGCGTTGAGCGCCCTCCACCAGAACGGCGCGGAGAAGAGCTCCACAGTCGCCTGCCCCTCCGGATGCGACTGCGAGTAAACGGCGATTGCGCCGACCGCGGCCGACACGGCGAACATCGGGACGTAGCGCATCGCGGCAAGGCGCCATTGCGCGCGTCCCCTCCATGGATCGGAGACGAGCCAGTCGACTGCCATGGCCAGCAGCGGGAACGCCATCGCCGTCGGCTTGCAGAGGCACGAAAGGACGAAAAGCGCAAACGCGGCGGAATACGACTCCGCGCTGCCGCGAACGACATGGCGCCGCCAGGCCAGGAGCCCCGACAGGGCGAAGAGCGCCCACAGCTCCTCCTTGCGCGACGCGACCCAGGCGACCGCCTCCGACCGCTCAGGGTTCAACGCCCACAGAAGCGCCGCCGCCATGCAAGGGAGGACGACGCGCACCTTGCCGGCGAAACGCGGCGCAAGCGCGGCGAGGAGCCGGAAGAGAAGCACAGCGTTCACCGCGTGGAGCAGGACGTTCACGACGTGGTGCGGCTTCCAGCCTGAGCCGAAGAGCGTTATGTCGGCCATGTACGTGACCGAGGTGAGGGGCATCCATATCCCGCCGTGCCCCAGCGTGCGGAAGGCGGCGCGTATGTTACCCGCGGAGAGCCCGTCCTTCACAAACGGGCATCCCGCGACATAGTTGAAGTCGTCGAGGTTGAGGAAGGTTTCAACGGCGGCCGGCGCAAAGACGAGCGCAACGACGGCGAAGATGAAGACGTCAGGCGCGATTGCGGCGATGGCGCGGCGCGCAAACGCCGCGGCCCTGGAGAGGCCGGTCACTCCGCGACCTCCACGGAGAACGGCCCGTCGTTGACGAGGCTGACCTTCATCTCGGCGCCGAAGCGCCCCGTGCCGACCCTGTCAGGCCCGAGCAGCTCCCTCATGCGGGCGACGAAGCGCTCGTATATGGGCTCGGCGACCTCGGGCGGCGCGGCGGGCGAGAAGCCTGGCCTGTTGCCGTGCTTCGTGTCGGCGTAGAGCGTGAACTGCGAGACGACGATCACGCTGCCGCCGACGTCGGCGACGGAGAGGTTCGTCTTCCCCTCGGCGTCCTCGAATATGCGGAGCGCGACGGCCCTCTTCGCGAGGCGGTCCGCCGTCTCTGGCGTGTCGCCGCGCCCGACGCCGAGCAGAATCAGGAATCCCCTTCCGATTTCGCTCAGCCTCTCGTCCCCGACGTCCACCGACGCCGACAGGACGCGCTGTATCCAGAGCTTCACGGGAACG
The DNA here is from genome assembly GCA_902799955.1 of uncultured bacterium. Taxonomy (GTDB): domain Bacteria; phylum Verrucomicrobiota; class Kiritimatiellia; order RFP12; family UBA1067; genus UBA1067. The sequence goes on along the minus strand of CADCCQ010000035.1, from coordinate 18,478 downwards.
AAAACCCCCTTAGTCTACTTCGTCGCCACCGGCTCCATTGCGCCGCCGTCCACATCGGAAAGTCCGCCGCCGAGCGCCTTGTACAGGGCGATGGCGTCTTCGGTGATGCTGCCCCTGGAGATGACGAGCGTCTCCTGGAGCGTTAGCAGCGAGCGCTGCGCGTCGATGACGGCAGTGAAGTCCTTGAGGCCGTTCTTGTAGAGGTCCTTCGAGATCGTGACGGCGTCCTGCGCGGCCTTCACTGCGTTCTCGAGCGCCTGGTAGCGGTGGTACTCCTGCGTGTACGCGGCATACGCGTCGCGCACCTCGCCGCACGCCCTCTCGATGGCAAGCTCGTACGACAGGCACGCCTCGCGCGTCCGCGCCTCCTCCGCCTGGATGTTGGCGTGTATCTTGCCACCCCTGAATATCGGCCAGCTTATCGACGGACCGAGCGAGCCGTACAGCGCACCGCGCCCGATGAAGTTGTCCATCTTTATCGACTCGAGGCCCATCGACCCGGTGATGTAGAGCTTCGGGTACCACTGCGCCTTCGCCACGCCTATCTTCGCGACCTGAGCGGCGAGCCTGCGTTCCGCGACGCGGACGTCGGGGCGGGTCCTCACCAGGTCGAGCGGGATGCGGTCGAGCTTGACGGGCTCGGAGAGCCAGTCGCGGTCCGGGCAGCCGGCGAGCGTCTCGTGCAGCGTCCCGGGGACCTCCCCGACGAGGATCGCGATCGCGTTCATCAGCTTCTCCTCCTGCGCCAGGAGCTTGGGGATCGTTGCGTGCGTCTGGTTGACGACGTACTTCGACTGGCTAACGGCAAGCTCGTCGCCGATGCCGGAGTCGAGGCGCGACTTCAGGATGTTGTAAGTCTCCGTCTGGAGGACGAGGTTGGTGCGGGCGACGGCGAGGCGCTGCTGGGTGATGCGCAGCTCGAGGTACTGGAGGCCCACCTCCGAGGTGAGCGAGACCAGCGCGTCGGCGACGTTCCACCACGCCGCGTCGGCCTGCGCCCACGCGGCCTCGGTCGCACGGCGGCTGCCTCCGAAGATGTCTATCTCCCACGAGGCGTCGAAGCCCGCGGAATAGGAGTCTCGGTGGACGGGGCTGCCCGACCCGTGCTTTGCCGACGTCTCGGGGCCTCGCTGCGAACGCCTGAACGCGCCGGAGCCGCTCAGCGTCGGGATAAACGCGGAATAGGAGCCGACGAGCTCCCAGCGGCTCGCCTCGAGGCGCTCCTTCGCAATCGCGAACGACAGGTTGTTGGAGACCGCCGCGTCGACGAGCCCGGTCAGCACCTTGTCGTCGAACCGCGTCCACCACCTCGCGATGTCGTTCGTCGTCACGGCGCGGCGCACGTCGTCGCCGCCCTCCGCGGCCTTGAACTCGCCCGTCTCGGTGCGGTTCGTCGTCGGCATCCCGGCGTCCGGGACCACGGTCTCCGGCAGATCGAACTCCGGCCTCTCGTAGTCAGGCCCGACCGACGGCAGGAACGAACACCCGGCCGCGGCGGCAAGCGCCGACATCACGACAAGACCAACCTTGCTGTTTCTCATTCTCTTTCTCTCCTTTGCGTTCAAGTAGTGGAAAACATCCGCGGCGAAACTACGCCCGCCTCGCCTTCAGCGCCCTTCTCCTGGCGGCCCTCGCCGACATGTACGCGAAGAACCGCTTCACCCTCTCGCGCCACGTCTGGAACAGCGCGTAGAGGCCCGGGACGAGAAGTATTCCGAAGGAAACGGAGAAGAGCATCCCCCAGAACTCGGTCGTCCCGAGGTGGTTGCGGCTCGCCGCGCCGGCGCCCGTCGCGATCATCATCGGGAGCGTGCCGAGGAGCGTCGTCAAGGCCGTCATGAGGAGCGCGCGGAGACGCTCGCCAGCCGCCGCGCCGGACGCCTCGACTATCGAGTAGCCCTCGTTCTCGCGCTTGTCCTTCGCGAACTCCACGATGAGGATCGCGTTCTTCGAGGCGAGTCCCACGAGGAGCACCAGGCCCAGCTGCGCGTATATCGAAAGCGGATACGGCGAGCCCGTCATCCACGTTCCGAACCACTTAAGCCCGCAGAGCGCGCCGAGCACGGCGACGAATATCGAAAGCATCACCGGCAGCGGGATCGTCCAGCTCTCGTACTGCGCGACGAGGAAGAGGTAGCCGAAGAGGACCGCGAGCGCGATGAGCGGCGCGGCGCTTCCCTCGTTGCGCGCCTCCTGGAACGACAGGTTGGCCCAGTCGTAGCCGAAGTCCTTCGGCATCTCCTCCTTGAACACCTTCCTCAGGGATTCCATGACCCGCCCGGACGCGACGCCCGGCATCGGCATGATCGTCAGCTGGCTCGTCACGTACTTGTCGCGGGTGTAGACGGTGCGCGGCCCGAGCTCCGGCGTTATTACGCCGAGCGAGTCGATCTGCACCATCTCGCCGGTCTCGCTCCGCACGTACAGGCGGGAGACGGCCTCGGGAGTGGCGCGGCCCTCCCAGTCGGACTGCACCATCACGCGGTTGACCTGCGTTCCGATGTTCACGTCGTTCACGTAGCGCGAGCCGAGGTAGTTCTGGAGCGTCGCGTACACCGTCGCGACAGGCACCTTGTACATCTCCGCCTTGTCGCGGTCGAGGTGGAACCTGAGGTGCGGGGTCCTCGCGTTGTAGCCGGAGAACGCCGCCATTATCTCGGGGTGCTTCGACTTGTCGTTGAGGACGGCGAGCAGCCTGTTCTGGACCTGCTCGACGCGGAGCGGGTCGGCAGTGCCCTTGTCCTGGATGTTCACGGTTATGCCGTTCGTCATGCCGAGGCCCGGGATCGCCGGGGGCATGAACACCTTCCACGACGGCTCGGGAACCGCCGCGAGGACCTTCTGTATCCTCTCCACCATCTTCGCCGCGGACTGGTCCGGGCGCCTGCGCTGCGACCAGTCCTTCAGGTCGACGATCAGCATGCACTGGTTCTCGCCGCGCCCGCCGACCATCGAGAAGCCGGTGATCGTCAGCACGCTCGAGACCTCCTCGACCTCGCGGAGCATCTGCACCGCGCGCAGCGACACGTCGCGCGTGCGGTCCCTGGTCGTGCCCTCGGGCATCTCCAGCGCGCAGAACACGACCCTCTGGTCTTCGTCGGGGAGGAACGCCGTCTGCGTGGAGCGGAACGACTGGAGCGTCAGCAGCACCACCAGTAGAAGCAGCGCGAACGCGAGGAATATCCGCCGCGCAAGCCACTTCGCGAGCTTGACGAACAGCCCCTTGAAGGCGTTGACCGCCCAGTTGAACCACGCGAGCGGGCCGTGCATGTACGGACGCGACTCGTGCAGGATGAGCGAGCACAGAGCCGGCGCGAGCGTGAGCGCGCACACCGTCGAGAAGCACACGGCCGCGGAGAGCGTGACGGAGAACTGCTGGTAGATGCGCCCGGTGATGCCGGACATGAACCCGACCGGCACGAAGATGCCGAGCAGCACCAGCGTCGTCGCGATGACCGCGCTCGTCACGTCGCTCATCGCCTGCACCGCCGCCTCACGGGAGTTGAGCCCGCGCGTCTCGATGAGGTACTGCACGCGTTCCACCACGACGATGCAGTCGTCCACCACCACGCCTATGGCAAGCACAAGCCCGAACAGCGTGAGGATGTTGATGGAGTAGCCCAGGAGCGCCATCAGGATGAACGTCGACGACAGCGACACGGGGATCGTCAGGCACGGGATGAGCGTCGCGCGCCAGTCCTGGAGGAACAGGTAGCAGACGATCACGACAAGGCCGAAGGTGATCCCAAGCGTCAGCAGGATCTCGTCGATGCACGTGCTTACGTACTCCGTCGCGTCGTATGGGATGACCCACTCGAGGTCCTCCGGGAACGACTCCTTGAGCCTGGCCATCTCGGCGCGTATCGCCTTCATCGTCGCGATGGCGTTCGCTCCCGGCTTCTGCTGGAGCGCGACGGACACCGCGTTGCCGCCGTTGAGCTGGCCGGTGAACATGTAGTTCTGCTCGCCGATCTCCGTGCGCGCGACGTCCTTCAGGCGCACCATGCCGCCCTGCTCGTCGCGGCGGATCACGATCTCGTCGAACTCCTTCGGCGTCGGCAGACGCCCCTTCGCGACGAGCGACATCGTGTACGCGGCGTGGTCACCCGACGGAGACGAGCCGACGGAACCGATCGACGCCTGGATGTTCTGCTTGGAGATCGCGGAGATCACCTCCTCGGAGTTCATGCCGAGGGCCGCGAGCTTCGCGGGGTCGAGCCACACGCGCATCGCCAACTTCGGGCCGTAGACAGTCACGTCGCCCACGCCCGGCACGCGCAGCAGGACCGGCTGTATGTTGGCGTATATGTAGTCGGAAATCTGAAGACGCGAAAGAGAGCCCTTCGGGGACCTGACCGCTATGAAACCCAGCATGTCGGAGTTCTGTGCGCGGATGCGCCCGCCGAGCTGCTTCACCTCCGCCGGCAGCTTCGCCTCGGCCTGCGCGACGCGGTTCTGGACCTTCACCATGTCCATGTCGCGGTCGGACTCCACCTCGAACGTGACGTTCAGCGAGTAGTTGCCGTCGTCGCCGCACTGCCCCGTCATGTAGAGCATGTCGTCCACGCCGTTCACCTCGTCCTCGATCGGCATCGCGACCGTCTTCAGCACCTCGTTCGCGTTCGCGCCTGGGTATGTGTAGCTCACCGATATGGACGGCGGCGTGATGCGCGGGTACTGCGACACCGGGAGCTTGAAAATGGCCATGGCCCCCGCCATCGAGAGGACGATGGCGATGACCATCGCGAAGCGAGGCCGCTCGACGAAGACCCTCGAGAAGGTCTTTATCTTGTCTATTTCAGGTCTGAGGTTCAGTTTCATTTCTGTCTGCCTATCTGTGGTACGCCGTATATTATACATACCTCCAGGTATGTATGTCAAGGGGGGAATGTGCGAAAATCGTCAGTCCGCGACAACGTGTTCGCCCGGCCCGAATACCCTCGGCGCACCGCCGGATGGCGGGATCACGTCCGCGACGGTCCCCGGCGGGACCGTGAACGACCAGACGAGCCTGCCGTCCTTCTCGTAGCGCCAGTGGCTCTTGACCATCCCCTGCGCGACGCGGTAAGACGCCTTGCACCACCCGACGCGCCTGTCGGGCTTCGGCGCGAGCGTGAAGCGCGCGAACCCGGCCTCCTTCCCCGGCCTTATCCCGGCCATCGCGCGGTACATCCAGCCCATCACCGCGCCGTACGCATAGTGGTTGAAGCTGTTCATCGCGACAGGGCCGAAGCCGCGTTCCCTCGTGTAGCCGTCCCAGCGTTCCCAGATCGTCGTCGCGCCCTGGTCGACGGAATACAGCCACCCCGGGCAGCCGTGCTGGAGCAGGACGGAGTAGGCGAGCTCCGTGTCGCCCACGACATCCACGAGAACGTCGAGGAGGTGCGGCGTCCCGAGGAAACCAGTGCCGATCTTGAATCCGCCTGCCTTGATGCTTGCGACAAGATCCGCCTTCGCCGCGTCCGTCGCCGCCTGCGTCGGGAAGAGGCCTAGCTTGAGCGCGAAGAGATTCGGCGTCTGCATGTCGCGATAGCGCTCGGCAAGGCGCCCGTTGTGGTCCAGGAAGAGGCCGCGGTAGCGCGCCACGGCCTTGGCCTCGCGCTGCGCGTACGCCGCGGCCTCCTTGTCGCGCCCCGTGGCCTTCGCCATCTCGACCATCATCTTGAGGTCCCAGATGTGGTAGCACGCGCCGAGCATGTCCCAGTACTGGCGCTCGTCGGCGTTCGTCTCGCCGTCCCAGTACGGATTCTTCGTGTGCCTCGCGCCCCAGCCACGACGGTGCCCCTCGTACATTGCGGGCGAGAGCCAGTCGGCGCACTGCCGCTCGCCCTCGGGCGTCGTCCAGTTCGACTTGTCGAGGTTCGCCAGGAACCGCGCCATCGCGTCCCAGTTCACATTCACGGCCGCCACGTCGCCGTACTGACGCCACAGCGTGTACGGCACGATTACGCCCGCGTCCGCCCAGCCGATGAGCCGGCCGCCGGCCCCGCTGGGCGCCATCTTCGGGAACATCCCCGGGCAATTTGAATTCTCGCCCGCCTGCGAATCGCGCATGTCCGTCATCCACTTCGAGAGGAAGCCGTAGACGTCCGCCGCGTACACCGCCGCGCCCGCGAACACCTGCGTGTCGCCCGCCCATCCCCAGCGCTCGTCGCGCTGGGGGCAGTCCGTCGGCACCGACAGGTAGTTGGACCTCATCCCCCACACGCAGTTCGAGATGAGCCTGTTGAGGTCGTCGCGCCCCGTCTCGATCGTCCCCGTCTCGTCCTCGGGCGCGATGGACATCATCGGCAGGAACCTTATCGAGGAGAGCGTCACCTTCCCCGTCGAGATGAACGAGAAGTACCTTCCGCCGAAGAACGTGAACGTCGGGCGGTACGTCTCCCTGCCCTTCCCCGCGAATATGTACGCGGCGCGCGAGCGCGCGGCACGGTAGTTGGCGGGATATACGCTTCCCGCGGGGCCGCAGTTGCCGCGCGACCTCTCGCCGTTCATGTCGTTGAGCATCTCGCCCGGACGCCCTGAGAACTCGACGCCAGCCGCCGCTGAGCCGGTGAACTCCGGCACGCCCGCCGCGTTCTGCCCGAAGTCGACGACGAGCCGCTCGTCTTTGTCGAGGACGATCTCGTCCCCGTCTGAATACCGCCTTGTGATCCTTATCTTTCCAAAGGCATCCTTCGTGGCCCCGTCCGCGCCGCGCCAGACGTATATCTCGCGCGGCTTCAGCGCCAGGTCGCGGCGGAGGCGGATCGTCCGCCCCTCGACCGGCGTGACGACGCCCTTGAAGCCGTCGTACGCCTTCGCCGCCTTCCAGTCGACTTCGCCTGTCTTGCGCCACGACTGGTCGGCGCGCGCGTCGAACGTCTCGCCCCAGTATATTTCGGCGTGGACCAGGCCGCCGCCGTACGCGCCCTTCCACGTCCCGTCCGTCGGAATCGCGACCTTGGTCCCGTCGGCGCGCTCGATCTCGAGGCTGCCCCAGAAGGCGGACGGCACCTTGCGCCTCCCGACGATGGCGTCGCGCCACCAGCCGGTGGAGACCTCTGCGGAAAGCACGTTGCGCCCTTTCTTCACAAGCGGCGTGACGTCGTATGAAAACGAATGGCGGCGCTTGCCGACGTGTGTGTAGCCAGGCTTCAGGCAGTCGTCCGCGCCGACCTCGTCTCCGTTTACGTAGCATCGGAACACGCCAAGTCCCGAGACCGTCCACATTGCGCGGCGCACGTCCCCTCCGCACTCAAAGGCCCTCACGAACCGCGCGGTGTCGCACACCGCCTCGCCGCCATTCGGCAAAGGGGCGTCCACCGCAATGAACGCCGCAAGAATCATCGCTGTCATCTGCATTTCTCCTTTTGCATAATATTATACCAGAGAAGCGCAGGGCATTTGAAATCTTTGTGATAAAAACCACGTATGCGACTCTGTGAACCTCTGCGCGTTTTTCGGCATTCCGCCTGGACGAAGCGCAAAGCAGCGCAAATGAGGATATGTTTTCCATCGCGCCATTAAAAAAACAGCGCGGACGGGGCCGCCCCGTCCGCGCCGTCTTTCGTATTGCCGTATGCGTTTCAGCAGACGCCCTGCGCCACCATCGCGTCGGCGACCTTCGTGAAGCCGGCGATGTTCGCGCCCATCACGTAGTTGCCCTTGTCGCCGTACTTCGCGGCGGCCTCCCAGGCGTTGTCGTGGATGGACTTCATGATGCCCTTGAGCTTCGCGTCGACCTCTTCGCGCGTCCAGCTGAGGCGCTCGGAGTTCTGCGACATCTCGAGGCCCGAGGTCGCGACGCCGCCGGCGTTGGACGCCTTGCCGGGCGAGTACATGATCTTCGCCTTGACGAACGCCGCGATGGCGTCCGGGGTGGAAGGCATGTTCGCGCCCTCGCCGACGAGCGTGCAACCGTGCTTGAGCAGGTAGGCCGCGTCCTTGCCGTCGAGCTCGTTCTGGCGGGCGCACGGGAACGCCGCGTCGACCTTGTCCGCGAGCTGCCAGCTGTTCTTGCCGGCGAAGAACTTGACTGCCTTGGTCTTCTTAGCGAAGTCGGAGAGCTCGCCGCGCTTGACGTTCTTGAGGACCATGATGTCCTTGAGCATCTTCTCAGTGATGCCGCCTTCGCAGTAGATCGCGCCGGAGCGGTCGGAGAGCGTCAGGACCTTGGCGCCGAGCTGCATCAGCTTCTCGGCCGCGAACGACGCGACGTTGCCGGAGCCGGAGATCACGCACCTCTTGCCCTCTAGCGTCTCGCCGCGCATGGCGAGCATGTTCTCTGCGAAGTAGACGTCGCCGTAGCCCGTGGCCTCGGGGCGGATGAGCGAGCCGCCGAAGGAGAGGCCCTTGCCCGTCAGGACGCCCGTCCACTCGTTGGCGAGGCGCTTGTACTGCCCGAACATGTACCCGATCTCGCGCCCTCCGACGTTCATGTCGCCGGCCGGGACGTCGGTGTCGGGGCCGATGTGGCGGAAAAGCTCCGTCATGAAGCTCTGGCAGAAGCGCATGACCTCGGCGTCGCTGCAGCGCTTGCCGGGGGTGTGGGGGCTGACCTTCGGGTTGAAGTCGCTGCCGCCCTTGCCGCCGCCCATCGGAAGCGTGGTGAGCGAGTTCTTGAACACCTGCTCGAACGCGAGGAACTTCAGAACGCCCAGGTTCACCGTCGGGTCGAAGCGGAGGCCGCCCTTGTACGGGCCGATCGCGCTGTTCATCTGGATGCGGTAGCCGCGGTTCACCCTGACTATGCCCTTGTCGTCCACCCACGGCACGCGGAATATGATAACGCGCTCGGGCTCGACCATGCGCTCGAGGATTGCATTCTTCTCGTACTGCGGATTCGACTTGAGAACGGGGTCAAGCGTGGTAAGCACCTCGTCCACCGCCTGGATGAACTCGGGCTCGTTCGGATTCTTCGCCTTGACGTCCGCAAGGACCTTGTCAACGTATTTGCTCATTTTCTATTTTGCCTCTTTTTCTTTGTTTTTCGTACTTCCGTCGGACACGCTTCCCGCATCAGAGGAGTATTCTAAAATTGTAAAGCACATTTCGTGCCAAAAGAGCGTGAGGTGGGAAGTGTAAAGTGCAATAATTGCAAAACCACGGAATACACGGAACACACGGAATAACAAGCCGCTCATTTTCTGTGTATTCAGTGTATGCCGTGGTTGAAAAGATATGTGTGAAGGTTTTGCAACTGCCTCAAGTGTAAAATGTAGAGTGTAAAGGCGCAAAAGCCCTGAGAAGATATTACAGCAAATGTAAAACCAAGGCTGCCGGCCTTACATTTTACGTAATGCCGGCAGCCTTCGTGCAAAACCCGGATGGCGGGTTACGCGGAGCGCTTCAGATTTCGTTTACACCGGGGACGAGGGGTTTCACGACGTCGCCGAAGACGAACTCGCCCGCGACGGGAGTCGTGACGCGCCCGTACGCCTTGCCGTCTGCGAAGGACAGGTCGACCTCGATCATCTTTCCGCTCGGATGTGGATACGACGCCTTGATCGACCTGAGCCCGCCCGGCTGCGGCGCCACGCGCACCTTCTCGAAGAACGGCGCAGCACTGCGGATGCCGGCGACGCCCGTCCTGAGGAACCAGAGCGGATGCGCGCCCCACGCATGGCAGTCGCTGCGCGAGTCGTGTCCGGGATATTCCGGCGACTCCAGAGTCGTCGTCGCGCCAAGTTTGACGTACCCCTTCCAGAGGTCGAGCCGCTTGAGGAAGAGGTCGGCGCGGCCGAACTTGAAGTACGTCTCGAAGAGGTAGTACGAGAAATAGACCGTCGTGCGGTGGATGTTCTTATCGGTGATCAGCCGCTCGAAGAGCGCCTTCGCGCGGTCGCCCTCGAAGACGTCCGTGAGGAGCGCAAGGCACTGCGCATGCTCCGCGAAGGATTTCTTCGCGGCGTCGGACGCGAAGAGCCCGCGCCCCTCGTCGAAGAACTGCCTGACTATCGCGGGCTTGAGCTTCGCCGCCTTCTCGCGCCAGTGCGCGGCAAGGTGGCGGTTGCCGAAGGCGTCTTCGATCTTCGCCGCGCCCTGGAGCGCCGCGAGGTAGAAGAGGTTCATCTCGGCATTCGCGCCGCCGTCACGTGAACCCGGAGCCCAGCCTCCGTACCATTCCCCGCTCGGCACCCAGTCCATGAAAGACCAGCCCGGAAGATGATGGATGATGCCGTCCTCGCGCTCGTACAGCTCAAAACCGTGGAGCGTGTCGCGCATGCCGGGGAGGCGCGCACGGAGCCATTCGCGGTTGGAGTGGTTCATGACGTAGTCGGCGTACATGCCGAGGTAGCAGAGCGTGTAGGACGCGCCCTCCTGCGTGCCGACCGTCGGAAAGTTGAACGGCACGTTGCCGTCGTCGCGGCGGTTGATGTCGTATATCTCGATCGCGCGGCGGATGATCGCGTCGTCGGACGTCATCGCGGAGATCACGTTCAGCTGCACGCGCGTGTCGCCGGGGTACATCTGCTGCTCGTAGAACGGGCAGTCGAAGAGCATCTCGTGGCAGCACATCTGCATGGCGCGCGTGCAGATCGCCTGCACGCCCGCGAGCGCGGGATCGTCCGCAGACACGCTGACGGCCAACCTCAAATCCGCGATCGCCTGCACGCCCGCGAGCGCCGGATCCTCGGGCGTCTCGAAGCGAGTCTCGCACTCGAGCGGATAGCGCGACTCTATGAGCGAAAGGTCCTGGATCTCGACAGGCTCCGCGCCGGCCTCGACGATGATCTCGCACCAGCGTCCGCAGCGGAACCACGGTGGCTGGAACACGGCGCGGTCGCGTCCGTCAAACACGAACCGGTCGCCGAATCCACTGAACGTCTTACCTTTCCACTCGCCGCGGTTGCCCTTGAAGTTGCCCTTGATCTTCGGATTCTTGGACGGACCGCGCAGCGCCTCCGCCCACTGCCAGCTCATCTTGCCGCCCTTGCCGCCCTTCACGACCGCCTCGGGGTACGCGCAGATGTAGCGGTCGAGGTCCCAGAGAATGCGCCGCTTTTCGCCTGGCTTCACGACGAGCGGGAACTTCATCTCACCGCCGTCCACGAACTTGCCGGGGCGGACGCGGTATTCGGTCTGATCCGGCAGCTGCGACGGGAAGAGCATCCAGCCCTGCTGGCGGGCGCCGTACCTGCTGCCGCCGCCGAGCGCCTTTCTCACGACGGCCGGCTTGAGCCACTTGCCCGACGTGCAGTCGTAGATCCCGGAGCCGCATATCTCGAAGCCGTCGCCTCCGCCCCACGCACCGCCGGACTTGCCGATGTTCTTGACGCCCGTGATGGGCCCGCATTTCCACGCGCCCTTGCCCGTGGTGAGGACGGCGTCGTACGTTCCTTCCGCCTTGAGGCAGAAACCGAGCTTGTACGAAAGCTGCGCGAGCGGCGACGCACGGTACGGCATCCGCCACACCGTCGCCTCCATCACGTGCTTCCCGGGCTCAAGCCTGGCGCGGTAGCTCTGGTACATCCAGTTCTCGACCGTGCCGCGGTGAGGGCCGCGCGAGACAAACGCGCCGTCGAGCGTGAGGTAGTAGCGCTCGTCGCCCGTGACGTCGAACTCTAGCGGCGATCCGTCGCTCGTGAACTCGCAACGGAAGCGAACGACACGCGGCATCGGCGGGTACGCCACCTCGTCCTTGATGTCGGGATGTGAAAGCCACGCCGCCTGGTCGATCGGCTGCACGGGCAGGATGGACGTGTTGCCGCGCGTGAAGCGCGGCGGCTTGACGACGCGCTCTACGTCGGCGCCATTCGCGACAGATGCGGCAACCGCCGCCAGTAACATCAGTCTTTTCATGTTTTTCCCCTTTCCTCTATTGCAAGTTTTCTACACTTCTACGCAGCAACATTTCCTCTGCATTTCACTTGTTCGGCTGCCGTATGCAATGCGATTTAGCTTGTGCCCTCATTGTTGCCGCATTTCGAGAACACACCCGACAATGCGATGGTCGCTCAGGCGGCGTTCGTTGTCGGCGGCGAAGAGCTCCTTCACGTCAAATCCCTTCACGACGACATTGTCTAGCACCGAGTAGCGTCCGCCGTTGGCAACCACGTACCCCGCCTCCTTGAAGGCGTCAAAATGCCCGATCTCCGGCACGTTGAAGTCGGCAGAGATGATGACGTAGGGCATGTCCTTGAAATGCTTCACGAGCTGACGCATCTGCGGCAGCGCGTACCGCTTTCCGTCCGTGGTGCGATACCAGTCGAGGTGGCTCTGGACGAAATGCACCTCGTTCGTGCCAAACAGGAACACAGAATCGATGAAATATACATTCTGGCGATGCAAGGTGTAATTGACAATCTCGTGCCGGACGCACGGAAAGCGTGTGAACAGGGCATTACACTGGTAGTGGTTCTTCGGGCCTAGGATCATCGTGGGGAACGAGGAGAACACCTCGTTCGTCGAAAGCCGCCCAGCCTTGTCGAATACAGGATCGAATTCGCTCACGCCGAGGAAGTCGGGCTTCAGCTGGGCGATCATCGCCCGGTACGCCGCACTTCGTGCAGACGACTCTTCCGGCGCAATGGCCGTCTGGCTGTTCTTGCCAAGCGCAAAATGCCCGATGTTCCACTGCACGACGCGGAAGCGCATCGGCGGCGGGTTCGTGCTTTCGCCCGCCTTCTGCAGCGTCGTCGCCCACGCCGACGGGACCGCCGCAACACAGATTGCCACGAGTGCCATCAATTTTGTTTTGCTCATTGTTTGTCCTTCTCTGAAGTGGCTAGTGACCAATGCCGAACCGAGCCACGTTGTGTTTCCCCTTTACGTCTAGCGTTAATTATACCATAAATTTCCGCACTTATGCATTGAAGTTTGTGGTCAACGCGTCGGAAGCTCTCCCGGCTTGGTGGGCGAACGTTCGCCGCGCAGGAGCTTCGATCCCTCTCCTGTGAGGAATAGGTAGTGATCCGACTGCCGGCCGTCCATGCGGGCGAACTTCACGGTCTTGCCGACTGGAGGGTCGTCCGTCACCTTGAAGATGGCGGTTCCCTCGTTCACCTCGTCGAACATGGCAACGTAGAGTCGGTTCGCACCTGCCGCGACCGCCGTCTGAATCTGGCCCCAGTAGAACGTGCCGCCCTGTCGGGGAATGCTCTCCACGGGCGAGGGCGTAAGCCCCTTTTCCCTGCGGCTCAAGTTGTACCAGCTGAAGCCGGGATAGACGAGCGGGACGTAGTCGACGCCCGCCGCCTTGCACCAGGCGAGGTCCCCGGACACCATGTCGTAGTATCGGTTCATCTCTCCGCCACGCAGCGGCGTGAAGCGCCCGACCATCCACGGCATGACAAGATCGGCCTTACGCACGAGTTCGTGGAGGTAGGCATCCTTGACGCAGTCGCGGTCGAGCGCGCGCCAGTGCGTCGGCACGCCGAGCATCACGCTGCACCCACCGTACACCGGATCGTTCTTCAGGAAGTCCATGAACTCCGCAAGTTTGATGTCGCGCATCGAATACGGACGGTCGGGGAATCCCACCCCCCAAATGGCCACAAGCGGCTTTCCGCGATGGTGAAGGTACATGTTGCGCGCGCCGTAGCTCGTCACCCTGGCCCGATCCAACAGGAACTTCCAGTCCACCACGAGCTTCATACAGTCGTCGCGCCCTGGCTGCAGCCCAGACAGGTCGTACATGATCGCGATGGCGCGCGAATGCCTCTGCGCCGCCTTGAGCGCATGGCGGACCACCGTCGCGGATTCCTCGCGCCCCTCTTTCGTCGGGCGCGTCGCGTTCACGAAGAAGCGCTGCAGAAACACGCCGTCGAGCCCATACTCCTCCATCCAGCGGAAGTGCGTCTCTACCGTGGATTCGTCGTCCGAGCAGAAAAACCGCGCCGTTTCGCCGTTCGCAAACTTCAGCCCCGTGGGATATGTCTTTTCGTACTCGGAGACGTCCGGCCACATGTCGATCCGGACGGACTCCTCGTCCGGATACATCACGCCGCCAGGGCGAACGTGGAACCATCCCTGGTAGCCGGCCATGACGCGTCCGTCATACGTCGGATAGACGGGATTCCCCGCATGGCGCGTGGCTTCTGTGGACGTGGCAGTGCCGGTCTGTCGGGGAATGCTCCGTGCGGCGAACCCGACCTCGCCCCGTGCACCACATACGACGCACAGCGCAACTGCGACTATCGCCGTCTTCATTGTCTTCATGCCATTTGCCCTTTGCATCATGCCGACTACGCCTTGCCTTCGTCGACACATCTCCTCGTGGCGATGGCCATTCCTGTGAGAATGACGCATCCACCCGCGACCTCCAGGAACGTCACACGCTCGCCAAGCGCAATCATTGCGAACACGACGCCCACCACGGGGATGATGTACAGCGAAATGGAGGTCTTCACGACGCCGAGCGTCTTGCACGCCACGCTCCAGAGGACAAAACAGGCGGCGGACGCCAGAATCCCAAGCGTCGCGATGTTCGCCCAGTTGAGCGGATTTGCAAAGCGCCGTGCATTGACGCAACGATCGAGGTTTATCGCGAACGAACCCTCAAGCATCTGCGAGCCGAATTTCGTCGCGCCAAGAACGGCAATCGGCACAATCATGAGAAGCGACCACCCCAAAGCCTTGCGCACCGCGGTGATCGGCGACACGCCACGCGCATTCGCGATGTCTATGAGGAGTGAATAAAACGCCCACGACACCATCGAGCATATCGCCATTGCGTCTCCAATCGGGCGCAGCTCCAATGCGCGCTGTCCGTTCAAGCTCACGAGCGCCACGCCTCCGATGGCGATAATGGAGCCGACGAACAAACCTATCGAAGCCTGCCTGTTTTTCGTGAGCAGACGCGCCAGAATGGCAGTCGCCACCGGTGCAAACGACGTAAGGATGGCGACGTTGCTTGCGTTCGTGTAGTAGATTGCGCAGTTCTCCAGGAAATGGTACGCCAGGAATCCCGTGAAGCCCATGGCGGCGAAAATCCATTCGGACCCCCCTTCGCGGCGTATCGACGGACGCATCGCCCGTTCGATCGCGCACAAAGTCGCAAATGCCAGGACAAAGCGCAGCACGAGGATTTCAAAGGAGGAGAAATCGACTAGCAGCGCCCGCGTATTCACGAACGTCATGCCCCAGACGAGGATGACCCCCCAGACGATCAGCCAATGACGCATGTTGCTTCCCTAGCCGCGACATCCGGACATCACGAATCGTAGAACACTCCGCCGGAGGTGCCGAGGCGCTTTGTCTTCTCGTACTCGTAGCATGCGCTCGTCTTGAGAATCTCAGCGTACTTCGCCGCCTCCCATTTCGCCATTGGCAAATCGTGCAGGAGGTAGTTTCCGCAATTGAGCGGCGTGGCGCCGGGGACTTCGCCTTCGTAGTCTCGCAGATGCTCGAATGCACGAAGCAGGAGCGGCTGCAGTTCCTGCGGCTTCGGACGGCCCTTCACGATCAGATAGGAACCGGTGAGGCACCCCATCGGACCCCAGTAGACGATCCTCTCCTTCCATTCGGCGTCGTTGCGCAGGAATGTCGCCACGACATGCTCTATCGTGTGCATGGCATTCGGATGGATGGCCGGCTCCTTGTTTGGCTCCTTCATGCGTATGTCGAACGTCGTTACGAAATCGCCGCCGACCTCGTCAACGCGCGACTCGTACACGCCCGGGACGATTTTCGTGTGGTCGACCTGGAATGATGCGATCAGGTTCTTCTTGTCAGAATTCATTCTTTGCCTCCGTTCTGTAGACTGTGGGGTTGTGAACATTATATCACATTTCCCCTGGCGACGCGCTCTTCGCGCGCATAGCCTCTATCTCCTCCTTGACGATGTTGTAGTAGACGTATGGATCATCCTTGGTTGACGCGTGCACGTGTATCTTGTTCCGGCTTTTCCTGACGTCGGCTATACCCCAGAAAATGCAGTCGCACGTGTCGTCATACGTCCCTATGACGGCGTACTCCTTCGCACCAAGGCACCACTTGACGCGCCTGCGCCACTCATTCGCGTCGACGCGCGCCCACTCCTTCGGGCCGACGCCGGAGTTCGGCGCGGCAAATCTCGCGAGGTCCGTGGAGCCTGCGGACATGTTGCGGTACCCCCATCCGTCGGTCGGCGTCGGCACTATAGGGTCGTTGACCTGGCACGTGCCTATCCTGAACTTGGCCAGCCAGCACTTTTCGCTCTCGGGCGTCCGGTCGAAGTGACTCTTGAAGTCCCTGCCAGGGAGGAAGATCGTCAGCATCGGACGGTCGTCGCCGAACCCGTATCTGCGGTAGTGCCTGTCCTGCGCAAACGTCTCCCAAACTATCTTCGCCTTGTCGTTCCAGTACTTCATGGTGTGGGCGTGGGTGTTGCCCATGAAGATGAAGTACTGCATGTCCAATTCCGCCGCCGCCTTTGCGACGTTCTCGAGCATCGGCCAGTGGTGCGCCCTGAACTGGTCCCACTGCGACGGATTTGTGAAGTCGATTCCGACGACGTTGATCCCTGACTCCTTGATTTTCCTCATCATGTCGCGGGCAAAGAAGTAGTCGCGGTAGTCGTGGCGGGTATCCCACTTCCCGTTCGCAAGGAACGCTGTCCCCTTGTCCGCCCCATGACAGCACACCATTATGTAGGTCACCGGCACGGAGCGGATCCTTGCGTCCGTCCTTCCACACCTTGCGGATGCGGTACTCGTGGCGCGAGTGCGTGGGCAGCCCCAGGTCCTCGTAGCGCGCCACGCGATATGCGACGCCGTCCGGCGCTTCGTTCGTCACGTTGGCGAGGAACTTCCCGTCGCGCCAGAGCTCGTAGTGGTCGAAGTCGGGCGACATCTCCGCGCCCCACAGGACGTACATCTGCCCGTCCTTCCCGCCGTGTCCCGCGCGGGGCGCGGTGATCAACCCCGTGTAGGCGTACGCGGAGTCGTCCGGCGACTTCGTGGCGAAGCGCAGCGACGGCGCGTCGATCCGAATTGTCGCATAGCCGAACGGCGCGAGGTCGAACGCGAATCCGTCAAGCTTGCGCACGTCGCGCTCTATCACGTTGCAGAGCGTGTACTCCGCGTCCGGTGCAAGGTGCTGGCTCGCGGTGACCCGGCACGGCCGCCCCTCGCGCTCGCGGAAGCGCGCAATCAATCCGCGTCCGTCCTCGGCGCGCTTGATCGTAAGCAACTGCACGTTCCATGCAGGCGAATCCACGCTCAGGTCATACCGTGAAAGAGACATGCTGGACCCATAGTACTTTTCGTCGAGATCATCAAGCACGCGCTCGGCGAATGCCGGAATGTGCGCGTTCTGCCACGTGCCCGCGTAGGACGTTATCGCATAGCGAAAACGGAAGTTGAAGCTGCCGCCGTCGGGGTTGTGCATCTGAAGCCAGTCCGTGAAGAGATACGGATAGATGCCGGACGACTTCACCGGCCCGCCGTAGCACGTCTTGTCGGGATGGATTTCGCCGAACTCCGTCAGACACGAGTCTGCCATGACGAGCACCACGCCGAACTCGCCGTTCTCCACGGCGCACCAGTCGCGCACCGCGGTGAATGCGTCGGAGGTCAGTCCGCTCTGGTCACGTATGGGATCGATCACCGGACCATTCAGCTGCGCCGCAAAGCGGAACTGCGGCACGGCGAACGGAAATGCCATGTAACCGAAGCGGTCGTAGCGGTTTGTGTTGAAGAGGTCGCTGGCGTGGCTGAAGGAGGATTCAAGGACAATCTTCTTCTCACCCTGCGATAACCACACCTTCTGCACCATCTCAGCGCCGAGCGCCCGCGCGGCCTCGGCGCCCCTCATCCAGGTCTTGTGGTTGTCGCGCGTGTAGCGGAACTCGTTTGCGGGGCCTTCGAGCAGTTCGCGCTGGAGTTCCTTGTCGTAGATCGAATAAACCACGCCGTTCGTCACCGCCACGCGATACCAGCGGTTCTCGGTTAGGCCGTCGTGGCAGATCACCACGGACGGATTGCCGTAATGAATGATCATCCCCGGAATCGCCCGTTGAATCAAATCCAGCGCAACGCGCTCCGCGCGCTCGATCCAGTCGCGGTGCTGCATCCACGTCTCGAAGACACGGCGGCCGGAGTAGCCGCTCACGCCGTAGGAGTGTTCGTCATTCCAGATAAGCGCGTCCCATGCACGGCGAAGATCCTCCGCAGGATACGCCGCTTCGCCTCTCGCGGCCTTGATCGCCGTCAGCGTCTCGGCGCGCGCAAGCGCCCTGTCCGCCGCCATCTTGCGGGCGAGAAGCGCAGGAGTGCAGGCGGCGTGCTGGAGCCAGCCGCTCGTCATTTCGCCGCGCAGCGTTGGGATCTTGTCGCCCCAGCGCGCCTTCACGCGGTCGAACGGCTCGTCGAGGCGTCCGCACGTCCTCAATTGCGGCCACTTCCACTTCGCGTTCCACTTCTTGAAGAGATCGGCCTGGCGGGTCGAGGGCCATTCGTCGTCCTCGTAGTCGGCAAAGAGCCACACGTCATACGGGTAGCGCGCCTCCATCTTCGCGAGCTGGCGCGCCATCATCGGCTCGCTCTCCGACATCGGCTTCATCTTGTTCCATGCG
>CADCCQ010000034.1 GCA_902799955.1 uncultured bacterium | reverse complement strand
CACGACGCAGACAAACCTGCTCGCCACGCACACCCAGCGCTTTACGCTCTTCCCCAACGGAGACTCGGAGACGTCCAAGTTCGGCTGGACTGTCCATCGCGGCACAAACGGCGTTTCCACTGTGACGGGCCCAGGCACATCCCCCAGCCAGAATTGAGGCCTGTCTTCAGTTCTCGACGACAAGGACGTCGTCGCTACGCAGGAACCATTACAAGAAAGCCCCGTGCGGGCTCCCCTATCCCGCCACTTGCTTGCGAAGGGATATGATGGCTTCAACATCCAGGAGCACTGGGAGCATGCTGGCGTTGACCTTGGATGAAACGAGGTCTTTCTTCAGCGCCTCCTTTGCCTTTGGGCCGGAGCGGGCGATCATCGACCGCACCAGCCAGGATGGCAGCAGCCAGAGCAGAAGCACGATTGTGCCCAGGTGCTGAAAATACGCCGGCGGCAGGTACTGCCCCCTGCAATAGTCGACTATCAGTTCGTAAAACGACCACGACAGCATGGCGACCAGCGGCAGGTGCGCCGTGAACTGCCAGAACGGACGGCTCTTGGCACGCGCCATCTTGTCGACGCTCTCGTTGAGGCTTCGATGCCATTGCTGCATCAACGTCCTTTCAAGGTCGTCAAGCACCACGGCCTTCTCCGCGTCGATCAAGTCCGGCGACATCTTGAACTTGCCGACCAGCTCTGGGCCGATCACCGGCCACCCATCCAGAACCGCGCCCTTGACCGCGTCCCAGTCAAATGCGAGCGACTCGTCGCACAGCGACTCCTCGTCAGAGCGCCCTTTGTTGAAGATGCCCTGGAACTTCGCCACCGCGCGCTTCGGCCAGTTGAACGGATTGAGATACCGCAGGGCGGACACGACGGAGCCGATGAACATTCCCGCGTGCAGGTAGAAGCCGATGGGGCCATGCCAGCGTTCGGCGCTCCTCCTGTATACGAGCGTCGAAAAGTCCCCGGTCCTGGACACAAGCCTGTCGGCCTCCTCCTCGACCAGCCTGCCGACAAGCTCCCCCTCGAACTTCTTCAGGTCGTCGCAGAGAGCATCCCAGTCGCCGCATTCGCAGATGCAGTCGCGGACATACCTCTCCGTCTCCCGCCGCAGTTCCCGCGCGCGTTCGATGCGCCTGTCCGCAAAACACGAACCGTCGAGCTCCCTGATCGCGGAGCAAAGGGCGGCGAACTCGTTCACGCCGTGGAGTGGGCGTTCGCCGTCTGTCCAATTCGGGTTTTCAAGCGACGCGCGCGCGCTCACGAGAAACACCCTGCCCGTCTTCGTCCACGACTTCCTTATGTTCTGCTCGAAGTCCCTGCGTATCTCGTCGAGCTCCCCCTCTGTTATGCGATCGCACTGGTTGAGGACGAGGAACACGTGCTCGGCCTGGTATTGCGAGACCTTCTCCGCCAGCCTGACGAGATTGTCCCGGCGCTTGGGGTCCTGCGCGGGGAACACGCATACGAGCGCGTCCGCGCGCTGCAGAACGCGGTCGAGCAGATCCGAATAGTCCGCGCATTCCGAGCTGTCCGTGTCGGGCGTGTCCACCAGCACGACGTCGTGGAACCTGAACCCGAAGTCCTGTCTCACGGTGATTTCACCTGGCTTGAGATTCTCGAGAAGGACGTCGGCGTCGCCGACCGTCCTGGCGAGGGCGGTGATGCTGCGCGTCGTCGGGCGGCTGTTGCCGTCCTTGACGGTGCCGTCCTTCCCGCACAGCGCATTGACGAGCGTCGACTTCCCCGCGCCAGTTCCACCCACAACCGCGACAACGGCCTTCGCCTCCAGCCGGTCCGCCAGCCCGTCGACGACGGAAAGAGTCTCCTCCACCACATTCGACAGCTTCGCCGCAGGCGTCCAGAACCGGAGCGAATCCAGCCTGGACTTGATGGAGACCAGCGCCTGCTTCTCGTTCTCCAGCCTGTACCTGCGCTCCGCGCGTTCCACAATTGTATTTCTCGATTCCACATTCGTCGTCATGCCGCACTCCCCTCTCCGTTGCAGATGCTCTCGACAGCTTCCCTAAGGCGGGAGAGCGGTGCCTCCGTCGCCTCCAGCAGACTCGCGCAGTCGCGGATGCAGCGGTCGGTTACGTTCTCCTCTATGAGCTTGAGAATGGGCTCTCGCTTTCTGTCGAACCACTTCTCGTACAGCCCCTTCAGCCCGTTCTCAAGGAAGCGCCTGTTCGCGGCGTCCAGCCCCAGGGACGCGGGGACGGCAAGCGTCGCCCACAGGTCGCCCAGTCCAAACAACGCGCTCAGGTGCGCCATCGCGCCGGTGCCGACGACGGGGTCGCTCGTGCACACCGTCCAGGCGACCGCCGCAATCGGCGGCAGCGTGGCCACTGTCGCCCAAAGGCCCTCCTTGGACTTCTCCCAGAAACTACGCTTGCTCCTGGTGTCGTCCACCAGATCCTTGATGTCCTTCGCCAAGTCGGCGTTGAAGGAGGCCTTGTCCGCCGCGGCCTCGATCCACTCGTCCTTCCCACTGGACGCAATCGCCTGGATCACCTTCTCAAGCTCCGACTTCAGAAGCGAGGGCCTCGGGACGGAACACTCCGCCTTCTCCCTGCCGGAGGACGAGATGCCATAGTCCTTCTCGTTGCGCGAGACGAGATTCCTGAGCGCATCGCGCAGTTCCCTCGTCTCCTCCGAGACGGATGAGACCTCGACATTCAACGTCGGCTGGCTCAGCCTGGAGAGCAGCTTCGACACGCTGTCCTTGAAGTCCTCCGAAAACCTCTTCCTGTACTCTTCAGCCGCCGACAGCGGAGCCGCGCGATCATCCCCTTTTAGTTTCTGCCTAAACCATTTTGCGACGCCCGATACCTTCCGCCCCGGCCAGTGCGCCACGCGAACCAGCAGCGGCTGCGACGCCCGCCAGCATTCCGCGAACTTCTCCATCAAAAGCCCCTGCGGGAAGTTCTTGAGGCCTCCAAGGACGGCATGGCTCGCAAGCGCCCTGACGGAATCGCGGTATGCGACAAGCTCCCACCGCCGGACGTCCGCCGACTCGATGGCGTCTTTCGTCTTCGCCACGATCGCCTCGCATTGCGAGCGCAGGCTGTCCCTTCTAGTTTCGACGATGTCCAGCCCCGTTATGAGCCCCACCATGTCCGGCCCTTCGCCAAGCGGCCTGATCGCCGGATCGGCCTCGCCCCTCACAACGGCGTCGGATTCGTCCATGCGGTAGATTCCGAGCGCTTCCTGGCGGGGGTTCACGGAATCGGGGAAGAGGTTGTGCAGGACAGTGTCCACATGCTCCGCGACCTCGTCGTCGGGATACGCCGCGCTGCAGCGGTAGACGAGCACGACCTTCCGGCGTCCGATGCCAGATATCGCCTTCCTGACGAAGTCCGTGTTGGCCTTGTTGTTGTAGGTCTGGTTCGTGAAGAGATAGACGAGGACGTCCGACGACGCGAGGATCTCCTCTGCCGCGTCCCGGTTCGCGAACTCGTCCTTGTCGCCGGTGTCGAAGTCGGGAGTGTCGAGGACGGCTATCTGCTCGGGGATGCTGGGGCTTTCGACATACAGCGGCTCGCCCGGCGCCAGCATTTCGTCCGGCGTCTTCATCGGCACGGGCAGCGCGTTCTTCCTGAAGAGGTCGAACAGGAGCTCCATCCGCGCCCTGTCGCGCGCGGCGGAAGGATGGATCGCGGCGAGGGTTCTTCGCGTGTACCCAGCCCTGGACTTCACGCCGCTGTACTTGCCACCGGCGAGGAAGTTGAAGAGAGTCGACTTCCCGACGCTTCCGCCGCCCGTCACGGCGACGAGAAGCGGGCACTCGTGGCGAAGCAGCGGGATGACCTTGTGCTTGAGCAGGTCGACGGCCCTGGAGAAACCATGCCTTTCGTCGTCCAGCAGCAGCGGGTACAGTTTCTCCGAGGCCTCCACGATTCTGTGGAAGCCCTGTTCCATCTCGGCATTTATCGTTGTCTCTTTCATCACCTGTCCTTCACCTCCTGCGCGTCACGCGGCGTGGAGCGTCATAGGAACGCCAATATTATACCAAAAAATCCAGGCCCGCAGACGAAAAACCGCGAGGGGAAATTTCCCGCGCGCCGGACGCGGTGTGATATACTATGTTATACAACACGCATGGCAAAGGAGATGCAAATGGACCTGGCAGAAAGACTCGTGGCGCTGATGAAGGCGAACGGAACGAAGTGCGCGACGGCGGAGAGCTGCACCGGCGGCGGAATCGCCGCCGCGATAACGGACGTCCCCGGATCGAGCGAAGTGTTTTTGGGAGGAGTGGTCAGCTACGCCAACTCCGTCAAGGAGGAAGTGCTTGGGGTGTCGCCGGACACGCTGGCGCGGTTCGGCGCGGTGTCCTCCGAGTGCGCGTCGGAGATGGCCGACGGCGCCAGGCGGCTCCTGAAGGCCGATGTCGCCGTAAGCGTCACCGGCATCGCCGGGCCTGGCGGCGGCAGCGACGAAAAGCCCGTCGGGCTTGTGTGGTTCGGCCTTTCGTCGCGCGCAGGCACGCGCACGGAGAAGGCCATCTTCCCGGGCGACCGGGCCGCGGTGCGGCGCGCCGCGACGACCCACGCCCTGGGGATGCTCTCCGCGGCCTGCGTCTAAACTTTTATCATATCCCGTTGACTTTAAGCGCGGCAAATGGTAAAATTACCCGCGTCTGTTGATGAACGCAGGTGTCCGTCCGCAGGCCAAAGAACAAGGTAAGGAAAAACAAAAGATGATCATCAAGCAAGTCAAGGCACGTGAAATCATCGACTCCCGCGGGAACCCCACGGTCGAGGTCGATGTAATCCTCGATGACGGCACGCTCGGTCGCGCCGCGGTCCCGTCTGGCGCATCCACAGGCGTCAACGAAGCACTGGAGCTCCGCGACGGAGACCCGAAGCGCTATCTCGGCAAGGGCGTCACCAAGGCGGTGAACAACGTCAACAAGGTAATCGCCCCCAAGCTCGTGGGCCTCTGCGCGTGCGACCAGCGCGGCATCGACGCGCTCATGCTGAAGCTCGACGGCACGCCCACCAAGTCGAAGCTCGGCGCGAACGCCATCCTCGGCGTCTCGCTCGCGGTCGCCAAGGCCGCCGCGAACTCGCTCGGCATGCCGCTCTACCGCTACATCGGCGGCACGAACACCTACACGCTCCCCGTCCCGATGATGAACATCATCAACGGCGGCGCGCACTCCGACGCCCCGATCGCGTTCCAGGAGTTCATGATCCGCCCGGTCGGCGCGAAGTCCTTCAAGGAGGGTCTGCGCATGGGCGCCGAGACGTTCCACAACCTCAAGAAGGTGCTCAAGGCGCGCGGCCTCTCCACGGCGGTCGGCGACGAGGGCGGCTTCGCCCCTGCGCTCGACTCCATCGAGGACGCGCTCGAGTGCATCATCAAGGCGATCAAGGCGGCGGGCTACAGGCCCGGCAAGGACGTCACGATCGCACTTGACTGCGCGTCCAGCGAGTTCTACAAGAACGGCAAGTACGACTACACCTGGAAGGAAGGCAAGAAGGGCGCGAAGCGCACCTCCGCCGAGCAGGTGAAGTACCTCGAGGGCCTCGTCGCGAAGTACCCGATCGACTCGATCGAGGACGGCATGGCGGAAGGCGACTGGGACGGCTGGGTCGAACTCACGAAGGCGATCGGCTCGAAGTGCCAGCTCGTCGGCGACGACCTCTTCGTCACGAACGTCAAGTACCTCGAGAAGGGAATCAAGCTCGGCGCGGCCAACTCGATCCTCATCAAGGTCAACCAGATCGGATCGCTCTCCGAGACGCTCGACGCGATCGAGATGGCGCACCGCGCCGGCTACACGTCCGTCACCTCCCATCGCTCCGGCGAGACCGAGGACGCGACGATCGCGGACATCGCGGTCGCGACGAACTCCGGGCAGATCAAGACGGGCTCCATGAGCCGCACGGACCGCATCGCGAAGTACAACCAGCTTCTCCGCATCGAGGAGGAACTTGGCGCGAAGGCCGTCTACGGATACAAGAAGATCCGCTGACCGGACATGGCGCACCGCGCGAATCGCACGGTGCTAGAAGGCGCGGCCGGCGTCCCCGAGGGGATGCCGGCCGCGTTTTTTTCTCCGCATTCGGGGCGTGGAGCCCCGGGCGAATCATGCCTTGCCCATTTTGGAGATGTCGACGGCCTCGAAGCCGAACGGCTTCTGCGTCTTCCATGCGCCGCGCGTGAAGTCGGGGATGTCCATGGAGCGTCCGCGGCTGTCGGCGGACTTCTCGGTGAGCTCGCACAGGCAGCACCAGCTGGCGAGGTCGTAGACGTTCATGTCCAGCGGCAGGCCCATCTGCAGGCAGTAGCTCAGACGCAGCACCATCAACGTGTCCATGCCGCCGTGCCCGCCAACGGCGCCGAGCGCCTTCTTGACATCCGGGACCTGAGCCCATATCGGGTGCTTGTACTTCTGGCGTATCTCCTCGGCGAACTTCGAGTCGTAGCCGTGCGCCCCCCTGCCGAGCCCCTTCTCGATCGCTATGCGCAGCGGGTAGTCCTGCAGCACGCCGTGCGTGCCCTGGATGAGGTTGATGCGGCTGTAGGGGCGGGCGGTGCCCACGTTGTGCTGAACCATGATGGTGCGCCCGTTCATGGTGCGGATGATGCTGGTGTTCATGTCGCCCATCTTGACCTTCAGGGAGCGGCGCCACTTGTCGTCCGCCGAGTCGCCCTTGAAGCGTTCGCGCGCGAGCTCCTCGAATCCGGCCTGCTTGGAGTCGACGGAGACGACGAAGTCGAAGCGGTCGCCGCGGTTGATGTCCATGTCCATGCAGATCGGGCCGAGGCCGTGCGTCGGGTACTGGTTGCCGCCGTGGACGGCGTTGTGCCTGAGGCGCCAGTAGTTCCAGTATCCGCCGCCGCCGTTCGCATCGTTCCACTTGCCGTAGTTATACGAACGCAGGTCGTGGATGTACGCGCCCTCGCCGTGGGTGATCTCGCCGAGCAGCCCGAGGTGGCAGAGGTTGTACGCCAGCAGCTCGCTCTCGCCGTAGCAGCAGTTCTCGAGCTGCATGCAGTGGCGCTTCGTCTTCTCGGAGGTCTCTACAAGCTCCCAGCATTCGTCGACCGTGAAGGCGCTCGGCACTTCGGTGACGACGTGCTTGCCGCACTTCATGGCGTAGAGCGCGATCGGCACGTGGAGCTCCCACGGCGTCGCATTGTAGACGAGATCCACCTCAGGGTCCTCGCAGAGGCGCTTCCAGTCCTCGGGGCTCTTGTCGCCGTAGACCTTGGGGTCTGGCGCCTTTCTGCCCTTGAGGAACTTGAGCGCGCTGCCGCGGCGCGCGGCGTTGATGTCGCAGATCGCGCTCACGTAGCTGCCCGGCGCGAACGTGAAGTTGTTCACGCCGACCCTGCCGCGCCCAAGGCCGACGACGCCCACGCGAAGCATTTTGAACGGCTTGTCCGCATAGGTCATCATCGAGCCAGCCCCGGCGGAGGCGCATGCCTGCCCGGCCGCCCTTCCATACGAATGCCCGACGGCGGTCGCCGCCGCGCCCATCCACAGGGCGCTCTTCAGGAATTCTCTTCTGTTTGTCTCCATTTCCCCAATTTCCCTTTCGTATATTTCAAATTATTATGTTCGCGTTACTTCGCCGGGCCGACCTTCACGTTACGGAAGTACGGCTTCGCGCCGCCGTGCATCCCCTGGAAGCCGATGCGGCCCTTGGTGTCCAGCTCCGCCCACGGGCGGCTGAGCCATGGCGGGATCTTCGTGCCGTCGGGATTCGTCTTCGCACTCGTCCACTGCGAGAGGTCCGTGTCGATCGTCTTCACGCCATTCACGGTTACGACGATCTTCTTGCCCTTCGCGGTGATCGTCATCTTGTTCCACTCGCCCGCGGGCTTCGCGGGCGTCGCGAGCGGCGCGAGGTGCCCGTAGAGGCTGGAGTTCTTAAGGTACGGCGCATCCTTCGCCCACTTCGGCGCTTTGTCGTCGAGGAGCTGGACCTCGACGGAGTTGGGGATCCACCTCTTGACGTCCGAGCAGTAGATGATTACGCCCGAGTTCGCAGCGGGGTCGAGCTTGTACTCGAACGAGAGCGTGAAGTTCTCGTACACGTCGGCGCTCCATATCGCGGCGTCCTTGCTCGCGGTGAGGACTCCGTCGGCGTCCTTCGTCCACACGCCGGACGCGAACGCGTCGTCGGCCCACTTGATCGGCTTGAGCTGCGAGCAGCAGCATTCCCCGTAGCACGCGGCGCCCAGCGCCAGCGCAGTGACTGTCATCAGTTTCTTCATTTGTTCGTTCTCCTTTTTTTCTCCCGTTCGGGCTTGACATAGATTATACCACAACAAAACATTGTTTTTCAACTTCCATGTATCTTTCATCTTCGTCAGAATGCATACTTGATGGTACCTGCCTCATAGACGAGATTTTGTTAAATTCTACTTTTCGCTTCCAATTCTTCCGCTGAATGTGCTATAATTAACAACATGAAAGCAAAACTGTCGATAATGGGCCTGGGCGTTGCCGCGCTGGCGCTGACAGCGTGCGCGGCGGATGCCACGGCGTCCGCACAAGGCGCCGCCGGACGAAAAACCGGCGACGTCAAAACCATAACCCTGCCGGGAGGCGCCACCATGGAGATGATCTGGTGCGAGCCCGGGACGTTCAAGATGGGAAGCCCGCCGACGGAGACCGGCCGCTTCGAGGACGAGGCGCAGCACGTCGTCAAGATCACGAGGGGCTTCTGGCTCGGGAAGTACGAGGTCACGCAGCGCCAGTGGGAGAGCGTGATGCACAGCAACCTCTCGCGCTTCAAGGGGCCGGACCACCCCATCGAGAACATCTCGTGGCACGACTGCATGACGTTCGTGCGGCGCGTGAGGTCCGAGGCAAAGATCCCAGTGCGTCTGCCGACCGAGGCGGAATGGGAGTACGCATGCCGCGCCGGAAGCGAAAGCGCAATCTCCGGAAACGGCAAGCTCCCCGACATGGCGTGGTACGACGACAACAGCGAGTGCCAGACACACGAGGTGGGCACCCACACGCCCAACGCATGGGGTTTCTTCGACATGCACGGCAACGTCCTTGAGTGGTGCGCGGACTGGTTCTCGGTGCCGACAGGCGACGTCGTGGACCCCAAGGGCCCGCCGTCGGGCTCCTTCAAGATGCTTCGCGGCGGCTGCTGGTTCTTCTACGAGAGGGACTGCAGAAGCGCATACAGGCTCAAGCGCGACCCGACGCTGCGCAACTGCATATTCGGCTTCCGCCTCGCATGCACAGACATCCCAGAGCAAAAAACGAAACCCGCCCAATGAAACACATAGCAGCAACTGCGTTCGTCGCGGCCGCGATCCTCTCGGGATGCCGCAAGTCGCCATACGACTACATGGAGAACTGGGTGATACGCGAAGACGCCGCCAGGCCGTTCGCGATCAGCGCCGACGTCTTCTACCTCCAGGACAAGCTCTACGTCGACATGGCGTCCGTGCCGGCCATGACGACGTACGCAAGGGCCGAGGTGGGCGAGCCGAGGTTCACCGGCGTCGCGCGCGTGTTCTCGCCGCTCGTCGCGAACGCCGACGACCTGGAGAAGGCCATCGACTGGTATCTCAGCAAGCACCACGACGGCGACAGGCCGTTCGCCTTCATCGGCGAGGGCGAGGGCGGCGAGCTGCTCAGGGCGTACGAGGAGGAGAACGAGGACAAGCTGAAGAAGAAGGGCCTGGTCCTGAGCTTCTACTCCGAGAAGACCGAAAAGGGCTTCGTCACCGACTTCATGGTGCTCAAGCTGAAGAACGCCGTCATCCAGAAGCGATACCAGTCGCAGTGGGGCAGGGAAATGCCCGTGGGCATGCTCAAGGAAGAGATGCCCGACTCCCCTCGGGACAAGGAGGAGGACACGATCAAGAAGTGACGGACGCTGGTGACGCGCCAGCCACACGGCCATGACTGCGACATTCATCCTGGCGGCATCGCTTCTCCGGTTCGTCGACCCTTACACCAGCGTCTACCAGACGGACGACGCGAAGGAGGGTTCGGCGCTGGCGTCAGAGCCCGGCTACTGGCCGGTCCCGCAGGGGCTCGAGGATCCATGCGCGGAATGGGGCAAGCGCAAACCGCGCGTCGTACACGCCGTCTTCCGCGTGAAGGACGCCCCCTTCCCCGAATACGACCCCGAGAAGCCAAGCCCGCTCTTCAAGATCAACCAGGTCGGCTATCTCCCCGACGCGCCCAAGTTCGCGTATGTCGGCATGTGGCTTGGCCCGAATCTCGGGCCGTGGCGCCCGAAGAACCTCATGACGGAGTGGAGCCTCGTCGACGCGAAGACCGGCGCCGTCGTGCTGCGGCGCGACGGCGCCGACGCGCCGCGCCTGCGCGTCCCCGACGGGACGACGAAGGAGGGCGTGCCGTTCTCGGGCGAGGAGACGTACGAAATGGACTTCTCGTCAGTCACGAACGAGGGGACGTACTTCGTGAGGATCCCGGACGTCGGGCGCAGCGCCGACTTCCGAATCGCGGCGTCCGCCGCCGAGGACGCGTTCCGCGTCCACATGGGCGGCATCTACCAGAAGCGCTGCGGCATCGCGAAGGAGGAGCCGTACACGCACTGGACGGCCGGCGCGTGCCACACGTGCGCCGTGCGCGGCACGTTCCCGCCGGACGAGGGCAAGCTGAACCCGAAGGCGAAGTGGCACGACATCATCCGCGACAACACAAACTGGGTCTTCGGCGAGCGCGTCGTCGCCGTCGGCGGATGGCACGACGCGGCGGACTACGACCGCCGGCCAATGCACCTCAACATAGTGAACGACCTCTGCGCCGTGTACCTCATGCGGCCCGGCAACTTCTACGACGGGCAGCTCTCGCTGCCGGAACGCGCAAACGGCATCCCGGACATCCTTGACGAGGCGGAGTGGGGCCTTCGTCATCTCCTCGCGGTCCAACAGAAGGACGGCGGGGTGGGGACGTGGATCGAGACCCCGGGGCACCCGGTCCCGGGCAACGTAGCCGAGCGCGACGACATGACCTACGTCATCTCGCGCGCCACGCGCCGCAGCTCGCTCATGTACGCCGCGCATGCCGCCCTTCTCGCGCGGTGCCGCAAGGAATTCAGGGATAAGTACCTCGAGTCCGCGAAGCGCGCCTGGGACTTCGCGCTCCGCGAGAGGCCCGCCGCAGTGAGCTTCGTCGTGACGAAGAAAAAGGGACGGCTCATCAAGAACACGGAACGCGAGACCGTGCTGTGGTCCGAGGATGCGGACCTGCCCGTGCCGTACCTCGTCAAGGCGGCGATCAACCTCCACGCCCTCACGGGCGAGCGCTCCTACCTAGACCCCGTCCTGCGCAACGGCAAGGAGATCGCCGACTCCCTCCCGCGCAACGGCTGGAAGGACATCCCGCTGCTTTTCGCGGGCGAACGCGCGCTCGGCTATCCCGAAGAGACGAAGGCGATGCTGGCGAAGTGGGAGCAGGGGAAGATCCACGCCGCGGACAACACCCTCAAGAGGGTGGACACCGCCTACGCCTACCGCGCGCCATGGTGGGCGCCGCAGCAGGGTTGGGTGCACACCATGAAGTTCGGCCGCTGCCATCCCCTCGGGCGCGCGCAGTACCTCGTCTTCGCGCACTACATCACTGGCAAGCAGAAGTACCTCGACGCGGTCTCGATCGCAAACGACTTCCACAACGGCTGCAACCCGCAGGGGGCGACGCTCACCAGCGGACTTGGCGAAGTCTACCCCGTCACGTTCCTCGACCTGCCGTCGTACGTCGACGGCATCGCCGAGTACGTCCCGGGCATCACGCCGTACCGCTGGACGTACGCCATGCCGCAGAAGGCCGTGGAGATGGTGTGGGGCGGCGACCGCCGCCGCGCCTCGAAGTGGCCCATCTGGCGGCGATGGGGGAACCTGGAGATCATGACGATAGCCGCCAGCGAATACACAGTGTGGGAGACGATGGCGCCGGCCGCGAGCGTGACCGGCTACCTTATGAACCCCGCAGCGCGGACGAAGCCAAAACCGCGCCCCATGCCGGCGAAGGACATAAGCACGCTGCCCGGCTACTGGCTCCTTCCGTAGCGGTCAAAGTCGAGAGAGCGAAATGCTGATAGGCAAACCAGTATCGAATTGCGAATCAGGGGAGTTCACGCTCCGCGCGAAGGTGTCGTTCCAGGGCCGCGAGGACGAATGCTTCTATTCCGTCCCGGAGCGGTATTCGGACTTCGCCGACGCCGAGAGCTCCAACTGCTTCCTGGTCGGGATGCTCTATCCCGCGATGCGCTACGGGGAGGACATCCACGTCGAGGGCACGGTGTCCGCGCGGCTCCTCTACAACCTGAACGAATACTGCATACCCGTGCTGGCCATGTGCGACCCAAGGCTGAAGCGCATAGCCGTCACTGCTGCCGCGACGGAGGACGGCGCGCGCCTCCGCCCGCGCGCCGTCGGCACCGGGTTCTCCGGCGGGATCGACTCGTTCGCGACGATCTACGAACACCACGAGAAGCCCGCCCCCGAGGGATTCAAACTCACGCACCTCTTCTTCTTCAACGTCGGCGCGCACGGCATCCCCAAGGCGCCTGGCGACCTCGAGAAAATCGAGCGGCAGTTCCACGCCCGATACGAGAAGCTAAGCCCGTTCCCCAGGGAGGCCGGCCTGCCGTTCGTCCCCGCGAACTCCGACATACACAAGTTCCATCCGTGGGGGCACCTCGAGACCGCGACGTTCGCGACCGTCTCCGCCGTCATGTTCCTGCAGCGGGGCGTCCGCCGCTACTACCTCGCGTCGTCCGGCCACACCTACCGCCAGCTCTGGCAGTTCCTCGGCGCCGGCGGCCGGCCCGACGCCATAGAGCGGCTCAACATGATGCTCCTCCCCTGGCTCTCCACGGAGAGCCTGGACCTCGTCGACGACGGCAACCTCTACGACCGCTCGCAGAAGACAGCCCTCATCGCCGACTACCCGCCCGCCGCGAAGTACCTCAACGTCTGCTACGGGCACGACACGCTCGACACCAACTGCTCCGTCTGCGTCAAATGCGCGCGAACGCTCCTCACGCTCGAGCTGCTCGGCAAGCTCGACGCCTTCAAGGGGGTCTTCGACATCGACAGGTACCGCCGGGAGGTGCGCCGCCGCCTCATCGCCGAGACGATCGCGAACGAGCGCACGAGCCTCTTCGCAAAGCACCAGATGGACCTCGCGCGCGAACGCGGCGTGGACCTCAGGCGCGAGGTGGGCTTCCTCGACGTCCTCCGGGCAAGAATGACTGGCGGGCGCATCCATAGATTCATCAAGGGCAGTCCCCTTCTGAAGAGAATCGCGAGGGCGTTCTTCAGGCAGCCGAAAGGATCCGCCGAATGAGGATCCTGCTAGGAGGCATTCCGCTCGGATGCGACAACATCGGCGACGAGGCAATCCTCGCCGGGGTCGTGAGGATGCTGAAGGCTTCAATTCCCTGCGTGGAGCTGACCGTCGCGACCGACGACCCCGCGACCGCGGCGCTCCTGGGCGTCGGCGTCGTTCCGCCGTTCGGCTTCCGCGACACGGACCTCAACGGATTCGCGGCGGAGGCCAGTCGCCACGACGCATACATCTGGTGCGGGGCGACGGGGCTCTCGGACTATCCGCATACCGCGCTGTCGCTCCTTGAGATCGCGCAGGGCGAAGGCGTGCCGACATTCATCTGGGGCGTGGGCATGGATGACGAACTGAACCCCGTCTTCTTCAAGGCGCACGGCAAGCTCCGCTTCGCCTTGAAGGCGCTCGGCCTCGCCGGCTGGTACGAGAGACGCCTGCGCGGCAGGCTGAAGCGGCGCATTGCCCGCATCCTGCCTCGCTGTAGAGGCGTATGGCTGCGCGATCCGCAGAGCGCGGCGATGCTCGCCGCGACGGGATTCCCGGGCGCCGCCGTCGCGGCGGACTCGGCGATACTGCTTGCAGCGGAAACTGTGGGATCCGGAAAGTCAGGCGACTCGGGAACTCCGGCCACGCTTGGCCTCTGCATATCCACACAGCGGCAGATCGCCGACCTCGACGGCCTTCGCGGACTCATCGTCGCTGTGCGCGATTCGAGCGCACGCGTCCTCGGGATTCCGATGAACCCGAAGACCGACCGAACCCTTCTCGAGTCACTTGGCGTCGAGTGCATCGCCGGCACGACGCCGGAGGCGGTGATGGAGGCCGCGGCGGAATGCGACGTCGTACTCTCCAGCCGCCTCCACCTACTGATCCTCGCGGCGAACGCGGGTACCCCCGGCATAGGAATCGCGCGCGGTTCCAAGCTGGCGAACTGGCTCTCAAACTTCGGCGAAGACGTCGTCGGCAGCGTGTACGACTGCGACTGGGGCAAGACCGCCGAACGGGTCCTCGCCGCGCTGGGGCACAGGGGCGACTGGAACGCGCGAAGGGACGCCGCGTACCGCCGGCTGAACGAGAGGCTCGAAAAGGCGCGCGGAGAACTTGTCGCGAAGCTGAAGGAATGCCAGCATGGCTGAGGGGAGTCCGGCACCATGAGCGAAAGGCCTTTCGTCAGCATACTCGTGCGTGCCCACAACGACGAGCAGTTCATCGAGCGGACGCTGCGCGCGATCTTCGCGCAAAAGACGGACCTGAAGTTCGAGGTCGTCGTCTGCGACGACGCGTCGACGGACCGCACACGCGAGATCGCCGCGAAGTTCCCCGTGCGATTCTTCGAGCGCCCCGCAGGTCCGTACAAGCCAGGCCGCACGTGCAACGCGCTCGTGCGCGCGGCGGAAGGCAACATAGTGGTATTCAACAACGCGGACGCGACGCCGCTGGATGAAGACTGGCTCAACGCCCTTGTAAGGCCATTGACGGATGGCGGCCACGAGGCGCCCCGCGTCTTCGCCTTCGCGAACCAGCTGCCGCGCCCTGACGCGCAGGCGCTCGTTCGCAAAGACAGCGAACGCGCGTTCGGCGACGGCAAGGTGCAGGCTACGTGGCGCTTCTTCTTCTCGCTCGCAAGCTCCGCCACCTTGAAACGCATTCTCGTGGAAACGCCTTTCGACGAATCCATTCAATATTCGGAGGACGTGGAGTGGGCGTGGCGGAACTCGCGGCGCAGCGACAACCCCGTGCGCATCGTCTACTGCCCTGACGCGCATGTCGAGCATTCGCACAACTACACGCTGCGCGAGCTTGCGCGGCGCTTTCGGGGCGAAGGAAAAGCCGACCAGGTGATCTTTGGGGACAAACCCTCGTTATTCCGCGAACTTCTCGGCGCGGCTCGCGAGACGCTGCGCGACTGGGCGTATCTTGCGCGGCGCCCGAAGGACTGGCTGGCGATTCCGTCCGCGCCCGTGCGCCGCCTAGTCCAGCGAATCTCGCATTGGCGCGGGATGAGGGAGGGCGAGACATGAAAATACTCGTCTACCTAGAGAGGTCGGACGTCCGCGGCGGAATAGAGATCTTCGCCGAGCGCCACGTCGAACAGCTCCGCGCCGCCGGGCACGAGGTTGTTGTGGCGAATTCCCCGTTCCCCGTTCCCCATTCCCCCTTCCCCGTTCCCCATTCCCTGTTCCTCGACTTCGACGAGATAATCGTACACAAGTGCGCCGACGTCGCGACGCTGGAGAAGTTCCCGCCGGAGAAGACGACGTATTACGTGCACGACCACGAACCGATATGTCCGCGCGGCTATGCATACACGCCGTTGAAGCACAACTGCACAAGGCCCGGCGGACTGTGGCCGTGCATATTCTGCGCGCCGGCGTGTAAATCATGGAAGGCCGCGCTCGGGCGGGTGTTCTCGCAGGCGCGGCGCAAACGCGCGATGGCGCGATTCAGGAAGATAGTCGTCATCTCGGAGTTCATGAAGTCGCGCCTCGTCGCGAACGGCATTCCTGCCGCGAAGATCGCCGCCGAGCCCCCGGTGATTAGGACGGGCGGGACTGGAGCGACTGGCGCGACGGGCGCCGCCAGTCCCGCTAGTCCCGCCAGTCTCGCCAGTCCCGCCGGCGTCGCCTGTCTCGCCAGTCCCGCCAGCCCCGCCAGTCCCGCCAGTCCCGCTAGTCATCAAATCGATCTCCTCTACGTCGGGCAGCTCATCCGCGGCAAGGGCGTGCAGCTTCTGCTGAAGGCGATGGCGCGCATGAAGACGCCGCGCACACTCGACGTCGTCGGAACCGGCAACATGGAAGCGGAACTGAAGTCGCTCGCCGCACAACTCGGAATAGCCGAGCGCGTTCGCTTCCGCGGATTCCAGCGCAATCCTCTCGACTGGATGCGCGCAGCGAAGTGCGTCGTCGTTCCGAGCTTCTGGCAGGAGCCGTACGGGCTCGTCGCGGCGGAGGCCGTCGCGCTCGGCCGCCCCGTCGTGGCGTTCGCAATCGGCGGCCTCCCGGAGGCGTGCGGCGGCAAGGCGACGCTTGTGCCCCCAGGCGACATAGACGCACTTGCAAAGGCCCTAGAAACCGAGAAACCCCAAACCCTAGTAACCTAAAATCTAGAAGTCTAGAAACCTAGAAAATCTAGTAACCCTAGAAAACCTAGCAAACCTAGCAAACCCCGAAAACATAAGCCTCGAAAACTAACAACCTAGTAACCTATAAAACCAGCGACCTATCAGCCCTAGAAGTCTAGAAGCCTAGCAAATCTAGAAACCTAGAAAACCAACAACCTGTATTACTCAGCAACCCAAAACCTAGCAGCCCAAAAACAAGGATCCAGAAAACCAAATGTCGTCAACCGTAAAAGTGTTCGTGTTCATCGACGCGCTTGGCTGGAAGCAGGTCGAGCGCTATGGATTCCTGCACGACCTCCTTCCCAACCGGCGCAGGATAGAGATGCAGTTCGGCTATAGCTGCACCGCTATCCCCACGATCCTCTCCGGCGAGCGCCCATCGGTCCACGGACACCTCGCATTCTACGACTACGCGCCGTCGAAGAGCCCGTTCAGGAAGATGAAATGGCTCGCGCCGTTCCTGAGGCCGAAGTCCTTCTGGCGCCGCGGACGCATCCGCCACCAGCTGTCGAAGCTCATCAAGTGGCTCTACGGCTTCACTGGGTACTTCCAGCTCTACGGCGTCCCGGTAGAGCGCCTGCCGAAGCTCGACTACTGCGAGAAGACGGACCTATTCGTGAAAGGCGGACTCGCCCCGGTGAAGAACCTCGCGGACATCTGGAGCGAACAGGGGCGCCGCTACCTCATCTCCAACTGGCGGCTTCCCGAGGCGGAGAACTTCCGCATCGCCGCCGAGGCGTTCCGCAAAGGCGAAGTCGACCGGGCGTTCGTCTACTCCGCAGCGTTCGACGCACTGCAGCACGACAACGTGGGCAGGGACGACGTCCTGCGGGCGAAGGTGGAGAAGTACGCCGACACCATCCGCGCCCTCCACGCCGCTCTCGTCGAGGGCGGCCGCCCGTTCGAGTTAACGGTGTTCTCAGACCACGGCATGACGCCTCTCAGGGGGACGGTGGACGCGCCCGCCGCGCTCGAGAAGACCAGCCTCGTGTGGGGCGAGGACTACGCAAGCGCGATCGACTCCACGATGGCAAGGTTCTGGTGGCTGAAGCCGGAGGCGGAGGCGAAGGTAAAAGCGGCGTTCGCGGAATTCCCAGGGCACTGGCTAGACGAAGCCGAGATGAAGCGCCACGGCATCTGGCGCGAGGACCACAAGTTCGGCGACGCCATCTTCCTCGCCGACGCCGGCGTCCAGTTCTGTCCGAGCGACATGGGCGTCAAGCCCCTCAACGGAATGCACGGGTTCGATCCGGACGACGAGGACTCCGACGCCTGCTGGCTCTCCACCGTCCCGGTGCCGGACGGCGTATCACGCGTCTGTGACTACTTCAAGGCAATGACCCGCGAATAAGCAATCGTCGCCCGGCAAGCAATACCCATCACGACAATCCGTCGTCACGAAATGCCATTTGTAACATGTTACCGTGGCGCTGACAATCGAACTGTGACTTTGAAGAACTGGGTGTCCCCTTTTGCGGGCGGGATAAACTCAACCTTTTGTCCCGTTCCTTCGATTTCAGCAATTGGCGTTTCGCCGAAACCAGCTGTTAAATCACCAGTGGCATAAACAGAATACGTACGTCCAACGGCAGACTGCCATACAAGACGATAGTCCGATGTCGTGTGGCCAACATTCGACAACCGGCGAGCGACAGCAGGGTTGGCGTGAACGGGTTCTACAATAATGCGTTCCAACGCAATAACAAACTTCGAATGGTTATTTGTCGGATTGGTGTAGGCCACGAATTCGCCGTAGTTGGACATGCCGTCCGCATCGTCATCAGTGGATGCGTCAAGGCCCGTCTTCGATCCGTTCCGCGAGAAGCGCGCCTCCCACCAGTTGGGGATGCCGTCGCCATCCCAGTCGTAGTAGAGTCCGCCCGTGTCGCAGACGAATCCGTTGGAAACCTTTATCACGGCAAAAGTGGAATCAAAGGTCGGGTTGCCGCCGATGTATTCGACGTGCGTGTCGCAGATGAAGGACTTGTCCTGTTCGGCGATTGATCGACTCCAGTCGTTGAAGATAATCGGGTTCGTCCCCGCGTTGTATTCTTCGAGATTTGTCCTTCTGTCGCCATCTGAATCGACATGTGAATCGGCGACATTTGGATTCAAGCCGTAGAGCGTCTCCCACCAGTCCGGCAACCCATCCCTGTCGGCATCAGGCGCGCGTCCTGCCGTGTCGACCATGAAAAGCCCCGACAGCCCCCACACTTCCACCAAGTCCCATCCACCGACTGCTGTCGATTCAATCCATGTATCGATAACATGCCGTCCGCTTATTGCAACTGACGCAAGATAGTCCTCCACAACAATCGGGTTCGTACCGGCATTGTATTCTTCAAGGTTCGTCCGCCCGTCTCCGTCCGGGTCGGCCGCAGCATCGGCATTGTCGCCGACAAGACCGTAACGCGATTCCCATTCATCCGGTATGCCGTTGCCATTAACATCTGCCGCACGTGTCACCGTCGCCGCACTGAACCGTGACGAGAGCCCCTCCGCCTCATAGCTCACCCAGGCATCAGGCGTGATACCGCTTGATTTGTATCGCGCATCAAAGGTGAACGCCGGCGACACGGCATCATCGGCAAAGATAACACCGCCCATCAAGGCAATCACGCTGGCAACAACGCCTCTCATATCAAAAACTTCCAAGCACCTCCGTTCGTTGGCCCCACATGCTCAAGCACACGGGCGTCTTTCAAAACATTGAGGTATTGCGCAACCGAACGCGGCGAAAAGCCAAGTGATTCAACTGCCGTTAAGATTGTACGCCTTGGATCAACCCTCAGAAAGCAATACAGTTCTGCGCACTTTTCAATGATATTCTCGCGTAATCCAGCGTCGAATTCTTTTACTGCATTTTTTACTGCATTTTTTACTGCATCGCCACTTGGTTTTACTGCATTTTCTTGGGTAGTTGTTGCATCTTCCTCAATTTCGACCTGAACCGTCACTGTTGTCTGGTCTGGCTGATAGGTTTCCGTTATAGTAGGCTCTTCGTAGCCGTATTCCTTCCAGATTGAGTAGATGTCTGAAAGCCCAGTGCCCGAGCGTTCGCCGATGTTGATCAGCGCGAAGATGTTGAAGATGCGGGAATTGCGCGCGTCGCTTCTGCCGCCGCCGATCGCCGCCTCCTTTGACATGCGCAGACAGCCCGGATTGCGGAACATGAGCCTGCGGAACCGCTTTTCGATGACGATGCCCTGCCGCCCGTGATAGTCGGCATGGATGAGCGCGTTAGCCAGCAATTCGCGCAACGCCTTGTGGACCTTCGTCTCGTTGATGCGCAAGCCACGTTCGTCAAGCCGAAACGGAACCTTCACCGACGACGTGACCTTGTCGTATATCCTGAAGTAGAAGTCGATGATGTTGCCGCTCCACGTCGCGTCATGCGCGGCCACGCGATCCGTCCAGCGCGACCCATCCGCGACACCTTCGCGGTAGTCGAGAAAGTAATTCGGGAGCACGTTTGATATCGTCACGAAATCGCCGAAGCAGATGAGGCCGGCGAGCATCGGACGCACCACGCCCTTGGCGTCCTTCCGCGCCGCGCCGATCTTCACCAGAAACTCGTCGTCGGGAATCCGCGTCCACGCATGTTCCGGCTTCGACTGTCCGAACATCAGGCGATAGCGTGCGATCGACTCCTGATTCAAGTCGGCGATCGTCATGTCCTCCATCAGACACGTGTCGGCCGTTTCGGGACACTTGTCGCGGATCATCGCCTCGACCGCCTCTTTCGAACAATGGTAGTCGCCCTCGCCATTGCGACGAAACGTTCCGCGAAAGACATCACGCCCGACATAGACGGGACGCTCCGTCCGCTCGGCGCGCGGCACTTCGACTACGACAAGCGCTTTCCCCTGATAATCAACCTTGTACACCTGATGGTTGAAAAGAACGTTCGCGCTCACGCGCTGCGGATTGTTCGCCGCGTTCCAGACATCCGCCACAAGTTTGTTGGCATTGGTGACGCCGACAACCGAATGCTTGCCGCCATCCTCCTTGACGCCGAGAATGATGACGCCGCCGTCGGTGTTTGCGAATGCGCTGTACGACTCCCAGAACGAAGCCGGCACACCGCCCTTCGCCAACTTGAACTCGACGGCATCCGTCTCGCTCTTGGCCAACAACCGCTTGATGTCACCCTTCTTCAGCATGCACTACTCTCCCGCCGCTCGCGGTATCGTCCAGATTTCAATGTCGTCAATATAACAATTGGAAAACCTAAGGAACCAATCACCTTCATAAGGTGCATACAATTCATACATCTTATATTCTGCATGATTACCGACAATAATAGGCGATGCCGTTTTATAACTACTGTCAGAGGTTGAAACACACAAGCAAAGATTTCCATACAATCCAACATTCAAGTTTGCCGCAGAATACAACTTAGCCTTAAGCCGAATCATTATAATCCGTTTATCGTCTTGAACAGGGAAATAAAGCCTTCCACCTTGTCCTTGATATTCAACCAAGCACCTACCAGAATAAGCATCACCTTCAACACATGCTCCATAGCCACTGCCTATACGCCATATCCCAGTTGCTGTCACATTGGAAGTAATAGCACTATTCCATTGCATGGGCGAAAGCGAAAATTGATCAAAGTTTTCGCGTAACACCTCAACTCTAACATCTACCACCGTATCACGTCGTATCGGTCGGAAGCCAGTATAAAAATACTGTGAATAATAATTATTAGTCGTGAGCGACGAACTATCTATCGACACACCAGTCCTATAATAAATAGGACGATCTCCGACACCCTTAATCACCCTCTCACCTCGAAGAAATATATTATTACGTCCACTTGTCAATGAATCTTGGACAGGATATGTTTCAATATCATGTGCAGACATTGTACGAGTCCATTCAGCAGCATTGCCTATGACATCATAAATATTATATCCATTAGCCGTGTTTGGACCAATCGGTATTTGATTTCCATTATAAAAGCCAACATCTTTTAGATTGGATGGTCGCTCTGCAAAAGTACCAAAACCCGTATTTGATAAAGACAGTGCACATTCATTCCCCCACGGATAATTCAAGTGTTCGTCTTGATCGTCATTATCAGGCCCTCTAGCAGCCTTTTCCCATTCTGCTTCAGTGGGAAGATCATATCCATAAAAACGGCAAAATGCCATAGCACCATACCACGTAACTATTATCGGCCAATTGCCTTTAGCATCTACCACCTCAAAATTGTTCACGTTCCATCGGATTAATTGACTATCACCAATATTACATAATACTGCATTTAATGAATTAGCATAATCTCCTGGCATCGCAACAGTTGCTATAACATTAGTCGTTCCATCTCGCTCTATAATTCCAGCTACCAACGCCGCATTTAGGAAGTCGCAGTACTGTTGTGCGGTGACTTCGTACTTACCGAGCCAATAGCTCCACGGGATGTTTACGTGGCGGGAGGGACCGCTACCTTCCGCGCCGCCGTCCTGTCCCATGAGGAAGCCGCCGGGCGGGACCTCGTTGCCCCACTCCATGCCGGGGAAGCCTTGCGCGTCGATGGCAAACACCTTCACACGCATCTGATCGGAATACTCGCCGTCCCAGTCCGTTCCTGCGTCCCACACAATATGTTTGCCCGTGCCGGGCGCGATTCCTTCGCCGATGTCGCCCGTCAGCGAAAAGGCCGGCACGGAATACTTCGCACCGTCATTGTCGGAGATTTCGATGCGCACCTTCAGGAGATCGTTGTCCGCATCGGCGGCATCGTAGTAGATGTCGACGAGCTTCGTCCCCTCGCGCTGGCTCGCACGCACGTTGGTGATGGCGGGCGGCGTGTTGGCGCACACGGCCAGCGCGGACATTGCCACGGCGATTCCAATAAGCTTCTTCATCTTCATTTCGCGGTCCTTTCCTTCAACATCTTCTCGGCGTCCCTCTTGAGACGCATCGGTGAAATCTTCTGCCATTCCTGATTCGGCGCGACATCAGCCTCAGCCTTGAAGAGCAGGTTCGTTTCGCTTATCCCGAATCGGACAAGCGGCATCGAGCCTGCAACCTCAATCGACGCATAGTTGATCGGCGCGTTGGTCGACACAAACGAGAATGTCATCGTCTTGAGTCCGACAAGTTTTTCAAGCGGCAGAACGGCGTAAGGCTTCTCGCCGAACATGACGGGAGTCGCGCGCTCCTTGCGGTCGCCGAAGTCGGCGAGGATCGCGTCGTCGGGCGGTGGCGGTTCCTCGGCCTTCGCAAGCCGTGCCGCCTCCTCGGCAATCACCTCGCCCTTGCAGCCGCAGTTCGGACACATCAAAGCGCGTTTCGACACTGTCTTGCCGCAATCGGGGCATGGCATCAGCCGACTTTTGTCCGCTAACGCAAACATGGCGATAATCGCCGCCGCAAGATATACCATGTGTTTCATTCGCAAGGAATTATAACACATTGCACTTGAGAAAACAAGGCGTGATTTCAAGGCAGAGGCTCCCCGTCAGAGGAACACCTTGCGGATCAGGGCGATGCCCTTGCGGAGGCTGGGTTCGTCGACGTGCGACTTGGGTTCGAAGACGACGTGAGGCACGCTTTTCGCAAGCGGGGCGAGCGCGGCGAAGTCGACCTTCCCGAAGCCGGGCGCGAAGTGGTCGTCGTAGAGATCTGTGACATCGTTCAAGTGCATCCCGGCGACGTGACCGCCCTTCTGCGTCTTCTCAAGCGCGTCAAGCGCCGCGGGGCGGAGCCAGCCGTGCATCTCGCGGACGCGATGGTGCCCGGTGTCGAACCAGGCCTTCAGCGGGGCGTCGCCGAACTCCGTAAGAAGCGCAAGCATCTCCTCCTCGTCCGGAAACCCCTCGAGGTACGGGAGATTCTCAAGGGCCAGGGTGACGCCCAATTCCCGCAGACGCGGGAATACGCCCTCCAGCTCCTTCTTGAACACGTCGAGAAGCCGTGCGCCACGCTTCCGCCTGACGGCGAGCGCCTTGTCAAGCATCTTGGCGTATGGCTTCGCGTTGACGTCCTTTGAGTTGTCTATAAGGGTCCCGCGCAGAACGTCCGTACCCATGTCCCTGTGGAAGAGCGTCGCAAGCGGGACGCGCCCGGCGTGAAGCACAACGGCGTCCGCGCCGACCTCCGCGGCGAACTTCGCGCTGCGCAGGAGGTGGAACCTTGCAAGTGCCCGCTCCTCGGGGTCAAGCGAGGCGAGCGGATACAGCTCCGGGGAGGCGACAGGCGCGGAGAGCGGTATCGGACAGAACGCGTGGACGCTCCCGATGCGAATGCGCCCGGCGATGCGCTTGAATCCCTCGCCGACGTCCTGCGGCGTGGCGAAGCCGAGCTCAAGCTCCTCGAACCCCATGGCCAGGGCCCTGTCGACGATCTCCGCCGCCTCCATGTCGGGAGACCGGAACCAGTTTGTGGAAAGCGAGAGCCTCATGGAAACACCATCCTGTCCATCATATATCCAAGGACGAGTTCGTCGCTGATCGACTTCTCGCTCTGCCGGAACGCCGTCTCCACGGCCTCCACGTTCACGAAAGACCTGTGGTACGGAAGCGAACCGTCGACCATCCAGCGTCTGACGAAGCTCATGATGGTCCTGTAGAACGCTTTTCTGACGAGCGCGGTTTCCTCGTCGGCAGACTCCTTCTTCAGTTCTGCTATGATCTCCACAAGCCGGGCGGCGGCAAGCGATTTCGCATACGTGCCGTTCGCCGGAGGCTTCTCGAACACCTCGGCGACGTCATCGTAGGCGTCGCCCTCCAAGAGCCCGGAGTCGCGCGGGAGGTCGATGCGCTGGCAGCGGGAGATGATCGTGGGAAGGATGGAGTCCGGCTCGTCCGTAAGGAGCAGGAACATCGTCCGCGGCGGCGGCTCCTCGAGTATCTTCAGGAACGCGTTCGCGGCGGCGGGCTGCATCCTGTCCGCGCCCTGAATGATTCCGACCTTCCAGCCGCCAGAATAGGATGTGGCGGACATCGGTTCGATCATGCCGTCCCTCATGCCCGGGCCTTCGTCGGAGTCGGCGCTCTTCGGGCGCTCCACCTTGATCGTACGGCTCCTGCCCTGCGGCACGAGGCGCACGACGTCGGGGTGCGTGCGGGATGCGATCTGGTCGGCCGCGCCGGGGAAGAGTCCGGCGAGGACCGCGCCGACGAGCTCCTCGCAGGAGTCCTTCAGGCTTCCGCAGACGAGGTACGCGCCGGAGGTCCGGCCGTCGGCGACGGAGCGCAGTATCAGAGCAGCGGCTTTAGATGGCTCCATATCGCGGCCTCCACTTCGTCCGGCGCAAGCGATGCGTCGATTGTGATGATTCTCTCCGGCTCCCTGCGGGCGAGCTCTGCGAACCCTTCGCGGATCCTGGCGTGGAAGGCGTCGCCCGCGAGCTCGATGCGGTCGGCGCCGACGCCGGTCGCGGATTCGCGTCCGCGCATCCTCGCGGCGGCGGCCTCCGGCGGCAGGTCGAGGAGGAACGTCGCGTCGGGGCGCAGCGAAGCGCACGCGAAGGCGTCGGCGGCTGAGACGAAGTCGAGCGGGAGTCCGCGTCCGCACCCCTGGTAGGCGTACGTGGAGTCGGAGAACCTGTCGCTGACGACCCATGTGCCAGCCTCCAGGGCGGGGCGGATGACGCGCTCCACGAGCTGCGCTCGCGCGGCGAGGAAGAGGAGCAGCTCGCATCTGTCGCACGGCTCCTCGGGCCCCTCGCCCTTCAGGAGGCGCCTGACGCTCTCGGCAAGCGGCGTGCCGCCCGGCTCGCGCGTGACGATGGACTTCACGCCCATGCGCTCGAGAGCCGCGCCCAGCCGCCGCGTCTGCGTCGACTTGCCGCAGCCCTCGCCGCCCTCGAACGTTATGAACCGGCCCCTTGCCATTTCTGTCAGGCTCCTGCGGCGGACATTTCGGCGAGTATGTCGCGCGCGGCGAGCGCGGGGTCCGGCGCGGCGAGGACCGGGCGGCCGACGACGAGGTGCGTCGCGCCGTCGCGCACGGCGTCTGCAGGCGTCGCGACGCGCTTCTGGTCGCCGACGGCCGCGCCGGCGGGGCGGACGCCCGGAGTGACGAAGAACGTCCCCTTGGGGAGCGAACGCGAGAGCGATCCGACCTCCTTCGGCGAGCATACGAGCCCGTTGGCCCCGCTGTCGACGGCGAGGCGCGCGAGAGCGGCGACCTGCTCGGCGGGCGTGCGCCCGGCGACGCCGATGTCGGCGAGGTCCGAGGCGTCGAGCGACGTGAGGACCGTGACTGCGAGAATCGCGGGGGCGGACGCGCCGAATCCAGCAGCGGCGTCAGCCGCCGCGCGGATCATCGCCCTGCCTCCGGCGGAGTGGATGGTCATCAGGTCGACGCCGAGCTTCGCGGCGCTCTTCACCGCCCTCTCGACTGTTCGCGGGATGTCGTGGAACTTCAGGTCGAGGAACACCTTCTTGCCGAGGTCCTTCACCGCCTTCACGACGTCGGGGCCCTCCGCGGAGAAAAGCTCCAGCCCGATCTTGTAGAAGCCGACGGCGTCGCCGATCGTCTTCACCCTCTCAACAGCCTCTTCGCGCGTCTGCACGTCGAGCGCCACTATCAATTCAGCCATCACGGCCCTCCTTTGCATTTTTGTCCGCGCCGCCGGGCGGCGCATCTTGTGAAATCGAAGACGACACGACGGACTCCAGGACGCCGGACGCCAGGCGCGTCGTGACTTTTGCGCCGACGGGGGCGTCCGCCGCGCATTTCACCACCCTGCCGGACGCGTCGGTGGTAAGAGAGTATCCGCGCTCCAGCACCGCATACGGCGAGAGAAGCGCAAGCTTCTCCGATAGCAGCCTCAGCGTCGAGCCGGCGTCGGAGAGCGATTCCCTCAGCGCGGCGGAGAGGCCGTCGTGGAGGTGGTCCAGGCGCTGCGCAAGCCATT
This sequence comes from uncultured bacterium, assembly GCA_902799955.1. GTDB lineage: Bacteria > Verrucomicrobiota > Kiritimatiellia > RFP12 > UBA1067 > UBA1067. Next base: position 2,365 of record CADCCQ010000034.1, on the reverse strand, counting down.
CGTACTTACCGCGCACGGCGGAGGCCACCGCCGCCAGGAGCCGATCCAGGCGACGCCTCAGCTCGGACATCTCGGGCACGGCGATCTCCGCCGCGATCGAGGGCGTTCCGGCGCGAACGTCCGCCGCGAAGTCGCAGAGCGTGAAGTCGGTCTCGTGCCCGACTGCGGAGATCACTGGGACGCGCGAGGCGGCGACGGCCCGCACGAGAGCCTCGTCCGAGAAGCAGAAGAGGTCCTCGAAGCTGCCGCCCCCGCGCGCGACGATTATGACGTCGGGGACGAACTCGCCGTCCCCCGGCTTCAGTCCGTTGAAGTACTCGAGGCCCGCGATCACGGAACGCGGCGCGTCGGCGCCCTGCACCTGCGCGGGGAATATCCTGATCTCCAGCGCGGGGAAGCGTCGCATCAGCACGCGGCACATGTCGTGGACGACCGCGCCGGCGGGGCTGGTGACGATCGCGATGCGGCGCGGCATGAACGGAAGCGGGCGCTTGCGCTCCTGGCTGAACAGCCCCTCAGCCTCAAGCTTCGCCTTCAGCATGAGGTACCTCTGCATGAGGTCCCCCTCGCCGACTGGCTTCGCGGCGAGGACGACGAGCTGGTAGTTGCCGCGCTGGGGATAGATCGTCGCGTTCGCGTAGACGAGCACCTTCGCGCCGTCGCGGAGAGACGCGCGGGCCTTGCAGCGCTCGAAGCTCGACTTGAACATGACGGCCTGGATCTGCGCTCCGCCGTCCTTGAGCGTGAAGTAGACGTGTCCGCTCGGGTACGGACGCCAGCCGCTTATCTCGCCCTCGACGTATATCCGCGTGTACCCTCGCTCGATGACGGACTTCAGCTCCATCGTCAGCGAAGACACCGTGTACGGGCTTTCCTGCGTCTTTCCCGGCATGGCGATCTATCAGCCGCCCGCCATCTTGTGCGGGAAGGCGCGCTTCTGGTCCCTTAGGGTGTGGATGCCGACGGAGAAAATCATCCCGATGGCGAAGAAGGAGCTGAGCATATTCGTGCCGCCGTAGCTGAAGAACGGCAGGGCCATTCCCTTGGTGGGGAACGCCTCGCACACGACGCCGATATTGAACATCGCCTGGAAGAAGATGATGAACGCCATGCCGATGACGATGAGCCGCCCGAACCTGTCCGCCGCCTTGCGCGCGATATGGACGCAGAGGAAGAAGAACGCAACGAAGAGGGCGAACACGGCGACGGAGAAGATGAGGCCCATCTCCTCCGCGCCCACGGCGAAGATGAAGTCTGTCCACGCCTCCGGCAGGTAGTTCTGCTTCTGCATGGAGTTGGAGAGGCCCACGCCGAATATGCGGCCGCGGCCGATAGCGACAAGCGACATGTCGCTCTGGTACGCGGCGGGGTCGGCGGGGGCGTTCGGGTCTGCCGCGGCGCCCGTGAACGCGGCGAGCCGCGCCATGCGGTTCGCGTTGTGGAATATCTTCCATCCGACGACTCCCATCCCCGCCAGTCCGAACGGGAGGATGTGGAGGAACTTCGAGCCGGCGACGAACATGAGCAGGAAGCCGACGGACGCTATGACCATCACGGAGCCGAAGTCCGGCTCCAGGACGACCGGCCCGGCTATCAGCCCGATGATCAACGCCGGCAAGAGCGCCCCTCTCACGAACAGCTCGACACGCCATGCCGCGAGGTCAAGCCACACCGAGACCAGGAGCACGGTGGCGAGCTTTGCGAACTCCCCCGGCTGGAAGTTGAACGGCCCGAGGGCGATCCACCTGTAGGAGCCCTTGACGGGCTTGAACAGGAAGACCGCCAGCAGGGCGACGAAGACGATGAAGCCGAACATGGCGGTGAGCGACCAGTGGTCCCGCCATACCCGGTAGTCGACAAGCGCAAGCATCACCGCGATGGCCATGCCCATCGCAAGGTACATTCCCTGTCTCTTCACGAAGTAGAACTGGTCGTGGTACGTGCCGCCGCCCTTGACCTGGCTCGCGCTGAAGAGAACGACAAGGCCCAGTCCCACGAGAACCGCGATGACCAGGCCGAGTGAATATAGTACGCCTTTGCGCACCGCCGTGGACTCCCCTCGAAGGGGCTACAGCGTGGAGGCGGGAAGCTTGAGCTGCATTCCGGCCGTCACCTGGGCCTCGGGCGGGAGGTTGTTCAGCTGGCGAATCTCCGACGGGCTGATGTCGTGCTCGATGGAGATGCCAGTGATGTCCTCGCCGTCCTTGACGGTGTTCATGCGGAGGTACTCGATGTTGTAGCGCTCGCGGATCTCCTTTTTGAGGTCGGAGCAAGAGTCTGTCGCAATCAGTATCTTTCTCATGGTCAAAATCTCCTTCTATTCCAAAATGATAATATAGTCATAAATCGGCTGTCCGCCGTCAAT
>CADCCQ010000033.1 GCA_902799955.1 uncultured bacterium | reverse complement strand
GCGGAGCCGGAGCAAACAATCACGCGCGTAAGCTCACACGGAAGCACATCCTGCAAGACGACTCCGGAGCCGTTGCGGCACTCCCAGTTGGCGGCGGAATTGAGGCTCGTGCCGTCGCCCGCGCCGGTCCACGTCGCCGTCGCCGCGACGTTGTCGAGCCGCGCGTACACGATCTTGCCGTCGGCGGAAAGCGAAATTGCGAACCGATTGTCCGTCACGCCTAAGTGAGCAAGCGGATCGCTTTCACCGGCGGGAAGCGCGATGCCGCCAGTTACGAGAGCAACATCGCCGATGCCGTCGTAGTTGGAGACGTCGAACGTGATCTTCGAGCCCGCGCCGAGCGTGAGCGTCCCGACCACGTTCACGGCGTAGAGCGGCACGGTTAGCTGAAGCCCCTCGCCAATCTCAAGCGCCTCAGGCGCGAAACGAGACCCCTCCGCTGCCTTGAGAGTGGCACTCACCGGGAGGGCCGCGCTTGTCGCGGCCGCAAGAGCAAGACGCTTCGGCGTGACGAAGGTGTCGTTGGTAAGCTCCACGCCGTTCGCGAGCGTCACCGCCACTTCGACTTCCGTATCTTCGAGCGCGGGATAGATGGTGGTGCGCGTGGTGTCCGCCCACGCCTCGTTCGCGTCATCCCATTCCCTCACCGTCCACGAGGCGAGGCCGCCAGCCCATGCACCGTTTGCCGACACAGTGCGCACGAGGTTCGTCGCGTCAAGCATGGGAAGTGCAGGCGGATTTGCCGCGAGCCATGATATCTGCGCTGGGGATAAAGAGTGGTTGAAGAAGGCAAGTTCATCCAGATAGACTTGCTCCCCCTCGTTGTAGAAATCGTTTTTCACGTTTGTACCTGGAACTTTTGGACCGAGCATCAGCATGTTCACGGCATCAGAAGCAGACGTGCCGGCAGGAACGTTCATCTGAGAAATGCGTTCGCCATCCAGATTGACGTCGATCTTGCCGTCCAGCTGATTCCACACGAGGCAGACATGCTGCCAGGCGTTCACTGTACGGAGATTGCTGGGGATCGCCAACAGATCGTTTTGCAAGTCCCCGTAGCCATAGACATTTGCCGGGTTGCCAGTATCCCACGCCAACCGTTCGGTGCGGGAGCCGAGCGTAAAGCCGAAGAACGACATCCAGTTGGCGATGTCGGCACCGGCCTTGAGCCAGAACGACACGGAGAATCCGGAGCCGACGGTGGCGCCAAGCCCGTCCGCACCCGTGCCGTCCGCCCTGAAGGCCGCCCAGTATTTGGTGCTGGTGCCGTTGCCGACACGAAGCCAGAAACAGTATGGCGCGCCGAAGACGCCCGTATCCCAGTTCGCATAGTCATTGTTCCCCTTCGTTGTCGTATGGCGGTACTTGTAGGCGACACTGTCGCCCGTACCGGAGTTTTCGCATAAAAGGCCACGGTCGCCGGTCGTGAGAAAACGCCAGCAGAGGGGCATGGCGCGGGCGGGACCACCAGCCGGCTGCGCGGGACGGAACCTGCCGAGCCACTTTACCTGCTCCTCCGTTGCCGGATAGTCGAACACCGCGAGTTCGTCGATGGCCGTTTGCGTGGCACCAATGTAGGCCTCAGTCCGGTCTGAGCCCGTATCGTTGTCGTTTCGCACCCATCCACCGAGAATGATCTGCCGGAGATCGCCCGCCGTTTTAACTATCATGTGCCCCGCCTTTTCTCCGCCGATGTAGACCGTGCATGTGCCAAGGGTGTTGGTACCAGGCGCGAACACAAAGGCGGTATGCTTCCAGACACCTTCGGTGGCGAGAGTCGTTCCTTCTGTACCGGTTACGGATCTGAACATACTGTCAGAGGCATATATCCTGAACTCAGTAGAAGTCGTTGAGGGGTATTCACAGCGATAGTACGTGGTGCCGACACGGAAGCCCATGAAATCGTACCACGCCTTCGTCGGTCTCTTGGTCTTCAGCCAGAAGGAAATGGTAAAGCCCTTCGTCGTGCCGCAGCCAAGCGATGCATTGCCGTCGCCAAGCCAAAGCGAGTTCTGTGTCGTGGAACAGAACGCGTAGTCTGTCCCCAGTGCGCCTGTGGAATAACCCGCGCCCGCACCAATGCTCTTTTCCTTGAGTATGAACTCGGCCGTCCCAGTTCCTTTGTTCACGCCCGTATAGACGAGCGCGCCGTTCTCGACCTTGTCGAAGTCGTAGTAGTGTATGAGCGAACGCGCGTTCGCCGTCATCGCACTTGCCGCGACTGCCGCCGCAACTGCTATCTGTTTCCTCATATTCATTATCTGTTTCCTTTATGTCGTTGCCCTTGCGGGCGGTTAGTTTTTAGAGTGTAAAATGAAAAGTGTGTGGCTCTGGTGGATATTTTACACCATTTTCCGCTTCCATGTCAAGTGGTACGCATCTTCGCGCGTTTGCAGCAGCCGGGGCGATGCACCCGGGGGGCGGGTTTTCGGCCCACTACTCAAACGAGAACGAAAGCACGTCAAAGAGTTCGGAATTCCTCGACTTCTTGTCTAAGAACCCCTTGCCGTGGAAGTCCAGAACGACGGCAGTGCGCCCAGCGGGAAATGGTCGCGCGAGGGCGATCCTGACCTCCGTCGCCGTCTTGCCGTCGCCGGCGGGGACGGCACCGATCCCGTAGGACGCCCCCTTCGCGTCCTTCAGCTCGATATAGCCGCCGTACTTCCCGACGACACGGACGACGAACGCGGACGCCGCGCCAGGCGAGGTGAAGTACCGCCATGTCGCGCCGTCGCCAGCGCGGATGCCGGAAAGCCGCTCCGTGCCGTCCGCCTGAGTGGCGACGCGGACCTCCCCGTGCATGACGCAGGCGATTCGCGCAGGCGTCTTGGCGAACGGATCCAGGAGCGGTCCGATTCCGTTGGACGTCATCTCCACCTCCGCGATCATCCCGTCCTTGTCGAACTCTATGGGCTCCGCGCATATCTTGCGAACGAACTTTGACCCGTTCGACGCGCGGTGGTAGAAGATGTACCAGCGTCCGCCAAGTTCGACGATCTCGCCGGCGTTGTTCCAGCTGGCGGGGTCGCAGCCGTAGTTGTCGATTATGACGCCCCTGTAGGTGTAGGGGCCGAACGGCTTCTCCGCCGTGGCGTAGCCGAGGCACGTAGGCGCATTGCGCCGCCCGATGTCCGCATACACCATGTAGTAGATTCCGTTGCGCTTCGTGAGCTGGATGTTCTCGTGGAAGTTGTGATACGCCTCGTCGATGATGTCCGCGCGGAAGGTGCCCATGTCAAGGCCGGAGAAATCGTCCTTCATCACCGCGCCCTTGACGGTGAACTGCCCCCAGACGTAGTAGAGCGTGCCGTCGTCGTCGCGGAAGATCGAAGGCGATATCTGGCTGCACTCCGGGAACCTGCGTCCCATCGTGTAGGGCCCCGCAGGCGACGGCGCGGAGGATACGCCCATCATGTGACGTTTGTCGGGGAGGCAGTAGAGAAGCCACCACTTCCCGTTATGGAAGATGGCGTTCGAGTCGTACATCACCGCGTCGGATTCCGGGATGCGGTCATCCTCGCCATTCGATGCGAATACGCTCCTGTGGAGATGCCATGACTTGAGGTCCTTCGTCTCAAGGGCGTCGAGATAATGCGATGTGTAGGACGTCGGGACCTCGTCGCGCGTTCCGATGATCCAAAGCGTGCCGTCCGGCCCCACGCGCGCGGCGGGATCGCAGAAGAACAGCCCCTCCGGCACGATTGGGTTGACGGGGTTTGCGAACTCGACCGTCCGCTTCCCCGGGAATTTCGGCAACGCGTCCGCGCCGGCGGCGCAGAGCGAAACGGCCGCGACCAGCACGGCGAGTGGTTGCATGCAACTCTTCATTTACGTCCTCCTGTCCAACCTGGCGACATCCCTACTGTTCGCCGGCGGCCTTGCGCGAGAACCCCTCGCGGACGACCTGCGTGACCATCTTCCCCCTGCGGTATCCGTCGTACAGCCCGGCCAGCATCACCGCATTGCGCAGAAAGTCCCTGCGCGGCAACAATTCCTTGTTCATCATGGCTTGTCCGTGCCTCACTTCTTTTTGGGTTTCACGTAGCTCGCCGGGTCATCCGGGTTGAGCGCCTTGTTCTTGTTACCCTCCGCCGAGAAGAGCGGCGCGTCGATGACGGCGCGGAGCTGGTCGGGAGTGAGCGATTGCTTCGGGTTGAACGCATCCGACGCCGCGTACGCCTCGAGCCGCGCCTTGAGCCACGCCGCCGCCGGGTCGTTCTCGTTGAACGCAAACGAACAGACAAGTAGCCGCCCCTCGCCAACCTTGTACTCGAAGAGCATCGCCTGGCGGATCAGGTACTTGTCGGACGCCGCGACCTCGATGATCGGGTCGAACGGAACGCCAGCCTCGAGCTGCACCGCCGCGCCTTCCTGCATCAGACGCCTGAACTGCCAGCCGCAGAATCCTTCGTGGGGCATTCCCTCCAGCGCGGGATGACCCGGCTTGATGATTGTCGCATAGTGTCCGGAGGTGCGTCCGGCAAGGCCGATCCGGAACGAGGTCCGAAGCGACTTGAACGGCCCCTTCCCGAGAAGCAGCACCCGCTCGCCGCGCCCCATCGCCGCGAGAAGGTCGTCGCGAGAGATGTTGGAGACGATACGGACATCGTGGGCACGGTTATTTGGCCGTGTAGAACATGTAGAAGATGTAGAGGTTTCAGGAAACGCATAGACCTCCCATTCATTTTCCGCCTTCACCGCACCACCGGCGAACGATGCGCGAAGAAGATACTTCACCGGCTTCTCCACCGCCGGTATCGCCACCTCAAACTCCCCAAGCTCTGCGATCTCCCCGTTCCTAACATCTCCAACAGTCTTCTCTGTTCCCCATTCCCTCTTCCCCGTTCTCTCTCTCTCAAGCGACACCTTGATCACCGCATCCTTCGCGTCGCCCGCGAAGTTGGAGATCGTGAATGCCACGCGCGTCTTCTCGCCCGCCTTGAAGTTGAAGTCGCTGCCGAGGCTGCACAGCAAGACTGCGGCGGAGTTGTAACGCCGCACGTTCTCGACGGTCTCGCCGTGCTTCAGGCGGTAGAACTCGTCCATCATGCCGTCGGAGTAGCCGAACGTGTGCCAGCGCGAGTCGATGTCGCCGAGGAAGTCATACCCCACGATCCGGCGCGACGCGCGCACCTTCTCGAACGTGAACTTGCGGATCCGCCGCATCCATTCGCTCGAGTTGCGCACATACGCGGGCGCGCGGTCGAGGAGGCCGCGCTCCGCCAGATGGCGCCTGACCTCGGAGAACACGCCTTCCTTCGTGATCGGCGAGTCCTTCGGGTAGTCCTTCTCGAGCGTGATGTCGCAAAAGCTTCCGTCGATGCACGTCTCGTGCATCGTGCGCGGCTTGCCGCAGTACGCGTCGCCCCAGGCGTCTATCGTCGCGGCGGATGCCCCGTTCAGCGAATTGTACGACACCGCGCCGAGCTGGTACGACGTGAAGTAGTCGCAGTACGCGGCGAGCCGCGCCATGCGCGAGGGGACATGCAGGAACGGCTTGTCGGCAGTGTCCTTGCCGCGCCGGACCATGTACTCCACGTTGCGCATCGCGCTCATCGGCGTGAAGAGCGAATCGCTCTCGGCATGGACCAGCTTCGCCACCGCCTCAAGGTACTTCTCCGCCGTCCCGTCGATCCACGTCTCGTTGCCGGTGCAGTACGCGACGACGCACGGATGCTTCCGCGCGAAGCGGATGATCGCGTCGTACTCTTCGAGAGGGACAAAGTTCGGCGACTCAATGTGGACCATGATTCCCAGCTCGTCCATCGCCTCGAGGTACTCGTCCGTCGGAACGAAAGTGTGGAAGCGCAGGAAGTTGAACCCAAGCTCCTTGCGCTTCGCGGTGATGGCGCGGTAGTACGCGAGATCGCGCGGAAGCTGCACCGTCTCCGGGAAGTAGCAGTGCTCCGTGACGCCGCGCAGGTACGTCAGCTCGCCGTTGAGACGCATCCGCTCGCCGTCCGGCACGAGACGGCGGATGCCGAACTTCTGCGAACACGCCCCCTCCGGCGTCGTCAGCGTGAGCGTGTAGCGGACAGGATTCTCCGGCGACCAGAACGAAAATCCCTTCGTCGGCAGCGTGAAATCCCCCTTCGCCTCGCCCTTCGCCACAACCTTTCCGCCACCATTCTTGATCTCATACAAAATCTTCCTCCCATCTACACGTTCTACATGTTCTACATGGACATTATTCTTCACACTGCTATCATTCTCCCCCATACCTACACGTTCTACATGTTCTACATGGACATTATTCTTCCCCCCATCCACCTGTTCTACACGGCCATCATCCCCAACATGCACCGTGAACGTCTTGAGATCCTTCGCCGTCGTAACATAGACGTCGCGAATGCTGTTCCCCGCAAAGCGCAGCTCAAGGCGTCCGTCGATTCCACCGGTGGCCTCGAAAAGGCCGCGCGTCGTGAGCCCGCTGACGTCCGCCCCGTTGTACCCCCTGTTCGGGTTGTTCGAGACAGCGAGGACGATCTCGTTCTCGCCTTCGCGAAGAACGCCATCCGGGATCGGCAGCTCGAACGGCGTGGAGAATCCTTGTCGGAACGCGACGAACTTCCCGTTCACCCAGGCGTGGACCTGGTTGCGCACGCAGTCGAACGCGAGGAACGCCGGACGCCGCTGCAGCTTCTCCAACGTGAACGTGCGGCGGTAGAGGAAGCACCCGTAGATGTTTGGGAGCGTCGTGCACTTGGCCCATTGCGTCATTGGAATCGTCTGGCGCTCGTACACGGGGTTGATCCGGAATGCGTCCTTCATCCCAGCCGCGCGCAGCGCCGGGACCATGTTCTCCCAGAACCCGGGCACGGCCTTGGCGACGGCGACGCCCTTGAACTTCGGGCACGCCACCGAATCCCATGCGTTGGAGCAATAGGACATCTCCCACGCGCCTTCCAGCGGGATTGCGTCGTAGATGCAGTGCTGCCCCGCAGGAGAAGCCTTCGAGAAGTCAACCTCCTCCGCATCCGCCGCGCATGGATGAATGCTCGCCGTCATCGCAAAGGCGGCAACAATTGCCATTCTCTTCATATTGATCTCCTTCTTTATGCCGTTCCTCATGGTTTGAGAGCCGAAATCGGGCAAACGATTATGCCATCCTTGCGTTGGTATGCGAAATCTCCACTTGCCGTGACAATCATCTTGAACACAACCTCGCTCTGCCGCGACGTGTCTATGATGCCCGATAGTTCATTGAGCGTCTTGGCACCCTCATCTATGAGCGACTCGCCCCCAAGTTTGACCTCTACGAGTCCACTCGTTCCGTTCCGTAAATGCACGACTGCATCGCACTCAAGCCCATTGCGGTCGAGATAGTGACTGACGCTTCCGTTCAGCGCGTCCGCATATACTCTCAGGTCCCGCATCACCATGGTCTCGAAGAAAAGTCCGTATGTGCGAATGTCGTTCATCAAATCTTCGGGGCCAAGACCAAGCGCCGCAGTCGCAATGGACGGATCGGAAAAATATCGCGTCGGTGACATACGGATCGCGGCCCTGGATCTCAACGCCGGACACCACGCTTCAGAATCTTCGATCACGAATATCTTACGCAGAGCATTAAGATATGACGACACCGTGTCGTCGTCCGGGCCATGCCCGTCCCCGATTGTCATGTCTTTGCGAATGTTCACTATGGTGGACTGCGTCCCCTGCTGCCTGGCATACGATCTCAGCAGCAGCCTCACTCGCCTCGGATCACGCGAAACGCCATCTACACGCGATATGTCCGAATTGACGACAGCATCCACATATTCAAACGCGCGGTCAAGCGCCAACTCTCCACCTCGCAGGACGGCCTGCGGCCATCCGCCGCGACACACAAGATATGCCGTGTCTTTCAGCGACCGGTCAATGGCCTTGCCAGGCTTGAACGGCAGACCCTTGAACAAAGCGCCCAGCGAAACCGTTCCCGACGATTCTTCAGACTCCCATAGCGACATCGGGCGCATCTTCACTCGCACAATCCGCCCCGTTCCAGAATGGACGATGTCTTTCTTCCCACTCCGTTCATGCCTATCATCAGGAGGAACCGCCGAACCCGTGAGGATGTAATGTCCCCATCCAGCTGAATGATCTACATCATAGCGTATCGCATCCCAGAACTTCGGCGCATCTTGCCATTCGTCTATAAGGCGCGGCTGCTCACCTTTCATCAGTTCCGTTATATCCACTTCTGCCTGAACGAGATATCGGTCGCGGCGTATTGGGTCTGCCATATAAAGAGCGCTTTTGGCGTGCTGCTCGCACGTCGTCGTCTTGCCGCACCATTTTGGACCTTCCACGAGAACAGCTCCCGTCCCAGACAGTTTCCGCTCCAAAATTGCGTCTAAAATTCGTTTTCTATAGATTTCCCCTTGTTTCATAGCACACATTATAGCACATTTTGCACCTGCAAGTCAATAGCGTTCGGTGAATTGGCATACTTTTGTTCGGTGAATTGACGTATTTTCATTCGGTGAATTGACGCGGTCTCACGTTTTATAGAACGCCCCTTGCTCATTCTCGTTTCTCCTTGCTTTCTCTTAACCATGGCACATTATGCATTTCAGGCGCCATCCCTGAACAGGTCGTCGAACGTCATTTCGGACTGGAACCTACCAAAGCTAGTTCCGTCCAGTCGTACGAGAGAAGCGCGCCGTTGACGCAGATGGCCATTGGCGTGTCGAGCGCCTTCCTGACCGATTCCGCCCATGACGGCGGCGGGTTGACAAATTCAACCTTCCCAAACAGTCCCCTGTTCACGGCGAACGCGTGGGCTGCGGCGACGGCCATGCGCCCCCGTGTAAAGACATCCGGCGACGCTCCGAACCGCCGTTTCAAATCCAGCGCCACCTCCTGAAGCTCAGCGGCCTGACGCCCCACAAGCGACTGGCCAAGCGCATAGAGCAACACGGAAAGCTCCTCGTCCCGTCCCTTGCGCCCGTAATAACTCGCTCCTATTTTTCTTCCATACAGTCCGATTTCCCCTGTTCCCGTCAGGTCGATGGACATCACGGGACGGCCGGCTGCCACGTACTTCGCCACGGCCTCCGCGCTGTTTTTGCGAGAGGCGGCATTCAATGCGATGACCGGCGCGCCCGATATCTTGGCCGGGATGAACACAACGGCGGGAAGCTTCAGCCCGTCCGGCCGCACATACGCCTCGCGGACGATTCGCACGCCGCCGCGCGTCTCTTCCGAAATCTCGATGCGCCTGAGCGGCACGGCGCCCGGCTCGGCGATGCCGGCGATACGCCGCACGTCGGCAGACGTGACCTTACCCTTCCGTGCGGAAACCGCCGCCTTCAGGTCATCGCGCATGACATCGTACACCGTGCGCTCGCCGGGCAGCGACAACACGCCCCCGCCTCCACACGATGAACCATCGGACTTGCCCGGCCCGCAGTCAGACGTCTTTTTGTCGAAGTCCTTGTTGAGCGCGCGGTACTCCTCCGTCGTCCGCGCAAGCGCGGCGGCGTCCCCGCGAAGCCAGCGCTTCATCCAGTCAATGGAAGACGCGCGGCTCCCCTCGTACCAGAGGTGGCCGCCCTCCATGTCCGTCATGCCGAAGCGATCCCCCCAGCCGAACCGCTTCATCACGCCTTCGGCAAGTTCGACTGTGTGCCGCGTGCCATCGAAGGGAAAGACGATGTCGCCGCGATAGGCCTGCACGCGCACGGGCAGCGGCGCGGACATGAGGCAGAACGACGCGTGGTTCAGTCCGAACGACAGCTGTCCGAAGATGTTCTGGCACGCGTCCCCGGGACCGATCGACGCCTTCTCGGCCGCTCGGGCAAAGGAACAGATGTATCCGGCGGGCGCCGTCGCCGCAAGCCGGGGATCGACCGCCTGCAGGAAGGCCGTGACGTTCCCGCCGCCCGAATTCCCCATGCAGCCGAGCGCCTTGGCGTCGATGTCGGGACGCGTCTCAAGATAGTCGAGCGCGCGCATCGCGTCCCACACGCGGAAGCGCGGGAACCCGCCTCCGAGAAGGACGGCCAGCGAGCCGATGCGGTTGTGCTCATCCCAGTTGAGCGCAGGGTTCTTCCTGCGATCCTGGACGCGTTCGCCCTGTGCGAACGGATCGACCACCAGCGCCGCGATGCCGGCGCGGGCGGACATCACCCCGCCCCTGCCGTAGTTGGGGGCGGACTTCCCCTCGCCGCTGTGTCCGCAAGAAATCAGCACGCAGGGATGCGGCGGCGGGAAGCGCGTGGCATCGGGCAGATAGAGGTTGGCGGAAACATGAACGCCGGGCCAGCTCTCGAACAGGACGTTCTCCACCGTGTAGCCGTCGCGCTTCCGGACGGCAACCGTGCGCGCGTTCAGCGGACACCGCTCGGACGGGAAACCGCCCATGGCGCGAATCATGCGGCTTCGCAGATTCTTTCCGTACTGCTGCAGCTCCTCGCGCGTCTTCATTCGCCGCCAAGCCGCATCACATGCGGCATCCACCCGCTCTACCTCCGCCAACACCGCACGCCACGACGACCGTCCCGCGCCAGCGTCCAAAACGGGTTTCGCCAGTTCCTCAGAAATCCAATCAGCATCTCCCGCGACACAGGGGAGCACCCCTGACACGAGCACCGCGACCACTGCGCCGAGAACATATCTTTGGCTTGTTTTCATCGAACGAATCCTTGCATCTACCCTCTTATCTCTCGTCTTCAGGATTAGTGTACCGCATTGATCTGCACATCCTTCCTGCGGGAAGCGGGCGTGACGACGAGGTCCTTCAGCTCGCCGTTTTCCACGTGGCCTTGAATGACGGTGTTCTTCGGCGCATGGAGCTTGAAGTCGCAGTTCCAGTCCTTCGGCCACGCGGGCAGGAGGAAGATCTTGTCTCCCTCGTACTGCATGAGCATTGACTGGATCGTGCTCAGGAAGATTCCGCCCTCGTCCTGGTCCGGGCACCAGTTGAAGTTCGGCCCCCAGTACGCCGGCCAGCGGTAGATCTTCTTCGAGTGCGTAAGCGCACGGTCAGCAATGTGCTTGCGCGCCTCCTCCGTCATGCCGAGATACGCCGCGTTCACCTCGTCCTGCGCCCAGCCGTGGTAGAGCTTGTACATGCGCCCTTCGCGGTACGAGTGCCGTCCGATCTCCACGTTCGGCTTCTCGAACGAGCAGAGCCGGAACGGGAACACGCAGTAGAGCTCCGGCGTCTCGAAGTTGTGCCGACCCGCGAATTTGTCCGCCGGCGCGAACGCGACCTTGCCGCCGAGCTTGCGCGTGGGCAGATCGGGGATGCGCGCGCGGATCTTCGCGAAGAGCGCGCGGTCGTCCTCGGACAGGACGCCCTTCGGCAGCGCGAGCAGCATCTCCGTCACGCACGTCAGGCCCGCGATCTCCGGCATCGGGTTCGTGCATTTCCACCACATCTCCGTCGCCTGCGCGGGATGCATCAGGTAGCGTCCGTTCGCGTCAAGCTTGTAGTGCTCGTCGAAGTAGCGCACGTACTCGCGGACGGACGGCAGCGCCTTCGTCCTGAACCACGCGTCGTCCTGCGTGAAGGCGTAGTAGCGCAGAAGCATCAGCGAAAGCTCCAGCTGCCCCACCCATTCGTACTTGTGCCATCCGCTCAGCTGGAGCTTGTCCTTGCGGTCCTTCCACGCGCCCTTCTCGTATTGCAGAAAGCGGTTTGCGCTGTAAACGCTCAGGAAGTGGTCGCCCCACGGCTGCATGCACTCCGGGAAGTACGCGCCGCCGTGGCCGAGGTACTTGCGCGTGCGCTTGACGTTGAAGTCGATGAGGCCGCAGTACATGTTGAACAGCGGCTGGAGCATGTCGAGGTCGCCGGACGCGAACATCGTGTAGTACGGCAGGCGCGTGTTCTGCCACCAGTAGCCATGTCCCCATTGGCGGTAGTCGGGATCTCCCTTGTGGGACATGGTGAAGAGCGACCCGTTGAAGCGGATCGGGAGGCGTCCGCGTCCCGTGCACCCGTTGAGGTAGCGTTGCGCGGCGTAGCGCAGCGTGATGGCCGCGCACTCGTCCGCGACGCTCGCCGCGCCGAAGTTACTTTCCATGGCCACGCCATTGACGATGATTTTCGCGACACCGTTCTGCGACACGACGACCTCGATCGCGGTCTTGCGTCCCGCGCGGAGTTTCGTCGGATGCGTGAACCAGTTTTTCCCGGCGACAAGGCGTATCTGACCGTTGAGCACGTCAACGAGGAATCCGTCGCCCTTACCCGGCGTCACGTTGTCGAGAAGCCGCTGCGGCTTCTCGAAACGATCCGTCGAGAACGTACACGCAAAGCGGAAGATACGAAGTTCGCCACTGCCGCAAGGTTTCTCGTCTACAGAATCCTTCGCGGACTTTTCATGAGGCTGAAAGGATGCTTTCCCAATAACATCCCCCGCCTTCGGGACGCCCGAATACACCACCTTCCCGTCAAACTCCACCTCTGCGGACACGAACGTGCCGAGGAAGCGGTTCCCGCCCTTGGAATCGACGCCAAAGCTCAGCGGAAGCTTGTCGTTGGTCGGCAGCGCATACGGCTTGCGCGGCGCGTTCTTCGCCGCGTCGGACGGCGTCACGTCGATGTGGCTGCGGCCCCAGAACGCGCGCCAGGCGGCGATATGCGCGGCGCGCTTCGCCTCCTCGCCGTCGATGGTCCAGCCGTCGCGGTCGAGCATCTCGTTCGTACGACGCAGCCATTCGGCCTCGTCCTTGCATGGATGCAGGCACGTGATCGCGGTGAGGAAGAGGGTACGTGAAGGTACGTCGGATGACAACAAGCGTACGACAGCAAGGTCGCCGTCTTGCTGTCGTACGCTTGCTGTCTTCCCGCATCCCGCTCCACCTTGTTGTTGTACTCTTGCTGTCTTCCCTTCCGCCGCCCCACCTTGTTGTTGTACGCTTGTTGTTTTCCCCACGATCTTTCTCGTCATGCCACCAAAGACGCGGTTCGAAAGCAAATCCGGCTTGCCGAGATCGCCCGTCGCCTGATAATAGTCGTAATACTTCATCATCTTCGCGACCGTTTCGTTCCGGTTCACATGACACCACCCGCCCGGCACCAACCGGTCGGCATTGATCGTGAATGTAATCGGCTTGCCATTTTCCGTCGCGCCGTCGAAATGGTTGCCCAATCCACTGGCGCCGTACTGCTTTGACGAGGCAAACTCCTTCTCGCCGCCGGGGTAGAGACGCCAGTTGACCACCTTCGCCTCCACGTCCGGCGCGCCCTTCACGTCGCACACGGCAATCGAATCTGTTCCGTGCTGGATGCGGTACCGCAGCGACACCGCCCTTCCGCCGCTCTTCCACGACGCCTCGAACTCGCCGCGCTCCATCGAGAGTTCCTGCCGGTACGTGCCCTCATCGACGGGCGACTTCGTCTCGTAGTCGATCGCGCCCGTCTTCACGTGGCGCCCGCCCTCGTTCCACGAATCGGAGTTCTGGAGCACGGTGTGCAGAGTACCGGCGGCGTCCAGCCACGCCATCGCGCCGACCTCGCCGTTGCCGAGCACCATCATGCCCTTTTCGTCTGCTGCCGGCGTGTCGAACACAATCGGCGCCGGTGCGGCCACCGCAAGCGAAACCAAACCCGCCGCCACAACGGCTACAATGCCCGATCTATTCATCTTGCATCCTCACTTGACGACAATCACCATTTCTTATGTATTTATTTTACACTATTTTCCCTTCCACCGTCAATTGACGCGCTGGCCCATCTAGTCTTTTGCGGGCACGAGTTTCACGGTCTCGATTGCATGGTGGCCGAGGCGCAGGGTGAGCGTGTCGCCGTGGGTCTCCACGGGGCCGCCCTGCGCCTCCTCGATGATGTTGCACCTGACGGCGCGGACCACCTTGAACGGAAGCTTCACGGTCACGGTCTTGTCGATCCCCTCCATCTCGACGAGGCGCAGGATCGCCGCGCCACTACGGTCGTCCGCAAGCTTGAACGCCATCACGGACGTAAACGGATCCGACACCGCGAGCAGGCTCTGCGACGGCGGGAACGCGCCGCCGTCCGACTTCTTGCGCACCGCGCGGAACGCATGGTTCTCGCCCGCCCCGTGCAAATGGCCGTTCTTCCACCCCTCTTCATGCGTCGCCACCGAGAAGTGGTACTTGTGCGTCCCCTTCTGCGCGTACCAGTTGCCTTTGCCGTGGCAGCTCTTGTGCGACGAGAGCAGCACTCCCTGCAGCACGACGTACGACGCCACTTCGCGCGCCGGATCGATCCAGTCTGCCACCGCGACGCAGGAGGACATCGTGCAGCCGATTCCGCCGCCGTTCGCCGTGATGTAGTTCTGTATCTCCCTTGGATGAGAATCCGCCGGATGGTGTATGTAGCTTCCACCACTCGCCCATCCCATCGGGATGCGCTTGATCTCGTCATGCCCCACGCGGGACACCGCGGCAGGCGACTCGTAGCGGACATCCGACTCGCCGCGTTCCATCGCAAGCGGGAACATGATCCTGTACTGCCTGTTGTGCTGTCCGGTGAAGTTGCGCAGCTCGACGTCGAAGTCGATCTTCTTGACCACGTGGTGTACGGTCACGCGCTGCACGATCGTCGCGTACTTCGTCTTCACGTCGTTCTCGAACACGGCGAAGAGCGGCCCCGACTCTTTCAGTCTCCAGTTTTCGCCGTATGCGGCCAGGCTCGTCCCCGAAGCGCCATCGACATCCCTGATCCGCACGAACTCTCCGGCGCCGTTCCCGGAATACGTGGTCTCGTAGATGTCGCCGAAGGCGTATTTTTCGTTCTGCACGATGTCGCGGCCCAGCTCCCTGTCGAAGAGACGCGTGATGCCGCCGGGGCCGAACGTCACGTCATAGTGGCGGTTGGAGCAGAAGTTGTCTCCGCATTCCGCAGACGGAACCGCCGGCGCGGAGTCGCCAGACGGCACAGCGCGGTAGCGGGCGTAGCCGAAGCCGGGCACAGAGGCGAGGAAATGGACGTCCTGACCGCTACGCTGGCAGGGAACCGCCGTGCCGGCGGCGTCAAGGACCTGCACCGACGCGTCCTGGGACGAAACGGTGGCGATTGCGGTGCGCGGTTGCGCAAACGTGTTGAACAGCACGATGTCGCCAGCCCTGCCAGAAACATCGGACGCAAGCGTCTCCAATCCGGCGTCGAGCGTTTCGTCGCCGATTTTGCGCGCCTTCGCGAGATGTTCCCCGAAGATGCGGTCCGTGATGTCGCCATTCTTCCCGCCGAGGCCGTGGTCGGGATAGATCGACGCCATCCACCCGTGCGAAAGCGCATCGTACGGATACGGCTTGCCGCGCGCGATTGCGTTAAGGGCGGAGATCCCCTCGGCGGCGGGCAGCGAGATCGCCGCGCGGCGCTTGTCGAACGTCTGTTCGTAGTGCGCAGGGCCGTGGATGTAGAGCCACAGGTTCGGACGCTCCCCGCACACCTCGTCGAGGCGCGGCTTGGCGGCGACCATCTCCGAGAGGAACGTGTCGGAACATGCGTACCTCACGCGCGGCAACGGGAGCCCCGACGCCTTGGCGATGGCGTTCCACTCGTCGAATATCACGGAATAGGAACGCGGCCTCGTGGCGTCGCAGCTGATCACCACGGCGTAACGTGGGGGAAGTCCGCGCCTGCGGTAGTATTCGTCCCACAGCCTCAGGCGCGTACGCATCTTCTTGAACGCGGAGACCACGTCGCCGTCGAAGAACTTCCACCTTAGCGTGGCCCACCCGTAGTTTCCTGGCGAGTAGGTGAACACCCCCGAGCCGTCCGGACTGTTCCAGCGGTAGTACCCCTCGCCGAAGCGCGAGATGAACAGATTGCCGATTCCGCTCTTCGCGAGGATCTGCGGCATCTGCGACGCCCTTCCGGGGACGTCCATGTTCACTGCGGTATGTTCGTCGCAGCCCGGCAGATTGTCCTTGACCCACTTCCTGCCGAAATACGCCTGCCGCGCAAGCTGCTCGCCCGAGGCGAGGCCCTCGTACGGCTGGTTGAACGTGGCCCCCCAGAAGAAACGGCCTTCGCGGTAGCGCCGCACCACCTCGTCCTTGCGCTCCGGACACGCCTCCAGGAACTCCATCAGGTTGAGCGTCTGCTCCATCTCGAACATGAACGCAGGGTCTTTGTCCATTATTTCAAGCGCGGGCTTGATGATCTTCTCGATCCGGTCCTTGCGGCAGTAGTCGGGGGTGTCCATCCACGCGATGTCCTGGTGCGAGGACTGAATCATGCAGATCTCGCCGTTCGCGAAGTATCCCCAGTCGCCGTCGATGGGCGCGGCCGTGCGGAACGACGACGCGACGCGTCCGCCCTGGATTACGTCCAGACGGCTTTCGCCGCCCACGAACGGCAGCCATGCGCAGAGGGTCTTCGGCGCAGGCCCCGCCTCGCAGGCGAGGGGCTTCCCGTCGAGCGCGAGCGACACAGGCCCTTCCGGTGCCTTCGAGAGCGTGATCAGCGAACGCACCTCCAGCCGCCCGTTGCGCTTTTCATAGCGCAGGGGCTTCTCCAGCGCAACAGAGACCACCTTCAACGCCGGCGCGCATGGCGACGACGCAAGGAACGCGGCGACGGCGTCCGGATGGTCTGTATCGAGGTAGTCCAGGCCAAGTTCACGCGAAAGCCGCCACGCCTCCGCATGGTCGGGGAATCCCCACAAACGGTAGGGCACCCCCTTGGCGTGGGCGTGCGCGGCGGCGTCGCGGATCTTCTTCTTGTCGTCTTCCGCCATTGCGCCGGAACGCCACTTGGTGTAGATGCGCGCGTAGTCGCTGATCCACGACACGCGCCTGTATTGCCCGTCGTCCATCTTCCTGCTTGAGGGAACGCTGAAGAAAACGTAATCGGGATACGAGAGGAAATCCTTTATCTCGGAAATGTCGCCGCCCACGCTCAGCCTCGCCGCCGAAGGGTTCTTCGCGATGTCGAAACACTCGCGGAACCCCTCTCGCTCGATCATCGCCAACAGGGCGTCAAGCGCCGGCTTTCCGCTCTTGAGGTCGATGACCAGCTGAAGCGGCTTCCCGTTCGCGCGGACGCGTCCGCCGTTCTTCCTGAAGACGGTGCGCAGCGGCTCCAGATAGAGGCGGCGGAGCGTGTTCTCCTTCTTCAGCTCCTTGCGCGAATGCGCCACGAGCAATTCCCCGCCTTCGAGGAACACGTCGGCCTCGATGGAATCAGCGCCCGCTTCGTATGCGCCCCAGAAGGGACGCTTCTGCGCATAGTCGTTATGCGAGTGAACACGCATCTCCCGTACTGACGCGCCCGTGCATCCAGCACCATCCGCTTCGGACGAACCAGCGGCAGACGGCCCTGCCGCAACGCAGATCGCCGCGAGCGCGGCGGCCAAAGTCATTTTGAATGGTTGCATGTCAATTTCCTTTATGCGTTGCGGATATTATACCAAATGCGCCCAGATAATTCAACACAAAGCCACCACGCTACTGTCTTAGGGGTGCACCGAGTCTTTTTTGCAAAAAGTTCAGATTTGGGCTTGATTTCCGCCGTATGTTACAGTATACTATCACATATGAAGACCCCATTAGGCAAATCGCCCCGCACAAGGGCCAAGATCATCGCAGAACTCGCATCGCTGCCAAGCGCAATCCAAGGGAAGATATGCGAGGACAAGAGGAAGCTGGCCGACGGCACCACCGCCGTCTACCACAACCTCCAGTACTGGGCCAACGGACGCAACCACACCATCCGCATCCCCAGGGACAAGCTGCCCGCCTTCCGCGAGGCGGTCAAGGGCGGGGCAACGGCCAAGAGACTGCTCGCCGAACTGGCGAAAGTCGACGCCGAGGCAATCCTCTCCGCCGAATCCACTCTAAAAAAAAGCTCGCGCACCTCGTCCTGAGGGGCGCAGCGAAGATCCATGCCGTCGTGGACGCTGCGGCCTCGTCGATCAAGCGCGACGGCATCGGATGCACCTCCAAGCTGGAGCAGACGCTCTTCGACGACATGAACGGGCTCTGCCGCGAGCTCATGGCCGAACTCCTCGCCGCAGGCGCCGCGACCGCGAAGGACTACCTGGCCAAGCCGGGGGAGCGCAACGCCGGAAACCACGGCAAGAGGATCGTCACCCTCTTCGGCGAGCTCCCGGAGATCAAGCGCACCTACTACTGGGACGACGACAGCCGCACGGGGAAATTCGGGGAACTCGTCCGCGCGGAGTTCGACAGGCGTTTCGGGCAGGTCCCGGAGACGACGCTCTACATCACCGACGGAGGCAAGTGGCTGCACAAGTCGAACCGGCTCGAGGAGTTCTTCGCCTACATCGTCAGAGACCTGAGGCAGGTCGACTGCGCGGCATGAGCTCTGCGTCCTTTGCGTCCTCTGCGGCTAAAACCCTTTGACTCTGCATAAATATCTCGTTACACCCGTTGTACTCGCATTCACTCTGTCGTTTCACTTACTTACATTGAGTCTGTCATTGCTGAAGGTGGTCGCATGTGGGGAGTGTTCCCGCAAAAAGGGATAAAAAAGGAATTATGTATTATAACAGGAGGAAAGGTGATTCATCACATAACGAAGGCGGAGAGTCGAGGAATGGCATGCGAGTAGAACCGCTGCCATCCCGAGTCGAGCGCGTGATGGTTGCGAGGGCAGTCGGGGTGCCCGCGCTTGCGCGCGCCGAACTCCGCGTACAGCGGCGACTCGATGATCGATTCCCAGCTGTCGCGCATAACGTTGCCAAGACAGAGCGATAGCTCCACGTAGAAGTCGCACGGGAATACGTCACCGTTCGCCTCGACCACAAGATAGTGCCGACAGTCGTTCGCGAACTGGCACAAGGTCGGCACGCCAGAGACGATCTGCGACACGAGCGAGTCGAACGTGCGCACGCTCACGCGGCGGACGTCCCCGCACTTCTCCCACTCGTCAAAGAGCCGCACCATGAACTCGCCCCACTCCTCGCCCGACACTTCAAACGGTTCCGGCCACGTGCATTCGATGTACTGGTGGTACAGACAGCCAAGCTCGTCACGGATGTAGTGGTATAGCTTCTCCGGTTCTCGGACCTCGTTCTTCGTGACGAGCTGGAGCACGTTCACCGCCACGCCTGCCGCGATAAGCCGTTCGTATCCGCGCCGAAACTCCGGCGTCCTGCCATGCGGGCTCACCCCTACGAGCCACCCAGCCTCCGCGAAAAACCGCGCAAGCGAATCCGTCACAAGCGTCGCGTTCGTCTGTACGGAGAACGACACGCCCTCCCCCAGTTCCGCCGCACGACGGAAGAACCCCTCACCCATAAGCAGCGGTTCCCCGCCCTGGAACGCGACAGAATGTTCGGCAATTGGAAGCGCACGATAGGTCGTGAGCATTCGTTCAAGAATGGCGTCGGACATGCGAGTCGGCGCGCTCGGCGAGCACGTCCTACCAGGCCGGTAAAAGCAGTAGGGACAGGCGAGGTTGCAGTCCGCGCCTGCGGGCTTGACGAGAAGGGAGAACGGCCTCATCGCCCGATCGGCCCGTATTCCTTCGCGTCCTTGTACTGGTCCGTGTCGCCGAGGGACGCCTTCAGCTCGTACAGGCGCTTCTTCAGCGCGGCGACGCGTTCCGCGTAGCGCGGGTTCGCGTACTCATTTACCAGCTCCTCGGGATCGCGCGCGAGGTCGAAGTACTCCCACTCGTCGCGCTTGTAGTAGTACATCAGCTTGTCCGTCTCGGTGCGGATTCCGTACCACGCGCTCGTGGCGTGCTCGCCGCCTTCGACGTAGTAGCGGAAGTAGCAGTCCTTGCGCCAGTTGGACGGCGTTTTGCCCTCAAGGTTCGACAGGAAGCTCTCGCCCTGCATCTGCGCCGGCTTCGGCGCGTTTGCGATGTCGAGGAACGTGGGCGCGAAGTCGATGTTCGTCACCATGTCGCCGTTGACGGAGCCGGGCTTGATGAGCCGCGGACAGCTGACGATCATCGGCATCTTGATGACTTCCTCCATCATGAAGCGCTTGTCGTAGAGGCCGTGGTCGCCGAGGAAGAACCCCTGGTCGGACGTGTAAATGACGAGCGTATCGTCGAGGATGCCCTTCTCCTTCAGGTACGCGCGCATCTCGCCAACGGAGTCGTCCACGGACTGGACGCACGCAAGGTAGTCCTGCATGTATCGGAGGTACGAGAGCGCGGCCTTGGCGCGGTCGTCGTTCTCCATGCCCTTCGGCCACCGGTCGACGTACTGCCCCTGCGCGTTTTTGCGTCCCTCATAGCGGCGTCCCTCGAACTCGAACTGTCCGCCACCGGCGAAGTATTCGGCGAGTTTCAGGTCCTCCTTGAGGCGCATGTGGCGCAGCACCGTCATCGCAGTCGTCTTGATCGGCGAGGCGCGCCCCTTCCAGTCGTCGAAGAGCGTCGCGGGAATCGGAATGTCCTTCAGCGTCATCGAACGGAACTTCGCGCGGTACTTGTCGCTCGGAAGCCAGTTGCGGTGCGGCGCCTTGTGGTGCATCATCACGAAGAACGGCTTGCCGGTGGCGCGCGCGCCGTCAATCACGTCCTTCGTGACGCGCGTGATGTTCTCGGTCGCGTATTCGCCGGGATAGTCGGTGCGGACGATCTTGCCGTCCTTCTTCTCCCAGAACCATGGATTGAAGTAGACGCCCTGGTTCGCGTACACCATCCAGCGGTCCCAGTCCTCGTCGCGCACGGTCTTGGGCCCGCCGAGGTGCCACTTGCCTATGAACGCCGTGTAGTACCCTGCGTCACGCATGTATCCGCCGACGGTTTTCTTCTCGCGCGAGATGTCGTTGAACACGGGCACGCCGTTGCGGTGGCTGTACTCACCCGTGAGGATGCCGCCCCGGCTCGGCGTGCAGATGGGGTTGGTGCAGAAGCAGTTCGAGAGGATCATGCCGCTGCGCGCCATCTCGTCCATGTGCGGCGTCTTGTTGATCCGCGAGCCGTACGCGCCGATGGCGTGCGCGGCGTGGTCGTCCGTCATGATGTACAGGATGTTCAGCCTGCGCGCCTTGGCGGAGGAGAGGAATCCCCCACCCCTGCATCCGGCGAACGCGGCAGTGGCAGCGGCACCCGACAGGAACGATCTTCTCGTGGAATACATGACCATGCCTTTCACTTCTGCACTGGTTGCCCGACCCGTCCGGGCGTGTCAAGCCGACGGACGCGCAGGAACACAAGTTCCGTCTCGTCCGCATTGTCCGCCGAGACACGAGCGCTCAGGAGCCGTGTCTCGCCAAGCGCGACCCGCAAAGTCGTATCGGTAGCACGAACGGGGAAGAACGGCTGTTCCATCATTAGAGCGTAAGTGCCGCCATTCGGCGACGGAAGCTGCATGCCATAGTTTTTCCAGGTGGGCTCGCCGACAATCTGCGCATTCACCTTGATGTCAACTGCGTCTTCTCCTTCCACAAGCGTCGGTATGGCAACAAGGATCGTACCGACTTCGCGCATCATGAAGCTCTGCGGCTCGACAGTGGCTATACCGGCCTGCCTAGCCGTCTCGTTGCTGACACTTCCCACAATCTCACCCATCTGCACGTCGTAGTCCGTAGGATAGATATACTCCGTTACAGACTTGCATACCGCCTCTTCGTCGGAATGCGTCAGGACTCTTGGAGCATCATTCATCAGGAGATCGCGACGGGCGACAAGGCAACGCTCAAACTCGTCGGCGGAAACCGCCTCGAAATCCACGAGGTCATAGCGGTGTCCGGCGGGCTTTCCCGGCAGAAGCTTTGCGCCAACCTCGTCAAGCGTCTGCTGCGCGACCTTTACGAAGCGCACCTGAACCTCAAGTATCGTTGACGTACGCGTGAGCTCAACGATGCCGCCGCATAACTCGAACGGCTTGTCATCATCGGACAACTTGTCATCAAAGGACGCGCAGCCCGCAACGGCGAGAGCGAGCACCAGTGGGGACACTCCCCGCAGGAACGGATGATTATGTTTTTTCATGCCCATACTGTATCACATTTTACAGTTAGTAGTCAACCGTTTTTTGTAGTTTTAAAAGGCGAAGGCGCCGCGCGCGGGTGCGCACGGCGCCTGGGCTGGCGATCCATCAGACCTGGATGGCGTCGCGCATGGTAGCTCTTCAGCTCGTTCGTGTGCTGCGCGCCCTTGACGCCCGTCGTCTCCAGGGTCTGCATCTGCGTTTTGAACGCGGAGGTCTGCTTGCCCATGATCCTCAGGGAGACGCCCACCTGGAGGGCTCAGCACGCGACGCTCGCGATCTGGAGGCCGACGGCGACCAGGGCGCCGACGACCGGGCCGATCACGAGGCCGCCCGTCGCGACGCAGGCGACACCGAAATGCCAGTCGGCGACATACTCGGCATAGCGGAGGGATCGGCCTCCGCGCTACCGCCACCGCCGCAGGAGAACGCGCCCCTGAAGCTGGTCCGCTCCGGCAAGGCGCTCGCATACGGTCACCTTGGACGCGTCGGCGACCAGTTCGCGTTCGTCATTGAGTGACGGCGCGATTCATCGTCCGCCTCGTCGTTTCAAGCGGCCCATCCAAGGCAAGGGACCTCAAAACGGATTGACCACCGCCATGCCGCGATAGGTCTGGGCGGGATTCAGGTCCTCGCTGACGATTTCCGTGCAGCCAATCTTCTCTGCGGCGGAGACAATCAGCGCGTCGTAGAACTGAATCCCATACTCCTCCTTCACGTCTATCGCATGCCGCACAAGATCGATCGTCACGTCAATCTCAAGGAGGTCGCGGAAATAGTCAAGCAGGGTGTCGATCTCCTGTCTCGTGCGCTTTGTCTTTTTGTACATCGTGTTGCAGAACTCCTGCAACACCTGCGTCGAGATGCAACCGTCATGATTGACTTCAAGTGCATGGGTGATAAGGTCGATTGCAATCTCGCGCTTGCGCGGATCGGAATCATCCTGCGCATATACCAGAACGTTCGTATCGAAGAATCTCATGCCGTAACCTCCCTCACCGCATCGCGTTCACGATTGAACCTGTAGTTCTTGGGCAAGCCGCAAGGGGGCAGCCCAAGTAAAAACGCCTTGAATTCCCGAGCCTTTCGGGATCTCTGGTCCTGTATTTCCTCCGCCTTCGCCGCGAGGCAGTCGCGGACATACTGGTTCAGGCTGGTGCCGTTTGCCTCGGCCCATTCTCTTACTTCCTGCACGATTGCAGGGGGAATTGACAGTGTTATGCTCATTTTCACCTCCAGCACGGCTTATACCGCTTTATGTTCGCACGTATTTTATCAAATCCGTGCGAACTTGTCAATGTCAATTACATAGTTGTACATCGGCGCGGCGGGAGACAGGCAAAGATTGCCGCGCCGACAGCAAATATGAATCTGGACTTGGAGTTTATTTTTTTCTCCTATCATGCAATCACATTCTTAAGCGCTTCGACCACGCCTGACGGTGGCGGAGCGCCTCCCGGCATCGTACAGGCCGCAGACCCGGCGGCGACCGCCCACTTCCCCCATTCCCCATTCCCCATTCCCACCCCTGCTAGGGCATCGCCTTCGGCGACTCGCTTCGCTCGGGGGATACGTTCCCCATTCCCCGTTCCCCGTTCCCCAAAACACCTCCAGCACCATTCCGCAAGCAACGTATCGCCGGCGGCGGTCGTATCGACGACATCGACCTTCGGCGCGGCAACGAACGCGCCGTCGAACCACGCGCCCGCGCCGCCATCGGAGATGATGACGTGCGCGGACTTCTCGCGGAGCAGCGCCGTCGCCCGGACGAACTCCTCGGCCGTCTTCGGAATGAAGCCGACAAGCGCCTCGCATTCCTCGGCATTCGGCTTGATGAGGTCGGGAGCGGATTCAAGCGCAAGGCACATCGGCTCACCGCTAGCATCGAGAACGACGGTCCATCCCTGCGACTTGAGCCGCGCGACAGCCCGTGCGTAGAAATCCTTTGGCGCGGCAGACGGCAGACTACCTGAAAGAATGGCGACGCCCGGCGCTTCGGCATCATACGGATTGGACTGGCGGGACGGATTGGACTGGCGGGACGGGAGGTGGCCCTGCGTCAACTGCGACATTACAACCTCGAACAACCCATTCCCCATTCCCCATTCCCCATTCCCCAACCCCGGAAACGCGGCACGGTTGAGCTTCATGGAGCCGCCCGGCCACACGATCATCTCATTCCGACGCGTCACGCCGGGAACGCGCACGAACCGATCTTCGATGGCGTACTTCGCAAGCTCCTTCACGAAAGGCCTGTCGTTGTCCTCGCCGAGAAGTCCGCCGCACGCGACCCGTGCGCCCCGGATCGCCAACCAGCGGGCGACGTTGACCGCCTTCCCGCCGACGTTCTCCTCCTCGGCGACGTCCTTGAAGATTTCGCCTTCACCCTTCGGCGCGCGCGGTAGCGTAACCGTCGCGTCGATGGCCGGGCTCATGCAGAGGCAGAAAAATCGGGTACGCGTGTCGTTCATCGTTGTCCCCATTAGAGCACAATTCGCCGTTCCACGATCTTCGCCGTCGGTTCGCCGACCTCGATCTTTGGCGCGTGGGCAAGGAGATAGTCCTCCGCCTCCTTGCACCACAGTCCGCTGTGCGCGGAGCAGATGCGGTCCAACTCGGCGTAGAACGGATCGGACGCGCCCTTCTCGGCGAAATCGGCGATTGCCGTCATCGGCATCTTGACGTGCGTGTACACGAGGCGCTTCCCGCCGGGAACCCTGGGGAGGTCGAGCGTCGCCTGGAAGGCGGAGTCGAGTCCGCCGACATGCGTGATCATCACCTCTGGGTGGAGGATGCCCCTGCCGATCCAGTCCACGGAGTCGGACATGTCCTTCACGTCGCCGCCGGAGTTTGCGACGACGTGGTGGTTCATGTAGTGGATGTTGTAGAAGTTGAACGGCGCGGAGAGCTTCTGGTCCGTCGGCCCCGCAAAGAAGTTGAGGCATCCGCCAAACGCGAGAAGATCCGAGCACTGCGTGATCAGCGCGGGCACGGCGGCGAAGAGGAAAATGTCGTCGTAGCCTCCGCCCGTCGATGTCGGATTCGACGCGTCCACCGGCTCGTCGCTGTTGAGCGCCTTCAACTTCGCGACGGGATCATCCCATCCTTTCGTGTTGACGAAGTAAACGTCAACGCCGTTGATCTCGCCATGCGCCGCGAATGGCTCACCCGCGCCCTCCAGCCCAGATGTCCGAACTGTGTTCGGACTAATCCCAAACATCCGCGCCGCGCGCGCGAGCCGCGCGTCGTCGATGTCGGTGACGACGAGGCGACGCGGACGCTTCTCGGGCGAATGGCAGGCGATGTCGATGCAGCCGAGCCCCATCGCGCCGCATCCGGCCATGAGCAGCATCGTTCCGCCCTTCTCGATGCCCATCTCGTGGACGTGCGACCCGAAGGCGTGGTGGTAGTTCGTGCGGAACGCAGAGACGATGCAGCTGATCGGCTCGGCGAGCGAACACTTGAAGAACGCGTCGCCGTCGTACGGCAGCAGACACCCCATCTCCATGATGATCGAGGGCAGATAGACGTGCGTCGTCTCGCCGCCGATCGAATGCCAGGCGTATCCCATCGTCTCAAGTTCGTGTCCGGGAATGTTGAACGCGGGCTGGATGCACACGCGCTGCCCGACGGCAAACTGCGACGCCCACTTCGCGCCGACCTCGCGGACGATGCCCGAGATCTCGTGCCCGAACATAATCGGATTCGACGCGATGTCCTTCGGTACGCGCTTGTGTCCGGTGCCGAGCGACACCGCCTTGTAGTCGCTGAGGCAGATCGTGTTCGTCACGATCTCCACGACGACGCCGTCTTCGCCCGCGCCTTCCAGCTCGACGTCTTCAAGCCGGGCGTCGCCAGCCGCATACAGCCTCCAAGCCTTTGCGTTCATTTATCTCCCTCCATTGGGCATAACCACCGCCTGCAACTATCTGAGAATAAGCACCATTCCGTTGGGACGTGGACTCCACATGATCCGAATCTTGCCCATGTCGCCCGTGTAGGCGAAGCTGTCGCCGTCATGCCATGTCTTGCCGCTCCATGCGCCATCCGCCCAAGTCGAGACGTAACATCCTCCGACGCGCTTGAACTCTCCCTTTGCGTCCTTCACCTGCGTCGCCGAGAACGTATAGACGCCCTCGACCTTGTAATTGCCGACTTCCTCGGCAAGCGTCTCGTCCGTGCCGTCACCATACTTCGTCGCGATCGTCACGTTCGACTCCGGCGGATTGCCCTTGAAGCGCGCTTCGTCGACCATGCGGTTGTGCGCCAGTTCCTCGTCGGAGAGCGAGCGGTTGTACACGCGCACGGCCTGAATCTTGCCCGTAAGACGGCGCTCGTCCACGTAGGTGGCGTCGCCTTCCTTGTAAACTCCGCCGATGTAGAACGGCTGCCCCTGAAACGCCGTCCACCACTTGCGCCATGATCCCCACCACTCGGTTTCGGAAGGCGCTACATTCTGAAACAGCTGGTATTTTCCTGCGTGCCAGATTGCATTGAGGTACTCGCCCTGCCACGCCCCGGAAGGAGAAAGTTCAATGCGACCGCTGCCGTCGCCACTATTGTTGCGGATCTTGAAGAACACTCGTTCGACGGCCCCGAAACCATAGACGTTCAAAAAGTCGTTGGTCGATCCGAAGTAGGTCGGGTAGGTTGTCCCGGACTTGCCGGACGCCTCCGCCTCGCATACAACCTGGATCGTCACCTTCCAGTCGAACTTCGGGTTCGAGGCGAGCTTGGCGAACTTGCCGCCATACTTGAAGTGGTAGCCGTCGGCCTCCCAGCCGTCGCCAGCAGAAGCATTGCTCGCATAGTCAAATACGGCATTGAGACTGACGCCGACATCACCTACGCCCAGGTTCACCCACTCCGTCGCGTTCGGGTCGTGTTCCGCCGCCGCGCCGACGTTGCGGATGCCGTCGTAGTGGAGGTAGAGGCCATTCTGCACGTAGTCGCCCACATCGTAGTCGGGTATCTTCGTGAGGCGGCTTACGACGCGCCAGTTCCAGGTCAGGCGCTTGGAAGAGGTGGCGACGTCGGCGGTATACGAGCTGGACTCATAGGTAATGGGGCCTGTCCAAGAGGAGCCATCCCAGGTTTCGAGCGTGTAGCCCGTGCAGGCGTAGGGGATGCCATCCACCACAACTTCGGCTGGAGCCGTGAAAGCATATCCTGCCGCCGGGCGATACGCACCATTCGGCTGATTGCCGGAAAGCCCTTCCACGTCAGAACGTACAATGAGGTCTCCGGTCACCGCAGGGGAGCGTCCGAAGAAGCGCACTTCGTCCACCGCGCGGTTCTGCGCAAGTTCGGCGTTCGTGAGCGCACGGTTGTAGATTCGCGCGGACTTGCCGACGCCATCGAAACGGCGGTCTGCGAAGCCATTGTTGCTGCCGTTGCCACCGCAGAATATGAACGTCTGCGTACCGACGGATTTGTTGAATGTTGCCGTCACATCAGGCGTCACCGTCTGGAAGAGCGCGCCCGTCGTACCGTCGGAAAGACCCGTCACGTACTCGCCGTCCCACGCCTTGAAGCCACCTGTGCGCACCTGAGTATTCGCGACCTTGAAGTTCACGCCGAGGTCGCCGACATTGTTCTGATTGAAATACATCGCAAAAGGATCGTTCGACGGAACCGGAGTGCCCATGATTGCAGGCCAGGCTGTGTTGATGCGAGCAGAACCGTAGCAGTCGAAATCGACGACCGCCTGCGCCGTGAACGCATTGCCCAGCGTGCGCGTCGAGTTCATGATGGCGTAGCTGGCGACAGTCTTCCCGTCGAAGCGGTAGCCGTCGCTCGTCCATCCGCATCCGGCGCCGGCGATGACGAGCCGGGCGCAACCGCCGGGATTCGCGAGGTCGGCCCACGTCACAGCGGCGGCGTCGTGGACGGCCTGAACGCCGGTGTTGCGGATGCCGTCGAGATGGACGACGAGCCCGTCCGTCACGTAGTCGTTGAAGGCGGCGTCGTAGCCGGGACCTGCCGTGTGCGCCCACTGCCAGGTGAGGCGCACTTTCGCCGTGGTATCGGTTGCAGAATAGGAGCTAGACGCATAGGAGACAGGAGCAGACCAGGAAGAACCATCCCATGTTTCTAGCGTGTAGCCCGTGCAGGAGTAGGAATCTTCGCCGACGGTCACGCTCGCCGGGGCGGTGAAGGTGTGTCCGCCGGCGGGAAGCGCGTAGGTTCCTTCCGGTTCGTTGCCCTCAATGCCACGCACGGACGAAGCCACGACGACGTTCTCGGTCGGAAGCGGCCCGCCGAAGAAGCGCGCCTCGTCGATCGCGCGGTTCTGCGCAAGCTCTTCGTCCGTCAGCACGCGGTCGTAGATGCGCACAGCCTTGATCGTGCCGATGAACCAGCGCTGCTGACGCAAGTTCAGCGTGCTGCCCGCGCTTCCGACGCGAAACGTGTTCGCACTGATGTTACCTTTGTCTGTGCTGGTCTGCACGGCATCGGCGATGGCCGTTGTCTGGAGAATGTAGTTCTTTGTTCCGTTGCGGATGGCCGTCACGTAGCGGCCTTCCCAAGCGTCCTTGGCGGCACCATTGGACAAGGTTGCGTTTCCGCCATTTGCGTTCTTGAAGGTGAGACGACCACGTGTAGCGGCGTTCATGTCGTAGTAGAGATTCAGCTGGTCGTTGTCGCCCGTGCCGATGAGGTTTGGCCAAAGCACGTACGGATTTGCGGACGTCTTCAGCGTCTGGAGCGCATTCGTGGTCGTGTCGCAGACGACCTGGACGGTCACGGTGTTGGTAAGGCCGGAGAGCGCGTTGACGAACTGCGCGAACGAGCGCCCGCCGAAATAGTAGCCGTCATCCCGCCACACGCTGGCGTCGTCCTCGTCGTGCTGGATGCTCGCGACGTTGCCGTTCACGAGGTCGATCCACTGCGACGAGGACCAGTCGTGCGGCTTGTCCGCGCCGACGTTGCGGATGCCGTCGAGGTGAAGGACAAGACCATCGGTGACGTAATCGTCGAAGAGCGGGTCGAGGGCGACGGGCACGTCGGCGTGCGCGCGCTGCCACTGCCACGTGAGGCGGACCTTGGCGGTGGTGTCGGTGGCGGTGTAGGAGCAGGAAGCGTGGGAGACCGGCGTACTCCAAGCGGTGCCGTTCCAGGTTTCAAGCGTGTAGCCGGCGCAGCAGTAGACCGTGCCGTCGAGACTTGCCTTCTGCGGCGCGGAGAAGGTGTAGCCGTCCTCGTCGTAGGCGTATGCGCCGGAGCCTTCGTTGCCATCCAAGCCGGCGACGGCGGTCGCCACGACGACGTTCGTCACGGGAATGCCAGCGAAGAAGCGAGCTTCGTCAATCTCGCGATTTGCGGCGAGTTCCGCATCCGACAGCACTTTGTTGTACACGCGAATCGCCTTGATCGTGCCGACGAGATAGCGGTCGTCGAGATAATCCTGAGTCGTGCCGCAACCGCCGAAGAACCAGTTCAGACTACCGGGAGCGGATTGGGTTCCGCCGTTGCCAGTCCTCCAGTCCGCCGTTGGGAAGGAATCGGCAGTCGTGATAATCTGCTTGTGGTTGGAGGATTCCAGCGCGGCGTTGAGATACTTGACGTTGGCGCCGCATGTCACGTTGGCACGGGAACCGTTTGATGAGATAAGCCCTGTGACGACATCCGCCTTGAAGTGGATAATTCCCTTGCCCTTGTCGCTGAAGTAGATGTTGGACCAGTCTTCAGAACAACCGAAAAACGTCGGCCATTTGGAGGAGTTATCGCTCCCCTTCACATCGGCGACGACCTGGATCGTCATGTCGTTGCCGAGGTTTTGCTTGAACCGCATCTTGCCGTATGCGCCGCCGGCGAAGTGGTATCCGTCCGCCGCCC
This sequence comes from uncultured bacterium, assembly GCA_902799955.1. GTDB lineage: Bacteria > Verrucomicrobiota > Kiritimatiellia > RFP12 > UBA1067 > UBA1067. The sequence continues at coordinate 136 of CADCCQ010000033.1, read as the reverse complement.
ACGCGCTCGCATCGCCGCTCTTTGCCGTGAACCCGGCGTCGTTCGCGACGCGGCCGATGTTCTTCCATGTCTCGGCGGAGTCGTCGTGCGCCTTCAGGAGGCCGGCGTTGCGGATTCCGTCAAAGTTCACGACAAG
>CADCCQ010000032.1 GCA_902799955.1 uncultured bacterium | reverse complement strand
CGAGCGCCTGGTGGGCGACGGAGCGGAAGGTTTCGGCGAGGCGGGAGAGCGGGACGCGGCGGCGGTATTTGGAGAAGTCGTCCTGGAAGACGAGGAGAAGGTCGTCGAGCATGTCCATCGCCGCAAGAAGGTCGTGGCGCTTGGCGTAGCCGGCGACGATTTCCGGCATTCCGCCTATCGTCATGTAGGTGCGCAGGTGCGAGACGAGGCGGCGGTGGAAAGGCTCGTCGAGCGGATGGGCGAAGTCCGCCGCGTCCATCATGTCGACGAGTGCCTCTTCGCCTGTTCCGCACAGAAATTCCGTGAACGTCATCGGATACATGAAACGCGACGTAAGGCGTCCGACTCCAAGCGACGGAATCTCTTCCAACGCGAATTCGAGCAGGGAGCCCGCGGCGATTACGTGGAGTTCCGGCATCTGCTCGTGGAAATAGCGCAGGGCGGCGAGCGCGCGCGGGCAGGCCTGCGATTCGTCGAGGAAGAGGAGGGTCTTTCCCGGCACTATGGGTGTGCGGGAATATGCGGAAAGCTTCTCGACGATGGGGCCCGTGGAGAGCGCACCCTCGAAGAATGTCGCGACTTCAGGATTCTCGTCGAGGTTGATTTCGGCGAAGTGTTCGAAGCGGCGTCCAAGTTTGCGCACGGCGTACGTCTTGCCGACTTGCCTGGCTCCGCGCAGCAACAGCGGTTTCGGCGTCTTCTCGGCCGCCCAAGCTTCAAGATTGGCGTCAATCAGTCTTTTCATAGGGTTTACTCCTTGTCGTTCGGCGTTCCGTTGTACTCATGGACAAAAACAAAAGATGAAAACGCGGCGATTCGCCCGAAATCAAAAGATGTTTTCGCCATGACTTTCCCAAAAACCAAACATAGTATACCACATCTTGCGCCTTGCTATCAAGAGACAGAGAAGGAGGTGCATTATGTCATATTTTCGCTGGGGAATCGCATGAGGGAGGCTTGCGGCGAAGCTGATCCTGTCCCTAACGGTTGCTGTACTTGTATATTTGACAACAAACAACAAAAGGAGAAACAACAATGAAAACACAAACACCAACAAAACGAACGGCGCACCGCCTCGCTACGGTGCTTGCAATCATCACCGCTCTCGCCACCACTGGCGCCTGGGCGGCGAAGACATGGTCTGGCAACGGGGCGGATTCCTACTGGTCCACATCAGGGAACTGGAGCGGGAACGGTTCCGGCCATATCTGGTTCAACAGCAACATCAGCGGTACATGGAAGCGATTGGCGACAATAAACGAGAATACTACAGAAACTCTGACCACGATGCATGTGCAGGTGGGGTCAGAAGAAGATCCTTTCGTGTTTCAGAACAACGCAACCATGAAAATCCCAGATACAACAAATATCGGCACCGCTGAAAACAGTGCTGGTGCGATATTTCGGGGCGGGACATTCAACGGGAAAGATTTGAATTTGGCAGGTGCTAGCACGACGGCGTATCTCCTCCTTGATGGAACGACGCTGAATCTCAGCGGAAAGGCATCTCTCACAAGCGGGAAAATCGTCTGCGACAACAGCGACTGGAAGTTGAGCGGCGATCTTATCATTGGCGCGGAGGCCGACGCTTCGGTGACGTTCACACTAAACAGCGGAACGGTGACGGTCGCCAACAACAGATGGACGAAGAGCACCAACGGACATGGAACGTTGAATCTAAACGGCGGAACGCTTGTAACGCAGCATATCGAGGACGAACTTGCTGGCGGTTCGCTTGCTGTCAACTTCAACGGCGGCACAATCAAGGCCAATAAAGCTCATTTAAAAGGATTGATTTCTCACGGGAGCGGCGCGGGACTCGATGTCACGGTCGGAGCGAACGGCGGCACTATAGATGCATCTGGATACAACGTGACGATATCAGCAGACCTTGACAACGCCGCTGGCGCAACGGGTGCGATGACGTTCAAGGGCGGCGGTACGGTGACGCTCTCCGGCGCAATAAGCTACACTGGCGGCACGACGGTCGAGGCGGGTACGGTCGTGATCGTTCCCGATGTTGCCAAGCGGACGGCGCTGGGCGCGATTACGGTTGCGGGACTTGAGAACAATATTTGCGAGGTAGTGAGACTCTCCGGGGAGGGGACGTTTAGCGCGGGTGATCTTCCGGCGAATACCGAAACCGTCACGTTCGCCGTTTCGCCCGACGGCAAGTCGATACTCGCGGCTAATGGTCTGGAAAGCCCGTTCTGGATTGGCGGTAGCGGCGATCTGGGCACCTCGTCCAACTGGTCTGGCGGGGCCGTGCCGACGGAAAATCCGACGATCAAGTGGGCATCCCCGATCACACTGACGAACAGCGGCAACTTTGCCCCCAATACGTTGACGATTCCCGACGATTCCGCAGTTGTCACGCTTGCGGGAGCGCTCACGGTGAACTGCCTCACGAACGCCAGCAAGCTGGCGGTTGCGTCCACCGGCTCGCTGACGGTGACGGGCGACCTCGTCGGCACGACTGATGTCGGATACGGCTGGGGTATTCTGCTGTACTCCAACGAGGGTACGGTGACGGCGAACAGGGTAGTCGGCTACGCGACTGTGGACCACACGAGGTTTAACGAATACGAATCCGTCACGGCGAACACAACTCCAATATGCGCGAAGGGAATTGTCTACAAGAATATGCCCAGCCCTGCACAGCTAATGCACATGTACCTCGCCGAGGCGAGGGATGGATTGTGGGTCGTCGGTGAAGACGGTTTTACATTCGAGAACTCCCGTCAGTCGGACTACACTACATTTGCAGTGGGAAACACTGACAACTCCGTTGTCGCGACGCTCTTTTCTTCGGCGGACTGGATGTTGCGCAACTCCGGTCGGCCCAATTCGTGGAACGGAGACATCTGGGTGGCCAAGAACGGAGCCCTTGTTATCGACACCTCGGACTATGCCGATTCAAGTATCGGCCACACCATCACGCTCAATGGGCGCATACGCACAACGTCAGATGCATCGGCCTCTGCTGTCACAATTAAGGGATGCGGAACCGTCGTCGTGAATACGACTGGATCGAACAGTGGTCTCACTGTGGAAGAGCAGAACACATACATCGCAAGCGGCAAGACGCTTTCCGTCACGAACTCTGCGATGCTGCAGGTGAACGTTGACAAGAAAATCCTCGGCGAGGGCACGATCTCGCTTGCGGCGGGGACGACGCTTGCGCTCCCGTCGAACGCCGACCGCACGTTCACGACGCCCGACATCGTTCCCGTTACGCTTCCTGCCGAAGGTACGGCGACAATCAAGATCGACGGCGGAAAGCTGCGCAACGACGTCGACTACGTCCTGCTCAATTCCGTGCCGGCGGGCTACGCCGAACACCTCGTCGTAACCGGTACCGCCCTTGACGGCCGCCACTACAGACTCGCGGACGACGGCGAGGGCCACCTCGTCATGAATGTCGTCTCCCCCGGCACCGTCATCTACATCCGCTAGACATATTCCCAGACGGCGCAGACTTCCACATCGGGCGCCCAAACCTGCCAATGCAGGTTTTGTGGCGCTTTGCCTTTTTTGTTCTGTTATTTTGACTTTAAATGTGGTATTATATGGGCACCATGAAAAAGATAGCAGTCATTGGATCGACAAACACCGACATGGTCATCACGGGGAAGAAGATCCCCGTGCCTGGCGAGACCGTGAGCGGCGGGCATTTCATGATGAACCCCGGCGGCAAGGGCGCGAACCAGGCCGTCGCGGTCGCGCGGCTCTCCGCGAAGAAGGGCGCATGCCTCTTCGTCGCGAAGGTCGGCGACGACGTGTTCGGACGCGACACGGCGGCCCGCCTCAAGAAGGACGGCATCGCGGCGCGGCTGATCATCGACAAGAAGGAGCCGTCCGGCACGGCCCTCATTCTCGTCGACGCGAAGGGGCAGAACGTCATCTCCGTCGCGCTTGGCGCGAACGGCACGCTCTCGCCCGCTGACGTCGCGCCATACGCGAAGGAGATTACAGGCGCGGCGGCGCTCCTGATGCAGCTTGAGACGCCGCTCGAGACCGTGATGTGGGCCGCGAAGACGGCGCACGACGCGGGCGTGCCGGTGATCCTCAACCCCGCGCCGGCGCAGAAGCTCCCGAAGGCGCTCTATCCGCTCATCGACTGGATCACGCCGAACGAGACCGAGGCGGAGCTTCTCACGGGCGTGAAGGTCGTCGACGCGGCGAGCGCCGCGAAGGCGACGGCCGTCTTCAAGAAGCGCGGCGTCAAGCACGTGCTCATCACGATGGGCGTGAAGGGGTGCTTCTGCGGCGAATGTGGAAAAATGTTCCCCGCGAAGAAGGTGAAGGCTGTCGACTGCGTCGCCGCCGGCGACACGTTCAACGGGGCGTTCGCCGTCGCGCTCGCGGAAGGGCGGCCCGTCGCGGAGGCGATCGACTTCGCGCAGAAGGCGTCCGCCATCTCCGTCACGCGCCCCGGCGCCCAGTCCTCCGTGCCGTATCGGCGCGAGGTCGTCTAGGACTTCGGACTCTCAACTCAAACACTCTAAAATCAAACTCTCCCAACTTAAGCCATCCCAACTCAAAACCTCAACCCCTCTAACGTCCTGTAAAGGCGGTCCTGCAGACCGCCGCAACGCAAACCCAAACTCAAACACTCAAACCCTCAAAAAACCATGTACTACTGCAGCAACTACACACTCGCCGTCGCCTTATGTGTCGTCACCATGTTCTGCTGGGGCAGCTGGGGCAACACCCAGAAGCTCGCAGGGAAGACCTGGCGCTATGAGCTCTTCTACTGGGACTACGTAATCGGCCTTGTTCTCTTCTCGCTTCTCGCCGGATTCACGATGGGGTCATCCGGCGGCGGCGCGTGGAGCTTCGTCGAGAACCTCAAGTCAAGCTCCACGTCGCAATGGGTGTGGCCGTTCCTCGGCGGCATCGTCTTCAACGCCTCGAACATCCTCCTTTCCGCCGCGATCGCCGTGGCGGGAATGTCGGTGGCGTTCCCCGTCGGCGTCGGGCTCGCGCTTGTTGGCGGAACGGTCGCCAACTGGTTCGTCGACGGCAAGGGCAATCCGTACCTGATATGGATCGGCCTCGCGGTCATCGTCGCCTCCATCGTCTGCAATGCGCTTGCGTTCAAGGCGAAGCAGACGGCGTCTGGCGGCGCGTCCGACGCGTCCTCCGTGAAGAAGGGGCTTTTCCTCGCGATATTCGCCGGCCTTCTCATGAGCTGGTTCTCGCCGCTGGTCAACCGCGTCGTCGACATGGGCTTCGCCAATCCCGCGCCGGTCGACGGGCGCATGACGCCCTACACGGCGTTCTTCGTGTTCACGCTCGGCGTCCTGGCGTCCAACTTCGTGTTCAACACGATTATGATGAAGAAGCCCGTCTCGGGCGAGCCGGTGAACGGCGCCGACTGGTTCAAGGGCGGAATCCCCGTCCACCTCGTCGGCATCCTCGGCGGCTGCATCTGGGCGACAGGCACGCTGCTCTCGTTCGTCACCGCCGGAACGGCTGGCGCGGCGATCGCCTACGCGCTCGGTCAGGGCGCGACGCTCGTCTCGGCGCTCTGGGGCATCCTCGTGTGGAAGGAGTTCAAGGGCGCTCCTAGGAAGTCGGGGGCCCTCAACCTCGCGATGATCATCCTCTTCCTTGTCGGCCTCGCGCTTCTCGTCGCAGCGGGCCAGTAGGAGACCGTCCGCAAAACGTAAACGAGGTGGTCAGTGCAAAGGTCAGTCGCTCTCGTTCTCGTCTCGTGCGCCGCGTCCGTCGCGGCGGCTGCCGTTGAACCATGCAGGGTCAAGGTGGTGGACGACGAGAACGGCTGGCCCGTGCCGCTCGTCTTCCTCACCACCACCCACGGGCAGGTGTACGTCACGGACAACGCCGGCGTGGTGGCGATCGACTCGCCCGAGCTCATGGGCCGCGAGACGTGGTTCTCGGTGAAGAGCCACGGATACGGGAGGAAGAAGGACGGCTTCGGCAACGCCGGATTCCGTTTCGTGCCGCGTCCTGGCGGCGAACACGAGGTGAAGGTGACGCGCTGGCAGATTGCAAAACGACTCGGCCGCGTGGGCGGCGCCGGCCTCTTCGCCGAAAGCCAGAAGTGTGGCCTCTACCTGGACGCACGCGAGAGCGGCGAGTTCGGACGCGACAGCGTGCAGACAGCGCTCTACCGCGGGCGCGTGTTCTGGCTGTGGGGCGACACGAACATGCAGAACTACCCGCTCGGCATCTTCAACGTCACCGCCGCCACTACGCCCGCGCCGGCGTTTACGCGTCCAGTGCCGCCCGTCGATCCGCAGTATTGCGGCTTCACCAACGAAAAGGGGCGGTTGCGCGGCGTGATCAAGCGGCAGGGCGGCGGGCCGATCTGGATCTTCGGCCTCGTGGCGCTCACGGACGCGAAGGGCCGTGAGCATCTGTGCGGCGCGTGGAGCCAGATCAAGGAGTTCTGCACACCCGAGAAGAACGGACTTTGCGAATGGGACGATGCAAGCGAGAGCTTCAAGATCGCCAAGACCGTCTGGACGCGCTCAAAGGAGCGTCCCAAGGCACCGCGCATACCTGACTGCACGGTGTGCCGGTACCGTGACGCCAACGGGAAGAAATGGCTGCTCTTCGGCAATCCATTCCCGTTTCTGCGGATCCCGGATTCGTACGAGGCGTACCTCGACGAGTCGAAATGGGAGAAGGTGGAGAAGCCCAAGACGATCCGCGCGCGTGACGGTTCGGAGGTGACGCCGGCCGCAGGCCACATGGTGTGGAGCGGATATAGGAAGAAATACGTCGCGATCGTGCAGCAGAAGTTCGGGAAGCCTTCCGCATTCGGTGAGGTGTGGTATGTGGAGAGCGCGTCACCGTACGGTCCGTGGGAGAACGCCGTCAAGGTGGTCACGCACGACAACTACACGTTCTACAACCCGGTGATCCATGTGGAGGGATGCGATCCCGATTCGTCCGTGCTCCTCTTCGAGGGTACCTACACGGCCAGCTTCGCGGATCGTCCGCCCAAGACGCCGCGCTGGGACTACACCCAGGTGCTGTACCGTCTCGACCTCGACGATCCACGGCTGACCGGACCATAAGAACATCGCGTGAGAAGGTATACAACGTATAAACAGAAAAGAAAAGGAGTCAATCCATGAAAAAGACAGCAACTCTCATATCGTGCGCGGCAGTCGCGCTCGCCACCGTGGCATACGCCAACCCCGTCAAAGTCATCTTCGACACGGACATGATCACGGACTTCGACGACGTGGGCGCGCTCGCGTGCCTCCACGCGCTGGCGGACGCAGGGGAGTGCGAGATCCTCGCCACGGTCAGCTCCACGCGCGGCAACGCGTCCGTCGGCGCGATCGAGGTGATCAACCACTACTACGGGCGCGGCGACCTCCCCGTCGGATCCCCCAAGGGCATGGGCGTGATGGGTGACAGGGCCGGCGCCAAGGAGAAGGTCTGCCCCTCCGCCCCTCTCGGCGAGAAGAGGGGCAACGACGGCGGACACTACAAGTACCGCAAGCTGCTCGTGGACTACCCCGGCTGGTATCGCCACGCCGACGCGGACGACGCGCCGGACGCGAACGAGACCTACCGCCGCGTCCTCGCCGCGCAGCCGGACAAGAGCGTCGTCATCTGCTCCGTCGGCTTCACCACCAACATGCGCCGCCTCCTCGAGACGAAGCCGGACGCCATCTCGCCGCTCGACGGCAAGGCGCTTGTCGCGAAGAAGGTGAAGCTCTGGGTTGCGATGGCCTGCCAGTATCCGTTCGGGCAGGAATACAACGCAAGGTGGGACCACGAGTCGTCGCGCATCGCGTTCGCGAACTGGCCCACGCCCATCGTGTTCTCCGACGCGAAGTACGGCAAGGACTGCTTTGCCGGGCGCGCCGTCGCCGAGATGAAGGCCGAGAGATGCCCCGTGAAGGACGTGTTCTCCGGCAACATCCCGTCGCGCGAGGAGATCCGCAAGGACTCCGCCAAGTGGCTGCGGCGTGGCTACGGCATGGGCGGGCGCTCCGCGTGGGACGAGACGGCCGTTCTCGTGGCAGTGCGCGGCATCGAGCCGTACTTCAACGCCGAACGCGGCACGTTCCGCATGGTCGGCAACAAGGGCGACAACGAGTGGGCGCCCGATGCCGAGAACGGCCCGCACATCCGCATCACCGAGAAGGTCTCCAAGTTCGAGGTCGCCCGCGTCATCGACGAACTCATGACCCGCCCGCCGAAGCACGGCGGGAAGTGATTTCATGCTTGCGGAATAAGCGTTGGCATGAGAATTCTCTACGTCGTTGCCGCGATGCTCTCGCTCGCAGCGTTGAGACAGGCCAGACCTAATACGTTGATGGAACCGCGAAAACCCCGTTGCGCCCGCAACGGGGTTTTGGTATAATACAAATCAATCGGGTCGCGGCGGCGACTTGACGGAAGGTGAAAGTATCGTGCGAGAAAGGCATGGAAATATGAAGGAGAATGATAGGTTCCGTAGGAGAACAGGTCCCCTGGGGTATCTTGTGGCGGTGTTTCTGATGATCGCGACGCTCTCGGCGTGGGCGGCGACCGCGTCGCGCTATCCGTCATGGAGCGGGACCGCAGGCGACTACACGGACCCGGCGATGTGGTACAATGGCATCGTCGCGAATGTCTCGGGCGACTGTGCGAACCTTGCGCGCACCGCCGCAGGTGAGGCGACCGCCTACATCCGCGAGGGAATGGTCATCACCAACGGATGGATCAACTGTGGACGCACCAACGACTTCAACATCGTGATGTCCGGCGGGTATGTGCATCTCGCGCAGGACGAGAATGTGAATGATGCTGCGCTGAAGATTGCGAGGGGCGAGGATGTCTCGGGCGGCGCCCCGATACGCCCGAACGCGTCGTTCACGATTTCCGGCGGCTTCGTCAACGCCACGAACGGATGCGTCTCGGTGGGCGAGCGCGGCAACGGCGTCCTCACGATGACGGGCGGCGAACTGTGGGCTAAGGGTCGGCTCTCAATCGCGCGGCTCGAAGGTTCTTCGGGTACGCTGACCGTCTCCGGCGGCGCAAAGGTCACGGCGTACAGCTTCTACCTGCCGCGTCCGTCGGCGACGCTGATCGTCGATGGCGGAACCCTTGTGCGGACGCGGTTCGACAGTTACCAACCGAATGCATTTTCGTTCATCTGGGGCGATGTGGGCGCGACGGTGCAGATCGGTGCGAACGGGGCCACGTTTGTCCTGACTCGCGACGCCACGGCGTCGATTCCGATTTCGTCCCTGCCGGGCACGGCGGGCACGCTGGAGAAGCGCGGCGCGGGGGCGCTTCGCTTCACCGACACCGCGACGAACACGTACGCGGGCGCGACGATCGTCTATGAAGGAGCGATCATGGCGGAGGCTCCGCACAATCTCCCTGGCTACGACGAACCGGGGCGCGTGACGGTGAAGAGCGGCGCAAGCCTGATCTTCGGCAAGGGGTGGTCAACCGCCGAAAAGGCGACGGCGATGGCAAACGTGACGGTTGAGTCGGGCGCAACCGTCAAGGCGGCGTTCGATATCACGGACGCAGACGTGACGATTTCAGACGATCTTTCGTACACGGGCGGCATGGAGAAGTACGGCACCAAGATGCTCACGCTCACGGGAAATAACACGTTCGGCGGCGAGCAGAAGATATGGGAAGGTACGCTCCGCGCCGACTTCGGCACGGGCCTCGATTCCAATTACTGCGTGACGCTCTGCGGCGGCAGCCTCTCTAGCGTCTCCGGCAGGATAGTCTCATCCATCGGCAGCGGCGCGGGACAGGTGAACATCGTCTCCGGCTCCACGCCCGCATTCTCCGCGCGCGGCGTTCCACTTGCGGTCAACTTGCAAAACGGGGCGGGTTCGCAGAGTGCAGGGACCCGACTCAGTGTGACGAATTTTTTTCCGAACCTTACGCTCATTCTCAACGATGCCAACGCCGACCAGCCAATCACGTTCGAGAACAATCTGAATATCGAAAATACCACGGCGAACACGCCGTTCTCTATCTACGTCAATTCCGGCGTCGCAACGATGGCTGGTTCGATCATGGATGCGAACTACAAAAACGACGGGAAGCACCAGACTACCTTCAAGAAGTACGGTGCCGGCACGCTCCGTATGGCGAACGCCGGATTCCGCGACCGCTGCTACCGTTTCAACGTCGAGGAGGGCGATCTCGTGTTCGACCATCCCGCGTCGGTGGCCTCCTCTGCGAACGGCAGCGGATACTTCTACTATATCAACAAGAACGGTTCTGGAACCTTGTACTCCACAAATCAGACAATACAGACCGAGAACAATTTTAATGTCAATGGGGGAACCGCGCTCATCAAGGGCGGTAAGTTGACCATAGGGGGGAATCTCAACGCCAACGGAGGTACGGCTGTGCTGGATGGTGGAACGGTTACGGTCGCGCAAGGATTGCTGCCTGGAAATGTCGCCGATTCGAGCGGTGTCGTGATCCTCACGAACGGCGTGAGCGTGACGACGGTGAATGGTGATTTCGCCGCCGGCTCGAACAACAACAACTCATACGGACGGATTGAGATTTTCGACGGCTGCTGCGTGACGGGGAATGTCGTGGGGGCCGGTTCTGGCGACATCGTGCAGTGGGGAGGCACAGTCTATGGCAAATATTCGGGAGTCGACAACTCTGTCCGACTCGGGCGCTATGCATCGCGCAGGGGATTCTACTACATGGCGGGCGGCGAATTCGGCTGTGGCGGCGCGATGAGCGTCGGGCGTACGGGCAAGGCGCATGGAGAGTTGTGGCAGACGGGCGGCACTGTGAAGCCGAACACCGATGTCATCATCGGCGATACCGAAGGCGCAACGGGCGTCGTCCATGTGGTTGGCGGCGAAATGCGTCCGAACACCGGCTGCGTTCGCGTGAGCAAGCACGGCGTTGGCGAACTCGTTGTGCGCGGCGAAGGCGTGGTCAAGACCGGTACCGCGCTCAGCCTTGGTCACGAGAGCGAGACCGCCAAGGGACGCGTGATGCTCTGCAAGGGCGGTGTGATCGAGGCCGCGCAGGTGGTCGGGCACGGCACGACCGACGCTGGACGCTACGCGGAATTCATCTTCGATGGCGGAACACTCAGAGCGTCTGCGGACTCCGCGCTTTACGTCAGCAACCTCACGTCATTCGCGGTCGGGACGGGTGGCGGCGCGGTCGATACCGACGGACATGACATTGCGTTCGCTCAGCCGCTCACGGCGACCGTTCTCAACAGCGACCTCGCGCACCGCTGGAGCTTCAATGGAGACTACGTGGATTCCGTCACGGGCGAGACGGCGCCCGACAACAAGGGTGGAACGTTTATCACCGGCAAGGATGACCTCGGCCAAGCTGTGCAGCTCGCGGGCGGTAATAAGGGGACTTCGTACATCAGCCTCGGGCCGAAGAAGCTTCCCGTTGACGGTAGCGAGTGTACGATCGAGTTCTGGGCGCGGGTTGACGTACACCGCAACTGGCAGCGCGCGTTTGACATTGGCAAGGACGCAAACGCCTTCTTCACGCTTACATTCCGCAGGGAAGGCGTCAACACGGACTATTGCGGCGTCAAGTACAAAGGCTTGCAAACGGGAGTCTATGACACGCTCGTGACGTATGACGTCAGCAAAAGGCCGTGGGGCCACATCTGTGTCGTCTGCAAGAGGGGCGACGATGGGCGCTGGAAGATACGCGGGTACAGGAAGTACCGCGACGGCGAGGATATCATCAAGCGGTTCGAGTACGACGCGCCGGAAGGGTGGTCGCTCGCGAACCAGGATCAGACCTACACCTACATCGGGCGGTCGCTCCAGAACAACTACGACACGAGCGCGGCATTCGACGAGTTCCGCATCTGGAAGCGCGCGTTGACAGACGAGGAGATCGAGGAGAATGGCGATCTGGGTCCAGATACGCTTCCCGCTACGGTGTTCGAGAAGCGTGGCTTAGGCCGCCTTACGCTCACCGGCGCAAACACGTATGCGCAGCCCACGGTCGTGAGCGGCGGAACGCTCGCGCTTGCCACAGGGGCGTCGCTTCCGGCGGACAACGCGATTACAGTCGGCGACGGTGCGACGCTCGACCTTGGCGGGAACGCCGCGACGGCGGCGTCGATCACCGGCGCGGGCACGCTTGCGAACGGCACGCTGTCGCTCAGCGGCACGGCGGACATCTCGGCGATGAGCTACAGACTCGACGCGGGCGTTCTACCCGCCGCATCTGCATCCGTTGTGGTGCTTGAGGCAACGGGCGGTGTGACGGGGCAATTCGCCTCCGTCTCGCTTCCCCGCGGCTACCGCCTGACCTATTCCGGCAATCAAGTCAGGCTTGCCAAAGGTGGCATGATGGTCATCATTCGGTAGGCAACGGGCAAGATGCCCATCTCAGAAAACCAAAAGAACTGACGAAATGACAAGCAGAAGAATGTTCCTGAAGAGTGTCGGCGCCTTTGTCGCCGTGCTCGCCGCGTTCACGGGATGCGTGGGGCCGGGATTGGAGAAGGCCTCTGAAACGGCGGGCGAGAAACCGTTGCGCGTGGCGGTGTTTGTGGACGACGGCGCGCGCAACATCGGCGCCTTTCGCTGGATCGAGATCGCGACGATGGCGGAGAACGTGATCGCCACGCCGGTCGATGGCGCGGCGGTGCGGGCGGGCGCGCTGGACACGGCGGACGTCCTCGTCATGCCGGGCGGCGGGGCGGCTACGGAGGCGAGAAGCCTCGGCGAGGAGGGACGCGAACGCGTGAAGTCCTTTGTGCGCGGCGGCGGCGGCTACATCGGCACCTGCGCGGGCTTCTATCTCGTGACCCTGCCGACAAAAGGCGTCCGGAAGGACTACCTCGGCTTGATTCCGTTCGTTGACACGACGGATGGCGGCAACGGCCGGGCGGAGCTCAATTTCGCGTTCAACGAAAAGGCGGAGCAGCTTTCCGGAATCAAGAAGGGCATCCACAAGATCCAGTACAGCCACGGTCCTGTTCCGGTCCGCTCGAAGAAAGAGGTCGAGGGCACGCGCGCGGAGGTGCTGGCGACGTATCACTGCGTCTATAACCCGAGGAATGTTCCCAGTCCCGCGAAGGCGGGGCATCCCGCCGTCGTCGCGGCCGAATGCGGTAAGGGCAAGATGTTCGTCTTCACCTGCCACCCCGAGAGCGATGTTGACGACCATGAATACATCCAGGGCGCGTTCCGCTACGTGACGGGACGGGAGGTCCGCTGGCGCTATCCGCAGAGGAAGCCGGGACAGCTCGCCGTCGGATTTTTATGCGACAATTCGTTCGGCGTCGAGACCGCGAGCCTCGTGCAGCGCCTTCTCCGCGAACGCGCGTTCGACATCGTGCCGATCAACGAGAAGGCGATTGGCGATGGTACGCTCAGTCACCTCGATGCGATCCTCGCGCCTTCGGACTTGGGGAAGGTCGATTCCAAGACGGGGATTTACGGCGGGAACGAAGGGCGCACGAAGGCGTTCATCGCGCGCGGCGGACGCATCGTCGCCTGGGGGAACGCCGCGGAGCGTGCGAAGAAACGCGGCTTGGAAGGCGTGGTCTGCGCGGCGGACGCCAATGCGGCGCTTGCGAATCTCCGGGCATTCGCGGCGGAGCGTGTCCCGGCGCCGGCGCCGTTCCCAAAGAAGGTGGACGCGCCCGTGAAGCTTGCGGTCTTTGCCGGGTCTGGATGTTCGATGGGCAACATCCCTCCGCTGCTTGAGTTCTCGCCCGAATACGCCGTTGACGTGCTGGGCGCGGAGGAGGTTGCGGCGGGGGCGCTCACGGGCTACGACGCGCTCTACATGCCCGGCGGCTATTCCTCGGTCGCCTACCAGACGCTCGGCGAGGGCGGGCGCAAGGCGCTCGTGGACTACGTTCGCGGCGGCGGCAAGTACTACGGCGTGTGCGGCGGCGCGTTCCTCGTCTCGCAGACGAAGATGCGGCCCGGCAAAATGGGGTTGAGGCCCGGCGACACGCCGTTCCTGGGGCTCATGCCGTTCAAGGAGGATTTCCCGCACCACTACCGTGGCAAGGCGCCCGTTCGTATCCGCCTGACGGAGACGGGGAAGGAAGTCTTCCCGAATTCCGCGACGAACCGCGTGGTCTGGTATTCCGGCGGACCGGCGTTCGTGCCGGCGGAGGCGGTGGAGGATTCCGACATCAAGGTGTTCGCGGAATACGACAGCCGCATGATCAGCACGTTCAACCCCAATCCGACGCCCCTGATGGTCGGCAAGGCGGCGATCATGGGCGGACGCGTCGGGAAGGGCAAGCTGTACGCGCAGTGTCCGCACCCCGAATCCCACGAGCGCAACTTCGACATGGTGCGGGATTCCTTCAAGTGGCTGGCCGGGACGCGTCCCACGGGAACGCTCCCGGCGCGCGTGCGCGGCGCGAAGTCCGTCTTCGTCAAGATGGGCTACATGAAGGGCATGAACGCGGCCGTCCGATTCGTTCTCAAGACGCTTCTCCACGACAGGCGCTTCGACTGCCGCATCGGAAGCGTCATGGACCACAACGCGCTTCCGCATGCGGACGCCGTCGTGATGTGCCTGTTCGGCAAGAACAGCTGGACCTCGCCGCTGCGCGCGTTCGCCGCGAACGGCGGAAAGGTGATCTTCGTGGCCGAGACGGAGGAGAAGCGCGCACTCGCGGCGACGTTCGAGGGTGCAACGGTCGTTGATTCCTACGACAAGGTGATCGGCGAGCTGCAAAGATGAAATAGACAGCACTTGAAATGATTGTCGCCGCCCCATTCGCGTGCGTGGCGCTCGCGTTTGAACTCACGCAGAGATCGGCGGTTCCGCGGCTTGCGATTGCGGATGGCAAGAGCGTGACGGCGAACGGCGCGGTGAAGGTGAGGGTTTCTGGCAGTGTGTGGCCAGTTGCTGGAGAGAAGATTCTTACATCGTGCGGCGGATTCACGGGCGCTAACGTCTCGCTCGCGGACGGCGCGCCAAAATGGGCGAAGGGCGTCTACGTAAACGCATCCGGCAACATCGTCCTTGATGTCAGGCCCAAGGGCACGTGCATAATCGTCAGGTAAGGAGCGTGTTTCTATGGGGACTGCATTTGAAACGATTCTGAATTTGTGGCATGTCACTTGTATACGTACATAGACTTCAAGATTTTGTTGTGATATAATCATCGGCATGGAAAGCATCTGCGTCATTGCCGCGGCGCTCTCGCTCGTGGCGTCGGGGCATGCCAGGCCCGACATCAAGTACGTTGACGGAACCGACACCTTCGCCGGCCCCGCGCGCGGGTACGCCCCCGGGGGCTGGAAGGTCTTCGAGCCGAATGGCCTGCCCAAGTGGCGCGGCGCGAAGGCGTACAACTCCTCGCTCTGGGAGCTGAGCAGGTTCTCGGGCGGACGCGTCCAGGGCAAGCACGCCGTGCCGACAAACCGCGTCGGCGGGGCGGACATCCCGCTCACGGACGCGATGAAGTCCGACGTCCGGCGCTATCTCGAGGAGACGCGGCAGAACGGTGGCTCGCTCATCGTGCGCATCGGCTACACGTGGAGCGACAGCCCCGGGTGCGAGCCGAGCGACTTCGACGTCGTGCTCGGGCACGTCAGGGAACTCTCGCGGATCATGGCGGACTACGACGACGTCGTCGTGGGCGTGGAGGCGGGAGTCGCCGGCCCATGGGCGGAAATGCACTCGTCCGACTACTGCCGGAAGGAGTACATGCACCGCATCCTCAAGACATACTGCGACAACCTCTCGCCGGACATCTCGATCCTCGTGCGCACGGCCCACTACATCGCCTCGTACGCGGGGACGAAGTCCGACGGGCTGCTCGCGATGATTCCTTTCCAGGACGGGGAGCTTCGCCGCTTCGGCATGTTCAACGACGGCTACCTCGGTACGTGGTGGGACTACGGCACGTGGTCCGGCGAATGGAGGCGCGAGAAGGGATGCCGACTCCTCGGCGCGTGCGGCGACCATCCCTACGGCGGCGAGCTCGCTTACGTCGGCCGGTCCTGGCTCGACAAGAACCGCGAGAAGTGCGCAGACCTCTTCGACGCCGCGAAGTGGAACATCGTCAAGGACTGGTACGAGACGCATCTCAACTACCTGCGCAACGTCGGCGACAGGAAACATCCGCTCTGCGCGTTCATTGCGGAGAAGAAGTTCGAGGTGGAGAGGTTCCGCTTCGACGGGATGCCCGACCTGCACGAATACGAAGGTACCGACCTCCTCAAGTTCATGTCCGACCACATGGGGTGGCGCTTCGTGGTGCGCGATGCGCGTCTGCCAGTGGAGTTCGCGCCCGGGAAGGAAGCCAGGGTCGCGCTTGCAGTGGAGAACACCGGGTTCGGGAAGCTTCTTCTGCCGTCGCGCGCGGAGGTCGTCCTTGCGTCGCAAACCGCCACGAACACGGCAAGCGTTGCGTTCACGCGCGGCGACTTCTCTTCGCTGGAGGGTGGGAAGCGGGAGAACATCGTGATGGAGTTCGCCGTGCCGAAGGAACTGAAGCCGGGCAAGTACGATCTTCTTTTGCGCGTCTCCGCCCCGCTGAAAGACGAGAAGCCTGGCGAGATGCCACGCCGTCCTATCCGCCTTGCCAACGAAGGCATGTGGAACGAAGCCCTCAAGGCGAACATTCTCGGGCAAGTGTCAACGACGCGTCAACCCGTCGAATGAACGATATCACGATGCTAAAAAATGGGCGCATCCGTATAATTCACCACCACATCCTCTAATGATGGGAAAAAGAACGCCGTGTAGTTACACGGCGAGAAGAAAAAGTTGTTTTTGCAAGTTGTTTCAGTTGTTTCAAAATATGCGCGGATGAAAAATGCAGATGCGCCCCTAAAAAATTATGTCAGTAATTTCCTCTTGCGTCGAAGCGGGAGGGTCTGATATAATATGCTCAAGTGGAGAGTACAAGGAGAAAACAAAATGAAGACGACTCCTAGCATCACCATCGGTGGGAAACCCCTAATTCATCTCCTCGCCGCGACAATCGCGCTCGGCGCGGCAACCGCGCATGCGGAATGGTGGGGGTTCAAGGGCAGCTCCTCTTCTCCAAGCTATTGGGATGTCCAGGGTAACTGGCACATATCCGGCAATACTTGGAGCAATTTCGAAACGAGCACGTGCAATAACTTCCATCTAAATCCTACTCCGTCGGGTGGCAATATTTTTGTTGCAGGATGGGATAGCAACATAACTTTCAAGGCGGCTAGCAAGTTGTCCGGCAACTTGAATTTCTGCGCCGGCACGACGTCAACTCCGATTACGTTCGTCGCGGAGAACGGGGACGCGGCATACGGCATCGAGTCGTCGAAAGACTTGTATGTCAAAAGCGACAGCAATTCGCCAGATGCCTGCCTTGAAATCCTGTCCGGCACGTATGTGTTCAATACAGTGAAGATTGCCACGGTCTCTGGAATGCCCGGTACGATTAAAGTGAACGGCGGGACGCTGTCGGCAAAAACGTATTTTGACGTTGGCGTCGGCGGGAATGGTTGTCTTGAGATTGGAAACGGCGGTCTCGTCAACCACACGAACGACAAGTATCTGAACATCGGCAATAGCGGCAACGGCACGGTGACGATTAAGACCGGCGGCGCTTACGAGAACATCAGCGGAAACGGCAACACAATCATGGCCAACAGCGCCACGACTGGCACACTCGACATTCAGGGTGGAACTTTTACCATAAAGGGGAGTCTTTCCCTCAACTACAACGTGAATGCCATACAGTCAGTTGTCAAAGTTACCGAAGGAGGTGTTTTGACCGCCAAGCAGATCGCCCTGAGCAAGGCGGGAACGAACGGCGGTACGCTGACGCTGAACGGCGGCACTCTTCGCGCCTACGCCAGCAACGCCTCGTTTCTTCCGGCGCATGCGAGCCTCCATGTGTATGTTGGCGCGAACGGCGGTGTGATTGACACGGATGGATTCAATGTCACGATTGGCGAGGACATCGAGAACGTGTCGGGCGAGGATGGCGTTGTCCACTTCACAGGCGACGGCGTTGTCACGTTCACCGGAACGGCGAGCCATACCGGCGGCACGATCGTCGACGCGGGCACGAAACTCGTTCTCACTGCCGCCGCGAAGAACGCGCTCTTCGCGAACGGCGTCTCGGTGGCGATCCCGGCCGGTGGCGCCGCAGATGGCGCAGTCGTCTTCGAGATAACCGGCGGCGGGACGTTCACGCAAAGCGACATTGACGACCATACGGCGATTTCCGGCGACAGCGTGGGGCGCTACGCGCTTATGCTGGCGGACAACGGAACGAAGATCGCGATCACCGACACGCTCGCGGGCGAGTACGTGTGGAACGGCGGCTCGTCCGGCGCGTCTTGGAAGACGGCGGGATATTGGACGAAGAACGGCGTGGCGGGGAACTGGTACGATTCCACGGCGGCTGTGTTCGCGAACGCCGGCGACGCGGCAGCGGTCGATTCCAACGTCACGGCGGCGTCCATCGCGTTCCGCGCTAACACGACGATTACTGGTTCCGCCACGCTCTCCGCCGGAGAGGTCGCCGTGTCGAGCGGCGTCGTCGCTTCGATCTCCGGCCCGACGTCCGGCGCGATGGAGAAGACTGGCCCTGGGACGCTTGCGCTCAGTTCCCCTCGCTCGGATCAGACGACGCTCACGGACGGTACGCTCATCCTGACGGGGAGCGACGTCGTGCTCGATGGATCGCGACTGACGCTCGGCAACGTCGCCGGGAGCTCGATTGCGCTTCGGCTTGAGAACGGTGCGTCGCTTGGCTCCGCCGGCGCGCTGGGCATTGGTTCCGCCGACGGCGGTTCGGCCAGCCTGTTCAGCACAGGCGACTGGAGCGCAAGCGGTGACATGGTCCTCGGGTCGGGGGCGAACGCATCAGGTGAATACATTCATGCGGACGGAACGCTGACGATTGGCGGGCACATCTACATCGGAAACAACGCAGCGAGCGATTCAGCGCGTTCGTACCTCGAAGTGTCCGGAGGGGGCGGTCGAATTCTCGGCAAGAAAGCACATCTTTGTGGGAAATCGAGGTGCGGCGGGATTCCAGGCGGAAATGGTCGTCAAAAACAACGCACGCGTTTCGCCTGGAATGTCCATCGTCGTCGGAAACACAACCGGCGGAACGCTGACGCTCACCAACGACGCATACATCGCCACCGGCAAGGTCGACGCGGGAGGACACATCACACTGTCTTCCGAACCCAGCCAAAACGGCGACCCCTGCTTCCTCAACCTCTTGGGCGGCGTTCTTGAGACGTTGTATGTCGCGCATGGGTCGGGCTCTGGTTTGGCGACCGTCAACTTCGACGGCGGCACACTGAAGGCGCAGACCCCTGGCACGCTGATATCCGCGCACAACAAGCTCGAAGTCGTCGTGGGGCCGAAGGGCGGCACGATCGACAGCGCGGGAGTGGCAGTCACCATAGCCGAACCTCTCACCGGCACGGGCGGGATGACGTTCGCGGGCGGTGGCGTTGTCACGCTCAATTCCGTACCTTCCTATTCCGGCAAGACGACCGTCGAGCTTGGAACGTCGCTTGTGGTTCCGTCAGCCATCGCGGGCGAGAGCCTTGAGCTCACGATTCCCGAAGGGCTCGAGTCTGGCCTCTACAAGGTTGTTGCGATCAGTGGTGGTGGCGTGTTTTCGGACGACGTCCTTTCTGCCGTGACCCTCCCCGCAGGCGGGAGACTCCGATTGTTCTTGAATGCGGCGAAGACGGAGATGTGGTGTACATACGCGTTTCTTGGCGACCATGTCTGGATTGGCGGATCGAACGGCAGCCTGAATGTCGACGGGAACTGGTTCCCGTCGGGCGTTCCCTCGGGCGACAACGCGGTTATTCTCAATGAGGCCGCCGCCTCGCTGACGAATCCGGAGGGTAGTGTTTTCGCACCTAAGTCGATCAAGTTCCATGCGGACACGGCGCCCGTGACGATTTCCGGTGCTGCCATTTCTGGCGTCTCCACCATATTGAACAATTCTGAAAACCAGGTTGAGTTCGAGAACACCGTGACGTTCGCAGGAGACATTGACGTCGTACAGAATCCCGGCGCGGTCAAGTTCACCGGCGGCGCGACGGGCGTTGGGCTCGCGAGAGCCACCGACATCCACGGCACATACAATTTAACTGGTTTCGAAAACAGGGTTGAACATGGTGGAACAACCGTGAAGAGCGATGGCGTCTACAATCTTCCCAACGCCACGTTCCACAAGCACAATGGCGATTTCCACATCGAGGCCGGTGGACGTGCGCGGGTGAATAGTGCGAGGATTGCCACGAAGAGTGGCGGTGCCTATCTTCTTGGCACGAACAATGGCGAGTTCAAGGTGGACGGCGAGTTCGTTGTGGAAGGTAACGGCGGGACACCGACGCACTACACTGGCGGCGGCACGGGAACGTTTATTGTGAACAAGATTCGCGTCAATCAAGGCGCAAACATCGTTCCGATGGGCGCTGCCGGCAGCAAGACGGTGATAGGCGCCGGCGGCATCATTCGCGGCGACGGTTATGTCCGCGTGTCGAACAACGGTTCGCATTGGATCGGCTCGTGTGCGGACTGGACGATGTACTACAATGAACTTAGCGTGAATACGGCGGTGGACAAGTTCGTGGTCTACAAGCACAACAGCAGCACAACGTGGAGTACGGTCACATTTGACACGACAGACTTCTTCGACGACACAATCGGGCGTACGATTACTAGCGAGTCGTTGATCGGTGCCGCAAACCACGCATCCGCGGAAAAGTTCAAGGTGAACGTGACTGGCATTGGGAAATTCGTATTCGCCAACACCGTCGACAACGACAACATCTTCTCCGGCGGATTGACGGTCTCCAATTCCGCGACTGTTTCCGTCATGCCGGGTGCCCGGCCGGGCAAGGGCGACGTGACGCTCGAGGATACATCGACTCTGCAGGTCGCGGAGTCCGGCATCGTGACGCTCGGCGGCAACCTGACGCTCGCGGACGGCGCGGCGCTTGCGTTCAACTTCACAGACAAGACCACGCCTCCGGTCCTCGCGATGGCGGACGGCAAGACCGTGACGCTGGGGAGCCAGTCGAATGTGATTGTGAAGATCTCGTCTAAGGGCGACCTGCGCCCCAAGGGGGGCACGTACACGCTGACCTCGGGCGAAAAGTTCGCTGACGCGACGGCCTTGCTTGCCTCCGACTCGCCGAGGTGGGTGAAGGGCGTGAAGGTCGTGGACGGCGAGATCGTCCTTGAAACGAGGGGCTCCGGGACGGCGTTGTACATCCGATAGGGCCGGCCTCTACTTCAAATTGACTTTCCGCCGAGTTTTGTGGTATAATTTACGTGTTGTCGGCGCAGACGTCTGGCGAAATGGATCGCGGACGCCGTGTGTCGGCGGTTGCAATGCGGCGGAAGCCGTGAATACTGCGAAAGGCATCAGATGGAAGAGAAGATAAAGGCTAGGCTTGAAGAGCTCCGCGTGGGGCTCAGGAACGACGGAGGCGACCTCGAGCTCGTGAAGATAGACGGCAAGGTCGTCTACCTCAAGCTCGTGGGGCACTGCGGGTCGTGTCCGTTCGCGATGATGACCCTCAAGCAGGGCATCGAGGTCGCGCTCCAGGAGATCGACCCGGAGATTACCGTCGAACGCGTCCAGGAATGACGTCATAATGGATACTGTAAACGTTTCGCTCGTCGGCGTCGGCGGGCAGGGCATAATCCTCACCGCCGACATCCTCGCGAAGACGGCCGCGATGGCGGGCGTCGACGTGAAGAAGTCCGAGATCCACGGGATGGCCCAGCGCGGCGGCTCGGTGATTTCGCAGGTGCGCTTCGGCGACGCGGTCGCCTCGCCGATCATCCAGGAGGCGAAGAGCGACATCCTCGTCAGCTTCGACAAGCTGGAGGCGCTTCGCTGGGCGCACCTCGTCGCGCCGAACGGCGTCGCCGTGGTGAACGACCTCTACATGGTCCCGGTCACCGTTTCGTCCGGGCAGCAGAAGGGCGTCGAGGACCTCGACGCCAGGGTGTCCGCCGCGTTCCCGCGTCTCGTCAAGGTAGACGCCCTGGGCCTCGCCGTGCGCGAGGTCGGCAACGAGAGGACCATGAACATGGTCGTCGCCGACGCGCTCTCGGTGTTCACCCCGTTCGAGGAGTCGCTGTGGCTGCGCGCGATGGCGGAGATGCTCACGGGGCCGAAGGCCAGGCTTCTCGCCGCCAACGAGAAGGCGTTTGCGCTTGGGAGGGCGGCCGCCAGGGCCTGACGTCCGCCGGAGGGCGAATGAGAATACTCTCGAGGTACATATTCCGCGAGTTCCTCGTCCCGCTGGGCTACTGCCTGGTGGGGTTCGTCGCGATATACGTCCTCTTCGAGCTCTTCGGGTCCTTCTCCAGGATAATGGACGCGGGGATCCGCTTCCCCGTCGCGGCGAGGTACTTCGCCGGATACCTCTCCCCGTTCTTCCACTACCTCGCGCCCGCCGCTCTGATGCTGGCTACGCTCTACACGATGTGGAACCTCAGCCGCCACTCCGAGGTGACGGCGATGAGGGCGAGCGGGATAAGCCTCCCGGCGATCGCGCGCCCCATCGTCTTCGCGTCGATGCTCGTCGCCGGCCTCGTCGCGTGGGTCAACGAGTCGTACATGCCGAGGAACGCGCAGTGGGCCGTGAGGCTCCGCGCCGCGAAGTTCGACGGGGAGGAGGCGTTCTCCGCGGCGGGCTTCTCCTACTCCAATTCGCAGGGGCACCGCATCTGGACGGTCAAGGGCTCGCGGAACGACCGCTGCTCGGCGTTCAGCGATGTCGCGGTGGCGGTGAACAGGCCGAGCGGGGAGCGCGAGATGACGATCACGGCGGACAACGCGCGCTACCTCGACGGCGAATGGTGGTTCTTCAACCCCAAGGTGCAGCACTATTCGACCGACGGTCGCCCCGTCGCGTCGCCGACGCCGGATGTCGACGCGCTCCCGCTGCGCGCGTTCCCGCTGTTCGACGAGAAGCCGGATGACATGGCGGTGCAGAACGGGGACATCCGCTACGGGTCGGTCAGGGACAAGCTTCGCCACCTCGACAAGAACCGCGACCTCAACGCCGAGACGCGGCGCGACATCAAGTACGACGCGTGGGCGCAGGCGCTCTCGCCGCTTGTGTGCGTGCTCATCACCCTCATCGCGATTCCAGCAGGAATGGCGTCCGGCAGGCAGTCCGTCTTCCTGGGCGTAGTGGGAGCTCTCTTCCTCTTCTTCGCCTACGAGGCGTTCATAGTCGGGATGATGATCATGGCGAAGACCGCGCTTGTCCCGCCGATCCCCGCGGCGATTCTGCCGCATGCCGCGTTCTTCGTGCTCGGGGTGTTCCACTGCGCAAGGTCGATGAAGGCCACGATCTGGCTGCTGGTGGCGTTCGTCGCGCTTACGGCGGCGTATGTCGCGTCCGCTTCGTATCTGCAGTCGAGGATAGGGATGGACTACGCGATGTCCCACAGCCTCGCGGGCACGCTGCCCGCGCTCGTCGCGCTGGTCTGCGCGCTCAGGTTCAGGTCGAATTGAAGGAGGCCACGGCATGAAGGGATTCAAGGCGGTAATACTTGCGGGCGGCAGCGGGGAGCGGTTCTGGCCTCTCTCCACGCCGGAGCGTCCGAAGCAGTTCCTGAGCGTGTTCGGCGGCGAGAGCCTCATCAGGCAGAGCGTATCAAGGCTTGGCGGCCTGGCCGGGCCGGGGGACACGTTCGTCGTCACGTCGCATGCCCTCGCGGCGGCGACTGTCGCCGAGCTCCCGGAGCTCGACCGCTCGCACGTCGTAGGCGAGCCGATGCGGCGCGACACTGGTCCCGCCGTCGCGCTGGGCGTCGGGATCGCGGCGCCGGAGGGCGACCCCGTCGTCGGGTTCTTCCCTAGCGACCACCTCATAGGCAGCCCGGCTCGTTTCAGGGCCACGCTCAGGAAGGCCATCGCGCTGGCGCGGAAGGGGGAGTCGATCGTCGTCATCGGCATAATGCCTTCGTATCCCGCCACCGCCTTCGGCTATGTAGACCCGGTGAAGGGCCGTTTCGTCGAGAAGCCGGACCTCGCCAAGGCCAAGCGGTACCTGAAGGCCGGCTACCTCTGGAACGCAGGGATGTTCATAGCGAGGGCGTCGGTCTTCCGCAGGGCCCTTGAGCTCTGCGCGCCTGCGCTCGCGGGTCTCGCGGCGCCCGGCGGCGTGAGCGTGCGCGCTCTCGGCGCCGCCTACGAGCCGCTGCCGCGGATATCGTTCGACTACGCCGTCATGGAGCACGTCTCGCGCGGCGTCGGCGGCCTCGGCGTCGCCGTCGTCCCCGGAGACTTCGGCTGGGACGACGTCGGCGGCTATGGCGCGTTCGACAAGTACTACCCGCACGACGCCGACGGAAATGTGCGCGAAGGCGAGTGCAGGGCCGTCGACTCCAGCGGCAACATCTGCGTCGCCAGGGCCGCCTCCATATCCCTCGTCGGCGTGAAGAACCTCGTCGTCGTCACCACCCGGGACGCCGTGCTTGTCGCGGACAAGTCTCATCTCTCCGAAATGAAGAGGCTGTTCAAATAGCCTCGGGACCTGACATGCCACCTCCCATGCCTGCCTCCTGCCGAAGATTAAAGATGAAATGAGGTAAAGACAACAAGGCTTAGTTTTGGTATAATATACGTCTGAAAATGAACGAACTAGCAGAAAAGTTGAATGAGACGCTCGGCGATGCGGCGGAATTCCTCTCCCCGCTTGGCCGGCGGATGTATTTCCCGTACGGCGGGATCCTCGGACAGGGCGCCGAGGCGAGGGCCTGCCGCGTAAACGCCACTATAGGCATGGCGTTCGAGGAGGACGGCTCGCCGCTCGTCATGGACTGTATGGCCGCGAACCTCGGCATCGACAAGTCCGCGTTTCTGTACGCCGGGAGCTTCGGCCTCCCCGCCCTGCGCGACAAGTGGTGCGAGCTGCAGGTCGCCAAGAACAAGTCGCTCGAGGGGGTGCGCTATTCCCGCCCCGTGGTCACAAACGCCCTGACGCACGGCCTTCGCATCGCTGCGGAGCTGTTCGCCGCGCCTGGCGACGAGGTCGTCGTCCCGGACCTCTTCTGGGACAACTATTCGCTGATCTTCGAGGAGGCCGCCGGCGCGAGGCTCCACCTCTTCAACACATTCAGGGAAGGTCGCTTCGACGCCGCCGCGATGAAGGAGGCGCTCCTCTCCGGCGATGCGCCCAAGAAGCTCCTCGTGCTCAACTTCCCCAACAACCCCACCGGCTACACCGCGACGCTCGACGACGCCAGGGAGATCGTCGCGGCGGTCGCCGAGGTCGCCGCGGCCGGGCGCAGGGTCGTCGTCGTCCTCGACGATGCGTACTACGGGCTCGTGTACGAGGCCGGCGTCCATGGCGAGTCGCTCTTCGCCGAGTTCGCGGGCCTCTCCCCGAACGTCCTCGCCGTCAAGCTCGACGGCGTCACGAAGGAGGACTACGCATGGGGCCTTCGCGTAGGCTTCATCGCCTTCGCATTCCAGGGGGCGACGGACGAACAGCTCAAGGCGCTCGAGGCGAAGGCCGCCGGCGACGTCAGAAGCGGAGTCTCCAACATCAACTCCGTCGGGCAGCGCCTCGCGCTCGCCGCGTTCGCGTCCCCCGACTACACCGCGCAGAAGCGCGAGAAGTACGCTGTGCTCAAGAGGCGCTACCACGAGATCCGCACGATCCTCAGGCTACACCCCGAATACGCTGACTTCTTCGAGGTCATGCCGTTCAACTCCGGCTACTTCATGTGCGTAAGGCCGAAGGGCGTGGACGCCGAGGCAGTGAGGCGCCGCCTCATCGACGGCTATTCGACCGGTACGATCGTCCTCTCGGGCCTCATAAGGGTCGCGTTCTCGACGACGCCCACAGCGAAGCTCGCGCAGCTCTTCGCGGACGTCGCGGCCGCGGTGGCCGACTGCCGGGACAGGAAAGATGTGCAGTAGACAAGGTCAAATAAAAAAGAAAGGAAAACACAACCATGAAGAAAGCAGTTCTCGTGCTCGCAGCCGCCCTCGCGGCCGGAGCATATGCAGCCCCAGAAAAGGTCCTTGAACTGGAGTTCGCGGACCAGAACGCGATGATCACCGCCGCCGGCAAGGTCGGCGAGTTCTCAGGCGTTCCGACGCTCGGCCCACTCGCGATGATGGGCATCGCCAACAACCCGTTCGCCTCCGAACTCGGGGCCCCCCGCGCGGGCGCCCGCGCCCGCGTCGCGATCTTCGTCGACAGCGTGCCCAAGACGGCGGCCACCTTCTGCGACGTCGCGTCGCACACCTTCTTCGTCGTGCTGTATCCCACCAGCAGGACAAAGGAGCAGTTCATCGAGGCGAAGGGCAAGGCCGCCAAGGACGAGGGGCTCTTCGTCAAGTACGACGGTATGGCGTACCAGTTCTCGCAGGACGGCAAGTGGGTCGCGTTCAGCGAAGTCAAGAACGTGAACATCGCCAAGTCTGTCCTGGCGTCCGCCGATGCCTCCAAGTCGTTTGCCGAGGGCGACGTCGCGCGCCTGACCGTTGCGGAGAAGGGCTTCGGCCTCCTGGTCGACCTCCTGAACTCGCCCGATGTCAAGGCTAAGCTTCAGGAGCTTCCCAACGCCAAGCTCATTGGCGAGCTCTCCGACGCCGTTGCGTCGCTGTCGGGCCTCGAGCTGACGTTGCGCGTCACGGACCTCGGCGTGGACCTTGATGGCAGATGCACGATGAAGCCCGGCTCCAAGTACGAGCACATCGGCGAAATCCCGCTTTCGTCCGCGACGCCCCTGGCGTTCGCCGGACGTGATTCCGCCGTTGCCGCGGCATACGGCAAGGGGATGCTCACGTGGGACGTCTACAAGTACTTCGCCGGGTTCAAGGGCATATTCGAGAAGCGCGGCGTGAAGACGGGATTCTTTGACGTCGCCAAGGCCGGATCGACGACGACGCTCTCCCTGGACATCCCCGCCGCCATCGCCTACTTCACCGGCGAAGGCAAGGCGGCCTTGGCGAAGGCGTTCGAAGGCGAAACGCCAGAAGCTATCGTGAAGGAGGTGTCCGACCTCATGCCGACCGTTCTCTTCGACCAGCCCGAGCAGGCGATTTCGCTGCGCATCAAGGGCCTGGCCTCCTACGCGACGCCCACCGAGCGCATCGCCCGCGCCGTCCCGGACCTCGGCTCGCGCAAGTACACCAGCATGGGCGTGGGCTCGCTCTATTCGATCCTGAAGGGCGTTGTCGGCATCGTCGCCGAAACTCCCGTCCTGAAGGAGCAGAAAGACAGCGTGAAGGGCCTTCTCGCGACTTTGCCGCCTGAGACGGGTGCCGACATAGTCTTCCTTTCCTGGAGGGAGGGCGCGGACATCAAGGGCCTGATCCGCTTCACACCGGCCGAGATAAAGGGCCTCGTCACCGGCGTCACCACGGTGTTGGCGACGGCGACAGCCGGGAAGTCCACGAAACCCGTCGCGATTCCCGCCGACGCGGACGACGATGACGATTGAGGCTTTCGCAAAGGTAAACTTCACTCTTGAAGTACTGGGGGAGCGCGCGGACGGATTCCACGCGCTCCGCTCTCTAGTTGTCCCCGTCTCGCTCTCCGACACGCTCGAGATCGCGCCAGCGGACGCGTTCTCGTCCGACACCGGCTATGCCGACGACCTGTGCCTCAAGGCGGCGCGGACGCTTTACGACGCCCTGGGCCGCGACGGCGGCGATGCCGGGCGCGGCGGGCCGGCAGGCGCCGCGCGGCGGCCCTGTGCGATCCGCGTCGTCAAGCGCATCCCCGCAGGCGGCGGGCTCGGCGGCGGCAGCGCGGACGCCGCCGCGACGCTGGTCGCGCTCAACCGGATATGGGGCGCGGGGCTTTCGGATGACGCGCTGGCCAGGCTCGGCGCGGACGTCGGCTCTGACGTCCCGGCCCTTGTCCTCGCGCAGTCCGGCGTCCCCGTCGTCATGGAGGGCAGGGGCGAGATCGTCCGCCCCGTCCGCGACGCCGCGCGGCGCCTGGACATGGTCCTCGTCAATCCGGGCGTATTCTCCTCCACCGCCGAGGTGTTCTCGAAATGCAAGTTTCGCGTGACAAATGATGTCTCGATATTGTATAATATCCTTCAAGCTCTTCGTGTCGGCGACGTCGACGGCATATCCGCCGCGATGATGAACGACCTTGAGCCCTGCGCCGTCGCGCTCCATCCGGAGATAGCGGTGGCGAAGCAGGCGCTTCTGGAGGCCGGCGCCGTCGGCGCCACGATGAGCGGCAGCGGATCGACTGTCTTCGGTCTAGTCCGGTCTGAGGGCGACGGACATCGCATAGCGTCCTCCCTCGTCGCGAAGGGCTACAGTGCCTGGAGCGCCGTTGCCTGCTGTCCCGTGGTGTAGAGGCTGCACAGGAGATTTTGATTCTCTTGGTTCTGGTTCGATTCCAGACGGGACAACCATTGTTGGCTGTTCGTCATATATGTTGTCTGTCGAAAAGGAGACTGCTGATGAAAATGAAATCCGCAATGGCGGTTGTCGTGGCCGGCATGCTCGTCGCCGGATGCGAAAAGGAGGAAGAGTCGAGCGAACCACCGGCGTCAGCCGAATGGGGCGGAAGGCCGTTAAACGGACTCGGTCTCAATAAGGACGCCGCGTCGACTGCGCCCGGTTCCAACGACGTGAATGCAGCTCAGGGTGTCCCTGCGTCCACGAACCACCGCCACAAGGCGACAAGCGCCTTCGTGATGGAATTCCGCCGCGCTGCCCAGCCAGACCAGTATAAGGAGATGTTCAACACAGGGCTCTACCAATGGCGCGGCAAGGACGTGGAGCGAGAGGCACTGAATGTGTATCGTGCAGAGAATCCCGCGTCGACGGTGCCGGATGCGGAACTCTCCGCCGCCTTGAGGGCGACGCAGATCGAGCTTCAGCCAAACTCCCGCGTAATCACGATAACCGTCGATACAACTGACGAATGCCTGTCGGTGAGCCTGGCCAACGCATACGCACAGGCCATAGAGCACTTCACAAATAGTGAGAAAAAGGCCCGTTGCGACAGCGCGGTCAGCCAGATTCACGAAAGGGTCGAGGGGAGCCGCCGCGCGAAGGACCAGCTCGCGACCAGCCTCCAGGAGTTCCGCTCTACGCACAAGATCGACTTGCTTCGTCACCAGATGGACACGGCGAAGAATGCGCAGGCCTCCATCATGTCCGAGATCCTCCAACTTGAGGCCGAGGAGGGCGAACTTTCCAAGTGGCTTGCTTTGCTCGCCTCCGTCACCAGGACGCCCGAGCGGTTCGGCGAGATCTCCGCAGACGACGAGCCAAGGGCTCGGGAGCTCGCTGCCGAATACAAGCAATTCCAGACACGTTCCGCTGAATACAACAAACTGATTAACACCTTCAGCGAGAAACACCCCGACGTCATCAACAAGGCCGGCGAACTTGACGCCGCGAAGAGGCGGTTCCTTGCCTCTGTGTCCCGCGCATACGACGCGGCGCTAGTGAAGCAAACGTCCATTAAGCGCAGGCTGGAGGCAATGAGAGGCAAGCAGGGCCAGCTTCAGGGCGAGGTCGCGAACCTCAGCCAGCGTGTCGGCGTTGCGGAGTCGCAGCTCTTGTCCCTTGAGTCGGAGTACAAGACGGCAATACGCCTCTACGAGTCCCTTCTCCTTGACGAGCAGAAGGCCCGCGCTGAGGCGGAGTCCCTTTGCGCCACGATCAACATCGTGGGTCGGGCGTCGTTCTCCTCGGTCCACTGACAGTCCTCTGCTCTGCGCGAAACCAGCTCGGCAGGAGGGCGTTATGGCAATGGCAGGAACACAGACTCTTTTTCGCATGAGGGCGGGAGTTGCGCTGTGTCTGATGGCGACGTGCCTGTCGGGGTGCCTTTCATATTCGCACTACAGGTATTCAAAACGTGCGGAAGCGGCGAGGGCGCTCCCGGAAGGCGTGTCCGCCAGGCCGGGGAGGATCTATTTCGTGAGCTTCCCGGAGAACGAGCTGGCCGTCTCCATTCTGGGATGGCATCCAAGTGTCGGCCACGCGGCATTGGTGACGCGTGATGGCTCGGGGCTCGTCAAGCAGTATGACTATGGCTGGTTTTGTGGAGGCGGGGCGCCGGCGGCCGCAATAGGGTATGTGGACGCCGACAGCCCGGGCTATGGGGTCGTGCAGCGCAAGACGTTTTCCGCCAGACGGTCTGCCGGGGCGACGAACGACATGGAGATTGCGCGAATGGTGCTTGAGAGCATGGGGACTTTTGGGGACGGCACGCCTCTTTACGGCAGTAAAGTCGAACTCTGGGCCAGGGATGTCGACGACATCGGCATCGCCGAGCGCTACATGGAGCAGTTGGCGGCGGACAAGGATCGCGGGTCGATGGCGTGGCGTTGCTGGCAGATTGGCGGCTATCGCTGCGGCAACATCACGCGGCAGGCGTTCGATGCCGCTCGCGGGGAAGGGCATTTCCTCGATCTGCTCTGGGGAGGTTTCCCGGGCGCCGACGCGCCCAGCGTCGGAACCGACAAGACGGTGTACATGAAAACCCGTCCGGGCGAAGGCGGAGCTCAACGCATGCGGCGCTGAGCCCTGACTTGTGGTATAATATGCACATGAAGATTTCAAACGAGATTGTGTTCTTCGACCTTGACGGGACGCTTGCGGACACCGACGGCGACATCCGCCTCGCGTGGAAGGCCGCCATGTCCGACATGAAGCTCGTGTGCCCGCGTTTCGACGAGCTGTTCGTCGCCGGGCCTACGATCGAGGCGATGGCGAAGATCCTGTTCGCCGACGCCTACACCGACGCCCTCGGCGCGGAGCTGCGTCGCCGCTTCGGAGAGCACTACGACGGCGACGGCTTCCCCACCACCGCCGAGTACCCGGGCGTGCTGGACGCCGTGCGCAGGGTCAAGGCGTCCGGCCGCCGCGTGTTCATCGTCACCAACAAGCGCTGGGCGGGGGCGTCCGCTATGTCGCGGAAGTTCGGCTGGGACAAGGTGTTCGAGCGCCTCTACACAAGCGACATGCACATGGACGACCCCGCCATCGGCAAGATGGACAAGCCGCGCCTCCTTGCGTTCGTCCTCCGCGAGCTCGGCGCGTCCCCCGCCGACTGCGTGATGGTCGGCGACACCGCTAACGACTTCAACGCGGCAAGGGCGAACGGCATCGCGTCCGTCGGCGTCTCCTGGGGCTACGCGAAGCCGGGCGAGCTGGGGCTCGCGGACGCCGTGGTCGCGTCCGCCGCCGAACTCCTGGCGGCGCTTGGCGTCGGGAAGGGGACGGACGCGTGAAGAAGGGCGCTCGCAAGTACAAGGTCGTCATCGCATACGACGGGACGAACTACTCCGGCTGGCAGTACCAGGAGAATGCGCTCGGCATCCAGCAGGTCGTGGAGGAGGCCATCGCGCAGCTCGAGGGCGCGCCGGTGCGCGTGTTCGGGTCGTCGCGCACCGACGCCGGCGTCCACGCCGTAGGCTTCGTCGGCCACTTCC
Source organism: uncultured bacterium (assembly GCA_902799955.1). Lineage (GTDB taxonomy): Bacteria > Verrucomicrobiota > Kiritimatiellia > RFP12 > UBA1067 > UBA1067. The sequence goes on along the minus strand of CADCCQ010000032.1, from coordinate 15,225 downwards.
ACCTCACCAAGCCGATCCCCCCGAAGAACCTCGTCCGCGCCATGAACTCGCGGCTCCCAGACGCAGTGCGAGTGCTGAAGGCGTCGTACGCGGCGGAGGGCTTCGACGCGCGGCTCTCGGCGAAGGGCAAGGAGTACCGCTACCAGCTGTACCAGGCGGACATCATGCCGCCGCATCTCGCGCCGTACTGGACGTTCTGCCACCGTCCGCTGGACCTGGAGGCGATGCGGAGGGCGGCGTCGTACTTCGTCGGGCGCCACGACTTCGTGTCGTTCGCCGCGAATCCAGACCGCGTCCTAGACTCGACTGTGCGCAACGTGTTCTCGTTCGACGTGAGGAAGTCCGGCCACCGCTACGTGTTCATCGTGCGCGGCGACGGGTTCCTCTACAAGCAGGTCCGGTCGATGGTCGGCTTCCTGATTTCCGTCGGCAGGGGCGTGGAGAGGCCGGAGGCCGTGGGGGAGCTGCTCGCCGCGGCCGCGCCCCGGACGGCCCGCGTCGAGACCGCGCCGCCGCGCGGGCTCTTCCTCTGGCGGGTGTTCTACTGATTGCGGGGCGAATGTTTTTTCGCACAGGGAAGCCGGATTTTTGGTACAATATATATTCACTATGTTTTTCGAGGTGACAGGAAAGGACCCGCACTCCAAGGCACGGCTTGGACGCATCTCGACCGCCCACGGGACGGTCGAGACGCCCGTGTTCATGGATGTCGGGACCGCCGGCGCGGTAAAGGCCCTGGAACCCCGCGACCTGAGGGAGCTGCGCACGCAGGTGGTGCTTGGCAACACGTACCACCTGATGCTGCGACCCGGGCGCGAGGTGCTGGAGGCCGCGGGCGGACTGCACCGTTTCATGGGCTGGGACGGGCCGATCCTCACCGACTCCGGGGGCTTCCAGGTGTTCTCGCTCGCTAAAATGCGCAAGCTCTCCGAGGATGGCTGCCTCTTCAACTCCCACATCGACGGACACGAGTTCTTCCTCGGGCCAAGGGAGTCGATGGAGATGCAGCGCGTGATCGGCAGCGACATCGCGATGGTGTTCGACGAATGCCTCCCGTATCCGTGCGACCGAGCCCGCGCCGAGAAGTCCGTAGAGCAGACGATCCGCTGGGCGCGCGCCTCGAAGGACTGCCCGCACGCGCCGGGCCAGAGCGTCTTCGGCATAGTGCAGGGAGGCGTGTACGACGACATCCGCCGCCACTGCGCCGAGGAGCTGGTGAAGATCGGCTTCGACGGATACGCGATAGGCGGGGTATCCGTCGGCGAGCCGGAGGAGGCGATGTACAAGGCGGTGGAGGCGAGCGAGCCGTTCCTGCCCGAGGACGCGCCGCGCTACGTGATGGGGCTCGGCGTCATGCGCCAGCTCGCGGAGTGCGTCGCCAGGGGCGTGGACATGTTCGACTGCGTCATCCCGACGCGCGTCGCCCGCCACGGCACCGCCATCACGCGGCGCGGCAACGTCGCCATAAAGGCCGCGAAGTGGGCGTTCGACCAGGGGCCGGTCGAGGAGGGCTGCGACTGCTACTGCTGCCGCAACTTCACGCGCTCGTACGTGCGCCACCTCATAGCCGCGAACGAGATAACGGGCCTCAGGCTGCTCACCATACACAATGTCTTTGCCCTGAACCGCTTCATGGAGGACATGCGCGGCGCCATTGCGTCCGGCGTGTTCTCCGAATGGAAGCGCGAGTTCGAGGCAAAGGAGAAGGAGGGACCAACGGAATGACAACAACAAGGAGGAAAATAGGATGACAGAATGCTTCATGCTCGCGGACGCGGGCGCAGGCGCCGCGCCACAGCAGCCCCAGCAACAGCAGCAACAGCCGCAGGGCGGCAGCCCGTGGGGCTCGTTCATGCTCCCGGTGCTGCTGATTGCGCTGTTCTACTTCATGTTCATAAGGCCGCAGCAGCGCAAGGAGAAGGAGCGCCGCAAGATGATCGACGAGCTGAGGGCCGGCGCGAGCGTCGTGTTCGCGGGCGGCATCGTTGGCACGATCGTCGAGGCGGACGAGAAGACGTTCCTGGTCGAGACAGACGGCGGCTCGAGGATGAGGGTCCTGCGCGGATGCGTGCAGGGCCTGGCGACCGACCCCTCCGCGGCACAGCCCTCCAGGTAGCGGAACCGCCGGGCAGATGTCGCTGGAGCGGATAAAATACGGTGTCGAATACGACCCCGGACGGGACGAAGGCGGGTCGTCGGGCGTCGGCTGGATCGTCGTCGCGGTCCTGGCCGTCGCGGCGGTGTCGTTCGCCGTCACGATCGCCCGCCGGATATCCAGCTCGTCCGCTGACGAGCTGGAGCCGCCGATTGTCGTGGACCCGTCGCCGCCGTCCGCGCCGCAGGCACAGCCCGGCGCCGTATCGCCCGTGCCAGACGTCCCGCCGCTTGAGATCGACGGCCTGGCGAAGCGTCCGCCCAAGGTCCGCAGCCTCCTCCTGAAGCTGGAGGACGCCACGAAGAACTCCGACCTGGAGATGCAGATATCCGCCATCGAGCAGATATGCGCGCTCCCGGCGGCGGACTCGGCGCAGGACATCGTCTCCGACCTCATCCCGAGGCTCGGCTGCCTCAACTGGAGCTGGCTCTTCGACAGGCACAACCCGCAGTGGGTCCGCGAGGTCGTCGTCAAGCGCGGCGACTCCGCCGACAGGATCGCGCGCGAGCACGGCTGCACGCTGGAGTGCATGAAGCTGCTCAACGGCTGGGAGGACGCCAGCCGCCTCGTGGCCGGCACGAGGGTGAAGGTGATGAACCACCCGGTCTTCACCATCGTCGTCTACAAGCGCATGAAGGTCGTCGACCTCTACCTGAAGGGCAAGCTCTTCAAGAGGTATCTCCTTCCGGACGCCGCCGACGCCGGACAGTGCGCGCCCGGCGTCTACAAGGCGCCGGCGCGGCCTGGGTCGTACCTGCGGCGGATGGGTGTGGAGCTCGAGGGCGGCGACGCTGACGAGCTGGACATGCTCGTTCCCGCCGGGGCGCAGATGAACGTCACGTCGTAGCGGCGCCACGGCTTGCACATTGGCATTTCGCACTCCAAGGAGACGATGGAAGAGATTGCGCAGATAGCGGTGGTCGAGGACGACCCGACGATTAGGATGGTGCTTGAGATGGCGCTCGCGGGCGCCGGGTTCAGGCACGTGCGCTCCTACGCGCGCGGCGACGACGCGCTCGCGGGGATGCGGGCCGTCCCGCCCGACCTCATCCTCCTGGACGTGATGCTCCCCGGCCTCGACGGGTTCTCCGTCGCGAGGAGCGTCCGCGCCGACGGCGCTCTCTCCCGAGCGCGGATCATCATGCTCACCGCGCGAGGCGAGGCCGAGGACATCGTGGATGGGCTGGACGCCGGCGCCGACGACTACGTTGTCAAGCCGTTTGACCGCAAGGTGCTGCTCGCCAGGATCAGGGCCGTCCTGCGGCGCGGCGGTTCGCAGCCCGGCGAGAGCTTCGACGGGCTCTCCATCGACGAGGCGGCGTTTTCCGCCACGCTCGACGGCAACGCCCTCGACATCCCAAGGGGCGAGTTCATGATTCTTTCGCTCCTCTGCGCGAACAAGGGGCGCGTCCTCACCCGCCGCCGCATACTCGACCGCGTCCTCGCCGACGACGTGAAGGCCGTCTCCGAGCGGACGGTCGACGTGCAGGTCGCCAACCTCCGCCGCAGGCTCGGGCGGTGGGCCGACCACATCGAGACGGTGCGCGGCGTCGGCTACAGGGTCCGCGCGTGAAGGGGAGGCGAATCATGAAAAAGAGGATGCGCCCAGAGATACTCGCACCCGCCGGAGACTTCACATGCCTCCAGGCCGCGCTGGACGCCGGGGCGGACGCCGTCTACTTCGGGCTCGGCACCTTCAACATGCGCGCTCGCAGCGGCGTGAACTTCTGCGAGGCCGACCTCCCGGAGGTCGCGGCGCGGTGCCGCGCCGCCGGCGTCAAGGCGTACCTGACGCTCAACGCGATCATGTTCGAGGACGAGGCGGATGAGATCGACCGCATCGTCGCGTACGCCAAGCCGTTCGTCGACGCGTTCATCGTCTCCGACTGGGGCGTCATATCAATCTGCCGCCGCCACGGCGCAGCGTTCCACATCTCCACCCAGATGTCCACGTCCAACTCCGCCGCCGTCGAATTCCTCGCGTCGCAGGGCGCGTCGCGCGTCGTCCTCGCGAGGGAGTGCACGCTTGACGAGGTGCGGAGGATCGTCGAGAAGACCGGGGTGGAGATAGAGTGCTTTGTGCATGGGGCGCAGTGCGTCGCGGAATCCGGGCGCTGCCTCATGAGCCACGACGCTTTCGGGAAGTCCGCCTGCCGCGGCGAATGCCGCCAGCCGTGCCGCCGCCGGTTCAAGATCCAGGCCGTCGACCTCTACGAGGACGCCGACGGCAACCCCGTCCACGAGTCGGACACCGCCTTCGAGGTCGAGCCGCATACAGTGCTTTCGGCAAAGGACCTCTGCTCGCTCGCGTTCATAGACAGGCTCGTGGACGCAGGCATCGCGAGCTTCAAGATCGAGGGAAGGGCGCGCAACGCCAACTACGTGAAGACGTGCGTCGAGGCGTACCGCCGTGCCGTGGACGCCGTGATGGACGGCACCTACACGCCGGCGCTCGTGGAGGAGCTGACCGAGAAGGTCAAGACCGTCTTCCACAGGGAGTTCTCGTCCGGCCTCTACTACGGACGCCCGGGCGTCGACCAGTTCGCCGACAGCGAAGACTCCCTCGCGACATCCGTGAAGCGCCACGTCGGGATCGTGGTGGACTACTTCCTCAAGGCTGGGATAGCCCAGGTCAAGGTGCAGGACCACGAGATTCGCCCGGGCGACGAGATCCAGGTCCACGGCCCGACGACTGGCGTCGTGGAGCTGACGCTCGGCGAGCTTCGCCGCGACGACGAGCGCCCGTCCTCCGCCGCGAAGGGCGAATGGGTTACGTTCCGCTGCCCGCGCTGCCGCGTCGGCGACAAGGTGTTCTACATCGAGCGGAAATAGGCGTATGCGGCGGCTTGCACAGCCATTGCTGACTGGGTACGTCGAATATGTGTCAAAATCCATACTTGCTTTTTTTAGGGATTGTGTGGTATAATTTCCTTGTTCTGCCGAAGGGCGGGAATTGTCCGTTTTGATGCAGTCATGTTGATCTTTGACATACCGTCCGGTTGTGAGCCGGACGGGTCGGTCGCCACATTGGCAAGGCGTGTTGTTCTTAACGCGTCGCTAGTCGATGGAGTGCGACAGAGAACCGCCGAGCACACGGGTGTGTGCCATCGGCGGGAACGTACGCAACAGCGTATGACGCTTGATGGAAAACTTCGCCAAAGTTGAGAATTGAAAAAGCGGAATACGAAGTTGCGCTACGTGGGGTAATGCCCACGTGGCGTGTCTTCTAATCATGTTTTTTTCAAGGGCGTTTGGCGATGCCTTCCATCAGACGTGAGACTGTAAGGCACGCCACTCTTCTATCTGCGCCAGGAGTGAACCGTGCAGGCAATCGGCGCGGGGAAGAGGTAATAGAATGAAGAAGGCTTTGTGGTTCATGGTTATTGTGTTTTGTGTTTCAGATTTGTTGCTTTGTGGATGTTCTTCTAAAGACAATGATGACGGCGAAAACAAGGAAATCAAGGTGGCCGTCAAGATGTTTGACAACTGGAGCTGTGGTAGCAATGAGTCTGGATCTCGCTACAGGCGTTCCAGGGAGTCCACCCCGGAAGAGGCGATGGGGCTTGAAAAGCCAGAAGATTTGTCGCCAGCAGTATACGCCTGGGTGAAAGGTACCGAAATTGGTGAATACTACCGCCAGTCCCGTAGATATATGGCCTCCGTCCATAAGAAACTGGTGGATGACTACAAGGTCCGCAATGGGTCTGGCGTTGGAGCTACGGACTATTCGAATGAATTGCTTCGTGAATGGCGTAATGCATTCAGAGTCGACTATGCCCTGCGCAACTTCATAGTGGAATGCTATTCTCGCAAGGAACTTAGTCCGTTGCCGCAAGATCTTGCAAGGATTTTTGAGCCGGATAAGGATGCGCTGTTGATGATCAGGCAAATGAAGTCAAATGTTCAGCGGCTTTCTTCTGAATTATCCACATTGAAATCTGAATTGGAGTCGATAGGAGAAATAGGCTGGTCGCAGAAGAGGAGTTTGGATGAATGGAGTACGTTGCAGAAAACAGTAACCAGAGTGTACACACGGATTAACAAGGTGTCGACTGCTTCCAAAATGCTTGATGAAGAGAATGTTCCTGTTGTTCAAACAGACAAAGCCAAAAAGTTGATAATGGATGTCCGTGGCGATGTTACAAAATTAAGGAACGAGACTTCTGCCCTTATGCTTAGTGCCAATGAAAAGCGTATAATCTTGGACGGGCAGGTGCTATTGGTACAATGCGCTGATGAGTGTGCTGTACTGGAATCTGAACTTGTGAATCTCAAGTCGGAAGTTGCCGCTGCTGGAATGGCAACTTGGGCGGATGAAAAGAGCATTGATTCATGGAACGAGTTGCATGGGTTGATGTCGGGAATAGCGTCAAGAGCCGACAAGGCGAAGACTGGCGCATTTGAGCTTGTACGGAGAACCAGACCCGCTATGCAATCCAGCAAGGGCGATGTGTCCGTTGCCGCGTTTGGCGAAAGGATTGGAAAACTGTATTCATCCCTCTCCGAGATTGCTGGTCTTGCCTCGGATCAGAGGATAATAGCGGAAGGTAATGCACAGCTTATAAAGCACAGGGAGAAGTATTCTGAAATTGAAAAAGAGCTCGTCGGTCTCAAGTCGACACTCGCCGCCTTGGAGCCGGTTTCTTGGTCGGACAAGAAAGAAATCGAGGCGTGGCAAAGCCTTCAGTCCCCCGCATCCCAACTTGCGGCAAAGGCGGGTAAGGCGAGTATGGAGGCGGATTCTCTTGTGAAAAGCGTCAATCCAATTGTGCAGTCTAGCAAGGGGGACAAGACGGTTACTGCATTTGGCGCAAAAGTGGGACAGTTGAAAACATCTCTTTCTATTATTGCCGAGAAGTCGTCGGAACGGCTTACGATTGTGAAGGGGCAGGTTCCGCTCACAACTTTCGTAAAGAACCTCAAGGCAATAGCTGATGGCATAGTGAAGATTCCTGCAGCGTTTGAGAAGAAGATGTCTCGCATGGCAAAAATAGATAACATAGAGAGCCAGATACGGTCGTCAAGAAGCCGCGATTATTCTGACTTGGAAGACCTCGCCCGCAAGGTTGCAGAAATCAAGGCTCGTTCATTTGCCGAGCGAAAGGATGAAATCGCTCTTGGTCGGCGTGTTCAAGGGCTGATTAATGCAATCGAGAGAGTAATGGGATCAGACGCAGTATACCGACTCAAAATACAGGTGCCGGAGAAACCCGCACACGAGAGGATTGATGAGGAACTGAATGCGTTCAAGCGAACGATTGGCGTTTCTTCGAATTCTGCTTTGCAGGGCTATTTCGCAGCAATAGAATCAAAGGCGTACCAGCTCGCAGACATGAATAGCGAGGATGGCAAGCTAGGAAGACTGGAAGAGATTCTTCGCACTGTTCAACGACTTGCCGCCAGCCAGCGGTGAAGACAAACAAAGCAACGACGAGGAGGGATGTCCCCGATCCGTCAGATAAACAAAAACGAGAAAGGAAAAGAAGAGATGAAAACAACAAGACTAATGGCCGTAGCCGCGTGTGCTGTGGCTTGTACAACCGTAACAGTATTCGGCAATAATAGTAATGATACCGGGAATGATACCGGGTTGGGGGCCACTCCGCCGGCGACAGAGATCAAAGACCCAGCTAATCCAAAACCGGGAATGATTTTTTCAGCCTACGGGGCCTATAAGTGGATGTATCTGGACGATTCCGAGAAACTACAGACGGCCCTAAAGGAGTGCTTTTCTTTCTTGCCAAAGGCTCCAGCAGTTAAAACTGGGGTTGACACAAGTGACAAGTTTACGATTGATTGTGCAAAGGGAGTCGCAACAGGAGCTATACGTTGGGAGGGTTTTTTGGAGTGTAGGAAGGCTAGGACATATACATTTCTTGTTCAAAAAAATGTATGCAACTATGATAGCTCGAGTCTCAAATGGCAATGTGGCTATGCTATAGCAATCAACGGGAAACTGAGTTGCACAGGATTTGGACAGTCTTCATTTGATGTTGATCTCAAATTAGGGTTTAATAAAGTCGAGATTGTGACGTTAGTGCCCAACCGGTTTGAGGACGTTAAACAGTCGCCGTTGCTTATTTCTGCGAAACCTAAAGGTAGCATAAAGGAACCATTGAAACTGTCTCCAGGAATCTTCAAGTATGACGATACAGAGGTCGAGGAAGATTTAGGTCTTGGTCCAAGAAAGAAATAGACATACTGATGTTTTCTTGTGACTGGTTCCAATCGGGATCATTCATATTCTACGACGGCAGTTGCGTGTTTGTACGCGCAACTGCTTGTCATGTTATTGATGGAGAAGGTTCGACAAAGGCCAACTTGTTCGCTGTTGGTAGCCAGACAAACTTGTCTGTCCTTTAGGGGTGATTGAAATGAACATGAAGAACAAGTAATAGGCACATCAAGAAATCTGAAGATCATGAAAACAAAATGGATAGTTGCTGTAGTGTTTGCGGTTCCTTCTTTGTTGTTTGTCATTGCCACAATATCTTTCTGGGATACCAGAAACAAGACGAAGCAGAACGAGGGCGACAAGGAAAGCTTTGTCTTTTGCAAATCTTCGGACGAAGGGGATGTGCAGCAATTCGCAAATAGGCGTAACAACAAAAGAAATGCGGACAACAAAACCAAAGAGGATCAGTCCCAACTGCGGAGAGATATGTGTCGGAACAAAATGATCAAGTCCTCTCCTGACGATTTGGATGCACAAGTGGTTCGAACAACAAATAATCTCATTCAAACTTCACAACTTTTGAAAAGGGCAATGGCAGTCAACAATGCTATTGATTCTGATACAAGGTTGGTGCCCGGAAAGCCTTTGGTAACAGAGATTCAAGACCCTGTCAATCCCAAGCCAGGTATGGTTTTCTCTGCATATGGTGCCTATAAGTGGATGTATCTGGAAGATGTCGATAAACTACAAGCATCCTTGAAGGCGTGCTTTTCTTTCTTGCCAAAGGCACCCGCAGTGAAAACTGGTGTTGATGCGAGCGACAAATTTACGATTGATTGCGCAAAGGGAGTTGCGACAGGAGCTATACGGTGGGAAGGTTTTTTACAATGCACCAAAGCTAGAAAGTATACATTTCTTGTTCAGAAGAATGTATGTAACGGTTTTGACAGCGAGAAATGGCAATGTGGCTATGCAATATCAGTCAATGGGAAAGTGTACTGCACGGGGTATGGACAGGATTCGTTCGATGTTGATCTCAAGATAGGATTCAATAAAGTTGAGATAGTGACGTTGTTGCCTAACAGATGGGAGAACGTTAAAAATGCGCCATTACATATTTCTGTAAGGGTGAAGGGAAGTATAAATGATCCGATTGAGTTATCTCCTGGTGTTTTCTTTTACGACCATGTCGAAGGGGACAATGACACAGAATTGTAAAAGTTACATCTGGAGTGTCGGCCTAATATAGGAAATATGCTATACTCTCTTGCGTTAGTGTTAGATGGACAGTAGAATACACCGATGAGTTAAGAGTGCGGATGAGTCCCGTGAGGAGGAAAGAGAACCTCAGAATCGCGGCGAACATGAGCCGCGAATATACCCTTGACAACAACCGTTCTTTCTGTGATGGTCTGACAAAGGCGATGTCAGGACTGTTCTTTTATAATCTTGCAGAGCGCAGTATCCTGTCGTATTCGCCAATCATGTAGAGTGGAATGACGCGGATGCGTCCGCCGTCCAGAGATCCGAAGTTCTCTTTGGATGTCCTGATGCCGAGAGGGAGGTTCTTGTGTTCCATCATAATTCTCAAACTTGCCATTGAACCAGAATCGCCGCTCTTCACTTCTATTGGAAGTACGCCGTTCCGGTACTGCACGACGTAGTCTACCTCTGCGTTGGAGTTCTTTGCTTCCCTGTGCCAGTAGAAGAGCGAACTGTCAACATACGGCGATGCGCCCTTTAGGAGCTCAAGGGCGACGAAGGCCTCGGCCAGCATGCCACGGTTCACGAACTTCTCGGGAGAGTCGAGAATCCATGTGGACACATCCAGCTTTGCCTCGCACATGTAAAGTCCAGTGTCGAGAATGAGGAACTTGGTCTGCTTGGTCTTGACGTCTCCGCCAAGAGGAATGCCGTTCGCACGCACACCTGTTATGCGGTGGATTACACGTGCGCGCTCTAGCAGGGCCGTACAGGTCTTGGCCTGTTGGTGCGATGCCTCTGAACCCGAGTCAGAGTAGTTGAACTTGGTGCAGGTTTGCCTTACGACGGAGGTGAAGGTCGCCCGTATGGCATCGGGAGACACTTTTGTCTTGTACTTGTCAAAGTCGGACTTCAGTGTCGCGATGATGTCGGTCTGCTGTCGCTGTACCTTGAGGTAGCTCTTCGTCTTGACATATTCCACCACGGCTGCGGGCATGCCTCCTACTATGATGAACGACTTGAGGCATTCGAGCATTTTGTCATGCCCTACACACGGAACGGGGGAGTCGAATGAGGCGGAGCGCACATGGCGCAGCGACACATCCGCGCCTACGGCGGATGCGAACTCCGCAAACGAGAACGGATACATGAAAATGTTACGCACCCTGCCCACGCCAAAGTCGGAAATGTCGCTGAATGCAAATTCGAGAAGCGATCCCGTCGCTATCACGTGTAGGGGTTGCTTGTCCTCGTAGAAGTAGCGGAGTGCGGATATCGCGCGCGTGCAGTTCTGGATTTCATCAAGGAAAAGAAGTGTCTTTCCGGGAATGATGACCTTGTCGGTATGTGTCTCGAGTTCGGATATGATTCGATCTATGTGGAAGTCTCCGTCAAAGACTCTGCCAATGGCGGAGTCCTTCTCAAAGTTTACTTCCACAAAGGAATCGAACCTTTCCGCCAGATGGCGTATGGCGGTCGTCTTGCCGATTTGTCTTGCACCGCGAAGGAGAAGCGGCTTGTGATCAGGATCATCAGCCCATTCTTCCAGATAGGCATCTATGGCTCGTTTCATGTACATGGCGAAATCTCCTTGTAGATTCGAAATGTATGGGTATTTTATCAAAAATGGGTTGTGTTGTCAAGGCCAAGTCACGGAAATCCAAGGTTTTATAGAGGGTCAAGTCACGGAAATCCAAGGTTTTATTGAGGACCAAGTCACGGAAATCCAAGGTTCTAGAGAAGGTCGTTCAGGTAACTTGAGGCTTAGAGCTGCCCTGTTGACGCGACGGGGCGGGGGCGGCCGTGGGTGCCCATGACAGTGCCGCGTCCGAAGAAGAAGAGTTCGCCGGGGTCGAAGCCGGGCTTGTTGTGTATGTCGACATGGCTGGCGTAGTCGGGCGCCTCGCGGCGATCCGTCCACCAGACGTAGCGGCACCACGAGCCTGGCCGCGCCAGGAGAATCGTACCGCCGCGGCTTTCCGCCGGCTGGTCCTCCGCAGGCACAAACTCGCCTGTCGCGACAAGGACCTCCGCCGCGCGTCGGCGCTCTGGCCCGTAGACGACGCAGAACTCGTGGTCGCACATTGCGAAGGCGGTGGACTGGTAGAAGTCGGGGTACGCCATGCCGGCGACCTTCCTGACGCGGAAGAATCCCTCGCGCCTGAGGACGACGTTGGGGTCGGCGGGCGGAAGGGTGATGGGGACGATGGAGTAGTCGCCGGTGACGGAAAGCGATGCGCCGCGCTTGTGGCAGATGTCCGCGACTCGCTCAAGCTGGCGGCGGAACTCGTCGAACGCGGCGTTGTCCGCAGGCGACCCGGGGCCGCGCTTCTGCGCGGCGTAGTCGAGCGTCGGGAGGTAGAGATACGCCTCGTCGACGTCGTGGATGTCGGTCATCGCCTCGAACCAGTCGATGCAGCGCCGCCCGACCTTCGGGGACGCGAGTGGGCCCCAGTACCTCCACAGCGGGAAGCGCCCGAGGCGGCGTTCGATCTCCTGCGCGGCGTCCGTCGGCTTCGTGTAGCAGCTCATCACCATCCCGCCGCCGTGTTTGTGGATCGGCGCGGGGGAGATGATGGCGTCGGCGCATTCGCCGAGCGACTGCTGGAAGAAGAAGAGCCCGACGGAGGCGCCGGCGGCGCGGCGGCTTTCCCATACGCGGCGTCCTTCGACGAGCGCGGCGGACTGTTCCCAGAATACGGGCTTTTTCAGGGCGTCCAGCCAGAATCCGTTGGAGACCATTCCGTGCTGGACAGGGGCGAGGCCGGTGCGTAGCGACGCCTGGAACACGCACGTGACGGCGGGGAATACGCCGGGCGCGGGCGAGAAGTCCAGACCCGCGATCCGCGTCATGGCGCGTTTCTCTAGGGCCTCCCAGCCGAGGCCCGCAGCGACTACCTTCAGCGACTTCATGACGCGCTCACCTTCGGGAACACTGTCTTCATCACGCGGAAGAGGACGAGCATCATCGCGCCCGCGACGAGGAGCCTGCGCATTGCGACGGTGTACGGGAAGAGGAGGGCGAACGCCATGAGCGCCGTCAGCTGGAGGTAGACGGTGGCGCCGATGAGCGAGCCCACGAACGAGCGTTTGGCGCTGTCCTGTTCCTCGCCGTCGGAGAGCCTGGTCACGTACCAGATGTACGCAAGCGCGACGAAGGACGGGATGCCGACGAACGCGAAGAGCCGCCAGTCGCCGCGCGCCGCGCCGGCGCCGGCGAACGCCGCCGCGCCGGCTGTGACGTCGAGAGCGCGGCAGAGGCCCATGAGCGCCGGGAGCTTTGTCCTGTTGTAGAGGCAGGCCGACGCGGTGAGCGAGATTGTGACGATCCACCACGCTGTCGGGAGGGAGAAGGCGACGCCGAGCGCGAGGGCGGCGACGAGGCAAAGGCCCTTGGCGATGTGCGCGGCGACGAGCGAGATCTCCCCGTCGGGGATCGGTCGCTCGGGTCCGTCGCTCTTCGCGCCGACGATGTCGTTGTCCGCAAGCCCGTACATGTATAGGAGGACCGACGCGGCGCACGCGCCTGCGAGGGGGCGCATCGCGACGGAGAGCCCAGCGGCTGCCGCGGCGGCCGCGCCCACGAGGATGTCGCCGGGGACTGTTGGGAGGTTGACGACGCGGAAGAACCTCATCCAGGAGAGGAAGCGCGAGTTGCGAGACTGCGCGGTCGCGGAATTATCCGATTGTTGAATTGTGGAATTGTGGGATTGCGGGATCGTTGCGCCCGGCTCCGTCTCGTCGCAAGTCGCGTGTCGCGTGTCGGATGCCGAAAAAGCGGTGGCGTTTGAGTTGTGCGCGAGGAGTTCACGGACCTTGGCGAGGGCGCGGCTTCTGTGCGAGATGGAGTTCTTCGTCTCTGGCGGAAGCGACGCGAACGACTTGTCGTATCCGTCGGGGATGAAGAGTGGGTCGTACCCAAAGCCCTCGTCGCCTGACGGCGCGTCGGCGATCCTTCCGAAGCACTTCCCGGTGACGACGGATTCCTCTCCGCCCGGGGAGACGAGCGCGACGGCGCAGGTGAAGTTGGCGGAGCGGTCCGCGGCGCCGGAGAGGTTCTTGAGGAGAAGGGCGTTGTTGGCGGCGGAGTCCGTCGGCTCGCCCGCGTACCTGGCGCTGAAGACGCCCGGCGCGCCGCCGAGCGAGCGGACCTCCAGCCCGGAGTCGTCGGCCATGCACCATTCGCCCGCGTGGCGCTTCGCGATGGCGCGGACCTTTATGAGCGCGTTGCCGTCGAAGGCGTCGGCGTCCTCGACGACGCCCTCCGGGTCGTCGGGGACGATCTCGAAGTCCGGGAGGATCTGGGATATCTCGCGGATCTTGTGCTTGTTGTGGGTCGCGACGAAGAGCTTCATCTGCTGTTTCTCCTGGAGTAGCGGAAGTAGAGCGCGAGGTCCGTGGAGACCAGCGCGATGTCGACGGCGTAGACCGCGACGAGCCAGAGCTTCGGGTCGTCGAGGCCCTCGGCGAGGTGCGCGGCGATGCCGCAGAGGTAGCCGAAGATGACGATGAACATGAAGTGCGGCGACTTCCCGTCGACGCGCTTCGTCCTGTACGTGCGGGCGATCGCGAAGGGCCACGAGAAGCCGAACGCCACGAGCATCATGAGCTCGAACACCCCTGATATTGCGTTTGCGAGTAACATATTTAATAAAGTATACCACAAACGGGCGGGGAATGGGAGAGCGAAAAATGAATATTTGTGGTTGCACTGAAGCAAATGTTTTGGTAAAATATCCCGCGAACATTCCCAAAACAAGGAAAGAAAGAAAATGGCAAACATCAAGGGCGGCCGCGCCGCCAGAAAACGTGACCGTCAAAACGCCAAGGCGAACAAGCGCAATTCGCTCGCCAAGGCCAAACTGCACGATGCGCACAAGAAGCTCTTCAAGGCCGCCGACGCCGGTGACAAGGCGACGGCCGAGAAGAAGTTCAAGGAGTTCGTCTCCGGCCTGGACAAGGCCGCGAAGAAGGGCATCATAACCAAGAACACCGCCGACCGCAAGAAGTCGCGCGCACAGCTTAGGCTCAACAAGATGGCAAAGGCCGCAGAGGCTCCTGCGGAGGCCAAGTAAAGACAGCAACAGGGAAATACCGGGAATGTGACTGCGGGGGCATCGGAATGTAGACGCATTCTGGTGCCCTTCGCGACAGAAACGGGGCGTTCCCGCTGCAAACGCACTTTCAACACGACAACACGACAAACAGACAAACGAAAGGAAAAGGAAAAATGGCAAAGAAGACTCTCCGCGACGTGGACCTCAAGGGCAAGCGCGTCGTAATGCGCGTTGACTTCAACGTGCCGATGGCAAAGGACGGATCGGGCAAGATCACGGACGACACCCGCATCGTGGCGGCGCTGCCGTCGATCAAGTACGTGCTGGAGCAGGGCGGCTCGCTCGTGCTCATGTCGCACCTCGGGCGCCCGAAGGGCGTGAAGCTCGGCGCGGCGCCGAACCCCGACAACGCGGCGTTCACGCTGAAGCCGGTCGCCGAGGCGCTCTCCGAGAAGCTCGGCGTCGAGGTCAAGTTCGTCCCCGACTGCATGGCGGCTGACGACGTCGTCGCGGCGCTCAAGCCGGGCGAGGTCGCGCTCCTCGAGAACACCCGCTTCTACAAGGCCGAGGACGGCAAGGTCAAGAAGGACGACGAGAAGAAGGGCATCCACCTCACCGACGAGGAGTTCGCGGCG
>CADCCQ010000031.1 GCA_902799955.1 uncultured bacterium | reverse complement strand
AGGGCTTCTTGCGGCGCAACATCGCGTCGTCCAGGACGTTGAGGGCCTTGCGTATCTTCCACATCTCCGCGTCGCGGAACCAGCCGCGCCCGCACAGGTCCATCCACCAGTCGCCGTGTCCGCGCAGGATGTTCAACGCCCCGTTGCGCAGGAGCGCGTTGCGCGTGACGAACGGCGACGTGTTCCTCAGCCCCACGTTCACCGGGAAGCTCCACAGGTCCTCGAGGTGCGTGCGGGTGTCGTCCTCGTTGATCCACAGGAAGCCGTTGCGCATGAACGTCTCGGACGGCGCCATCACCGGCGCCAGGCCCGGCCAGCCGCGCCCCGTATAGCTGAACGGGGCGGAGAAGCCGTCGATGCAGTCCTTCCCGTGCCGCATGATCCAGTCGACGAAGAAGTGCCCCGTCTCCGCCGCGCCCGGGACGACCGCGCCGAGCTCCCACGTGTAGCCGTAGAAGAAGATCGCGAGCGAGCCGCCGTCCGAACCGCGCCGCACGGCCGCGCCGAGGTCGCAGAGGAGGCTTGCCATCTCCTCCTGGCGGAACTCGCCGAACTGGATCACGCGGCGGTCGAGGACGGGATCGAGCCGCCCCTGCGGACGCTTCACGCGCCGCGCCTCGGGCGACGGCACCTCCGCCGTCCAGGCGTCCTTCTCGCCCCGCTTCGCGAGCCAGGCGCGGAAGGCGTCGCGGGTGTGGACGTCGTACCCGGAAAGCTCGCCGCTCTGCGACATCATGTAGAACCACTCGGCGGAGTTCTGTCCGCTCACGTGCAGCCCGGCGAAGTTGCGCGGGAACTTCGCGCGCAGATGGCGCGTGAGGCGTTCCACCGCCTCGCATGCGGCCTTGCGGTACGGACGGGCGGAGACGGACGACATCCGTACCGGATACCCCTTGTCAAACACCATCCTGAGCGACGGGTCGCGCGCAAGCATCCACCCCGGCGCGTCCGCGCACACGCGCGGGACGATCAGCGCCTTCGGGTTGGCCGCGATGATGTGCTCGATTGCGCGGTCTATGCGCCCGTAGGCGGGCGGTTCGCCCGGCGGAGCCCACCAGTCCATGCACCCCCAGGAGATGTCCGTGGAAAACGTCACGAAGTCCACCTGCGCGTCGGCCGCGAGACGCACCGTGTCGCCGAGCGTGTCGCCGTAGGGGAGCGGCATCACGACCTTGCGGCCGGCGGCGTTGGTGTAGGACGCCTCGTGCGTGAAGTACGTGCGGTGGTGCGTGGAGCGGTGCGTCACGACGAAGTGGTAGAGGTGTCCCTTCCTGAGATGCAGCCCGTCGCGCGAGAAATGGCGCGTGCGTTCCTCGCAGCCAGACGAAAGGCGCACGGTCGTTCCGGCGGTCTTGTCGATCAGCTTCGCCTCCGAAAACCACATCGGCTCGTCGTCGTCGAATCCGTCAAGCGACACGCGCCCCCTGTCGGTATCCTCCTCCGGACGGAAAGGGATGGTGTAGTCGAGCTTGCGCACTTCCGAGATCGGGCAGAGGCACGGCGCCGAGCCATAGTAGAAGCGCGGGCGCACCGCCACGCCGTCGACGAAGATTCGCGGACCCTGCGGCGTCTGCCGCACCCGCACCTCCACCGGCCTCTCCGCCGCGCATGCGCCAAGCGCAAGCATGACAACCAGAAACGTTTTCATGGTGCGCATTATACCACTCCCGCGATTTTCTGGCAAGGGCGTTTGAGGCAACTGCAAGAACAGGGCCGCCCCGCAGCTGCCGTATTTACTTGACGATCAGCATGAAGCCCTTGCCGTAGATGAGCCGCAGACCGGTCGCGTCCTTCTTCACCTTGAAGCCGGCGGACGCCGTGGCGGGATCGAGCACGAACTCCGCGCCGGGGACGACCGGCACGCCTTCCGCCACCGGCCACGTGAAGAGGTGCGGATCCGCAGATCTCGCGAGCGCCTTCAGGTCCGTGCGCCCGGCGAGGTTCACCGTGATCTCGCCGCTGTCCGCGAACTCCAGATCGGTCTTGCCGTTCGCGCCAAACGCGGACGCCATCGGCCATGCGCCCGGCCAAGCCGTCAGGTCCATCGTCGAGCCGGCGAGCATCGTGCAGCCGTAGTACGCCGCGACCGTCGGCTTGAACACGCCCGCAACAGTCATCTGCGCAGTTCCACCGTTCGATCCCGTAGAATAGAACCTCGCCTCGTAGTCGCGTACGCTGAACCGCTTGTCCACTTTCAGTGCGCAGTTTATCTTGAAATCGACGTTCGTGGCCGTCACATAGCTGTCTTTTGTCTGCAACCAACCCGAACCACTCGTGATGTCAACCGTTCCGTCAAGGAATACGGTATTGCAGCAATAGAAGTATTTGTCCGCGCCAATCCGGACCTCAAGAGTGTGTCCGTTGAGGCATACGGTTGACTCCGCATAGCTATTCCCTATAAATCCATAGCTGCGAGATGCATTTAATATTGAATCGCTTGTAAGGCGCAGACGATTGAGTTGAGCGCCCGTATTGGCGACATCGGACACGGTGTTCTGTATCGTGCCTCCGGCCATGTTGAAGGAATAGAAATAGAATCCGCCCTTGGCGTTCATCTCAACGACGGCATTCGTATAAACCGCCACTTCCGTTCCAGCCTTGCCGAGAGGCGTGCTGCTGCCGCTCGCCCCCATTGTGAGCGTCCCTTCCCTCACCTCCGTTCCGCAGCCGTACTTCTGACCCGTCTTCGTCGCCGTCAGCGCGCCGGCGCCATCCTTCACGAGGCGAAGATTGCCGTTTATCGCAATGTTGGAATTATTGACTGTCGAACCCGACGGCACGACAACGTGCAGATGCCCCGCCGCATTGATGTTACCGTACTCCAGCTTGAAGAACTCAAGATGCGCGTCTCCGTTGTTCGCGTAGAACTCGATACGGTAACGCCTGTACGGAGTTTCATTGACGAACTCGTACTGGCGCTCCTCCTGGTAGGACTGTTCAATATACCAACTGGTCTCGTTCGTCCGTTCGTCGAGCTTCACCCACTCGCCGTCACCGCCCTCGTTCGAACCCCAGAACGAGAAAGACTTCGGCGCACGCGCCTTGAGGGTGGCTCTTGTGCTGGTGTCGGAACTGCTGTTGCCGCCAACCGTCAGACGATAGGCGTTGACGACCGTCGCCTCGCGGAAATCGTAGTCGATTCGTATCGGCATCTTATCCGCGTTCGCGGCTAGATTGGCGATCACACGCTGGCCGGTACTGTTGTAGGACGCATAGTTCTTGAAAGCCGCAGACGCAATGCCAGAGGAAGGAAAAGTGTTTAGAGACGTGACTCGCGTCGCGTCGGCATCCGTGAGGTCAAATTCGGTTGAGTCGGTTATCGTGCCGCCGCCGGAAAGCCCGGAGACGTAAAGGTTGTTTCCGTTGAGGTCTATCGTGCCGTCGATGTAGGAGAGCTTGCTCTTCCAGCCCGTGGTCAGATTGAGATCGCCGGAGAGTACGCCGTCGCCGGCGGAGAGGTGCCCGGAACCCGCAGTGGAGATGTTCGTGAGGTCGCTATCGTCGAGGCCGTCGAGATCCACGATGAACTTGTTCCGGCACTGGCGCCCGTACTGAAGACGGAAGAACTCGATGATGTTCCCGCCTTCGTTGCTCGCCGAGAAGGAGATGCGGTAGTACCTGTACGTCCGCTCGTTTGCGAAAGAATACGTGCGCTCCTGTGAGGCGCTCCATCCTGTTTCCGATGGACGGCTGTCAAGCGTCGTCCATGTCGTCCCGTCATTGGAACCCGAGAAAGCAATCGTCTTCGGCGCGCGCTTTGGCGCGGAGGTTGGGTTTGTTCCCAGCATAAGTTTGTACACGTCGATGAACGTCGGCGTTCCAAAGTCATAGACGATGTGCTTCGGATAGTCCGCCCTAGAGTCGATTACACGTTGTTCATCGGCGTACGATGAGTAGTCCGCAAACGCCTTCCACGCTGGCTGGATCTTGAACGCCAGAGGCTCGGTGCTGTCGCCGAAGTAGCTTTTCACGTTGGAGTCGTCCGTCTGCGTCGTCGTGAGGTCGAACGCGCCGGAGTCGCTAAACGTAGAGGTGACCTTGCCCGCGCCGTCGAGCGCAGCGGCGCGGACGACGCATCCGTTCAGGTCGATATTTCCGTCAAGAGTCACCTTGCCGAGTCCGCGCAAGTCAACGTTGGCCGATAGCGTCCCTCCGGCTACGACGATCCTTGCCGTTCCCGACACCGTGTTGGACGCGGCAGCGAAGCCAACGGACTGCGACAGGTCGAGGCGCACCTGGTTGGGCACGTGCCCGTATTCCAGCTGAACGAGTTCCGTATGGCCGTTGGAAAGCTTCTGCGGCTCAAGAATCTCCATGCGGTAGTAGCGATAGGCCGTACCGTTGAAAAACGTGAACTGCTTGCAGTCGGGGGCGGTCTTGTCGTTCCAGTCGGTGACAGTGCGCTCGTCGAGAGGCGTCCATGTCTTGACGTCGCCCTCGTCGTTCGAGCCGTAGAACTTCCAGTGCTTTGCCGTGCGCTCGTGTCCGCTGTTCTGGTTGGAGGTGTTGCCCCTGTAGCCGCCCGCGTACACCTTGTAGGAATTGACGCTCGTTGCCGCGCCAAAGTCGTAGTCCACGATGATCGGAAGATTCGCGTTCGGGACGATGATGCGCTTGCTGTTGAGGTTGCTGGCCTCAGGGTCGCCGCGATCGAAGTAGGCATCGGCCGTCGTGAGGTCGAAGGTCGAGGGGTCGGCGACGGACGACGTGAACGCACCCTTGCCGGCGAGGCCGGAGACCCAGAGGGTGTGTCCGTTGAGGTCCACCGTCACGCCTTCGGGGACGGTGACCACGCCGTCCGCGCGCCAGTCGGCGTCCGCCGTAAGCGTGACGTTGTTCGCGATGGTGGTATCCGCCCACGACGGCAACGCCGCCGCCATGCATATCGCCGCAATCGCGGCACGAATCATCTTTGTTTCCATATCTTTTGCCTTTCTTTCCGTTGTTGAAGATTGGGTGTGTGAAAAACGCGGGCCGCGAGGCGCGGTCTGCGTCTCTCGGCTCATGTCGGTAAAGGGTTTGTTGTGATTGATTTCAACGGGCAAGATGCCCGCTGTCCCAGTGCCGTCAGGCCATGAGGGGGGGGGGGGGGATTTGCGCCATTCGCGGACGCGCCACAGCGCATCTGCGTGCGGCTATGCGCGGCGTCGTTTCCGATGCCGTTCCTTGCCTCCTCACTGGCGTCATTTGCGATTTACCATTCAACGTCGTTGGTTCCCCAATAGAAGATTATCAGCATTATAGCACATCCCTCCTTGATTTGTCAATCCCCCCACGCGGCGTTTTGGGGTGCACTAGCCATGCAGAACATGTAGAACGTGTTGTTGGGCGTGGCGTTCCACCGCACCTTTGTCGGAATTATGAAATTCGACGTCGGCGCTTGCCGCCATCGGGAGGACTGCGCCCGCCATGCCCGCGATAAGCACGACGATTTTACCACACGTCTGCTTCTTTTCTTTTATCGGCTTCATGCCCGTATGCCCCATGCGTTTTTATGCCGTTGCAGCTACTGTATGGTTGGCATACGTGTCCCAGGTCGGTTCGTAGTCCGCATCCGCCTGATTGCCCCACATCGCCCACCCTTCACGGTCTCCGCGGGCGAACATTTCCAGATAAGGGCCTGGGGAACATGCCTCGATAAGCGGTATCATCTCATCTGGCTTGCGGCTATGCTCACGCTTCACCGTCCGAACGATATTCACCTGAGATCGTGCCGGAGCCAGCGTCCTGTTGTTTCCGCCTCGAATCCCAAACAACAGAATCTCCGTAACATTGCGAAAATAGAATCCCACCCCGCGGCCGTCAGGCTGCCCGTCATGACGAACTTTCTCCCAAATTATATTCGTCTTGTATTCAAACCCCCATGCCCGCATGACTTCCAAACCTTCTGGCAGCAATGCATTGGGGACCCACAGGTAGAGATGGCTTTTTATCGCGGCAAGCTCATATACCGGCAATGCCTTTATGTCGGCGATCGTCATCGTCGGATATCTGGCTAGACGCCTGTGCTCCGGCGCAACCTTGCCGGTCCGGTTCTGGAACTGCCAGGGAGGGTCGGCATATATCGTATGGAACAGACGCCCCTGCGCGAATTGCCGCAGATCCGCAATGGTACTTTCGAGCAAAGTCATTTCATCCCCACCACCTTTGGGAGTTGTTCCTCTTGGCCCTGTTGAACAGGTGCCTCTTTTTTCTTCATATCGTTTTTCCCTCGCACTTTCATTTTTCCGATACCTCTAGACGAAACCACACATCGACAGCCATACATCGGCGATGTCGCATGTGACTTTGAATACCGTGCCCATGGGTAATATTATATCACATTTCCGCGTAGCCATGCTGGATGAGATGACGTTCCCGACGCGCAAAGCAAGAAGTTACGTTGAAATAAAGATTGCTGGAAACGTCCATCGTCTTCGCCAACGCCTCAATCATCATTGTCGATGCCTTCTACAGCGCGAACATGTCGGAGTAGATCTCCGGCCCCTTGTGACCGAAGCACTCGAGCGGGCGC
Organism: uncultured bacterium; assembly: GCA_902799955.1. GTDB lineage: Bacteria > Verrucomicrobiota > Kiritimatiellia > RFP12 > UBA1067 > UBA1067. The sequence goes on along the minus strand of CADCCQ010000031.1, from coordinate 28,170 downwards.
ACGGCGAAGCGTACCGCGCCCACGCCCTTCAGCTCCGAGGCGGCGAACACGATGTACCCGGACTTCGCCTCGCGCGTCGGCGGCAGGAAGTAGCTCTCGGAGAGCACGCGCTTCGTCGCCACGGGGTAGTCGACGTCCTCGTGGTACGCGAGCGCCGTCACCTCGTAGTCATGGACGCGAGACGTCGCGCTCGGCATCGCCGCCGGGAAGCGCACCGTGACCTGGTCCGTCTCCCTGCCCCTGCGGTCCTTGCCCCTCGCACGCGAGACCTCGACCTTCGCGCCGGGCGCGAACGCAGGCGCGACGGCCTTGGCGGAGCGCGGCTCGAACGCGAACGGACGCGTCCCGTCGAGCGGCACGACCCAGTCGACCCCGAGGCTCTCCCCGCGCACGAACTCGCGCCGCTCGATCACCATGCGGTCGTCGTAGACCTTGACGAGCATCCCCTGCCGGCCCGAGCCCTCAGGCAGTATCCTCATCTGCTTGACGATGCCGTTGTGGTCCTCGCCGTTGTCGCGCCAGTACTGCGAGAAGATGTACCTCAGCGAACTGGTGCCCACGGACGTGAACTCCCCCTGCCAGATGCTGCGCTCGTCGGTGATGGAGTAGTGGGAGTGCCCGGAGAACGCGACGGCGTTCGGGAACCCCTCCAGCGGGATCGTCGCCAGGCCCTTGTCGTTGCCCCACGCCCACGGGCCCTGGACCGTGTTCGCGGGATGGGGATGCTGCGCGTAGAAAAACGGCCTGCCGTTCCGGAGGTTCAGCTTGCCGGCGTTCTCGCGGAGAAATGCGGCGAGATCCTTCTCGTTCCCCCAGTGCGCGCCGATGAACGTGTAGCCCTTGACCGTCTTCGCCCAGATCGGCTTGTACGGCTCGTGGAAGATGCGCTCCCACACCTCGGCGCGGTTGTTTCCGTAGTGGATTGCAGTGGCCTTGAGGAAGGCCTCGTCCTTGCCCTTGTGCCAACCCCAGCCGCAAACGTCGTGATTGCCGTACACCCATAGCTGCTCGACGTGGCGTCCGTCAGGCGCCTTGCCGTCGGGGAACGTGCGCCAGAAGCAGCTGGCGGCGCGCTCGATCTGCTCGATGCGCCCCGTGTTGGCGATGTCGCCGGCGATCATCACACCGTCCGCGCCGTTGTCGCGGAAGTACGCAAGCGCCTTGAGGAGCGTGTCCTCGTCGCCGTTTCTTTCAAGATGCACGTCGCTCAGCACTCCGAACGTCACATTCGCCGGACCGGCGAACGGTGCCGTGCCGGGCTTTTTGTCGGCCGTCGCAATCGCCCCCGTCGCGGCAACCGCCCCGGCGAGGAACCCCCTTCTTGTCATGTCGGTTGTCATTTTACATTCCTGTGTTTGATTTGTTTTTGTGGACTTAGCGTCACGGTCCAGCTTTCCTTTTCAAAATCACCTCACGATGATCGTCAGGCCGCACCGTCCTTGAATAGGCGGGCGTGTTGCCCGCCGCAGATAGGTTGTCAATGTTGTCTTCATCCTGATCCAGCAAAACTTATTCTCACTTCCCACCTTTTCTGCGGTTGCAGTCGGCGCAGAGCATCTGGCAATTCTCCGCGACTGTCCGGCCGCCTTTCGCCCACGGCGTTATGTGGTCCGCCTGCATGTCCTCTATCGCAAAGCGCTTCCCACACTTTGGGCAAACCCCTTTCTGCCGTTCGTATGCCGTCCGCGCCATTTTTGGCGAAAATGCGCGAATACTCAGGTGACGCTCGTCGCCGTCAAGCAGATATTCGTAGATTCCCCGCTGGTTGGTGATGTCGCCAACGTCTTCATCGTCCCGCAACAACTGCGAGATACGAGCTTCAAGCATTGCCGAGTCGAACTTCCTTTTCCCGTGCTTGTTGTAGTACACCCCCCAGGGGAGGCCCTTCATCAGCTTGGTGCGCACATTGGGGAAAGTCTCTCGCACCCACCCGACGACGGACTCGAAGTAGTTCCAAAGGTCGGCGCAGTCCGCGTCATGCTGATGTGCGGACATGTAGTCCTCAACCTCCCCGCAACCTGCTTTACTGGTGTAGCCGTTGTGCATGTCGCGGTCCGCTATCCATCCGAGCGCCGTCTCAAGAAGCTGCTGGCGTATCGCCGAGCCGTTCATGTAATTCTCGCCAATCTGCGATGCCGGGCAGCCGGTCTTGCTGAAGTACTTCTTCGCCTCGTTGAGCCATGGCCCCGCATAGATGGCATTGCGCCTCTCCTGCGTCGTCAGCTTCTCGCCCGCCGTGTTTACGACGTCGAACCAGTCCAGCTTCTCGCGCTCCGTGCCTTCGCATATGTAGATCACAAGCTCGTAGTCGAGGATTGCATCCCTCTCCTCCGCCGTGAGGTTTCCGATGGCCTGGTGGTTGATGGAGAAGTCGCCGTTCAGATAGCGGCAGATGGAAATCGTGCGCTGCTGTCCGTCGAGCATCTCGAACCCGCCTTCGCCGTTCCTGACCCAGTACATCACGTTCAAGGGGAAGCCGTTGCGCACGGTGCGTATCACGGCGTCGCGTTGCTGCTGGTTGTAGACGAACTCGCGCTGGTACGCAGGGCGCACGTTCAGCCGTCCGCCGTACGCCTTCACGCCCAATTCCGCCGCATCGACGTAGCCGTCGAATATCTCCCTTACGGGGATTTTGCATTCTTCTATCTTCATTTTCAGCGTCCTTTCATGGGGCAAAATACTTTCCGCCTCCCGGCATCAGGTTGACCTTAGTATCAGCCTCAAGGTTTGGATCATTCTCGTTGGGGTTGAAATAAGACCCGTTATGGGCAAATCCTCCGTTGAAACAGATTGGACCGTATATCTTTGCATAGTTTGCCGATATGACATTGCCGTCATCATCGCATTTTGTCCGAGTTCGTATGACAAGGTATTCGTCGTCGTCGAGAAGTTCAACTGCATAGTTGCCCTTGAACTTCTTACCCCAGGAATTAAAATCAAGCCTCTTCGTAAAAACGGTATTTGTGTTTGCCGTGTAGTCAGAGCAAAAGATAGTTCCTGTACTCTTTGCTATGTAGAATCCATCGTGTACGCCATTAGTGAACACAAGCGCACAATCAACAACCCTGTCTTTGCGAAAATGCTCGTATGAATATTCAACGAAGAAATCGGCATCCTTGCCATGTCCGTATGGTTCGGTCCAATCACCCATTTTGATGTCATACCCCCACACCCCTGACTGTGCATTTTCTGGTATATTTTTGTGCCGCCCAGAATAGGGCTTTAAATCCTGCACATACATGGGAATTGGGTTCACAATCGGTTTCAATCGAACAACAAGATTGGTCTCAAACTGCGTTTGGTGAAGAGCAAAGCCGCTTCCCGCCCTCGCAAAACCAACCCCTCCTCCCGTACCATAGTAACCATCAGCGCCTACTGAATATGAGAAGTTCATTGACTTGCAAAGAAATTTCACTCTCGCTTCGCCATTTGTGTCTGTTTTCCCGTCGATGTCCATATATACGTCACGGCCAAAACATTCTCCAGGAATCCACTTCTTCATAGTATTAACCCGTACAGTTGCATTGCTTATCGGATTGCCGTCAAAGTCAGTGACTTTAAAATAAGCAGTAGAATCACGCTGGAATATCACTCCAATCGCGCTGGTGCAACCAACGACAGCAATCAAGGCCATAAATGGCATAGTGGTTTTTATTATGGTTTTCATTTACTGATTATCTCACAAGGACAGCAAGACTACCAAGCCCGCGCGTCCTCCAAGTTCGGATCGTTGTCGTTTTTATTGAACCAGGATTTTATACTAAGGCCGATTGCAAGATTCAACTTCTCTCCAATGCGCCCGTAGTTGGCGTGAGTTACTTCTCCAACCTCGTTTGTCGCCGTCCTTGTGCGAAACACGAAATACTCATTTTCAGCCGGGATGTCCACCTTTATCATGCGGTCGTTTTTGCGCTCAATCTCAAGAACAAGCGACTTGGCATATACGGCATTCGTATTTGCCTCGTAAGCGTAGGCGAATTTACTGAATGGCTCCATGTTTGCCTTGTAGAAACCATCGACCACATTAGGCATCGTCAACGTCAGCTTGTTCCAGTAACTGACAGCCCACCCCTCTTCAGGATGCTCAACCGCCTCATAAAAAAGCGACATGTCCCTGTTCTTTCCATTGCCGTAGGGCGGACACCATTGGCAAGTCTCAATGTCAAGGAAGAACACTTCGTTGGTTGCGGGGAACGCCCAATACTGTCTATGATTGAAAATCATGGACACAGGATTGCGCCTTTTCTTCAGCACGGCGACTGTCTCTACTGTTCCATCCGACCATCTGCGCTGTTGCTGTACATCCTTGTCGGACAAAGTCCTAAACGCAGGATCTATCTTTGTATCATAGTAGCCGTTTTTGCGAATCCATGCGTGAACCTCTCCAATGCATCGCCCCTTGGCGAGAAAGCAACCTTTCACATCAGTTTTGCCCCGCTTTACATCCACCTTATCCGGCGCGGTGTAGAATGTCACGGAGACCGTTGCATTGGACACAACTTCGCCAATGTCGTCAACAACCCTGATCTTGACGTCTGCATACGCCCCGTCGATGACGGGGCTGTACGACATGGCAAGATTGGACATGCCGAACACACCCAGAAACCACAAGAGTGTTTTAATCTTCATTGGTTCAAACCTCCTACTTCAACTATCTTTCTGAATACAGGATGAACGAAAGCGTAGGCGATGTTCTTTATATCCGAATGAAGGAACCGCCCACCCAACTCGCCATCGTCTGGACGCGGCCATGCGTTTGTCATAAATTCAGCTGTGTTCATATCGAACGATGGAATGCGCTTGTGCCAAAGATTCGTTCTGCCCGTAGGCGTGGATAGAGCCGGAATCCCCTGCGCAAGATGGAAATCCGTTTCCATCCGCGTGGCGACAGCATTTGTAATGGACGCTGGATAAGGATTGAAAACCATATTTGTCGCGAACATGGACAAATCCACGACTGCATTGGCATCGTCCTCCGACCAAGCCCTCAAGCCAATGGCATTCTCCTTGAACCCCCAACCCGACCATTCCGTCGTCCCTATGAAGCCGAGCATCGTCTTGCGTCCCTTGTAGAGTTCCTGTTTATGCCAAGAATAGCGTTCGCCCCAATTCCCAGACGGGCTGAAACCATTGTACCAACCGGGATTGTGAGCATTTGGATAAATCTCCAGTACCTCGTCGCCGGAAGAGTAGAAATTGACGGCAATGGGAGCGACATTCGCAAAGCGTCCCCGCCACGTCAACATGCCTCTTGCGTCATTCGTCGGGAATAGTGTATGCCATTGCGCCGCCCAGCAGGCATTGGTGTACCCCGTCCATTCGTCATGCACTAGCTTGTTTGTCGGCGAGAGATCTGCCAAAGACGGATCAAACGCCTCGGACGGGATTGCGGAGTTTAGCATAATGAACTTGTCAACCCGCGCACCGTGGTCCTGGATCGCCGACGCGCCCACTACCGTGCCAAGCGAGTGCGCAATGACGACGTTTCGGCCGGGCGTCGCGTTTATCATCGGCGCAAGACGCTGCGCAGTCACAAAGGCATTGGATACGTTGACCTGATAGTTGTATGACGGCCCTATGTCAGACTCCCATGCTACAGGAATGAAGTTCATCTTCGCGCCAGCCCACCACAGCTTCTTGAACATCTGACTCGCCCAAATACGAGCGTCCGGTTCATTTACGTTCGCACCATGGATGAAAAAGACATTCGACACTTCTGCAAAAAGGCGAAACGTGTACATTGCAAAAGCGAATGCTACTATCAACGCTTTCATAATAGCGCTCACTTCTTCCTCTGAATGGCAATGCGCTTAAACATCACCTTTCCATTGACTCTTGGAACTGCCAAGTCAAATTCGTTATCTTGACCATGATTAAATTCTCCTATCAAATCAAACTGTTCTGGACAATAATACTGCATGAAAGTTATTGGCACACCCATCACACCCAGATAATCACGAGGAATGTCATTGGTCTTTTTTATATCTATCGCATCGTAGTTGTCGTATTTCGGATATGCCTCAGGCGTGTACTTCTTCCACAGCAACATTTTCTCGTGCCGTTTGGGGAAGTCAAGGTTCGTGAACCAGCAGATGTTGCCCATGCGCCGCCACTTCTGCCCGTCCTCGTCGATCTTGAAGTCCGTCGCCTTCTCCTCGTAGTGCTGCGGCACCTTGAACCAGAAGTGCCCCGACTTGTTGCCAAGCCAAACCTTGTTGTCGCGGATGAGCGGGAATATCTCACGATAGGTGACGGCATTCATGTTGCCGACTATCAAGAACTGCTTTTGATGCTCCATAAGAAGCGCCATGTATTCGCGAAAGAGCGAGAACGGCGGATTGGTGACGACGACATCCGCCTCGTCGAGAAGCGCGACACATTCAGCGGAACGGAAATCGCCGTCGCCCTTCAGCTTCGTAAGAACGTTCTTCTTGTTCTTGATGAGCCATTCGACGTCCGCGAGGTCGATGCGCCCGTCGCCGTTCACGTCCGTCACCTCGTTGATGACGATCTTGTAGGGGATGCGGCGGTCGCGAGGCGACCGCCCTGCCGCCGCAGCGAGTGAAGACACGCGCCCTCCTCTGCGACTCTGCGCCTCTGCGTTGAAATCTTCCCCGAACAGGTCTAGCTGGGTGTACACGACTGGACTTGTCGCATAGCACGTCGCGGTGAGGCTTTTCAGTCCCAGCGCGTTGAAGTTCATCGCGAAGTACTTGAAGAAGTTGCTCTCGTACGGATCGTCGCAATTGCACAGCACGCGCTTCCCCTCGAAGTGTGCGCGGTAGTGCTTCAGCTCGTCCTCAATAAGCTGAAGGTTCGTGTAGAACTCGTCCTGCTTGTTGCGCGACGAGTCATGCAGATTGCTATTGCCTGCCATCTGAGTGTATTACACCATTAAGCACACTGCCTATTTGCATTTGCGATTTGTGGACAATTGTGTCAATTGAGATTTGTGAACAATACTCAGCAAGCACATTTTCAGTGCGCCCACCAGGCCGGCGGCACCTGGTAGTTGAGGTAGCCCGTGTCCTTGTAGTCCGTCACCTTCATGTCGTTTCCGATAAGGCGAAGCGAACGCTGGAACGGGACGTCGTGCGAGACGGGCGAACCCCATGCGGCAAAGCCGGACCACTTGTACATGTTTTCCCAGTCCTTGCCGCGAAGGTGGTGCCATGTCGTCTCGATGAAGCCGAAGCCCCCGATCCTCACGATGTGGTCGGACATCGACTTCATCTCCGCTCCGTTCATCCACGGACATGCCGCCACGGGGAAGCCCTTCTTCTTGAAGTACGTCATCGTCGGCCAGGGCTTGCCGTCCTTGTCCTTGGTCTGCTTCCAGTACTGCCAGTCGCAGATGATGATGTCCTTGGGCAGCTTGTCGAGGATGGAGGCGGTCTCCTTGCTGCCGAACTTGATGAACCCCTTCCAGCGCGGGTCGCTCGCGTCCAGCAGCATGTCGTGCCACATCATCGCCTGCGCGCCGCGGGACCGGAGGAACTTCGCGATCCCGGAGATGTGCTCCAGCAGCAGTTCGCCCTTGGGGCGCTTGACGCACTCAGGACACGTCTGCGCGCCGAACGCCTCGTCGCACCCGATGTGGAAGAACGGCGGGTTGCCGAAGTTCTCGTGTATCTCAGCGATCAGTTCGCGGAGGACGCGCTGCGTCTCGGGGTTGGAGATGCACCAACTCCACCCGTCCCAGTTCGAGGAGCCGTGGACCGGCTTGAGCGGAGCCGGCTCGAAGAGCGGCTCGTATTCGGGATGCAGGTCGAGCACGGCATGCTTGATCGTGCCGCCACGCGAGGCGGAGGCGTGTCCGTAGCAGTTGATCTGCGGGATGAGCGTGATGCCGATGTCCTTGCCGATCGACACGAGGCGACGCACCTCTTCCTTCGTCATGTTCGCCTGCGGCCAGCCCCACCACGGGTGCTTTTCGCTCTTGTACATGCCCCACGGTTCGATGATCGCGTAGTTGAACTTCATCAGCGCCGCAAGGCGGATGGCGCGCTCGATCTGCTGCCGACGCGTCTCGGGGAACCAGCAGAGATGGACCGCGCGGAACGCGAGATGAGGGCGGTCCGTCATCGTGAGCTTGGGGAGAAGACACCCTTCCGTCTTGACCGAGCCGCGCTTCGCGATGGCGAGCTGGCGCAGGGTGTAGGACGCCCAGCGCGTGCCGGCGAGCGTGTTCGCCGCGATCTTCACGCCGTTCGAGTCGGTGCTCGCCGCGTACGCCTCGTCGCCCGCCTCCGGCTTGAGGCCGGTCGCGCCGACCTTCACCTTCGGGGCGGAGTCGCCGTACCACTGCGCGTAATGCGACTCGAGCCACTTCGCGGCGGCGGGGTCGGGACACTCCAGCGTGACCGTCGTCTTCGCGTCGAACGGCACGTAGGTCGTTTTCTCCCAATTAAATGTCTGGTACTTGTTCGCCGCGGCGACCTGAAGCACGGCAATGCCCGCGGCGAACGCCGCCAACTTGATGTTCATCTTGCGTATCCTTTCTCTTTACAGCCAGGATGCTTTCATTTGCAATGCGCCAAAGGCTTCCCTATCCGACGGCGAGCATCGCCTCGATGGCGCGGCGGGCGCGGACGGCGATGTCCTCCTGGACGACTACCCGGGTCTTCATCTCGCGGAGCGACTCGGCGAGATTCTCCAGCGTCGTCTTCTTCATGTTCGGGCAGACGAGCGAATCGGAGACCGGGATGAAGGTCTTGCCTGGGTTCTCGCGGCGCAGCCTGTGGAGGATGCCGACCTCGGTGCCGACGAGTATGGTGTCCGCCTTCGACTCGCGGGCGAAGCGGCACATGCCGCCGGTGGAGAGGCGTTCGTCGGCCATGTCGCGGATTTCGCGGGGGCACTCTGGGTGCACCATAAGCGGGGCGCCCGGGTGCGCGGCGCGGGCGGCCTCCACGGTCGCGGCGGTCAGCCGGGCGTGGGTCGGGCAGTAGCCGGGCCACAGAACGTACTCCCTGCCCTCGAGCGACGAGACGTGCGAGCCGAGGTGACGGTCGGGCACGAAGATGATCTCGCGGTCGCGGGGGATCGTCGCCATCACCCGTTCCGCGTTGCCGCTCGTGACGCAGATGTCGCACTCCGCCTTCACCTCGGCGGTGGAGTTGACGTAGCACACGGCGACCGCGCCTGGATGGCGCGACTTGAGCTCGCGCAGCTGCCCTCCGGTGATCATGTCGGCCATCGGGCAGCCTGCGGTCGGGTCTGGGATGAGGACGGTCTTCGCGGGGTTCAGGATGGCGGCTGTCTCCGCCATGAAGTAGACCCCGCAGAAGACGATCACGTCCGCCTCGACCTGCGTGGCGAGCCGGGCGAGCTCCAGGGAGTCGCCGGTGTAGTCGGCAACATCCTGGACCTCGCCCCGCGTGTAGTTGTGGGCGAGTACTACAGCGTTCCTCGCCCGCTTTAGCTTTTCTATCTCCTCGGTCATCCGCTAGAACTCGAAGCCCTTGCGGATGTTCGGCTTGACGAGCGCGTTCGCCGCGTCGAGGTCGAACTTCTGGCTCTTCGAGCACCATTTGAGCTTCTTGCCGGGGAGCTGCTGCGCGACGCAGCCGACGAGGATGCCCTCCATCTGCGGGATGCAGTACTCGATGTCGGAGAAGCAGCGCGAATGGGTCTGCTCGTAGACGCTGCCGACGCCGTTGATGGCGTCGAGGAACTCGATGTAGTGTCCGTTCGCGAAGCCCTTCATCTCGACGGTGGACTTGCCGGCGGCGGCGGCGGAGTCCTTGCGGAACGGGATCGAGCGGGCGACCGCCTTGGCGGCCTCGTGCTTGAAGACGTCCTTGAACTCCTTGTCGGCGTCGAGCGCGATCGCGCACTTGGCGCCGTAGTCGTCCTGCATGAGGACCTGTCCCTTCGTGCCGATGATGAGGCAGCCGGTGTTCGGCACCGAGCCATGCTTGGCAATCCACTTGGGCATCAGCGCGGCGTCGGGCTTGCTGGCGCTCTGCCCGGGCTTGGACTCGTCGTAGCCGTCGTACCAGAACAGCGTGACGGCCGGGAGGGCCTTGCCCTTCTGCGGGCCGAACTTGGCGGTGCGCGCGGCGTAGGTCATCTTCACGACCGACTTGGCCGGGTAGGCGACGTCGTTGTACTGGTCGATCGAGACGCACTCGGCGTCCGTGACGTTGGCGAGCTCGAGGCCGCGGAACGGCAGGTTCATCGTATGGCACGCCATGTCGCCGAACGCGCCGCAGCCGAAGTCGAGGAAGCCGCGCCAGGTGAAGGGGTGGTAGACGTTGCTGCCGAGCTTCCACGGGTCGTAGACCTTGGTGCCCTTCGGGTACTTGTCGAGGAACGGGCGCTCCTCTGCCGTAGCGAGCCAGGCGTTCCAGTCGAGCCCCTTGCGGACGGGGTCGCCATTGGCGCCGCGGCCCTTGACGTAGTTGGCGACGCCGGTGCCCTGCGGCCACACGGCGCGGTTCGTCCAGACGTGCACCTCGGTTATCTCGCCGAGGATCCCGCTCTGGAGGACCTCGGTGCAGCGGCGCATGGAGTCGAGGGACGAGCCCTGGTTGCCCATCTGCACGACGACGCCGTTCTCCTTCGCCGTCCTGTTGAAGTAGTCGAGCTCCCAGAGGGTCCTGACGAGCGGCTTCTGGACGTAGACGTGGATGCCCTGCTTCATCGCCTGGACGGCGACGGGCGCGTGGACGTGGTCAGGCGTCGAGATCGTCATCGCGTCGACCTTGTACTCGCCGCACTTCTCAAGGAGCTTGCGGTAGTCGGTGAAGAACGGAATCTTCGAGAGGTCGACTCCCGGGAGGTCCTTCTTCGCCTTCCTCATCGCCACGTCGCGCTTCGTCTCGTCCGCGTCGCACCAGGCGACGAGCTCCGCGAGGCCGCTCTTGACCATCGGCGACCAGTCGCTGTAGCCCTTTCCATCGACGCCGACGGCGGCGAGGCGGATCTTGCCGCCCGCTCCGCGCCCGATGGCGAACACGTTTCCGGCCGCGCCTACGGCGGCGACGCCCGCGATTCCCCTGAGGAATCCCCTTCTGCTTGTTTCGATGCCCATTTTGTCTCCTTTTGTTTTCCTTTTGTTTTTGTATTTCACCTTACCTGTTGCGGCGTGCGCTGCGCGCCCGCCCTTTCCGTCAGTTCAGTTTCCCGTCCACAACGGTCTTGCCGGTGTAGCGTGATTCCTCCGCGAGGAACGCAATCCTGTGGGACTCTAGCGCGGCGTCCAGGATCGCGGGGAAGCGGTCCGGCGACGCCGTGCGCACGAGCTTCACGAACTCCGTCATAATCTCCCGGTCACCGCCGCCGTGATGGCCGGTCTGCGCCGGGGTGATTGTGGTGGAGTCGCCGAGGAACGGAAGTATCTCTATCCTGCGCTCGTCGGCGATGATCTCGCCGCGCGTTCCGTAGAAGTGCGTGACGCGGTTGCGCTGCTGCGAATAGCTCTCCATCTCGAGGATGATCGTGAGCCCGCCCTCGTACTCCATCAGCACCGTCTGGTGGTCGACGGAGTCGTTCCCGCAGGCGTAGACGCAGCGCCCGTAGGGCGAGGTCTCGATCATCTTGAGGATCGCCTCGTCGGACTCGTCGGCGAAGTGGTACCTGAGGTCCCTGCGGTCGTAGTATATCTTGTACGCGTCGAAAGCGCAGTTCTCGCGGACCGACTCAGGGCAGTTCATGCAGCGGTCGGCGGCGCCCTTCGGCTTGTTCTCGGGACGCCAGTGCATGAGAGAGCCGAAGCTCGATATCTTCGTGCACTTGCGGCCCTTCGTCCACCACTCGATGAGGTCGAAGTCGTGTGTGCACTTGTTGACGAGCATCCCGGTGCCCTTGGCCTCGACGGACCAGTTGCCGCGGCAGTACGCGTGGGACGCCTTGCCGTAGGAGATGGCCGCGAGGTGGTGGACGCTCGTGAGCTCCCCGACTACGCCGGACGCGATCACCTCGCGGAGCTTCTTGTAGAACGGGGCGTACCTGAGGACGTACCCCGTGAGGACGAGCCTCTTGGTGCGTCTCTGCGCCTCGGCGATGTCCACGCACTCCTGCCATGTGCAGCCGATGGGCTTCTCGAGGAGGACGTGGTAGCCCTTCTCGAGAGCCTTGATGCACGCGGCGTGGTGGAGCCTGTCGGGGAGCGCGACGATGACGGCGTCCGCCCCCGAGCCGGAGTCGATGGCGTCCTCCCACCTTTTCCACGTCGGGAAGTCGGCGTCGGCCGGGAACTCCGCGACGGGGTCGGCGAGGCCGGCGATCTCGAAATCCTCCGGGTGGGTCTTCGCGTAGGCCGCGTAGGCCCTGCCGCGAATCCCGTACCCGAGGATGATCGCCTTCACGGGCCTGTCCATCAGACCACGACCTCCCATCCGTTGCAGTCGCCTTCGCGCTTGAGCGAGATGCCCCTGCCGGTGCCGTTGGCGAACGTCATCTTGGCGGGGTCCCAGTCGAAGCCGGTGTCGTACTGGTAGCTCATGTTGCACAGGAGGCAGAGCGTGCCGCTGCGGCCGCCGACCTCGGCGGGCGAGATGGTGGGCTTCCTGGTCTCGACGCACTCGCAGAAGTTCTGCACCTGGTTGGGGCTGTTGTAGAGGCCGGCCTTCTCGATGTCCGCGGCGAAGATCTTCTCGATACTGTCGAGGGCGGTGGCGAGGCGGTTGTCCTTCTTGACGGTCGCGTCGGTCCCGTAGTCCTTGCCGATGGAGGCGACGACGAGCTTGTCCTTCCTGAAGGAGGCGTCTGCGATGGCCTTGCGCACGGCGGCGTCGGGCTTGACGAGGCCGGTGCCGGTCCAGACCGCGATCTTGCCGCGGTTGACGGCGACGATTCCCTTCGTGCCGTAGAAGACCGTCCCCCACGTGCCGAACGGGCCGTGGTAGAGCTCGATGTCGCCGTACGGCTTCTTGAAGAGCATCTTCATGCCGAACTGGCGGCGTCCGCCGTGGTAGAGGTCGGTGGAGTGCGGCTCGTCGGAGCGGATGATCTTGTACGGGCCGCCCTTGTCCATGTCCATGCCCCACTGCGCGATGTCGAGGTGGTGCGCGCCCCAGTCGCCGTTGTAGCCGGAGCCGATGTCGTCGTCGAAACGCCAGAACATCGGGTAGAACCCGTTGACGCCGCGCGGCGCGAGCTGGTCGGAGTACGGGCGCATCCTGGCCGGGCCGAGCCACATGAGCCAGTCGACGTCGGGGTTGGGCGCGCCCTCCTTCGCGGCGTTGTTGGGGTCGTCCCAGAAGCGGACGGGGTGGGACGGGCCGCCGAGCTTCGCGCCGCCCTTGCCGTAGTTGGCGTCGACGTACTTCACGTCGCCGATGGCCCCGCCCCTGACGAGCGACACCGCGTCGCGGAACTCGCGCCAGCTGCGCTGCATGGAGCCCGTCTGGAACACGCGGCCGTACTTCTCCTGCGCGGCGATGACCTTCCTGGCCTCGTCGACGGAGAACGTCATCGGCTTCTCGCAGTAGACGTCCTTGCCGTGCTTCATCGCCTCGACGGAGATGTAGGCGTGCCAGTGGTCCGGGGTGGCGATGCAGACCATGTCGATCGTCGGGTCGCGGAGGATGTCGCGGAAGTCGGCCACCGCGCGGCAGTCCTTGGTCTTGTATGCGTCGTTCACCTGCTTCGCGCCGGCCTCGCGGCGCTTCCTGTCGCAGTCGCACACCGCGACGATCTTGACGTTCGGCGCGTACTTCTTGTTGAGGAACTGAGGAATGAGCGCGGTGCGCATCTGGATGCCGTAGCCGATCATCGCGATGTTGCGCTTCTCGCCCTTCTTGAGCTGCCTCACGCCGGCCTTCGCCGTGTTCACCCCGGCGAGCGTCACAGCCGCCGCGCTCCCGAATAGGAAGCCTCTTCTGTTGATTTCCATCTTTTTGTTGTCTTTCTTTGTTGTTTTTCCTGAAACCTTGTCGCGGTCCACCTCAGACCTCGACCTTCCATCCGTTGCAGTCGCCCGGGCGGCCGAGCGGGATGCCCCTGCCGGTGCCGTTGGCGAACTCCATCTTCACCGGGTCCCAGTCGAAGCCGGTGTCGTACTTGTAGCTCAGGTTGCAGAGCTGGCACAGGATGCTGCTGTGCCCGCCGACGCCCGCGTGGGTGATCGGGAGGCGGCGCGACTCGACGCACTCGAGGAAGTTCCTCATGTGGTGTCCGCTGAAGTAGAGGTTCGCCCTCTTGATCTCCGCGGCGTACTTCGCCTCGATGCCGTCAAGCACCTTGCCGAGCTTCGGAGCGCCCGGGGTTATGGACGAGAACGCGATCTTGTCCGGCATGAACGTGCACCTCTCGACCTGCCTGCGGATCTCCAGGTTGGGCTCGACGAGCCCGGTGCCGGTCCAGACCGCGATCTTGCCGCGGTTCACGGCCACTATGCCGGTGTCGCCGTAGAAGACAGCCCCCCAGCCGTGCCCCCTCGAGTCCCATTCCTTCCTTCCGGATGGGTTGTCGGCCCAGAACACGGAGAACGGCCCGTGGTAGAGCTTCACGTCGCCGTAGGGCTTCTTGAAGAGCATGCTCATGCCCCACTGGCGGCGTCCGCCGTGGTAGAGGTTCGTGGAATGGGGCTCGTCCGAGCGGATCACGCGGTACGGGCCGCCTTCGTCCATGTCGAGCGCCCACTGCACGATGTCGAGGTGGTGCGCGCCCCAGTCGCCGTTCATGCCGGAGGCCAGGTCGTCGTCGCAGCGCCAGAACATGGGCGTGCCGGACGGCCCGCGGAACGAGAGCTCCGACGAATACGGGCGCAGCCTGGCCGGCCCGAGCCACATGAGCCAGTCGACGTCGGGGTTGGGGGCGCCCTCCTTGGCGGCGTTCGCGGGGTCGTTCCAGAAGCGGACGGGATGCGACGGGCCGCCGAACTTGCCAATCGCGCCGTAGTTCGCGTCGACGTACCTGACGTTCCCGATGAGACCGCCCCTGACGAGCGCCACCGCGTCGCGGAACACCCTGTCGGAACGCTGCCACGACCCGGTCTGGAGGACGCGTCCGTACTTCGTCTGCGCCGCCATCACCTGCTTCGCCTCCTCGATGGAGTAGGTAAGGGGCTTTTCGCAGTAGACGTCCTTGCCGTGCTTCATCGCCTCGACGGCGATGTAGGCGTGCCAGTGGTCTGGCGTCGCGATGCAGAAGAGGTCGATGCCCGGGTCGGCGACGAGTTCGCGGAAGTCGTACGAGACGCGGCACTTCGCGTCGCCGTACCTCTTGTTGACGATCTTCGCGAACATCGCCGCGCGGCTCCTGTCGCAGTCGCAGACGGCGACGACCCTGACGTTGGGGGCGATGTTGTTGTTGAGGAGCTGCCCCATAAGGCCCCTGTTCATTCCGCCGCAGCCGATTATCGCCGCGGTACGCTTCTCGCCGGGCTTGAGCTGGCGCAGCGGCGCCTTGCCCTGCGCACGGCCCGCGAGCGTCGCCGCGGCGGCCGAGCCGAGCAGAAAGCTTCTCCTGTCGATCTTCATTTCGCAATGATCCTGTTTACGACCTCAGATATGCACTGTACGCGCAGTACGTCTGCCAGCAGTCGAACTTCGACGCAAGCTCCCACGGCGCGTGCATGTTCAAGAGCGGCGTGCCCATGTCGAGCACCCTCATGCCGAAGCGAGCCATGTACTGCGCGATCGTGCCGCCGCCGCCCTTCTCCATCTTGCCGAGCTCGGCCATCTGCCAGGTCACACCGCCCTCGTCCATGATCCTGCGGATCTCCGCGACGAACTCGGGGGCGCAGTCACTGGAGCCGCCCTTCGTCGTGCCGCCGGTGTACTTAGACGCGGCCGGGCCGCGGTGGAATATGGCGTAGTTGCCCGTCGAGTTCACGTCGGGGAAATGCGGGTCCGCGACGGCCGTCACGTCGGCGGAGAGCATCGTGGAGCGCTCGAGCGCGCGGCGGACCATGATGTCCTTCGCGTTCTTCTCCTGGCGCTCGATGATCTCGGCGACGGTGTTCTCGAAGAAGCTGGACTGCATTCCGGTCGCGCCCATCGAGCCTATCTCCTCCTTGTCGCACATGAGGATCGACGCGGTGACCGCAGGCTTGGAGCCCGCCGCGTCGACGAGGGCCTGGAGCCCCGCGAAGGAGCAGACGCGGTCGTCGTGGCCGTAGCCCGCGATGAGCGAACGGTCGAGGCCGACCTCGCGCGGCATCCCCGCCGGGACAATCTCGAGCTCGGCGGAGAGGAGGTCCTCCTCGTCCACGCCGTAGAGCTTCTTGAGGCACTCGACGAGGCCTGGCTTGTCGGCCTTCGGGTCCTCGTCCTTGCCCTTGTCCTTGTCCTTCTTGTCGGGCTTAGCGTACGTCGTCCAGGCGAGGACGTCGAGGTCCTCGGCCGGGAAGAACTCGTCGCGGGTCTGCTTTGCCTGGTCCTTGCCAAGGTGCGGCAGGATGTCGGATATCATGAACACCGGGTCGCCGGGCGCGTCGCCGATGGCGACGTCGACCTTCGTGCCGTCCTTGCGCACGATCGTGCCGTACAGCGCGAGCGGCAGGACGAGCCACTGGTACTTCTTGATGCCGCCGTAGATGTGGCAGTCGAAGTAGACGTAGCCGCCCTTCTCGTACAGCGGCTTCGGCTTGAGGTCGAGGCGGGGCGCGTCCGTGTGCCCGCCGACGACCTTGATGCCGGCCTCCGCGACGGGCTTCGTGCCGATCACCGCAGCCATCACCGTGCGGCCCTCGTAGCCGCGGTAGACCTTGTCGCCGGGCTTCAGGGACTTGAAAGTCGAGATCTCCCGAAAGCCGGCCTTCTCGAGTATGCGGACGCTCTCAGCGTAGCTGCGGCGCTCCGTCTTCGCCACGCCGAGGTAACGCATGTACTCGGCGCAGTATTTTTCCATGGGCATGTAGTTCTTTTTCATCGTAAGTATAGTATACCACAAAAAAGAGATTTGTTGCAACACCTGCCGCCTGCGCGGCGGCTAGCGGCGGACCGGCGCGGGGCGGACGACGACGGGCTTCGGCGGCGGTGGCGGCGGCGTCTTGTGGTGCTTCTTGCCGTGCGCCTCGTGGTGCGACTTGGAATGGTGATGCCTGTGCCCGTCTTCGTGCACTACGCAGCCGGATATCATGGCGGACGCCGCGACGGCGGCGATGAACGCGAGGATCCTTCTCATTTTCTGGTTCTCCTTTTTCTTCTCCGTGATGGCCAGCCCAGTACTTGACGGCTTGCCTTGATGGAAAATTATATAAAAAAACGCGGCAAAAAGCAATGGGAATCTTTGCGCGCCTAGGCGCCCCGGAGCGCCGCCCACGCCGCCGTGGACGCGCATGCCGCCGCAAGCACGAACGGGAAATAAGCGAGAGCCTTCTTCATGACCTCGCTCTCCCGCCCGGCAATCCCGGCCGCCGCGCACCCCAGCACTATCGACTGCGGGCAGATCATCTTCCCTATCCCCGCGCCCATCACGTTCGACGCGGCGAATACGATCCTCTCGGCCTCCGTCGAGCCCATCGACGCCTGCAGCGCGCCGAAGAGGACGTTCGAGCTCGTGCCGGAGCCGGTGACGAACCCGCCAAGCGCGCCGACCATCGGCGACACCGCCGGATACCACCTGCCCGTCGCCGCGGCAAGCCCGTCGGCCAGGCACTGCGTCATCCCCGCCGCGCCCATGACCTTCGCGACGGCCAGGACGAGGCAGATCGTGGATATCGCGCCGGCGTAGCGGCGCGCCGTCTCCCACGCGAGCGCGAGGAGCCGCGCCGGACGCACCCGCTGGACGAGGCCGCCTGCCGCGGCGGCGGCGAAGATCACGAACCCGGGCGACGCCCTCCAGCGGGCGGGGAGCGCGGCGGACGCCCCGAGCGCCGCGACGACAAGCGCGAACGGAGTCCAGGCCCACGCCTGGCGCCTAAAGTCGATGCGCGACCTGTCGCCCATGAAGGCAAGCGCGGCCATTGCCGCGATGCCGCCGAAGACGTTGGGCATCTCGCACCCGATCGTAGCTGCGACGGCGACGGCGGGGACGAGAAACGCCACGTCGGCGACGAGCGCGAGCCCCCAGCGCTCGCGGAGGCCGCGCACGCCGTCGGCGGCCAGCAGCACGAGGAACGGCGAGAGCGACGTCGTCGCCAGCTGGAGGAAGGCTATCGCGGACGTGAGCCTTCCCGGGTCGAGCGCGGTCTCCTTCGCGAGGACGAGCGTCGGGACGCCCACGGACCCGAACGCCGTCGGCGTGGTGTTCGCGACGAGGCAGCACAGCACCGCCTTCATCGGGTCGAAGCCGACGCCGACCATGATCGCGCACGGTATCGCGACCGCCGTGCCGAACCCCGCCATGCCCTCCATGAAGTTGCCGAAACCCCAGGCTATGAGAAGCGCCAGGTAGCGACGGTCGTCCGAAAGGGACGAAAGCCCCGCCCTGATCTCAGCCATCGCCCCAGAATCCCTGGCGACGGCGTACGTGAAAAGCGCCGCGACTATGACGAGCCCTATGGGGAAGAGCCCGGTCGCCGCGCCGTTAGCGGCGCAGAGCGCGACGTCGCGCGCCGGGGCCGCGCGCATGGCCAGCGCCTCGGCCACGCACACCGCGAACGCGGCGAGGGCGGCCTTCCACGCAGGCAGCCTAAGCCCCGTGAGCGCGGCCACCAGCACCGCGACTGGAACGCAGGAGAGCAGGAATCGCGTCATCTGTAGCCCTCGTCAGGCCATGCGGCAAAGAAAAAGCCGGCCGCGATGGCGCGGTCGGCTTCCTCTTTGGATGGCGGTGCGCCGGTATCAGGCGACCGTCCCGCCGGCGGCCTCGATCTTCGCCTTCGCGGAGGCGGAGCAGGGAACGCCCTTGACGGTGAGCTTCTTGGTGAGCTCGCCCGTGCCGAGGATCTTGACCTTCGGACGCTTGTTGTCCGAAAAGCCCGCCTTGGCGAGCGTCTCGACCGTGACCTCGGCGCCGCTCTCGAACTTCTTCTCGAGGTCGGCGAGGTTGACGCCGAGCGCCTTGGCGTTGAACGCGGCGTTGTTGAAGCCGCGCTTGGGGATGCGACGCACGAGCGGCATCTGGCCGCCTTCGAAGCCGAGCTTCTGCTTGTGGCCCTTGCGGGCCGCCTGGCCCTTGTGACCGCGCGTTGACGTCTTGCCCATTCCCGAACCGCAGCCGCGGCCGACGCGCTTGCGGCGGTGGCGGGCTCCCGGGGTGTTGGTGAGGTTGTTCAGTTCCATGATTTTATTCCCGTTCTGTCGATTGATGTCGATTGCAGCCGAGCCGCCGTCACGCCCTCGCCGCGGCGATCTCCTCGGCGCTCCTGAGCTTCATGAGCGCGTTCATCGTGGCCTTGACCACGTTGAGGCGGTTCTTGGAGCCGAGGGACTTGCCCACCGCGTCGCGGATGCCGACGGCCTCGAGGACCGGGCGCATTCCGCCGCCGACGATCAGGCCGGTGCCGTCGGGCGCGGGCTTGAGGAGGACGCGGCCGCCGTCGCAGACGCCTTCGACGTCGTGCGGGATGGTCTTGCCCCTGAGGGTGATCTTGCGCATGTCCTTGCGGGCGGCGTCGCCGCCCTTGCGGATTGCGTCGGAGACCTCGTTGGCCTTTCCGAAGCCAACGCCGACCCTGCCTTCCTTGTCGCCGACCACGATGACGGCGGAGAAGCTCATGCGGCGTCCGCCCTTCACTGTCTTGGCGCAGCGGTTGATGAACACGGTGTGCTCGTCAAGGTCGTCCTGCGCGCCCATTTCGCCGCGCTTGTCGCGATTCTGTGCCATGTCTACCTATCCTCCTCTTTCCTGGCGCCGATCGAGAGGCCCGCCTCGACGGCGGACTCGACTATGGCCGCCACGCGGCCCGTGTACTTGAAGCCGCCGCGGTCCACGACGACCGTCGAAATCCCGGCGGCCTTCGCGGCCTCCGCCGCGGCCTTGCCGAGGTTCTTCGCGACCTCGACGTTCGCCTTCTGCTCCTTGATGGAGCTCGCGGAGGCGAGCGTGCGGCCGGCGTCGTCGTCGATGAACTGCACGTACATGTGCTTGTTCGTGATGCAGATCGACATGCGCGGGCGCGCCGCCGACCCGATTATGCGCTGGCGGAGGCGGAGATGCCTCTTCTGGCGCTGGACTTTGCGATTGAACATTGCTGTAGCTCCTTACGCCGCGCTTAGGCGACCTTCTTGCCCTGTTTGCGGCGGATGCGCTCGCCGACGTACTTGATGCCCTTGCCCTTGTAGGGCTCCGCGGGGTAGAACGAGCGAATGCGCGCGGCCGCCTCGCCGACGACCTCCTTGTTGATGCCCGTGACGGTCACCTGCAGCCCGTCGTTCTCGACGGTCACCTTCAGGCCCTCCGGGATCGCGAAGATCTTCGGCGACGCGAACCCGAGCGAAAGCGCGAGCTCCTGGCCCTTGAGAACGGCCTTGAAGCCGGTTCCCTCGATCGAGAGCTGCTTCGTGTAGCCCTTCGACACGCCAACCACCATGTTGTGGATCAGCGCGCGGGCGAGTCCGTGGAAGTTGCCGAACTTCTCGTCGTCGGCGCAGAGCACCTTGACGCAGCCGTCCTCCACCTTCGCCGTGATGCCCTCATGCATCGTGTAGGAGAGCTCCCCGAGCTTCCCCTTGACGGTCACCTTCTGGCCCGAGACTTCGACTGTCGCCCCGTCCTCCAGCTTGACCGGTTCCTTTCCGATTCGAGACATTGTCTTCTGGCTCCTGTGTTATGCTATTGTGCAGATTATCTCCCCGCCTACGCGGTCCTTCTTGGCCTGCGCCCCGGACATGACTCCGCGGGAGGTGGAGAGGATCGCGAGGCCCATGCCGTCGAGGACGGCGGGGATGTCGGCCACGGACGCGAACTTCCTGAGGCCCGGCTTGGACACGCGCTTGATCTCCGTGATCGCCGGTACGGCGCGCTCGGAGTACTTGAGCGTGATGACGAGCTTCTTCGGGAACTCGGTCGTGGTGACGGCGTCGGCTATGTAGCCGGCGTCCTTCATGACGCGGGCGATTTCGCCCTTGAGCTTGCTCGCGGGGGTCGTCACGGAGTGAAGGCGGGCCTTCTGTCCGTTGCGGATCGTCGTGAGCATGTCGGAAATGGGATCGTGTGTCATTTTTTGATTCCTTCCCTTCTCTTTACCACGAAGCCTTGGTGACGCCCGGGATGAGGCCGGCGACCGCCAGCTCGCGGAAGCAGAGGCGGCATACGCCGAACTTCCTGAGATAGGCGTGGCGACGGCCGCAGCGCTGGCAGCGGTTGTATGCGCGCACCTTGAACTTGGGCGTCTTCTTCTGCTTCACTATGAGGCATTTCTTGGCCATTGTCAGTTCCTCCCTGCGAACGGCATTCCCATTGCGTCGAGAAGTGCCTTTGACGCCTTGTTGTCCGTGGAGCTCGTCACGAACGTGATGTCCATGCCCGAATGGGCCGAGCCCTCGTTGACGATTTCGGGGAATATCGAGTGCTCCTTGAGCCCGAGCGTGTAGTTGCCGCGCCCGTCGAAGCCCCTTGCGGAGACGCCCCTGAAGTCGCGGATCCTGGGCAGCGCCGAGCTGATGAGCCTCTCGGCGAACTCCCACATGCGCTCGCCGCGCAGCGTCACCTTCGCGCCGATGACCATGCCCTCGCGCAGCTTGAAGTTCGATATCGACTTCTTGGCGCGGCAGAGCATCGGCCTCTGGCCGGTTATCGCGGCGAGGTCGTCGACCAGCTGCTTCTGCTCGTCCTTGGAGACGATGCCGAAGCCCATGTTGACGACGATCTTCTGCAAACGCGGAACGAGCATCCTGTTGGTCGTGCCGAGCGCCTTCTCGAGCTCGGGGACCATACGGCTCGCGTATTCGTCCTTTAGTCTTGCCATGATGTTCGGTTCCTTATGTTAGAGGGTCTTCCCGGACCTGACGGACACCCTCGTCTTCTTGCCGTCCTTGTCGCCGGCCTTCACGCGGGTGCCGCGCTTGGCCTCGGCGTCGTAGGGCATGAGCTTGCAGAGCCTGATCGGGAACTCCATCTCGATGATCCCGCCGGCCGCCTTCTCGGTGCGCCTGACGGCCTTCTTGTGGACGTTGACGCCCTCGACGACCGCGGTGCCCTTCTTGCGGTCCACGCTCTTGACCTTGCCGGTCTTGCCCGCGGACGTGCCGCTGACGACGATGACCGTGTCGTCCTTCCTGATTCTTGCCATTGACATGACTTGCGCTCCTTTTCCTCAGACCACTTCCGGGGCCATGGAGAGGATCTTCATGTAGTTGCGGTCCCTGAGCTCGCGGGCGACCGGCCCGAAAACGCGCGTGCCGATCGGGTTGAGCTTAGAGTCGACGAGAACGCACGCGTTCTGGTCGAAGTGAACCATCGAGCCGTCCTCGCGGCGGATGGGCTGGCCGGTGCGGATGATGACGGCCGTGGCGACGGAGCCCTTCTTGATGGAGCTCGTCGGGGACGCCTCCTTGATCGCGACCCTGATGACGTCGCCGAGATGCGCGTACTCCTTGCGCTGCCTGAGGATGCGGAAGCACATGGCGCGCTTGGCGCCCGTGTTGTCCGCAACCACAAGATTGGAGAGTTCCTGCAACATTTCGCTGTTCTCCTTACTTGACGACGCGCCAGCGCTTCGTGGCGCTCAGCGGCCTCGATTCCATGATGGTCACGACGTCGCCGACCTTGGCGGTGTCGTCCTCGTCGTGGGCGTGGTACTTCTTGGTGCGCGTCACCACCTTGCCGTAGAGCGGGTGGATTTCGCGGTAGCTGACCTCGACGACCACGCTCTTCGCGCCCATCTTGGACGCGACGACGCCCTTGCGCACCTTCCTGGCGCCGCGTTTCTCTGTTTCCGTGCTCATTAGATCCTCACTCCTGCGCGGGTTATGAACTTCGTGTGGATTCCGATCTTCGTGGCGGCCAGGCGGAGGCATTCCTTGGCGACCTCCTCGCTTACGCCGCCGACCTCGAAGAGGACCTTGCCTGGGAGGATGACGGCAGCCCAGAACTCCGGGTTGCCCTTGCCCCCGCCCATGCGGACCTCGATGGGCTTCCTGGTGACCGGCTTGTCGGGGAACACCCGGATCCAGAGCTTGCCCTTGCGCTTCATCTCGCGGTTGATCGCGACGCGGCACGCCTCGATCTGCGTCGCCGTCAGAAGCCCGCGCGTGAGGGCCTTGAGGCCGTACTCACCGTACGCGAGCTCCGTGCCGGACGTCGCGTAGCCGGAGCGGTTTCCCTTGGACACCTTGCGGTACTTGACTCTCTTGGGCATCAGCGGCATGGCTTAGCTCCTCTCCTTGCGGTCTCCGCGCTCGCGGCGCTCGCGGCGCTCGCCGCGCGGCTGCCGGGCCTGGAAGCCTTCCTTCTTGCAGATCCAAACCTTGATGCCGATCTTGCCGGCGGTGGTGTTGGCCTCCGCGAAACCGTAGTCGATGTTGGCCCTGAGCGTGTGCAGGGGCACCTTGCCCTCGCGCGACCACTCGACGCGGGCGATCTCGGCGCCGTTGATGCGCCCGCCCGCGTGGACCTTGATCCCGTCCACGCCCATGTCCATCGCGACCTTCATCGCGCGCTTCATCGCGCGCTTGAGGGCGATGCGCCTCTCGAGCTGCTGGGCGATCGACTCCGCCACGAGCTGCGCGTCGGCGTCGGCGCCCTGGACCTCCTTGATCTCGAGGTAGACCTCCTTCTTGGTCATCTTCCCGAGCTCCTCGCGGACCGACTCGACGTCGGCGCCCTTGCGCCCGAGGATGACCCCCGGCCTGGCGCTGAACAGGGTGACGCGCACGCGGTTGGCGTAGCGCTCGACGAGGATCTTGGAGATGCCCGCCTCGGCGAGCCTCTTGCGGCACGTCTCGCGGATCTTCTGGTCCTCGACGAGATACGCGCCGAACGTCTTCTTGGGCGCGAACCAGCGGCTGCCCCAGGCGTGGGTCACGCCTACGCGGAATCCCACCGGATTGACTTTCTGACCCATTTACCTAGCCTCCTTCCCGGCGTCCGTGAGGACGACCTTGCAATGGCAGAGCCTGCGGGCGATCGGGTGCGCGGAGCCCCTGGCCGTCGGCCAGTAGCGGCGCATGCGGACCGACTCGTCGAGCACGCAGATCTTGACCTTCAGGAGGCCCGGCTCCTGCACGTTGTTGTTGTGGGCGGCGTTGGCAATCGCGGAGAGCAGCGTCTTCTTGATTATCTGCGCAGCCTTCTTGGGCGAGAACTCGACCACCTTGAGCGCGTCGGCGGCCGTGAGGCCCTGGCAGGCGCGGGCGAGCGGGCGGCCCTTGAAGGCCGACATCCTCGCGTTGCGGGTTATTGCGGTAACTTCCATTTACTGCCCCTTACTTCTTCTCGACCTTGGCCGCGGAGTTGCCGTGCGACTTGAACGTGCGCGTGGGGGCGAACTCGCCGAGCCTGTGGCCGACCATGTTTTCGGTTATGAAGATCGGCAGATGCTGCCGTCCGTTGTGGATGGCGAACGTCAGTCCGACGAAGTCGGGGAGCACCATCGACCGGCGGCTCCACGTCTTGATCGGCTGCTTCTTGCCGCTCGCCGTCATCTTCTCGACCTTGCGGAGGAGGCTCTCCTCCACGTACGGTCCCTTCTTGAGAGAACGCGACATGTGTTATTTCCTCCTCTTGACGATGACCTTGTCCGATGCCTTGCGCTTCGCGCGGGTCTTGCCGCCCTTCGCGAGCTGGCCCCACGGGGAGCGCGGATGCGAGCCGCCCGAGGTGCGGCCTTCGCCGCCGCCCATCGGGTGGTCGACAGGGTTCATGGCCACGCCGCGCACCGTCGGGCGGATGCCGAGGTAGCGCTTGCGGCCGGCCTTGCCGAGCTTGATCGAGCCCCAGTCCTTGTTGCCGACCGTGCCGACGGTCGCGAGGCACCTGCCGTCGAAGATGCGGACCTCTCCCGAGGGCATCTTCAGCGTGACCCTGCCGCCGTCGCGCGCCATGATCTGGCACGCGTTGCCGGCCGAGCGGGCGACCTTCGCGCCCTCGCCCGGGACGAGCTCGATGGCGTGGACCATGAGCCCGAGCGGGATCTGCGCGAGCGGAAGGCAGTTGCCGACGGTGGCCTCGGCCTTCGGGCCGCTCATCACCTTCATGCCCGGCTTCAGGCCCTCGGGGGCCAGGATGTAGCTCTTCACGCCGTCCGTGTACTCGATCAGCGCGAGGTACGCGCTGCGGGTCGGGTCGTACGCGATGCCCTTGACCGTCGCCTCGACGCCGAACTTGGTTCGCTTGAAGTCGACGATCCTGTAGCGGCGCTTCACCCCGCCGCCGCGGTGGCGGGTCGTGATGCGTCCCTGGTTGTTGCGGCCCGCGGTCTTGCGGACGGCCTCGGTGAGGCTCTTCACGGGCTTCTTCTCGGTGATCTCCTCGAACGAGGCGGACACCCTGAAGCGCATGCCCTGTGAACGTGGCTTGTAAGACTTAAGTCCCATGGTGGATCTCCTTAGACCTGCTCGATGCGCTCGCCGGCCTTGACGGTGACGTACGCCTTCTTGTAGGTGGGCTCGGTTACTGCGCGGCGCGTGCCGCGGATGTACCTGAGGCCGCCCTTCACGTTGACGGTCCTCACGGCCAGCACGTGGACGCCGAACTTCTTCTCGACGGCCTCGGCTATCTGGTGTTTGCGGGCGGCGCGCGCCACCTCGACGACGTAGCGGTTCTGGAGCTCGAGCTTCTTGCTCTTCTCCGTCACCACGACCCTCTTAATGACTTCTTCGTTCGTCATTGCTGAGTTCCTTACTTGACGATGCGCCCGACGAGCACGTCGAAGCCGGCCTTGTCGCAGACGACCTTCCTCGCCAGCATGAGCGAGTAGACGTCAAGCGCCTGGGCGGTCGAGTAGTCGACGCGCGGAAGGTTGCTTGTCACCAGAAGCGTCGTGTCGTCGACTTCCTTCTGGACGATTATGGCGCTGCGGTCAACGCCGAGCTCCTTGAGGAATGCGGCCATGAGCTTCGTCTTCGGGGCCTCGAACTTGAACTCGTCGACGACGATGACGTCCCCGGCCGAGATCTTGTCCGAAAGAGCCCTGGAGAACGCGAGGGCCATGACCTTCTTGTTTATCTTCTGCGCGAAGTCGCGCGGCCTGGGGCCGTGCGCGACGCCGCCGCCGCGCCACACCGGGCTCTGGCGGAAGCCGGAACGGGCGTTGCCCGTGCCCTTCTGCTTCCAGGGCTTCTTGTTGGAGCCCGCGACCTCGCCCTTGCCCTTCGTCGAGGCGGTGCCCGCGCGCATCGCGTTGCGTATCGCGGTCACGGCGTCCTTGACGGCCTGCTCGCCCCTGTCGAGCACGAGCGTGGAGGGATCCACTGGAACATCGATCCTCTTCATTACTTAGCTCCCTTCCCGGCCTTGTAGGCGATGACGTTGTTCTTGAGGGACTTGCGGACGAACACGATGCCGTTGCGGCATCCGGGGACCGAGCCCTTCACGAGAAGCGCGTTGTCCTCGGGACGCACCTGCACGACCTCGAGGTTGACCGTCTTGCGGCTGACCGCGCCCATGTGGCCGGGCATCTTCTTGCCCTTCTCGATCCAGCCAGGGAGGTCGCGCGCGGCCAGGCCGCCCGTGCGGCGCTTGGAGTGGCCGCCGTGCGTCATGTTGCCGCCTGCGAAGTTGTAGCGCTTGAGGACGCCGGCAAAGCCGCGGCCCTTCGTCACGCCCGTCACGTCGACGTACTTGACGCCGTCGAAGTTCTTCACCGTGATGACGTCGCCGACCTTGACCTCCTCGCCGGCCTCGGGCGCGAACTCCTTGAGGACCCTGACGCCGCCTTCAAGGCCGCCGGTCTTCTTGAGGTGCCCCGCCTCGGCCTTCGTCAGGCGCGAGATCTTCTGCTCGCCGAACCCGAGCTGGACTGCGGTGTAGCCGTCCTTCTCGGCGGTCCTGAGCTGGACGACCGGGCACGGCCCGGCCTCGATGACCGTGACGGGGACGCGGACGTCGCCCTCGCCCCAGATCTGGGTCATCCCGATCTTCTTTCCGATCAAGCCTTGCATGGGATGCTCCTTAGACCTTGATGGTGATGTCCACGCCGGCGGGGAGGTTGAGCTTCTTGAGCTCCTCGACCGTCTTGGCGGTGGGGCCGACGATGTCCAGCATGCGCTTGTGCGTGCGCATTTCGAACTGGTCCATCGACTTCTTGTTTATGTGGGGGCTGCGGTTCACGGTGAACCGCTCGACGCGCGTGGGCAGCGGGATGGGCCCGACGACGTCCGAGCCGGTGGTCCGGGCCGTGCCGACGATCTCGGCGACGGCCTGGTCGAGGACCCGGTGGTCGTAGGCCTGCATGCGGATTCTGATGCGTTGACTCTGCATTGTGTGGGTTACCTGTTCAGTATGGATTCCTTGACGGCGCGGGGAACCACCGCGAACTCTTCCGGCTCCATGGAGTAGGACGCCCTGCCCCGGGAGAGGGATCGGATCGCGGTCGCGTACCCGAACATCTCGGCCAGCGGCACGTTCGCGGAAATGACCTGCATGTCACCACGCATCGTCATCTCGCGGACCTGCCCCCGGCGTCCGTTCAGGTCGCCCATGAGGTCGCCGGTGTACTCCGGCGGCGTCACGAGTTCGACCGACATGATCGGCTCGAGCAATTCCGGCGCGGCGGCCTCGGCGGCCTCGCGAAACGCCAGGATCGCGGCGGTGCGGAACGCCGTTTCCGTCGCGGAGTCGGGATCGAGGATCCCCCCTCCGGTGATGCGGACGTGGACGTCCTGCATCGGGAAACGGGCCACGACGCCCGTCAGGATCGCGTCCTGCACCCCTTGCTCGATCGGGGCGCAGAATTCCGGCGGTATGGTGTTGCGGGGCGGCTTGACCTCGACGAGGTTGCCCTTCCCGCGCTCCATCGGCGAAACGTGGAGCTCCACCGTGGCCGCCTGGCGCTTGCCACCGATCTCGCGGTCGAACGTGTGGCGTCCGTCCGCTTCGCCGGTGACCGTTTCACAATACGAAACCATCGGTTTGCCGGTGTTCGCCGGCACCTTGAACTCCCGGACGAGCCGGTCGCGGAGGATGTCGAGGTGCAGCTCGCCCATCCCGCTCACGATCGTCTGCCCGGTCTCCTCGTCCGTGCGAACGCGGCACGTTGGATCCTCGTCGGAGAGCATCTGGAGCGCCTCCCCGAGCTTGTCCTTGTCCGCGCGCGACTTCGGTTCGATCGCCATGAACATCACGGGCTCCGGGAACTCGATGCGGTCGAGCGCGATCTGCGCCTGCTCGGCGCAGACGGTGTCGCCCGTCGTGAACTTCCCGATGCCGCCCATCACGCCGATCTCGCCG
>CADCCQ010000030.1 GCA_902799955.1 uncultured bacterium | reverse complement strand
ACAAGGCTGCGGGCGGCCGGCCGACGGGCAGCAGGTTGCGGCGCGGCCGGGCGGCGGGCAGCAGGGCGGCGGTCGGTCGGTCAGCGGGCAGCAGGGCGGCGGGCGGCCGGGCGGCGGGCAGCAGGAGACTTGTTGTAGTACGCTTGTTCCAACCCCCATGTATCACAAGGGGCTTCTTGGCTGGAAATACGACTCCCGATGCAACTACATGGTGACCCTCGTCACCGAGCCGAGGGCCTCTGTATTCGGCGTGCTGCGTGAATGGGGCGTAGAGCGGTCGAAGGAGGGCAGGGCCGTCTACGACGCCTGGCAGGAAGTAGAGGCGAGGTTCCCGGGCGTGAGAGCCACATACAACGCAATCATGCCCGACCATTTCCATGGTATAGTCTACATTACGGTAGAGGGGCGGGTAAACCTTGGCGAGGTCGTCGCATTCTTCGCCGCCGAAACCGAGCGGCGCATCGGTCGGCGTGTGTGGTGCGGCTTGTGGCGGGATTCCGTGTGCATTGCAAGGGGGCAGCTCGACAGGCAGATCAAATACATTCTCGCCAATCCAAAGCGCCGCTGGATCGTGGAAAACAACCCTGGCCTCTTCAGAAAGGTCATGGGGTTCCGCCATTGGCGGCTTGAGCGCGCGAACGAGACGCTCGGCGCCGTAGCAGACGCGGATTCCTGGGACTTCAGGTCATTCGCGCGCGACGGAGGTGGGTGCGAATTCTGGGATATGCTGACTGGCGAGGAAATCGCCAAGCCGCGGAAGGGCAACCAGCTGCAGAGGGCGTTTGAAGAACAACAAGCGTACGACAACAAGCGGGGACAACAAGCGCACGACGACAAGCGGGGACAACAAGCGCACGACGACAAGCGGGGACAACAAGCGCACGACGACAAGCGGGGACAACAAGCGTACGACAACAAGCGGGGACAACAAGCGTACGACAACAAGCGGGGACAACAAGCGCACGACGACAAGGGGGCTGGTTATTGTTATAGTACGCCTGTTGTTCCGTCACGGCGCGTCGAATGGACTTCCGTAGGCAATCCATTTCTTCTTGACGCGCCGCTTCTGGTGAGCGTGCGCATTTCACAGGCGACGCCGCCGGATGTGCTTGCGGGCCTCGTCGCGAAGCTTGGGGCGAAGGCCGAGCGCGGCGCGGTTCTCGTCAGCCCGTGGATATCGCCTGGGGAAAAGGCCGTGAAGGCGGAGGCGCTTGCCCGCGGCGGAAGGGTTGTTCAGCTTCTGGCAGACGGCATGGGGAGATACTACAAGCCGCAAGGCGGCGACTTCGACGCCTGCTCGGAGGGCAGGATGCTTCAGCTTTCACCGTTTGCGCCGCAGCCAGGAGGCGGCGAGCGAAGGAGCCACGGAAAGGCGCGGTTCGAATGGCTCAACCGCGCGGCCCGCGCGATGGGCGACCTGGCGGCGGGGATTTCAAGGGCGCAGCTGGCGGAAATGGCGGCCGGGGCGCGGCCGGGGCGTCTGCAAAGACAAGGAGGGGAGATATGATAGCTTCGATGCTGCTTGCGACGACGTGCCTCTGCGGAGAGGCGCCGGAAAGGGCGAACGACTTCTTCTGGGAGAACGACCGGGTGGGCTTTCGCGCCTACGGCCCCGGCGACCCCCACAAGTGGAGCGGAATCGACGTCTTCAACAAGGCGACGACGAACAACTTCGTCGTGCATCTCCTGCGGGAGCCGAAGAGGCACGGCAACTGGCACAAGAACGTGAAGGGCCTTGGCATGGACGACTACGCCGTCGGCCCCGGGCGCGGCGTCGGCGGGGTGGCGTTCCGGAAGGACGGCAAGTGGCTCTCCGACTACGGCGACTGGGTCGCGTACCGCATCCTCACGAACTGCGAGGAGCGCTGCTCGTTCGAGCTCGACTACAAGCTTCCGATAGGCGGCACGATGACGCTTGGGATTGTCCTGGAGAAAGGGAGCTCGTTTTTCATAGAGACCGTGACGCTTTCGGAGGATGTGCCGGTGGAAGGGCTCGAGGTCGGCATCGGGCTAGACCTCAACGCAAAGCGAGAGCACGTCGGCGACCTTTTCGTGGACGAGAGGAAGTGCATCGTGTCGCTCTTCGAGAAGCCGCACAACCGCAAGGGCGAGGAAGGCTCGATGATGAGCGCGATCTTCGCTGTGCCCATTTGCGGAAAAACATCGCTTGCCGACGGGCCGGAGGGTGCGAAGATGATAATGACGAAGCCGCTCAGGTGGATTGATCGCGGATGTTCGGTCCTGACGGTCTGCGCTGGCGCGGACTGGACCGAGGCCGGACGGTTCCGCGATGCGAAGTCCTGGCACAATTACGTGCGCGAAACGCAGGCGGCCCGCGAACGCGAACTCGCTGAACTCTTCAGACGAGTTGTGAACTCCAAGCTTGACGAAGGCAAATCTGAAGACAAGAAGAAAGGAACAAAAAAATGAGCATGATGACATTGATGCTGGCCGCCACTGTGAACGTGACGGTTCAGACCGCAGTCCACCCCGACGACTTCAAGTCGTACGACACGGCGAAGATGAGGTCGCGCTTCGTTATGGAGAAGGTGATGGCCCCCGACGAGGTCAACCTCACCTACACGATGTACGACCGCCTCGTCTACGGCGGCGTGATGCCTGTCGAAAAGGAACTGACGCTCGAGCCGTTCGAGGAGCTCAAGGCCGAGCATTTCCTCGACCGCCGCGAGCTTGGCGTGATCAACGTCGGCGGGCCGGGCGTCGTCACGGTCGACGGCGAAAAGTACGAGCTCGATTTCAAGGAAGCCCTCTACGTAGGTTGCGGCAAGAAGGAAGTGAAGTTCGCCTCGAAGGACAAGGCGAATCCGGCGAAGTTCTACATCAATTCCGCGCCAGCGTACAAGGAGTTCGTCACGCAGCGCATCACGAGCGACCAGAGTTGCAAAAAGCCGGGCTACACAATCGGCAACTATATCAAGGCCGGGAAGATGGAGGAGTCCAACGACCGCGTGATCAACCAGCTCATCGTGAACCCCGTGCTGACGAAGACGCCGGGCGGCGGTGTGAACCAGCTGCAGATGGGGCTTACTGAGCTCAAGCCGGGGAGCGTCTGGAACACGATGCCCCAGCACGTCCACGGACGCCGTATGGAGGCGTACTTCTACTTCAACGTGCCCGAGGGGCAGGCGATCTGCCACCAGATGGGCCAGCCGCAGGAACAGCGCCTCGTGTGGCTCCACAACGAGCAGGCGATCACCGCGCCCGAGTGGAGTGTCCATTCCGCCGCCGGCACCTCGAACTACATGTTCATCTGGGGCATGGGAGGCGAGAACCTGAACTACGGCGACATGGACAAGGTGCCTGTGATGGAAATGAGGTGAATTAGTGGCTAGTCATTAGTGGCTAGTTGCTAGTGATTAGTGATTAGAGGTTAGTCGTAGGAAATGGAGAAGATAAAATGATAACATACGATCTTTCAGGAAAGACGGCGCTGGTGACGGGCTCCAACCGCGGCATCGGCAAGGCGATGGCCGATGCGCTGGAGGAGGCGGGCGCCAAGGTTGTGCGCACGTGCTCAAAGGACTGCGACCTCTCCGACCGCAGCGCGGTCTACGCGTTCATCGAGCGCGTAAAGAAGGAGCACCAGATCGACATACTCGTCAACAACGCGGGCATGATCCTCAGGAAGCCGGCGGCCGAGCATCCGGACGAATGGTGGGACAAGGTGATGTCCGTCAACATCGACTCGCAGTTCATCCTCGCGCGCGAGTTCGGCAGGGACATGGTCGCGCGCGGCTACGGCAAGATCGTGTTCACCGCCTCGCTCCTCACGTTCCAGGGCGGGATAACCGTCCCCGGCTACGCGGCGTCGAAGGGCGCCGTGGGGCAGCTCGCGAAGGCGCTTGCGAACGAGTGGGCGTCCAAGGGCGTGAATGTGAACGCGATCGCTCCGGGGTACATCGCGACGGACAACACCGCCGCGCTCAGGGCCGATCCCGTCCGCTCTCGCCAGATACTGGAGCGCATCCCGGCGGGGCGCTGGGGCGAGGCCTCCGACATAGCCGGCGCGTGCGTGTTCCTCTGCTCCCCGGCCTCGGACTACGTAAACGGAATCGTCCTGCCCGTCGACGGCGGCTGGCTCGCGAGGTAGGCGGATGCTGGTTCTGACGCAAAAGGACATGAAAGGAGATAGACGATGATCGCAACAGTTATGGTGGCTGCGGCATTGACGTGCCCGCAGGAGTCCAAGCTTCAGGCAATGCTGCCCGACGTCTTCGCGAAGAGCGCGGCACACTACCGCGCCATAGACGCCGCCGCGACTCCGCTGATGAACGCGCGCACTCCCAAGAAGAGGAACAGGCCGTTTGACGAAAGGCAGGTTCCGCATGGATGGATGGCCAAGGAAGGCAAGCTCGACATGCGCTCCATCTACTGGTGGACGTCCGGGCACTTCCCCGGCTCGCTCTGGTACCTCTACGAGGCGACGGGCGACGGCTTCTTCAAGGACCGCGCTACGGTCTGGACGGAGTTCGTCGCCCCGAACTCGAAGGTCTCCGACAACCACGACGTCGGCTTCATCATGTACTGTTCCTTCGGCAACGCGAGAAGGCTGCTGAAGACCGACAGGTACGACGCGCTCCTCCTCGAGACTGCAGACTCCCTCTCGAAGCGCTTCAACCCGGACCTCGGGGTCATCAGGAGCTGGGGGGCGATCAGCGACAACAAGAACTTCCTCGTGATCCCGGACAACATGATGAACCTCGAGATCCTCGAGTGGGCGGCGAAGAATGGGGAACGGGGAACGGGGAATGGCGAACGGGGGAATGCGAAGCGCTTCGACGACATCGCGCGCTCCCACTCGACGAAGACGATGGCGCACCACTTCCGCGCCGACGGCGGCACCTACCACGTGCTGAATTACGACCAGCGCCCTGGCTTCCTCGGCGCAGTCCAGGAGATCCGCCGCGGGCAGGGCCTCTCGTGCGAGACGGCGTGGAGCCGCGGGCAGAGCTGGGCCATCTACGGCTACACGATGATGTATCGCGAGACGAGGGACCCCGCCTACCTCGCTTTCGCCCAGAAGGTCGCGGACTTCGCGATCAACCATCCGAACATGCCCGCCGACGGCGTCCCGTACTGGGACTACGGCGCGCCGGGCGAGGAGCGCGACTCCTCCGCCGCGTCGATCATGGCCTCCGGCCTTCTGGAGCTCTCCACGTTCGTCAAGGGCGACAAGGGCGCGAAGTACCGCGCGTTCGCGGTCAAGCAGCTTCTTTCGCTCTGCTCCGACGAATACTTCGCGAAGCCGGGAGAGAACGGCGACTGGCTTCTCAAGCACGGAGTCGGGCACAAGCCCGTCGGCAGCGAGGTCGACACTCCGCTGGACTACGGCGACTACTACTTCCTCGAGGCGCTGCTGAGGGTGCGCTGAGAGATTTCCGCTTTCAAGGGAAAGGACATGCAATGAAGACATACAAGACATCGGGAACGTGTTCGATGGCCATCAACTACGAGGTCGTCGACGGAACGCTGACGAAATGCGAATTCGTCGGCGGATGCCCCGGCAACACCCAGGGCGTCGCCAGGCTCGCCGTCGGGCGCAAGGTGGCGGACGTCATAGCGCAGCTGAAGGGCATCCAGTGCCGCAACGGCACGTCGTGCCCCGACCAGCTGGCGCGTGCGCTGGAGGCGGAGACGGCCTCACGGGATGTCATCGCATGAGCACGGCGGACCTGGTCGAGAAGACGCTCGCGACGGAGCGCAAGTACACGGGGAAGATCGTCAGCGTCGACCTTCTGGACATCGAGCTGCCCGACGGGCGCAAGGCGAAGCGCGAGGTGATACGCCACGGCAACGCGGTCGCCATCCTCGCCCGGCGGCCTGACGGCAGGTTCGTGTTCGTCAAGCAGTACCGCAAGGCCGCCGAGGAGGCATTGGTCGAGGTCATCGCGGGCGGGCTCGAGCCCGGCGAAGACCCGGTGGAGGGCGCGAGGCGCGAGACCGCCGAGGAGACGGGCTACGAGGTGACGAACATCAAGTTCCTCACGACCATCATCTGCACGCCTGGCTACTGCGAGGAGCGCATACACCTCTACTTCGCGGAGCTCTCCGAGACGGCCCACTCCCAGGACCAGGACCCAGACGAAAACGTCTATCCAGTCGTCCTCACCGAGGCGGAAGTGGAGGACGGCATCCGCGGCGGGACGATCTTCGACTCCAAGACGCTGTCCGCCTGGCTCTGCTGGAAGCTCTCGAGGTGAACTTCTCGATAGTACTTCTCCGTCCCGAGATACCGCACAACACGGGCGCGATAGGGCGCCTGTGCGTCGGGCTGGGCGTGCCGCTCCACCTTGTCAGGCCGCTCGGGTTCGCGCTGGACGACCGTTCGATAGCCCGTGCCGGCCTCGACTACTGGCCGCATCTCGACGTGACGCTGCACGACACCTGGGACGACTACCTCGCCGCGGCGCGCCCAAGGCGGCTCAGGTTCCTGTCGACGCATGGCGGGAGGTCGCTCTACGAGTGCCGCTTCGAGGACGGCGACGCACTTGTGTTCGGCAACGAATCGTCCGGGCTCCCGTCCGGTTTCTACGAACGCTACGCGGATTCGCTGTTCAGAATCCCCATGCCGGGCGAGCACGCCCGCAGCATCAACCTGGCGAACGCCGTCTCGATCGCGGCGTACGAGTGCTACAGACAGCTCGACGAATCCCCCAAAATGCATTGACGAGTTTCCATGACACAGATTGAATACGACAGACAGTACATCTGGCATCCTTACGCGTCGCTGAAGGACCCGCCGCGAGTGCGGCTGGCGAAGTCCGCCGACGGGGTGTACATCACGCTTGACGACGGTCGCAGGCTCGTTGACGCCGTGTCCTCCTGGTGGTGCGTCGCCCACGGGCACAACCACCCGGCGATAGTCGAGGCAATCCGCCGCCAGGGCGAGAGGATGTGCCACGTGATGTTCGGCGGGTTCACGCACGAGCCCGCGGTCGAGCTGGCGCGGCGGCTGGCGGAGATCGCGCCGCCCGGCCTGGACAGGGTGTTCTTCGCGGACTCCGGATCCATATCGGTCGAGGTCGCAGTGAAGATGGCGATACAGTACCAGCACGCGAAGGGGAGGCCGGGTCGCTCGCGCATGGTCGCGCTGAAGGGCGGCTACCACGGCGACACCGCCTGCGCGATGGCGCTGAGCGACCCCGACGGAATGCACGTGCTCTTCGCCGGCATGATGCCTAGGCATCTCTTCGCGCCGAAGCCGGCGGGCTGCGACGTCTCCGCCGGAGAATCGTCGCCGGACGTCGGCGAATGGGCCGCGCAGGTCGAGCGGACGCTCGACGAGCACGAGGGCGAAGTCGCCGGGATGATCTGCGAGCCTGTGTTCCAGGCCGCGAACGCGATGAACTTCTACGACCCCGCGATCCTCGCGGAGATGCGGAGGATGTGCGACGAGCGCGACCTCGTGCTGGTGTTCGACGAGATCGCGGCGGGGCTGCACAGGACCGGGCCGCGATGGGCGCACGAACGCTCTGGCGCGGCGCCGGACGTCGTGTGCGTCGGCAAGGCGCTAACCGGCGGGCATACGACGCTCGCCGCCACCATAGCGTCCGGCCGCGTCGCGGACGTCATCTCCTCGGGGACGCCGTCGGCGTTCATGCACGGCCCGACGTACATGGCGAACCCCCTCGCCTGCGCGGCGGCGAACGCGTCGCTTGAGCTGTTCGCGTCCGCCGACTACGCGGCGAAGGCGCGCCATGTCGAGGATGTGTTCCGCTCGCGGCTCCCGACGCTTGCCGCGCTGCCCAACGTCGCCGGAGTGCGCGTGCTTGGCGCGGCGGGCGTGGTCGAGGTGCGGCGCATGCCGTCCCGCGGCGACATAGACCGAGTGATAGACGAGACGGGCGTATGGCTGAGGCCGTTCGCGAACTTCGTCTACGCGATGCCCCCGCTTGTGACGGGCGACGCGGAGCTGGCGCGGATCGCCGATGCGCTTGCGGCGGTCGCGGCGCTTCCGCCGGGTGAAGGCGGGGAGGACGGTGACTTCCATGAATGAGAGTCGGCTCCTTTCGGTGAAGATGCGAGCCTCCGCGCGTGGCGAACACGTGTCAGGCGCGGAGAGGATCGTCCCGGCCGCCGCCGCGCCGCGCGTCGCCGCCGCGCTTGTCGCGCGCGCCCTGTCGCATTCTAAGGGCGAGCCGGACTTCGTGAACCTGAAGCTGGAGGATCCCGGCGAGATCATGCGCCTGGAGGCGCTGCGCGTCTCGACGTGCGTCACGGCCACGGCGGAGGAAGGGCGTCGGGCGGCCGCGGACATCCTCCGCGGGGCCGGCGTCGGGCGCGTGGACGAAATCATGGCGCTTTTCTCCGAGACTCATTCCATGCGCGGCGCGATGCTGCTCGACGCCGACACCCTCGAACGCCTCGAGCCAGACCGCGAACGGGGCGTGAGGGCGACGAGGATGGACGCCGCGCCGTGCGCGGTAGGCGCATCTTCGGCGGCGTCCGCCGCCAAGAAGAACCATTTCGCCGAGGCGGTGGTGCTTGCGACGAAAGTCGCGAACGCGCCGGGGATCGTCGGCGAGATCTGCGTGTCGGACGACCCCGACTACGTCACCGGGTATGTCGCGACGAGGGAGATCGGCTACCGCCGCATCACGACGATAAAGGAAATGGGCGATCCGCGCGGCGGACGCATCTTCCTGTACAGGGGGCCTCGCTCCGGGGTGGCGGAGACGATACGCTTCCTCGAAAGGCAGAGCGTCGTCGTCGATGGCGTGCCGGGGAGCCCGCCGCCGGCGGCGCCCGCGCTGGACGCGGCGTCCGCGCTTGCTGACGAGCTCGCGGCAATCGACGCGGCGGGCCTTCGCCGCGCGTGCCGTGTGCTTCACTCCCCAGCGGGCCCGGTCGCGGCAGTGGGCGAAGGCGAGGAAATGCGCGAGGTCGTCGTAATGTCGTCCAACGATTACCTTGACCTCGCGAACGACAGCCGCGTCAAGTCCGCCGCCGCCGCCGCGCTGGAGAGATGGGGCGCTGGCTCGGGAGGCTCGCGCCTCACCACCGGGACGCAGGATCCGCACCGGGAGCTGGAGCGGCGCATCGCGGCGTTCAAGGGCGAGGAGGCTGCGGTTCTCTACGCGACCGGCTACATGGCGAACGTCGGCGTGCTGACAGCGCTTGCGGGGAAGGGCGGCGTGATCCTCTCCGACGAACTGAACCACGCGTCGATAATCGACGGCGCGCGCCTTTCCGGCGCGGCGGTCGTCGTGTACCGCCACGCGGACATGGACGACCTCGCGGCGAAGCTTTCCTCATGCGGCGGCTTCGCGCGCAGGCTCGTGGTGTCGGACGGCGTGTTCTCCATGGACGGCGACATCCTCGACCTCCCGCGCTTCGTCTCGGTGTGCCGGGCGCACGGCGCTCTCTCCGTCGTCGACGAGGCGCACGCGACAGGGGTCGTCGGCGCGACTGGCCGCGGACTTCGCGAGTTGTTCGGATGCGACGCGCCGGACGTAACCGTCGGGACTCTCTCGAAGGCGCTGGGCGCGGAGGGCGGGTTCGCCGCGACGTCGCGGCTTGTCGCGGACTACCTCGTGAACAAGTCGCGTCCGTTCATCTTCTCGACCGCGCCCATGGCGGCGTCCGCCGCCGCCGCGCTGGCGGCGCTGGACGTCCTCGAGGCGGAGCCGTGGCGCGTCGCGCGGCTTCGCGGGAACATGGAGTTCTTCGTCGGCGAGTGCGCGAAGGCGGGCGTCGACGTGCGCGACGGCGGCTCGGCCATCGCGCCGGTCGTGGTCGGGGACGAGGCGCGCGCGGCGCGCATTTCGGAGGCTCTCCTCGCGAAGGGTTTCCTCGTTCCCGCGATTCGCTATCCTTCCGTCGCGAAGGGGGCGGCGCGGCTTCGCGTGGCGCTTATGTGCTCGCACACGCGTGAACAGCTGTCCGCCGCGGCGAAGGCGATTGGGGAGGGGATTGCATTTTTTTAAATTTTTCCTGTTGACTAATTGAAATGAAAACTGCTAAAATATGCGTTGCTTGGTCTAAGAGGGCGGGTGCTTTCGGGACGGAGCAACGGAAACACTAAGGAACACACAAGATGGAAATATATGTTGGTAACCTCGCGTACGCGACCACCGACGAAGGACTCAAGGCGGCGTTCGCGGCGTATGGCGAAGTTACCGCTGTTCGTGTTGTGACCGATCGCATGACCGGCCGCAGCAAGGGATTCGGCTTCGTGACGATGCCCGACGCCACACAGGCGCAGGCTGCGATCGATGCCCTCAACGGACACGAACTCGACGGACGCACCGTCCGCGTAAACGAGTCTCAGCCCAAGCCTCGCGAAGAGCGTCGCGGCGGATTCGGCGGCGGTCGCGGTGGATTCCGCGGCGGAGATCGCGGTCCGCGCCGCGAGACCCGCTGGTAAGAAGTTCAGGACTGAACTGCTGATACAGGGCGCAGATGAATAGTCTGCGCCTTTGTTTTTGACAGATGGACAGATTTGGACTGGATGAATCGCTGAAGGGCGAGATTCGCGAGCGCGTCTTCGGCGCGGGGTTCATGAAGCTCGTGCAGTCGGTCCGCAGGGGCGGCTCCACCTTCAGGATATCGCTGAGGCCCGTCTCGATCGGCGGCAGGGAGATGTACCAGGCGGAGTCGTTCGAGGGCGGGCAGACGAAGGTGAAGAACCTCGACGCGAAGGCCGCCGCCGACGGGCTGGAGGAGATACTCGACCAGCCGGGCGCGCGGGACCTCCACCTGATGACGGCGACCGGCGACCTCCACGTGCGCGTCACGCGCAAGGGCCATGCGATGGCCTCGCGCTCCGCGCCGATGAACCGCGACGCGAAGGTGCTCCCCCACGACCGCGAGAAGAACCTGCCGCTGTCGAGGTTCGACTCGTCGGCGCTGCTGAAGGCGACGGGGATCGCGGACGCCTCCGGGGCGGTGCGCGCATCGATGCGCGGCAAGTACGACCAGGTGAACGAGTTCCTGAAGGTCGTCGCGGAGACGGTCCCGGAGAAGTGTGACGGCACTTTCACCGTCGTCGACTGCGGATGCGGCAAGGCGTACCTGACGCTGGCCATGCGGCAGTTCCTCTCCGAGGCGCTCGGCTACGCGGACGTCAAGGTCATAGGCGTGGACAGGCGCGAGGACGTCGTGGAGTCCGCGCGGCGCGCGGCGGAGGCGCTCGACGTCTCCGGCTCCGCGCAGTTCGTCGCGAGCGACCTCGCGGCGTACGACGCGGGCCGCGTGGACATGGTCGTCTCGCTCCACGCATGCGACACGGCGACTGACGAGGCGCTCGCGAAGGCCGTGGAGTGGAAGGCGAAGTACGTGCTCTCGGCCCCGTGCTGCCAGCACGAGCTGCAGCGCACGCTCTCCGACTCCGGCGCGTTCGCCGGGCTCATGCGCCAGTCGATCCTGCGCGAAAGGCTCTGCGACATACTGACCGACTCCTTCCGCGCGCAGATCATGCGCATCGTCGGCTACCGGACGCAGGTCTCGGAGTTCGTCTCCAGCGAGGCGACCGCGAGGAACATCATGCTCAAGTGCGTCTGGGGCGTGAAGGGCGCTCAGCCCGGCCCCGTGAGCGAGTACCTCGCGCTGCGCGACTACTGGCACGTCGTGCCATGGCTCGAGACGCGGCTCGGGGATAGGTTCGCGAAGCTTCTCGAAAGGTACGAGTAGCCGTGGTGGTGCAGGCGCTGGAGGAGCGCGCGCGGATCGTGCGGGCGATCCGATCTTTCTTCGACGGGCGCGGCTTCGTGGAGGTCTCGACGCCAGTCAGGATCGCCGCGCCCGCGCCGGAGTGCCACATCGACTGCCCGCCGGTCTCCACCGGAGGCTTCCTCCGTGCTTCGCCGGAGCTCCAGATGAAGAAGCTCCTAGCCGCCGGCATGGAGCGCATCTACCAGATAGGCCCCTGCTTCCGCGACGGGGAGAGGGGCGAGCGCCACAGCCCCGAGTTCACGATGCTCGAGTGGTACAGGCGCGGCGAGACGTACTCCGCGATCGCGGACGACCTCTCGGCGCTCCTCGCCTCGCTGGGGCTTGGCGCGGCGGGGCGCGCCGCCGCGAAGATCACCGTGAGGGACGCGTACGCGCGCTTCGCGGGGTGGGACCCCTGGACGGCCTGGGACGCCGACCGCTTCGACTTCGACATGGCGACGAAGATAGAGCCGGCCCTTGCCGGGATCGGCGGCGGGGTGTTCCTGGCGGACTACCCCGCGCAGGCCGCGTCGCTCGCCCGGCTTCGCGGCGACGTCGCGGAGCGCTGGGAGTTCTACTGGGACGGCGTGGAGCTCGCGAACTGCTTCAGCGAGCTCTGCGACGGCGGCGAGCAGCGGCGGCGCTTCGAGTCCGCCAGGGCCGAGCGCCGGGCACTCGGCGAGAGCGACTATCCGCTGGACGAGGGCTTCCTGGAGGCGGTCGGGGCGATGGGCGAGGCCGCCGGCGTCGCGCTTGGCGTGGACCGCCTCGTCGCAGTTCTCCTGGGTGAGAGGGGCATCTCGTCGGTAATGGCGCCGGAGTAGCCGCCACTTGCGCAGATACGGGCGTTGTGGTATAATCTCAATTCACCCGTATCTTGCAAACCCTTGCCGTCAACGAGGCGGCTTCATCAAAGAAAGGAATGAAAAAATGCTCGTCGCATGGGATTGGCTGATGATCCTGGCATACTTCGGCGTGTTGGCCGCGGTGGTCGTGTTTTCGCTCAGAAGCAAAAAGATAGAGTCCGGGCAGGACCTGTTCCTCGGCGGACGCAGCGTGGGGTGGCTCGCCATCGGCGCGTCCATCTTCGCGGCGAACATCGGCTCGGAGCACCTCATCGGCCTCGCGGGCCAGGGCGCCTCCACGGGCCTTTCGATGGCGCACTGGGAGTTCCACGCGTGGGTGCTCGTGATGATGAGCTGGGTGTTCCTGCCGTTCTACTACAACTCGGGCGTCTCGACGATGCCGGAGTTCCTCGAGCGGCGGTTCGGCCCGAAGGCGCGGTGGATCCTCTCGCTTGTCTCGCTCGCCGCGTACGTCCTCACCAAGATATCGGTCACCGTGTACGCGGGCGCGCTCTTCTTCGAGGTAATGATGCCGGAGGTGTCCATCACGATCGGCGGCACGGTCGTAGGCTCGTTCTGGATCGGCGCGGTGCTGACGGTCGTTCTCGCGGGGCTCTACTCGTCCATCGGCGGGCTCTCGGCGGTGGTCTACACCGACCTCGTGCAGACGTTCATCATCCTCGCGGGCACGCTGTCCGTCACGGCGTTCGCCCTCTACCACCTCGGCAACTCGGGAGTGGCGCTCGCCGACGGCGCGACGGCGCAGGGCATCGGCGACGGCTGGGCGGTCCTGAAGCAGACGATCAAGTCGACGGGCAACGTCGAGCAGTTCGGCCTCTGGCACTCGCTTTCGCACAAGTCGCTTCCGTGGCTCGGCGTGGTCGTCGCGTCCGTGACGATCGGCGTGTGGTACTGGTGCACGGACCAGTTCATCATCCAGCGCACGCTCGCCGCGAGGAACCTCACGAACGCGCGGCGCGGCGCGATCTGGGGCGGATTCCTCAAGCTCGCGCCGGTGTTCCTCTTCCTCGTCCCGGGGATGCTTGGCTTCGCCCTCCACCACAACCACGTCGTCGTCAACGGCTCGCAGTTTGCGATCCCGCTCAAGGACGGCGCGCTGAACGGAGACGCCGTGTTCCCGACGCTCGTGCAGTCGCTCCTCCCCGTGGGCTTCCGCGGACTCGTGGTGGCCGGCATGATCGCGGCGCTCATGAGCTCGCTCGCGTCGCTCTTCAACTCCGTCTCCACGCTCTTCACGGTCGACGTGTACCAGAAGCTCAGGCCCGAGACGCCGCAGAGGAAGCTCGTGACCATCGGCCGCGCGACGACCGTGTCCATGACCGCGCTCGGCCTCCTCTGGCTCCCGATCATGAAGTCCATCGCTGGCGGCGGGCTCTACAAGTACATCCAGGCGGTGCAGTCGTTCCTCGCGCCGCCGATCGTCGCCGTGTTCGTGCTCGGCCTCTTCTGGAAGCGCATGAACCTGAAGGGCGCCGTGTGGGGGCTCTCGGTCGGGTTCGTCCTCGGCATGGCGAAGCTCGCCGCGAACGCCGTCTGGGGCGGGGCCGAGGGGTGCGCGCTGATGCCCGACTTCTACTTCTCGGGCATCCTCCTCGCGCTTTCGATCTGCATCGTCGTCGCCGCGTCGCTCATGGCGCCCGCGCCGGACGCGAAGCACCTCGAGGGGCTCAACTTCAGCTGCCTCTCGCCCGAGTACCGCAAGGTGAACCGCGAGAGCTGGAACTGGGTGGACGTCGCCGCGTCGGTCGTCGTGGTAGGCTGCGTCGTCGCGGCGTACGCCTACTTCTGGACGTGGCTCGACTAATGTGAAAGGAAAACATAGACCATGAAGACTGAAACCATGAAGGCAAATTCATTGAGGGCCACGGCCCTGGCGGCAGCCATCCTCGCTCTCGCCGCGCCGGCCGCGTTCGCCGCGTACGAGGACGTAACGGCGGCGAAATACCCGGACGCCGACTCCGTGCTG
This sequence comes from uncultured bacterium, assembly GCA_902799955.1. GTDB lineage: Bacteria > Verrucomicrobiota > Kiritimatiellia > RFP12 > UBA1067 > UBA1067. The sequence continues at coordinate 15,821 of CADCCQ010000030.1, read as the reverse complement.
GTGGACAGCCTGGAGTCCGTGGAGTACAAGCCGGACGGAACGTACACCTCGACCTCCACCTCCACCACGAAGATCCTCACGGAGAAGGGGAGGCGCGAGGAGGGCGTCATCACCGTCGGCTACAGCGCGAGGTACGGCAAGGCCGAGATCCTCGACGTGCGCGTCACTGGCGCGGACGGCGTGGAGCGCAAGGTGGACGTCTCCGCGACGACGAAGGAGACGACGGACAACTCCTCCGCCTCCAGCAACATCTACGACCCGATGCAGCGCAAGATAACCTGCACCGTGCCCGGACTGAAGGTCGGCGACGTGATCCGCTACACGACGCGCCGCACCGTCTCCAAGCCCCGCGTGAAGGACCTGTTCGCGGACATCTCGGTCATGGAGTGGAAGTGCCCGATCCTGATGCAGGAGTACCGCGTCAAGGCGCCGCGCGAGAGGCCGCTCATGCGTACCGCCGTCAGGAACCCGATCGGGAACGTGAAGTACAGGAAGGAGGCGCTCCCCGACGGGTCGGTCCTGCACGTCTGGACGGCCAAGGACTCGCCGCAGGCGTTCGAAGAGCCGGACATGCCGCCTTTGTACAAGCAGGTCCAGCGCGTGATTGTGTCGACCGCCGAGGACTGGCCGCACATCTCCCGCTGGTACTGGGACCTCTCGCTTCCGCACCTCGCCAAGACGACGAGCGCGATAACGAACCGCGTCAACGAGATCGTCGCGTCGCTCCCGGCGGGCGCGAAGGACGGCGATAAGATCGCCGCCATCTACAAGTGGGTGGCGCAGGAGGTCCGCTACATGGGCCTGACGATGGAGGACACGTCGCCCGGCTACGCGCCGCACGACGTCAACATCACGTTCGACAACAAGTACGGCGTGTGCCGCGACAAGGCCGCGCTTCTCGTGGCGATGCTCCGCGTCGCCGGCTTCGAGGCGTTCCCCGTGCTGATCCACGCGGGCGCGAAGATGGACCCCGAGGTGCCCCAGCCGTACTTCAACCACGCCATCACGGCGGTCCGAGCGCCGGGCGCGCCGGGCGCGAACGCCGACGGGTTCATCCTAATGGACTCCACCGACGAGTCGAGCCGCGACATAATGCCCGCCTACCTCGGGAACCGCTCCTACCTCGTCGCAACGCCCGAGGGAGAGGGGCTGCACGTCTCGCCGGTCGTCTCGCCCGACGCCAACGCCCTCGTCGTGAGGAGCGAGGGCAACCTCGAGCGCGACGGCTCGCTGGTCATGGAGAGCAGGATCGCCTTCAAGGGACTGAACGACAACATCTACCGCCACGCCATGCTCCGCAGAAAGCCGGAGGAGTGCCGCCGCGCGTTCGAGCGCATGCTCACGAAGGCCGTTCCGGGCGCGGAGGTGCTTTCCTTCAACATGGTGCCCAAGGACCTCCGCGAGACGGAGCGCGAGCTCGGCGTCACGCTGCGCTACCGTGTGAACGAGGCCGTCCTGCGGGGCGAGACCCGCGACGAGCTCGCCGTCCCGTTCGTCGGGCGCGTGCTGGGCGCGGCGAACTGGCTGCTCGAGGGCTCCACGTCGCTCGAGAAGCGCCGCTTCCCGCTCGTCGTCTCGTCGACGGCGAAGGTGGACGAGGCGGTCCGCATCGAGCTTGGCGGGACGCTCGGCAAGCCGGTGTCCCTGCCCGGCGGGGCGAAGGTCGCGGGCCCGTACTCCTTCGAGAACTCCTACTCCGTGAAGGACGGCGCGCTCTCCGCGAAGCGGGTCCTCTCCGTGAACTCCGTCGAGTTCAGCCCCAAGGAGTACCTGGAGGTGCGCGAGGGCATCAAGCGCGCCGAGGCGGCGGAGCGCGCGCGCCCGGCGTTCGCGAAGGACCACTACGCCGGCGCGGACGTCCACTACCTGAGGACCGAGGAGTACTGCAACGTGACCGGGCCGTCTTCGTGGGTAGTCACCAACGTCATCGAGAAGGAGATCCTGACGTATGACGGGAAGAAGAAGTCCGCCGAGCTGAAGTTCACTAGCAACCCGACATGGAAGAACATCGAGATAGTGTCCGCGACGGTCTCCAACAGGAACGGCAGGGTGTATTCCGCCGGGAGCCGCGAGACGACGGAGCTTGACTGCGGGTGGGCGGCCGGCGCGCCACGCTACCGCGCGAGCCGCACGACCGTCGTCAACCTTCCGTCCGTCGAGATCGGAAGCGTCATAACCTACACCGCCGTCACCACCGTCACGAACGCCCCGTGCCCCTTCAGGGACCAGTGGTGCTTCGACGTCAAGGAGCCCACCGACCTCATCCTCGTGGACTACCGCGACTGGAAGGGTGAGAAGTGGACGCGCCGCGTCGAGAACCCGAAGAGGCTGCCGTCCGAGCCGATGCAGCCCGAGGCGGTGCTGTGGCGCGACATGAAGACCGTCTCTCACGGCGACTTCGCCGTCGCGGCGAAGAGGCTCGCCGCCGCCGCGCAGGTCGAGCCGCTGAAGTCCGGCGCCGCGTACGAGGAGGCTAAGTCGCTCGAGGGCGCCGAGGCGAAGATTACGGCGGTGAGGGACTGGATGGCCAAGAACGTCCGCGTCGCCGGCCCGTCGCTCTACGAGCTCCCGCTTGCCTTGCAGCTGACCGACCCCGCGAAGGTCGTCGCCGAGCGCTATGGCACGCGGCTGGACTACGTCCGGACGCTCTGCGCCACGCTGCGCGGCCTCGGGCTCGACGCCGACGTCGTGTTCGCGGCGGACGACGCCCTGGAGAACCCCGCGGTCGCCGCGGCGGAGGCCGGGGCCCCGAACGTCGCGAAGTTCTCGAGCGCCCTCTGCCGCGTGAAGGTCAGGGAGGGCGGGTTCCTCTGCTGGGGCGGCAGTACGAAGACGTACTACATCGGCACCGAGAACGAGTACACCCCGATCGCCGCGACCCCGTGGCTCGGCTCGCGGATCCTCGACCCAGCCGCCGGCGGCGTCGGCGGGAAGGTCGAGCCCCCCTCGCCCGAGGAGGCCCGCCCCTCGTTCGCGAAGGTCCGCTACGACGTGTCCGTCCGCGAGAACGGCGCCATCGACATTGACTTCGCCAAGGAGCAGTACGGAAGCGGCGTGGGCGCGTTCCGCAAGCGCTACGCGGAGATGCTGCCCGAGGACCGCAGCCGCCACTTCCAGGGGCTGGTCGGAGCGATCGCGCAGGCGGCGAGCGCGACGCGCGAGCTTGTGACGGACATCAAGGGCTACCCGGCGAAGATGTCGTTCAGCGCGTACGTCCCGGACTTCGCGACGGTGTCCGGCGACGCGATTACCCTCTCGGTCCCGGGGATTGGCGCGGAGCTGTTCCAGCTCGGCGCCACGGTCCGCGAATCGCCGATAGGCGTCTCCGAGCAGGACGGCGACTACGTCACGGAGACGAGGATCGCGTTCCCGAAGGGGTATGTCGTGGTGGAGCATCTTCCCGCCGCGTATGAAACCCCGTACTGCGACGTCAAGGTCAGGAGCCATGTCGAGGACGGACGCCTTGTCGTGACGGTGACGGAGACGCTGCGCGGAAGGGCGCGCTCGAACCTCCCCGCCGCGCAGGGGGTTCTCCTGCGCGAGTATTCGCGCCTCGCGTCCTCGCGCGCCACGCGCACCGTCGTCGTCCGCCGGCGGTGAGCGCCGTTTGACACGGACGGCGCGTGATGACATGATATTCGTAGGTGCATATGCTGACGAAGATGAAAGATTCACGGAAGTCGTGACAACACTGTTTTGTTGTGGTATAATATTGCGTCATTCGGGGTCCTGTAGCTCATCTGGACAGAGCAGCTGCCTTCTAAGCAGCGGGTAGTGGGTTCGAGTCCCGCCAGGACCGCCATTCTTGATAGCGGAAGAAAGAAACAATGTCAACTATTGCCGATTTCAACGACTTCATCGCCGCCGTTCGCAAGGACACCGGCCTGGCGCCGTCCTCGACGGAGGCGGCATCAAGATCCTGGCCGACAACGTCGGGTTCATCATGGATAAGATGATGCCGGAGGACGAGGAGAAGCGCGCCGCGCTCATGTCGGTCTTCGACGAGCTGGTCTACGACTTCGCGGACGCCACGACCGCAGCAGGCGGCGAAATAACGAACCGCATCGGCAACGAGATCATGATCGACGCGAAAGACTTGACGTAGTTTTCCTTGCTCTTTTGTGAGAATTATGCTATAGTATAATCACCACAACGAGGGTGTGCGTCATACCGGGTATGCGTCATGCCACAAAAGGAGCAAGGAAATGAATCGTATGATGAAGATCATCGCGGGCGGGTTCGTCCTGTCCGCCGCCATCACCGCCCACGCGGGCGCGAACCTGATCAAGAACGGCACGTTCGAGGGAACGGCAACACAGGCGAACTGGGGCGCGTACGCGACCGCCGCGAACATCTCGTCTGGGAAGTTCCGCTGCGACAACTGGACGTTCTACAACTCCAGCGACGGCGGCGTGACAAAGACGGAAAGTACCGCAGGCCTCGGCAAGGCCGCCAGCACCTGGACGGCCATGACCGCAGCGCAGGTCGGCACTTACGCGCTCTTCATTCAGTCCTCAACGGGCAGCGGTTCAAGCGTGAACGCGTACGTCGAGCAGGGCCTCGGCGTTCTTACCGTGGGCGTCTATCGCGTGACGTTCACCTACGCCGTGCGCAACAAGGACAATCCTGTGACTACGTACATCGAGCTTGTCGATCAAGACGGGCATGTCATCTCCGTCGGGAGCGTAAAGACAACGACTACCTCCGCGCAGTCGTTCTCAAAGGATCTCGTCATCCCGAGCGGCACTTATACATTCCGTCTGCGGCAGCCGGGCGTCTCCAAGGACAGCTCGAACATCTTCGAGGGCATTTCCATTGTTCGCTTCGACGACGACCTCAACGGAGCGATGCGCGGCGCGGTGCCCGGCGACGTCATCTTCTTCGACACGGACGGCGCGGGCAACGCGACGCTTTCAGGCACGAACATCGTGTGGAGCGGCCACATGCCGTCGGCGACCGTGCCCGGCACGCTGACGATCAGCGGCGCGAACACGATTGCCGCATACGCCTCCGCCCCTGGCACCTATACGCTCTTCACGGCGGGTTCGATCGTCACGGAGGCTGGCGCGACGCTTGCGCTCGATACGCCCGTCACGGACGGTCTCGTGCGTACCCTGACTGTCGGGGCGAACTCTGTCACGCTCACGATTGCACTTGATCCTGCGCGCACGGAGATGGTCATCAACAACGACTTCGACATTCCCGGAACGAGTGCCGGCACGGTCGCGACCACTGCCCCGTCCTGGTCCTATTCTTATCCGCGCGGCGGGTTCTGCATCCCGTGGTGGAACTTCTACTGCACTCCCGACGGCGGCAGTGGCTGCGGCCTCTCTCAGGCGAACGGCACCTGGCTCGCGACGGGACAGACGAACGGCGGGACGTATTCGTTCTACGGTCAGGGTCAGATCGCGAACACCCCGATAGCTGTACAGGACTTCGGCGCGACGCCCGCCGGCGTCTATCGCGTTTCCTTCAACTGCGCCTCGCGCCCCAGCTACGCCAACGCGAGCTGGCGCGCCGGCATCCGCAAAAACGGAACGGTCGTCCACACGATCAGCACGGGCCCCCGCACCAACACCGCGTTCTCGAAATGGGACGCCGTCGTCGCGATCCCTGCGTCGGACGCCTACGGCCTCCAGTTCCTGCACTTCGACGGCGACGGCGGCAGCACGAAGTCCGTGGTGCTCGACGACGTGTCTTTCCTCCGCACGGCGGTCGCGGGATGGAGCGTCGCAGACGGCTTGACAACGCTTTCCGGCACGGCGGAGATCACCCCCGGAAGCTTTGTGGACGGCGACGCCGAGTTCGCCTCGGGCGCGACGCTTGCCGTGCAGGGCGACCTCTACGTTCCCGCGCTCACGGTCGCGGGCACGCTCACGGTGAAGGGCGCGGTTACGGTCTCGCTTCCCGCCGCGTATGACGCGCTTGAAGCGACCTACACGCTCATCGAGGCGGGGACGCTCGTGTTCGACGAGGGAGCGTCGCTCGCAATCGACCCCGCGCAGGTCGCGATTTCCGATGGCGCGGCGGTGCGCCACGCGGTGCTTGAGTTTTCGGGGAACACCGTCGTTCTGCGCATGACAAGGGATAACCCCAACACCAACAACTATCGCAAGAGCGCGGCGGAGTGCGTCGATACGCTCTTCTCCACCGACGCCAACTGGAGCCGCGAACACTACCCGACGAACGGCGACGCCAACGTGATCTTTAACCATCCTGGAACGGTTTTGTTCGACAACGCCTACACGAATACTGCTGGGCTCGTCTATCTTTTCCGCAACGGACTTCAGGCGCCGGTCGTCTTCGACGCGACCGACGACGCGTACGGCTTCGACTTCAGGGGCAGCTACTATTTCATGGGCGCGGGTGCAGGTACTGGTTTCACGGGCTGGACGGAGTTTCGGCGCGGGACGTACGCAGGCAACTATTTCTGCCTGAACGGCACGAGTGGGAGCGGACCGAACAGCAAGTTCCGCATCGACCTCACGGGTGCGACGGTGAATCTGTCCCACTGCCTTCAGAGTGGATACGCCGCCAACTGCGAAAACGAGGTGAACGTCTCGGGCGGCGTTTTTAGCATTGGTTCCGACTACAACACGAACATCCAGCCCCGCACGAAGAACCGCACGCGCGTGACGGGCGGAAAATTAGGCATCGGGGGGAACCTCCACGCCAGCGCCGGGACGAACAGCGAGTTCGACTTTGAGATCACGGGCGGCGAGATGGAAGTCGCCGCGAGTCTGTACGCCAACGATACGGTCGGCTCCTTCGCCGACGTGCGCCTTTCGGGCGGCGTGATACGGACGGACGCGATTTCCCTGCCCGCCGGCTACGGCAGGTTCCTCTTCAACGGCGGTGCGCTCGCGCCGCGCGCGGCGTCCGTAAGTTGGCACAGCGGCAGTACGGCTTTCACGGTCGCGTCCGGCAAGAGCGTGATCGTCGATACGGAAGGCAAGGATGTCACGTGGAGCGCGACAGTTACCGATGCCTCCGGCGGCGTTGCGTACGGCTTCACGAAGCGCGGCGCGGGCACGCTCACGTTCCCGGCGGCGCAGACGTTCACGGGCGCAATCTCCGTGGAGGGCGGTACGATCCTCGCGCCCGTCGCGGTCGCGGCGTCCTCGCTGTACGTCACGAACGGCGCGACGTACAGCGTTGTAGACGGCACGGCGGGGCAGACATTCGCCCTCAACGCGCTCACGCTCGACGCCGGCGCGCGCCTCGCGATCGACGTGACGGACGCGGCGAGCGATACGTTCACCTCTGAAGCGCTCGACATCTCCGGCGCGTCGTCAGCGAATCCGGCGTTGATCGTTGTGAACCCGATTGGCATCGCGGAGCTTCCGATGGGCGTTGACTACACCGTCATCGCGTCCGGCCTTTCCTCCGGCGACGAGGCGAAGTTCGCCGCGAGCGGCATCGACGCGCGGCTCGCCGTGGTGAACGGCGCGCTCGTGATGCGCAGCTCGAACCGCCTGAAGGTGACGGCGGAATGGAGCGGCGCGGCGAACGACGGCGGCAAGTGGACGACCGGCGGCAACTGGACGGGTGGCGAGGCGCCGCAGAACGGCGATACCGCCGCGTTCAACCTCGCGGCAGGCGGCGCGACGGACTTCGACATCGCGGGCCTCGCGCTCGGCGGGCTCGTCTTCGGTCAGGACGCCGGCGCGTTCACGCACGGCGGCGCGGAGCAGCTGCGCGTCGCGAACGCGCTCACGAACGCCTCCGCGAACGCGCAGACGTTCACCGCGCCGACGGTTCTAGGCGTTGCGGGACAGCCGTTCGAACTCGAGACGGCGGGCGACACGGTGTTCACGGGCGTGACATCCATCGCAGCCTCGACGCTGACGAAGAAGGGCGCGGGCACGCTCGCCGTGCCGGGGCCAACCGTCCTGACGGCGCAGCGCATCGAGGTCGATGCCGGCACGCTCCGCATCGACGAAAGGGCGGTGACGACGGATGCACCGGTTGCGGGCGACATTGTCGTGCGTGACGGTGCACGGCTTGACGTGAACCTTGGCGTGGCGGGTCTCGACCTGGTGAAGACTGAGCCTTCCCGCAGCAAGACGATCTATGTCGAGGGCAACGGCCCCGACGGCGCGGGCGCGCTCTACAACTCCGATCCCGCGTCGAACGGCAGCGCGACCTTGAGCCGCGTGGTGCTCACGGGTGACGCGAAAGCGGGCGGCAGCCATGTCGGCGTGCGCCATCTTGACACGTCCGCGTATCCTTCGGCTTCGCTGACAGGACCTTACTCCTTGACAGTTGATACGGGACGTGGCGGCACGAGCGACTACTTTGCGCTCGTGAACGCGAACGTCGATATTCTGGGGATGAACCTCACAGGAAACGTCCAGTTTGAGGGAACCGTCACGGGCGGCATCTCCAACGGCGTGGCGGTGGCGGACGGCGCGATCCTTCGCCTCTACGGCGCCACGCTTCCCGAGACCGTTCCCGTCACGGTCGCGCCGGGCGCGACGGCGGCACTGACGAGCGACTACTCCGCCAGCACGGTAAACGGTCCGCTCACGATCGGTGCGGGCGCGACGGTGAACGTTACGCCGAACTCTCCGATTACGTTCAACGGCGCGGTTACGAACGCCGGAACATTCGTGCAGGCGACGAGCAACAACATCTATTTCGACTGCCCGGAACTCGTCGGAGGCACGTATGAAGTGCGCGGGAACCACTTCTGGTTCGGCGGCGCGATCAATTCTCCGGAAAGCGAGATCACGCTTAAGAGCGCGAACGCGGGAATCACAATCTTCGGCGCGCAAAGCACGCTGCCCGGCACGGGGATTCCCAATCTCAAGGCGATTCACGTCGATGGAACGCTCGCGGAAATACGGTTCATGCCGCGTGCCGCGTGCGAAATCACGAACAGTCTCTACGATGCCGTTTTCGCTGCTGCCAACAGAGTGTTGATTGACAGCGTGGAGGATACTGCCGCGACTGTGACGGTCAAGAACGCGACGTGGGAGCCAAAGGGCGATTTCTTGCTTGGCTCAAGCAACGGAAGAGGCGCGTACCTCAAGATTGCCGATGGTGCGACTCTCACAATCCCGTCGGGCAAGGGGCTTTACCTGGCCTACAACATCGCCAGCCCGAAGGAGAACATCCTCGAAGTCGCCGAGGGCGGGACGCTCAATTATCTTTCCTCGAACAGCAGCTTCCAGATTGGACGTGGAACCAACGCAACCGACGAGAAAGCGCTGCCGCAGCGGCTCGTCGTGTCGGGCGGCACGGTCAACATGCCAACTGCGCAGCTCCTGATCGGCGCGTACACGCGTACGGGCTATGCCGACCTGACGTCGGGACGGCTCGTGGTGCAGCAGCTCCAGCCCCGGCAGACGACCGGCAACATCGCATACTGGAAGAACGCATACGACGTGCGCTTTACGCAGACGGGCGGTGTGCTCGAACTCGGCTCCGGCGGAAGCCTGAGCGCGCTTCCGGGCGTCGACAAGCCGTACCTCGACCTGGAGGGCGGTACGCTCCGCGCCACCGCAAATCTCTCCAACAAATACGGCTACATGAACATCCAGTTCGGTGCGTCCCCTGCGTCGGACGGCGAGTACACGGTTGACCTGAACGGCAACACGGTGAACTGGAACGCGCCGCTCGCGGGCGCGGGCGACGTGACGATCACGGGAGAAGGCGCGTTCACCAGCGTGCCCGCGCTCCAGTCGATTCCGCTTGGCAAGTGGACCATCACGAACACGACGGCGGTCGCGAACCTCTCCGGTGCGGCGGGCTTCGCGGGCGGACTCACGGTCGCGCCCGGCAAGTCGGCGAAGATCGCCGTCCCGGGCGAGGGGCTTGTGGAATGGGCGATGTTCAACAACAACCAGATTGCCGACATGAACGCGCTCAAGGCGTACACCGGCGTGTGCCCGTATGTGAACTCGACGCTTGGGCATGTGCATCTCTCCTTCGGTTCCAATGTCGCTCCGATGGGGAACAACTCGCGCTTCGTCTATCGCGGGCAGTTCTACGTCGAAGCCGACAAGGCGGGCACGTGGTACTTCGGCGTCAACTATGACGACAACATCACGCTCGTCATCGACGGCGTCGAGGTCGCTTCCTCGCCTGCGCACGACACCGTCGGAACGGGCAGCGTCGAGCTTGCCGAAGGCTGGCACGACTTCCGCATCTGCGTCCTCGACGGCAGCGGATCGTGCGGGCCGTATGTGTCGGGCTGGAGCAACGTGATGGGCATCGGCTGGAGCACGGACGCCGCGGCGGAAGGTTCTACTGCCGCTTCCGCCTACACGAAGTTCGACACGACGACGCTCGCGATGCGCCTCCCGCAGGGCGCGGCGACGCAGACCGCCGTGCGCATGAAGGCCGCGCCGGTGAGCGATGGTCCGACGTACATGAACGAAACGCAGCCGTTCACGCTGCTCGACTGTGTGACGAACAACATTGCGCTCCTCCACACCTTCAACGCCGACAGCGTCGCCTCGGTGGCGAACAGCCAGACCGTCCACTACGAAGGTTCCTTCCTCGTGCCGGAGGAGAACGCGGGCAGCTGGACGTTCACGGGACAGTACGACGATTATTTGACGCTTGAGGTCGATGGCGTCCGTCGATTCAGCACGGGTGGCCCAAGCACGTCCGCCACGGCCACGTTCGCACTTTCCGCCGGGTGGCATTCGTTCCGCATTGCGGTGGTTGACGGCGTCGGCAGCTACGGCGGCAAGATTACGGATGACAACGGCAAGGTGTGCGCGCTCAAGGCCAAGCCCGCGAACGGCGCGAAGACGCTGGCGTTCGACGGCGGGAACTTCCGCCTCGCGTACAGCGCGGCGGACGCGCAGAAGATGTGCGCGGCGGGCCTCGGCGGCGAGATCGACGTCGGCGAGGGCGCGACGCTCCAGAACGACGTGGCGGCGGGTGGCTTCTGCCCGATCTACGGCACGCTGAAGGGCAGTGGCACGCTTTCGGGCGCTTTCCGCTTCACCGGCACGACCAACTGCTGGGAGGTCGGCGGCGGCGTCAGCGCGCGTGATTTCGTCCATGCGAACTTCGCGAATCCTACGAAGGAGACGTTCGTCGGCCTCAAGTCGCTCAACGCCACATTCAGCGGCAGGCCAACGAGCCGTACCTACTATCTCACTGGCGTAATCGACGGGCTGACCGAGGCCGACCTCCCGGAGGAGGCGTCGATTACGGCGAAGGATGTGGACGGCGGCGACTACTCCGCGAACTTCAAGTTCGTCGTCTCTGGCGGCCGCCTTGCGCTCAGCAACTCCAAGCCGGCTGGCACGTACATCATCGTGCGATAGGGGAGACGAGGATTCTGGTATAATATTCGGCGCATGAGAGATCCTTCATCAACGAGCGAAAAAGAGTCGGGGCCGCTCAAGCCGGGCGACCGGTTCGGCGACTGCACGGTCGAGAGGCTGCTTGGACAGGGCAGCATGGGGAGCGTCTACCTTGTGAGGGCGTCGGACGGAGTGCAGTACGCGCTCAAGGTCATGGACCCCGAGCTTGCGAGGAAGGACCCCACCTACAAGGAGCGTTTTCTGCACGAGGCGGTGTTCGCGATGAAGATCCACCACAAGAACCTGATCTCGGTGCATGACGCCGGCGAGGAGTCCGAAAGGGGGTTTTGCTACATCCTGATGGACTACATGCCGGGGGGCACCGTGAAGGACCTCGTGAAGAAGAAGGGCGCCCTGCCGATTTCCCAGGCCATCCAGATCGCCACGCAGGTGGCCGTGGCGATGGAGGTGGCCCATGTCCACGGCATCATCCACCGCGACATAAAGCCCGACAACATAATGTTCGACGCGGACGGCACGCCGAAGCTTGCGGACCTCGGGGTGGCGCGCTTCGCGGACGACGCGCGGGTGACGCAGGTGGGCATGATCGTCGGTACGCCTGCGTACATGGCGCCCGAGCAGATGCTGAATTCGCACCACATTGACGCGCGTGCCGACATCTACTCCCTCGGGCTTGTCCTCTACGAGATGCTCGCCGGAAAGAGCCCCAACGTCGGCAGCACGGTGATGGGACTTCTTGCGAAATCCATAAAGGGCGAGCCGCTGCCTGACGTGCGGACGATGCGCCCGGAGGTCTCCGCGTCGGTGGCCTACGTTCTGTCGCTCATGCTGGCGCCGAAGGTCGAGAACCGCCCCAGCACGTCCCGGACGGCGGTGGATCTCCTGACGCGCGCCGCGGCGGGGCTCCTCCTGATGCCTGAGGCCCGGAGCGAGGCGGCGGCGGCTCGCCCGCGGCCAAGCTGGTGGAAGAGCCCCGTGGTGGTCATTGCGCTCGTGCTGCTCGCGCTTGTCGGCGGCTTCATGGCCGCATGGTGGATATGCTCTGCGCGAAACGGCGATTCCGCCGCCGAGGAGGGGGAGGTCAGATGAATGGCGCAGAGGGCATGGGCGGGCCCGTTTTCCGCGAAGGCGAGGATTTCCATGGCTACACCGTGGAGCGGCAGCTTGGACAGGGAGGGCTTGGGACCGTGTGGCTTGCGCGCCATCGGATGCTCGACACCCTGTTTGCAGTCAAGATACTCGATCCGAAGATCGCCGAGGAGCAGCCGGAGTACGTGAACCGCTTCGTGCGCGAGGCCAAGCTGGCCACGAAGATACGCCATCCCAGCCTCGTGGCCGTGCACGACGCCGGGTACGACGACGCGAAGGGCTTGTATTTCCTCGTGATGGACTACGTGCAGGGGGACACCCTGCGCTTGACGATCGCGCTTGGCGGGGCGCAGCCCGAGAAGGAGGCCGTGCGCATCATACTGCAGATCGCCGACGTGCTCGCGGCGGCGCAGCGTTTCGGGATGGTCCACCGCGACCTCAAGCCGGAGAACATCATGCTGACCCCCGACGGCTCCGTAAAGCTCCTGGACCTGGGCGTCGCGAAGATATCGGACGGAATCGACTCGCTGAAGACGACGGCCAAGACCGTCTTCGGCACGCCGTCCTACATTTCCCCGGAGCAGGCCGTCGACTCAAGCACCGTCGATACGCGCGCGGACGTCTACAGTCTGGGCGTGATCCTCTTCGAGATGCTCTGCGGACGCCGCCCATACGAAGGCGAGACGCCCATGGAGGTCCTGCCCCAGCTCCTTGACGACTCTCCGATCCCGGACGTCCGCACGTTCAACCCGGAGGTGTCGCCAAAGCTGTCGGCCGTCTTGTCGCGCATGTGCGCGAAGAAGCCGGAGGAACGCCTTGCGTCGCCTATGGACGTGATAGCCGCGTTTGCGGAGATCGGCTACACGCTTCCGTCGTCGGCGGGGACTGAGTACGCCGCGGAGGAGAAGAGCGAGCCTTCCGCCATGATGCAGGATCTTATTTCCGACATCTCGGCCGCTCCGCAGGACGGGCCGGGAATCAACCTCGACACCCAGGACAAGGACATGCAGGAGTTCATCGCCCGCCGCAGGCGCAGGGAGTTGAAGCGCAGGCTGCTGTGGGCCGCGCTTGCCATTGCGCTGCTGGCGCTGACCGGTATTTCCTTTGCAATTGCGCATTGAGGCGAAACGGCCACAAAAGTCTGTTTTTCTGGTATAATATGGGCGTGATGGGGTTGCAAACCACGCGAAACTGCAAAAGACGTGGTTTGTGAACCACATCCAGACAAGGAGAATGCCATGACAACGAAACTTTCCCGGAGGAAATTCCTGGCCGGTTCGCTTGCCTCGCTCGGGGCGGGCGCGCTGGGCGGGCGCATATTCGCGGCGCCTGCGGGCTGGAAGCCGGCGAAGAAGCCGAACCTCGTGTTCGGCATTCTGTCCGACACCCACCTGATGGTCGAGTGGGACGGGAGGTCGCTGTACCGGACGATGACGTTCGACTACGTCCACAACGCGTTCAAGCTCTTCAAGAGCCGCGGCATCGATGCGTTCGTGCACCTCGGCGACGCCGCGCACCGCGGCTGCGTACGGGAATGGGAGTTCCACAGGGAGCTTTTCGACAAGGTCTTCGGCAAGTCGGGCGGGCCGGAAAGGCTCATTGTCGTCGGCAACCACGAGCTGTTCGGCGGCAGCGGGCACTGCAAGGGCGTCTACCGCGACCCGAAGGCCTGGCAGGAGAACGCGATCTGCGCCGACCTGCCCCGTCACTACGAGCGCGTCTGGGGCGAGCCGTATTCGGAGGTCTTCCACAAGGAGGTGAAGGGATACCACTTCTTCGGACGCCACTGGAACGACAAGGAGTACGACGGCGTGGGGGAGAAGCCATTCGCCGACTACATCCTCTCGCATGCCGACAAGTGCTCCCTGCGCGGCGCGAAGCCGTTCTTCATCCTCTCGCACAGGAGGCACCACTTCCGCTTCTGCAGCGCGCTGAGGGAGTTCCGCAACGCCGTCGCGTTTATGGGCCACTGGCACTGGAGCAACGCGGACTGGAAGACGATCTTCTGCGACACGGACACCTTCGGCGGGCACTTCCCGCACATACAGATCGGATCGTGCCGTTTCGACGGCGGGAACGGGGTGGAGCCGTTCGACGACAAGTCGATGAAGGCGAAGGAGGACTCGAGCAGCTGGGCGGGGCGCGGCCACGACCACCCGTCGCGCCAGGCGATGCTCGTGAACGTCTACGACGACATGGTCGTGTTCGAGCGCCACGAGGTTGGCGAGGGCGGGAAGCTGGGGCCCGACTGGGTGATGCCGCTTGGCTGGAGGATGGGGAACGGCGGGCCCGGGGAGCAGCCGCACCCATTCGCGCTCGCCGAGCTGCAGAAGGCGATCGGGGCGCCGGAGTTCCCCAGGAAGGCGAAGCTCGAGGTCGCCGGCGCGCAGGTCGAGGTCAAGAACGGGAAAGAGGACAAGAAGCCGCGCAAGGAGCCGGGGATCAGGGTCTCCATCCCGATGGCGGACGGCAATCCGGACTCCCGAGCCTTCGCCTACAACGTGGTCGTCGTAGGCGACGACTACAAGGACAGGTTCTTCAAAAGCGCGTTCTTCGCCGGGCTCAACTCCGGCATCGGGCACGAGCCGAACGGCGGCGTGACGACGGTGGACATACTGAAGTCGCAGCTTCCCGCCGGGAAGAAGCTGACCATCGCCGTGCGCCCCGTAAGCTCCCTCGGCACAAAGGGCAGGGCCATCGGCACGACGATGAAGATGTAAAAAAAGTTAAATTTTCCCTCTTGCGCAGAATTGGGAATTTTGATATACTACACAACATTCTTTGCAAAAAGAAGGTTGCGATACGGGCGAGTAGAACCCGCCGCGTCGCGAACGCAGGGTGGAAGCTCGCGGTCGCGGATGCGGTCGCGAGCCTTGTTTTTGCGGGGAACGCTGGTCTGAAACCCAGTCGCGAGCGGGGCGCCGCAAAGGGCCTCCCGCGCCGACACGGCAAAGTCCGTGAGCGCGGAGATCGCGACCGTAGATGGCCAGGACACAACGAGGGGCCGGGGGCCGCAGGGTCCGAAGCCGAAACAGAAAAGAGAGAAAGAGACAAAAAGATGCAGCAGCAAAGAGTCCGCATCCGCCTCCAAGCATACGACCATCGTGTGCTTGACCAGGCCGTCGGTGGAATCATCGACACGGCCAGGGGCACGGGTGCGCAGGTGGTGGGGCCGGTACCGCTCCCCACGAGAGTCGAGCGCTACACGGTGAACCGTTCGCCGAACGTCGACAAGAAGTCAATGGACCAGTTCGAGATGAGGACGCACAAGCGCCTGCTCGACATAGTCAACCCGACCGCGCAGACGATCGACGAGCTGAAGAAGCTCAACCTCCCTGCGGGCGTGGACATCACCATCAAGGTCTGAGGAGGGGCGCGATGGAAGGTTTGATAGGAAAGAAAGTGGGGATGACCCAGGTCTACGACGAGAACGGCAGGCGCACG
>CADCCQ010000029.1:69147-91668 GCA_902799955.1 uncultured bacterium | reverse complement strand
GTCGAGTGCGTGAAGGACGGCAAGACGGTGTGGAAGTTCAACATCGCGAACCGCGAGAACAAGCCGTTCGTGCATCCGCTCTGCCTGCCGGACGGACGCTGCTTCACGGATGCGCGTCCCGCTGACCACCCGTGGCACCTCGGCCTCTGGTTCTGCTGGAAGTTCATCAACGGGCTCAACTACTGGGAACCGCGCGGTCCGGCCGCGGGAAATCTCTTCCCCGACGGCATGACGGTCGTGAAGAACTTCAAGATCGTGCCGAAGGGCGGCGCGTGCGACGTGCAGCTCTCGATGTGGTACGGCCCGCGTGCGCAGCCAGGCAAGGTGCTTCTGGAGGAAGAGCGCAGGGTTCAGTTCTCGGCGCCCGACGCGAAGGGCGGCTACAAGATCCGCTCCACGCACGTGTTCACGGCGCGGGACAACGTGACGTTCGACTGTCGCCGTCCGGTGGGTTACGGCGGGTTTTCGCTCCGCATGGCGACGATGATGCGCGAGTTCAAGATGTCCGGCGTGGGCGGCGAGCCGAGCCACGACAAGAACGTTGGCGGCCCCAAGGAGATGACGGCCGTCCGCTATGTCGATCCCCAGACGGGCCATGGCATCGAGGTGAAGGAGCTGTCGCCGCTCGAGACCGAACGCATCTACACGTGGAGCGACCACCGTTTCGTCAATCCAATGCTCATCTATGAGAAGCCGCTTGAGCTGAAGCCGGGCGAGCGGTTTACGCTCGACTACGAGATATCCGTGTTCTGACGTGACACGGACGAACCACGGAAGGATGTGCTATCATACCGCCCGTCTTCTTTGGGAGACCAACGACGTTGAATGGTAAATCGCAAATGACGCCAGTGAGGAGGCATGAAACGGCATCGGAAACGACGCCGCGTATAACCACGCACAGACGCCCCGTGGCGCGTCCGAGCATGGCGCAAATACCCCCCCCCCCCTCACTGCCTGACGGCGCGGGAGAATGTTGCCAATGTGGAATTGTTGCCAGTAACCAATACCCAATACCAATTGGAAATTGGCAACATTGGCAACTGGCAACACTTTCACATTTCCACATTTCCAACATGAGCCGAGAGACGCAGACCGCGCCTCGCGGCCCGCGTTTTTCACAAACCCAATCTTCAACAAAGACAAGAAAGGAAGCAAACATGGGAACAAAGACAATCCGTGCCGCGATTGCGGCAATGTGCATCGCGGCGGCGTTGTCGTCGTGGGCGGCGGATACCGTGGTGAACCTCAACGGAGGCTCGCAGACGGGTAGCTTCAACGACAGAGGTCCGATAACTGGCTCGTACACCATCCACGGACCGGGCACGTTCACGTCCACCGGGCGCGTTTATCCGAACGACCTCTCGCACATCGTCACGTTCGACCAGGGGGCGGTCGTCTGGATCACCACGCACAATGCCGCGAGCGACGGGCTGATCGTCTCGGGCAAGCAAAACTGCGAAGTGCATCTTGGCAACTGCACCGTCGGCAGCTGCAAGGCAGGATCGGAAATCTGCCTTGCCCGCTACGTGACGCTGGTGCTGGATGACCAGGACGTCGGCGCCTCGATTACCACGAAGAACAACAGCGGCACGACGATCACGATGCAGACGAATCCGCCTCAGAACCAGAAGGCCATCATCAAAGGCTCCGGCAAGCTGAATCTTGTCGGCGGCGGCACGTTCCGCTTCGACTCCAACACCACGTTCAGCAACACGGGCCTGATTACGGTCGATGACGGCACGACGGCGCTTCTTAACACGGCCGTTCCGCCTTGTCCGTTCCTTTTGAAGAACGGCGGTACGCTTCGCTTTTCAAATACCACCTATCTTCCCACGAAACACGTTACCGTAGATAACGGAGGCATCTTGGACATCGGCTCCGGTTCAGGAGAAATATCGTTTCCCTACGGCGTCTCGTTCAAGGACGGATCGATCCTGCGCGTGACGGTGGGCGCGACCGCGCCGAAGATCAATTCCAACATATCCGATGGGAACTGGCACGCTGGAAAGGCGATTTATTTCCCGAAGAAAGGCGGCAAGGCGATAATCTCGCCTCAGGCGGGATCGGGCCTTGTCGCAGGCAGATATCCGCTTTTCAACAACCTTGTCAGCTGCGGCATTGATGCGTTCTCGCTCGACAAGACGACTCTCGGCGAATTCAATCTCTCTCTCGACATGGACGGATGGGAACTTGTCCTCGTCGTCTCCGAGAACGCCGAGTCACCGTCCGCCGTCTGGAGCGGCGGCGCATCTGGTGCCTGGAGTGGTGCGAACTGGAACGACGGCGAGACGTTCCCCGCAGGGAAGGAAGCTCGTTTTGCGACGCCCGGCGCGTCCGTCACACTTGACGCGGGATCGACGTCGGTCGCGCGACTGGCGTTCGACGCGTCGGCGACGGTTTCGGGCGAGGGCACTCTCGTCATGCCCGCCGAAAGGTTCTATGTTGCGGATGGATGCACGGCGACAATCGACGCGGATTTCGCTTCCGAGGCCAACTATTTCGTCAAGTATGGCGCTGGGACTTTGGTGGTGAATGCCGCGAGACTTGGGATAGCAACTGATGTTCGTCCGTATGAGGGTCAGATAGAGTTTCGGCTTCAGGCAGGCGAGAGCGCGACCTTCAAAACGACGGCGAATACGCAGCGAGAGGGTGGTATCTCCTATATCGGTCCGGGGACGTTCACGTCGGAACGCCTTTATCCTTTCCGCATTTCCAGCACGAACTTTGTTGACGGCGGCGCGACGGTGATTCTTTCCGGAAGAAGCGCGGGCGATGGGCTCATGGTGTCCAGCTGGATAACGGGCGAGGACATCGAGAGCGCTGGCACAACCGTTCTTGGAGACTGCACGGTCAGGAGCAGCTATAATGCGGACACGCTTCTACAGCGCGATACCAAGATAATGTTTACAGACGCCGTGAACGGTACGACCATTGCAACGGACGGCGCAAACGGTAACCCGATTAGAATCAACACAAACAACAGAGGCATCTTCTTTGGTGCCGGGCGCCTGAATATTGCCGGATCCGGCACGTTCTCTTTCGGTCCGGAGGCTTCATTCCGCCAGACGGGCGAGATGGTCGTGAAGAGCGGCGCGTCTGCGCTTCTTGAAAACGACGTGCCGCTTGCCTCGTTCAGGGTCGAGAACGGCGGAGCAATTGCCGGAGCTGGCAACATGACGCGGAAGATTGGTGCATTGACCATCGAACCGGGCGGGAAGTTCGGCAACGGCAACACCTACACGATGATAGCGCCGTCGGCGTTCTCATGCGCGGCGGGCGGGACCATTGATTTCGTTGTGGGTGCGGCGGGCGCGGGAGGACAGCCGCTTCTCGACCTTCGCGGCGCGTCGCTTTCAATCGGGGCCGGGACCACCGTGCGCGTCCTTCTTACAGGTGCGATGCCGAATGGGACGTACGACATCATGTGGTACGACGTGGCGGACGCCGCGCAAATCGCCAACCTCTCGTTCGTATTCGTTGACGAAACAGGGGCTGGATGTACGGGGACGATTTCCACTTCGGACGGCGTTGCTAGCCTGACCATCGGCAGCTCGTCTGCAGCTCCAGTGAACATTTGGCGCGGGCTCGGCGTGGATGGCGCGTGGAGCCGAGACCCGAACTGGACGGCGCATAATGCGCCATTCGCCAATGGATCGCTCACGTTCTCGGGCACAAATCGACTCGTGACCGTCAACGACACGGGGTTGACGGCTTTTACGTCCCTCACGTTTTCTGGAAATGCGGGCGCATTTGACATTGATCTCGCCGGCGCGGGGCAGGGTATGGCGACGATTGCAAACAGCTCCGGCAACAAGCAGATCGTGCGCAACTACGTGAACACGGGTGCGCTTGAGAAGTCCGGTAGCAAGGAGGTGGAGCTGGTCGATCCCGTCGTCGGCGGGAAGTTGACCATGGCCAGTGGCGCGCCGCTCGCCATCCGCTCGACGGAAGGGAACACCGTCACAGTGAACATCAACGGCGGAAACTGGTCTTCTGGTACGTTCCGCTATCTCGGCCCCGGCGCGTTCCTCACCTCGCGTATCTATCCGAATTCATCCAGCGTCCCCGTCTCGTTCGAGGATGGTGCGATGGTTTGGATCATTACGCACAATACCGCGAATGACGGACTCATCGTCGCCGCCGGCACAGACCGGGTGCTCAAGGCCGGATATAGTACGATTGGTTCTCGCTTCAATACCACGACAGAACTTCTGCGCGCGGTATCCATTGAGTTTACCGACACGAGTCGGGGTACAACAGTTACGACCGACAACGTGGATGGGAACCCAATCACGATCACGACGAAGAACAAGGCGGGTGCGAATGATCGCAACAAGGGGTACTTCAAGGGCAATGGGCGCATCAACATCAGCGGACACGGCACGTTCGAGTTCGATCCGCAGACGACGTTCCTGCATACGGGAACGACGTTCATCGATGCGGATGCGACGGCGGTTGTGAAGCCGAACGTCGGCTACACCAATTCTGCGATCACTGTGGCTGGCAAGTTGCGTCTTGAGGGTGGAATTGTGTCGAAGCGCGTCACGGTGCAGAACGGCGGCGTGATCGAGAATCCCGGCGCGGCGACGGTCAGCGGCGGCGTGTCGCTCGCTGACGGCGCGAAGATGGTTCTTCCCGTGGCGGCGGACGGTACGGTGACGAAGGCGCAGTGCGCGATCGTCGCGCCGTCGTCCGGCACGGCCACGGTCGAGCTCGCGTGCGCGTCGCGGAGCCTGCCGAAGAAAACGCCTATCGTCCTCACGCAAGGTGCTGGGCTTGCGGCGGGTGCGGAGGCGAAGTTCGCCGTGACGCCGGTCTTCGGCGGTGCGCCGGTTCCGGGAATCAAGGTGAAGACGTCGGTTTCGTCCGGCGAGCTCTGCGTCGAGTTCATCTCCAAGGGCATTCTGATTATCGTGAAGTAGTGTGCGGATTGTCGTATTGCGATACACAAATGTCGGCAACGCGCTGGCAGCGCGTTGTACTAGTGGGGGGAGGCGGCTCGCCGGGACGGCTCGCCCCACCATTCCGCCGCCAAGATGGAATATCCCCCGAGCGTAGCGAGTCCGCGAAGCGGATGCCCTAGCAGGGGTGCGTTCCCAGTAAGTGCCGCCGCCACATCCACCCGTTCCGCGCCGTGATATCACGGTTCGGAATGACCTTTCTTCTCAGCAAAAGGGGCCGTGAGGTGTTGACAAATCAATGGGGGGTATGTTATCATATCTCATACATTCCATGGGGAGACCAACGACGTTGAACGATAAATCGTAAATGACGCCATTGAGAAGGCAGGAAACGGCATCGGAAACGACGCCGCATATAACCGCACCAAATGAAAGTAACTCTGCGGGGACAGTCCCCGCAAGGGTTGGGCGTAGCGGTTGGTGACTAAAGGGGAGTGATGTGATTGAAACGTGGGTTGTCAGACAAGTTCTGAAAGAATGGTGTCGCAGACTTCTGTGCCGCGTTCGGTGAGCCGATAGACTGTTCCAGTCTTTTCGAGCAGCGCTTCGTCGGTGAACTTGTCAAGCGTGGCTGTCCATTGGGGGAATGCCGATGCGTCGATGCCTTCGCGTGTCCGGAGTCGGAAAAGGGAGCGCTCTTTCCTGTCCGCCTCGTATGTCACTGTCTCCGTTTGGCATTTCCAGTCGACGCCTCCACCCATGCCGATGGTGCGCTTCAGGCCGATTCTCCCGTATGCACCGTCACCAAGTCCGATGTAATCCTCCCCTCGCCACACTGCGAGGTTGTGCCGGCACTCGAATCCCGGCACGGCATGGCTTGATATCTCATAGCGTTCTAGCCCTATGTTGGAAAGCAGCCTCGCCATAAGTGCAACGCGGTTTAATGCCTCGTCGTCGCCGGGGATGTCGTCCTCTTTCATTATCCCGGACTTGACACGACGTCCGAGAATCGAATTCTCCTCAAGGATCAGCGAATATACCGAGCAGTGTGCAAGGCCCCATTTCGCTAGGCGCGCGTATCGCGGCGAGAGCGCCACTTCCTCTCCGGGATAGCCTGCGATGAAATCCACGCCTGCGTTTTCAAAGCTTTCCTTTAAAAGGTAAAACGCGCGTTCTGCGTCGTGAAATGTATAGCCGCGTCCCATCTTGGCGAGAACATGGTCGTCAAGCGATTGCACCCCCATTGACACTCTGTTCACCCCGCCGCCCTTGAGCGCGGCAAGCGTGTCGCTGCTTACGTCAAGAGGATTGAGTTCGACGGTGAATTCGCATTCCGCTGGGGAGATGAGGGGGGCGAGGGCGTCGAAAAGGGGAGCAAGGTCGCATAGCGCTGGAGTCCCGCCGCCGAAATAGACGGTGGAAAGGAAATGCGACGGCGCCCGCCTCCTGGCGATCTCCCTGATTGCTTCGGCGATGCGGGCGACGTAGCGTGCCCTCTCGTCGGCTGACGACCCCGCGCGGGAATGCAGCGCACAGTAGGTGCACTTGCTGCGGCAGAACGGGAAGTGTATGTATAGATTCCTCACTCCCTCCAGCCCGGACAACTCGCTTCCAATCGCCGAGGTGTCTGTCACGCCGAGGCCGTCGCTCATGTGCTCGTCCATCGTCTCTCGGCGCTAGGCGAAATACTCCTTCAGCGATTCGACCTTGTCAGTCTTCTCCCACGGGAAGCCGTCGCGCCCGAAGTGTCCGTATGCGGCGGTGTCCTCGTACGCCCAGCCGTCCGGGACGCGAAGTCCGAGCCTCTCTGATATTTCATACGGGCGGAAGTCGAAGATGCTGCCGGATGCGAGCATCTTCTCCAGCTTCTCGTTGTCCGTTCCCTTCGCGGTGCCGAAGGTCTTGACACAGTAGCTGACGGGCGTGTCGACGCCTATCGCGTATGCGACCTGGATCTGGCACCTCCCGGCGAGGCCAGCGGCGACGATGTTCTTTGCGGCATAGCGCGCGTAGTACGCGGCGGAGCGGTCGACCTTCGACGGGTCCTTGCCGGAGAACGCGCCGCCGCCGTGGGCGGCCATCCCGCCGTAGGTGTCGACGATTATCTTGCGTCCCGTGAGGCCGGAGTCGCCGCAGGGCCCGCCGACTATGAACTGCCCGGTCGGGTTGACGAAGAACTTCGTGCTGTCCTTCAGCAGGCCCGTCTTCGCGAGGTAGTCGGCGGCGATCCTGCGGATCGTCTCGTAGTTCTTCGCGCAGGCGCCATCCTCAGTCGTCTGGTGCGAAACGACCACGGTGTCGATCGCGACAGGGCGGCCGTCTTCGTACACCACGGAGAGCTGGCTCTTGGCGTCAGGCCTGAGCCAAGGCAGCTCGCCAGAGTGGCGGAGCTCCGCGAACATCTTGACGAGACCGTGCGAGTAGACCAGCGGCGCAGGAAGAAACGAGTCCGTTTCGTCCGTCGCGTAGCCGAACATCATTCCCTGGTCGCCCGCCCCCTGCTGCTGGCTTGTCTCGCGGTTCACGCCCATCGCGATGTCCGGGGACTGTCCGTGGAGGTAGTTTCTGTAAACGAATGTGTCGGCGGCGAAGTCCTCCTCCGGGCGCGTGTATCCGATTCTGCGGACGACCCGGCGCGCGATCGCCTCGGTGTCGATTGCGTTGAAACCCTTGCCAGTGACCTCTCCGAGGTTGACGACGACGTTCGGCCCCACCGCCGTCTCGCAGGCGACGTGCGCATTCGGGTCCGCCTTGAGGCACGCATCTAGTATTGCATCGGAAATCTGGTCGGCCACTTTGTCCGGATGTCCTTCCGAAACCGACTCCGACGTGAAAACGTGGCCATGTCTTTGCTGTAGCATTCTTTCATTCCCTGTTGACTCAGTTTGTCACATCCATGGCAACCGCGCCGTGGATCACAGACTGAAATGATTTCGGAATAGTATATCACAAACTGCGGAAAAATACGATTGGAATCTGATATAATATTGTGCATGGACCAGAAGACATGCAGAATCGGGACCAGAGGGTCGAAACTGGCGATGGCGCAGGCGGAGGGCGTGCGCACTCGCCTTGCCGCGGCGTATCCTGGGATTGAGTTTGAACTTGTCGTGGTGAAGACTCGGGGCGACGCCGTGACGGACCGTCCGCTGTCGGAGGTCGGTGGCAGCGCTCTTTTCACGCACGAGCTGGAGTGCGCGCTCAAGGACGGGCGCGTGGACATGGCGGTGCACAGCATGAAGGACCTCCCCGCGGACTGCGCCCCGGGGCTTGTCCTGGCGAAGGCCTGGACTCGCGAGGATCCGCGCGACGCTCTTGTGTGCCGCGCCGGAGCGGGCTCCGTCGACACGCTCCCCGAAGGCGCGGTCGTCGCGACGGGGAGCGTTCGTCGGACGGCGCTTCTCCTGCGCAGGCGTCCCGACCTTCGGATCGAGGGGATCCGCGGGAACATCGACACGCGACTTCGCAAGCTCTTCTCGCCCGTGCCGGGAGAGCCGGCGCTCGACGCGATCGTCCTCGCCGCCGCGGGCCTCAGGAGACTGGGGCTTCAGGACGTGGTCTCGGAGTACCTCGATCCGGAATGGATGATCCCCGCGCCGAACCAGGGACAGCTCGCGATAGAGCTCCGCGAGGCTGACGAGGGGCTGCGCGCCATGGTCGACGCGCTTGGCGACGACGACGCGGAGGCGGTGGCCTCGGCGGAACGCGCATTCCTCAAGTCGACGGGCGCGGACTGCCATCGCGCGGTCGGCGCGTTGGCGTCGGTCGTAGGCGGTCGAATCACCCTCTCCGCCGTCGACGGAACCACGATCGACGACATCAGGATCGTCCGAAGGACCGCCGGCAGAGTGACGCTCGTGGGGGCGGGGCCCGGCGACCCCGGGCTGATAACGGTAAGGGGACTTTCCGCGATTAGGGAGGCGGACGCGATCGTCTACGACAGACTTGCCTCCGAAGACCTCCTCAAGGAGGCGAAGGCCGGCTGCGACCTCGTCTACGTCGGCAAGGAGAGCGGCAACCACTCTCTGCCGCAGCCCGAGATAAACGCGCTGCTCCTCCGCAAGGCGCTGGAGCACGGCAGGGTCGTGCGGCTCAAGGGCGGCGATCCGTTCGTGTTCGGGCGCGGAGGCGAGGAGATGGAGTACCTCGTGGCGCGGCGGATTCCGTGCGAGGTCGTCCCCGGAGTGTCGTCCGCCATCGCGGCGGCGGAGTCCGCGCACATCCCCGTGACGCACCGCGGGGTCGCGCTCGGGTTCGACGTCGTGACGGCGCACGCCATGCGGGATGGCGGCCTTTCGGACGCCGACTTCGCGCGGATGCTTGACGAGCGCAGGACGCTCGTGTTCATGATGGGGCTCGCGCGCGTCGGCGAGACTGCGGCGCGGCTCGTCGCGGCGGGGCGCGACCCCGACACCCCGGCGGCGGTCGTCGGCTCCGCCACGTCTCCGGACGCGTGCTGTGTCGTGGGGACGCTGAACGACATCGCGGCGCGCGTAGCCGAGGCGGGCGTCGCCAGCCCCGCCGTGTTCATCGTCGGCGACGTGGTCGCCCTGCGTTCGCGGCTCGGCTTCCCGCTCTCCGGGCGGAGGTTCCTCGTGCCGGTGATAGAAGGCGGGAGCGGCGGCCTCTCCAGGCGCATCCGCCGCCTAGGCGGAATCGTCGACGAAGTCTGCGTGGGGCGCATAGTCAAGATCGAGAACGCCTTCGGCGAAGCCGACCTCGACGGCGTCGACAGGATCGTGCTCACGAGCAGGAACGGATGGCTCGGACTTGACGACAGGATGCGCGCGGCGGCTGAGGCGCGCGGAATCCGCGTCGAGGAGGTCCGGGAGGTAAGGCCGATTGGGCGCACGCTCCACCTGACGCAGCCGGACGCCGACCGCGTGGCGGGCGTGAAGTCGATCGACGTCTACCGCAACGAGGTCGTGCCGATAGCCGGCGCCATAGACCTCGGAATGTACGACGCTGCGTTCTTCACATGCGCGTCCTCGGCGCGGCGCGTCCACGCCGCCGCCGCCGGGAAGACGCTTGAGATCGCGATCGGCCCCAAGACCGCGGCGGAGCTGGAGAGGGTCGGGGCGGAGCGGATCGCGGTCGCCGCCAAGCCTACGCTCGACTCCCTTGTGGCTAATGATGGGAAACAACTTGTCTGAAACAACTTCCCTTTGCGGCGGGCAACCGCCCGCCGATTCAAGAACGCCGCGTAGTTACGCGGCGAGAAGAAAAAGTTGTTTTTGCAAGTTGTTTCAGTTGTTTCAAAATATGCGCGGATGAAAAATGCAGATGCGCCCGTCGACAATTGCCTCTTGCGCAGATGGCGGACAAAGTGGTATAATCTAGAACTATGAAAATGAAAACTATTCTCTCGGCGGCAGCCTGCGTGCTGGCCGCGACAGCGGCAACTGCAAACTCCGACATAAGCCGGTGGGACTCGCGGATGGCGGTCGAGACCGCCGTGGTGTCGAACGGCGTCAAGTGGATCGACGGCAAGGCCCTGCCAATCGAGGGAAGGGCGTTCAGCAACGTCGACCACTACTACGACAGGCTCCCGTCCAATGTCACCAAGGCCGTGAACGGCGGCGTCCGCAGCATGAAGCACCATACGTCGGGCATGATGTTCCGCTTCTCGACCGACTCGAAGAGGCTCGTGTTTAAGTGGGTGCCGTACAACTCCCACCTGTCGATGGACCACATGCCGTCCACGGGCGTAAGCGGAATCGACGTCTACCGCTTCGACGCAAAGAAGGGTCGCTGGCTTTACGTAAAGACGGGTCGCATCACCAACGCGGCCAAGGGAGGCTCACTCGACATCCCGTGGACGCCCGGAACGCCCTGCCTCGTGAACCTCCCGCTCTACAACGGCGTGAAGGAGTTCACGCTCGGAATAGACGAGAAGGCGACGGTGAAGGCGCTGGGGCCGCGCAAGAGCGGAATCGACAAGCCGGTGGTGTTCTACGGAACGTCCATCACCCACGGCGGCTGCGCGTCGCGTCCGGGCATGAGCTTCGTGAACATCGTCGGACGCGAGCTTGACGTGCCCGTGGTCAACCTCGGGTTCTCCGGCAGCGGCGTCATGGAGTACGAGATGAGCGAACACCTCGCGCGCATCGACGCGAGCTGCTATGTCCTCGACTGCCTATGGAACATGGGCATGACGAAGGCGCGCGACTACAGCAGCCGCCGCGGGCGGAACGTAGACGAGAACTACGAGCCGTTCATCCGCAACCTCCGCGCCAAGCGCCCCGGGGTGCCGATCGTCATGGCGGAGATGTGCGACGTCTACTGTGGAGAGCCGAACTCCAAGGACAGGTGCGTGAAGAGGCTGTACGACAAACTCGTCGCAGAGGGCTGGAAGGACCTGGTCTATCTCCCGAAGAGCGCGATGTACACCGACGACCTGGAGGGGACGGTCGACGGATGCCATCCCAACGACTGGGGCATGAAGCACCTCGCCAAGGCGTTCGGCGACGCAGTCGCCAGGGCCCTGGGGAAGAAATAGCGCGGAAAAATTGGTTGCTATTTCCTGTAGACCTGCAGAGAGTGTTTGTGGTATAATCTAATTTAACGTCGGAGCCCATGGTGGGCTCGCGGACGAAGACAAAGAAAAGAGAGGAGAGCAGGGGCTGATGCTTGGAGGCCCGACCGAGGACGCTGTCAAGGTGAACTGGCCGCTTGCCATACTGGCGAGCGTGGCCATTCATGTCGTTTTCGTAGGCGCGCTGCTTTTCTTCTCGAGTTCCGGCGACACCGCGTCGGCCAAGACTCAAGAGACTTCCGCGCAGCCTTCGACGCAAACGCCCGAGCCGGCGGTCGAGCAGGAGCCCGACCCCGCGCCGCCGCCCGTGCAGCCTGCGCAGTCATCCCCGCGTGCGTCTCGCGGCACTCGCGGCTCGAACGGCGGGCGCAGCTCCGGCGGGACCCGCAACGCGGGGGGCTCGCGCGGCTCTGGCAGTTCGCGCACGTCCTCCGCGCCTTCCACGCCGGCGACACCTCCGCGTGCACAGCCGACTCCCGCCGCGCCGTCCACGCCCCGCGCGAACGCCGGCGCCAGCACCGCGGAGGCGAGGCCGGCCCCCGCCGCTCCGCCTGCCAATGCGCCGACGCCTGTCGCCACCGCGGCCACTCCGCCCGCGCCCGCACAGCCGACGGCATCTGAGGTCGAGTTCTACACGGTGCGGCCGGGCGACAGCCTCACGAAGATCGCGAAGCGCGAAGGGTGCTCTGTCGCAGAGCTGGCGAAGCTCAACGGATTTTCGACGGACAAAATGCTCAACGTCGGACAAAGGATAAAACTGCCAAAGGCAGAAAGGTAGAGGAGAGAAGATGAAAGCAAGAAATGCCATAATCGCGGCGGCGGCGTCCGTCGCATTCGGCGTCGGTTCGCTGGGCGGACTGTACGCGGCGGATACCCGCGGGTATCCAGACGAGGTTGAAGAGGGCTTCATGTCGCTCTTCAACGGCAAGGACCTCACTGGATGGTGCGGCTCCCAGTCGTACGGCGTGGAGGTCTGCACCCAGAAGCTCGCCAACGGCACGATGAAGGTGTTCCCCGTGATCGCGTGCCAGCCCGGCAAGGGCAAGGGCGGCGGCGGGAACCTCTGCACCGAGCGCGAGTTCGAGAACTTCATCCTCCGCTTCGAGTTCTGCATGCCGCAGAACGGCAACAACGGCCTCGGCATCCGCATGAGCGACATCAGGAAGGACGCCGCCTACTACGCCATGTGCGAGCTGCAGCTCCTCGACGACGGCGGCCCTTCGTACTACGACTCCAAGGCGAAGAAGGACAAACTGAAGCCGTACCAGTACACGGGCTCGGTGTACGGCGTCGTGCCGTGCCGGCGCGACAACGTCGACAAGCAGATCTGGGGGAAGGACAAGAACTTCACCGGCGGCGGCAGCTACGTCCGCAGGCCCGGCATGTGGAACTTCGAGGAGGTCAAGGTAATCGGCAGCGAGATCGAGGTCTACCTCAACGGCTACCTGATCACCAAGGCAGACGTCTCGAAGTTCAGGGGCGACGGCGACACGCCCGACCACAGGAAGCACCCCGGCCTCCACAACAAGAAGGGCCGCATCGGCTGGCTCGGCCACGGACACCACGTGATGTGGCGCAACATCCGCATCAAGGAGCTCCCCGCCAACGCGAAGATGGGCGAGGTCTGCCCGAAGCAGACGATGCCGTGCCCGGCTGGCTTCACACCCTATTTCACGGGCAAGGAGTCCGACCTCGCCAACTGGAAGGGCGTGACCACGGAGCAGCATTTCGACAACCCGAAGGTGCGCCAGGCGGCGACTCCCGAGAAGCGCGCGCAGATGCAGGAGATCGCGGACAAGGGCATGCGCGAGCACTGGCACGTCCGCAACGGCAACCTCTTCTTCGACGGATACCGCGGCGGATACTCGCTCGCAACGAAGCGCGACTACGCCGACTTCGAGATGTGGTGCGACTGGCGCACGATGTCGATCACGGGCGACTCCGGCCTCTACCTCCGCGGCTCCCCGCAGGTCCAGATCTGGGACGCGCACAACCAGTGGGGCATTGGCTCCGGCGGGCTCTACAACAACAGGAAGAACCCGTCCCAGGCGCTCAGGATCGCCGACAGGCAGGTTGGCGACTGGAACCGCTTCCACGTCATCATGAAGGGCGAGAAGGTGACGGTGTGGCTCAACGGCGTCCTCGTCGTCGACAACGTCAAGCTTGAGAACTACTGGGACCGCAAGCAGGCGATCTTCCCGGTCGAGCAGATCGAGCTCCAGTGCCATGGCGACCCGACCGAGTGGCGCAACATCTTCATCAAGGACCTCTCCCCGACCACGGTCGAGCCGGCGCGCGTCGGCGTGTGCAGCTGGTCCTTTCGCAAGCCCCTGAGGGAGGTCGCCGCGGAGATGGACAAGATGGGCGTCAAGGGCATCCACCTTGCGCTCGGGCCGTTCATCCACGCCGACGGACGCCATGGCGACGCGGAGAGCGCCGACACGCTCGCCTTCGTCAAGGCGCAGATCGCGAGCGGCAAGTGGAACCTCATGTCCACGATGATCGGCACCGTCGGCGAGGACTACTCGACGCTCGAGACGATCAAGAAGACCGGCGGCATCGTCCCGGACGAGCACTGGGCCGCGAACCGCGCCATCGTCACGGCTGGCGCGAAGCTCACTAAGGAGCTGGGCGCCAAGTACATGTCACTCCACGCGGGCTTCCTCGACGAGAGCGACCCGGCGGCCTTTGCAAAGTACCTCGAGCGCGTCACGTGGATCCGCGACGAGGCGGCCAAGTACGGCGTCACGGTCATCCTCGAGTCCGGGCAGGAGACGGCCGAGGACCTCGCCAAGTTCCTCGAGAAGGTGCCTGGCGTCGGGATCAACTTCGACCCCGCGAACATGATCCTCTACGCAAAGGGGCGCCCGATGGACGCGCTCAAGACTCTTTTTCCGAGAATCGTCCAGCTGCACGTCAAGGACGCGCTGCAGACGAAGACGCCCGGCACCTGGGGGACCGAGGTCCCGTGGGGTGAAGGCGAAGTCGGGGGCAAGGCGTTTCTCGCCGAGCTGTCGAGGCTCGGCTACGCGGGGAACTATGTGATCGAGCGCGAGGGTGGCAGCGACCGCGTCAGGGACATCGCGCTTGCAAAGGAAAGGCTGGAGAAGTGATGAATACGTCGAGAAGGTCGTTTCTGAAGGCGGCAGGAGCCGCGGGTCTCTTCAACATAGTGCCGGCGAAGACGCTGTGGGGCGCGACCGCGCCGTCCAACCAGCTCACGCGCGCGTTGATCGGCTTCGGGTGCATTGCGCATTCCGCGAACCACCTGCCCTACAAGGGCTCGCGGCTCGTCGGCCTCTGCGACCCGTTCGAGTGCCGCGTGAGGAGCGGACTCGCCGCCGCCGAGAAGGCGGGCTGGGGCAAGGTAAAGGGCTACAGGAACTTCCTAGAGCTCCTCGACGACCCGGGCGTCGACATCGTCCACATCTGCACGCCGCCGCACTGGCACGCCGTGCAGAGCGTCATGGCCGCCAACGCCGGCAAGGACGTCTGGTGCGAGAAGCCCATGACGCGCACGGTGGGCGAGGGCAAGCGCGTGATGGAGGTCATCAAGGAGAAGAAGCGCATGTTCCGCCTCAACACTTGGTTCCGCTTCCAGGACACGTTCTACGGCTTCGGGACGCCGGTGAAGCCGATCCGCCAGGTGGTGGAGAGCGGGCTCCTCGGCAACGGCCCGATCAAGTGCACGTTCGGGGCGGGACAGGGCTTCAGCTGGAAGTTCGGCTGGTCCGGGCACGTCAATCCGAAGCCGGAGCCGGTCCCGGCTGGCTTCGACTACGAGATGTGGCTCGGCCCGGCGCCGTGGCGCCCGTACAGCGCGCACCGCGTCGGCACCTCCTTCCGCGGCTACTGGGACTACGACTCCGGCGGGCTTGGCGACATGGCCCAGCACTACCTCGACCCGCTCCAGTACCTCCTCTGCAAGGACGACACGAGCCCTGTCAGGATCGACTACATCGGCCCGAAGCAGCACCCGGAGGCGGTCGGCAGGTTCGACAGGATCACGCTCAAGTACGCCGACGGCACGATTGTCGACCTCGACGGCGACGAGTCGCTTGTGGACCAGCCGCTTCTGCGCGGCTCCAACGGAGTGTGCGTCTACAAGAAGGGCAACGGCTCGACCACGCTGCGCATCAAGGACGCCAACGGCTGGTGGTGGCCCGACGAGAGGGTCGTGAAGTTCCTCGCGGAGCTTCCCGCGCCCGCGCCGCAGGTCACTGACTTCATGGAGAGCGTGCGCACGCGCAAGGCGTTCGCGCTCAACGAGCAGAACGGCTTCCGCTCCTGCACGATGTTCAACCTCGGCATCGTCGCCGAGCGCCTGGGCCGCGGCTTCGACTTCGACCCCGTCTCGCTCCGCGCCGTCAATGACCCGGCCGCCGACAGGTTCCTCTACCAGTCGATGCGCGAGCCCTGGGCGACCAAGTTCATGGCGTAGCGCAAGCTCAATCGCATACACATACACAAAGGAGTGCAAATGCCAGCAACAACAAGAAGGGACTTCTTCAAGTCCGCAATGGCGGCGGCCGCGGCCGGCGCCGTGGCGTCGCGCACCGGGTCGGCGTTCGCCGGCACGCAGGGCGCCAACCGCAACAACCCGATATGGCTGATGACGTCAGCGTTCCCGGGCGAGTCGTTCGAGGACGTCCTCAAGCGCGCGAAGTCCGTCGGCGCCCAGGGCCTGGAGCTCTGCGTGTTCCGCCGCGACTCCGACCGCAAGGACCACACCGCCACGCACCTCGACTACGAGACGTTCGATATCGAGGCCGCCAAGAACGTCGTGCGCCGCTGCAACGAGGAGGGCCTGCGCGTCTCCGTAGGCGCGTACGACAACCTCATCGGCGGCGACCCCGCGCAGCAGGTCAACAACCAGAACCACATCCTGAAGCTCGTCCGCATCGCGGCGCTTCTCGGCGGCGACGAGAACGACGTCGTCTGCGGGACGTTCGTCGGCTACGACCACGTTCTCGGGCGCACGGACCGCGGCTTCGAGAAGAACCTCGAGAAGTTCGCCAAGGTGTTCACGCCAATCCTCAACTACGCGAAGGACCTCGGCGTGACGCTCTGCGTGGAGAACTGCCCGATGGAGGGCTGGCAGCCGGCGACCGCGCCCGACGCCTACAACAACCTCCCCGGCTGCCTCGCCGCGCGCAAGCTCATGTATGCCATCCTCCCCGACCGTGCGTCGTCGGCCCTCCAGGAGACGTACGACCCGTCGCACGACATCTGGCAGCACATCGACCCCTCCGACGTCATCGAGGCGATGGACTTCAAGCGCCTCAGGCGCGTGCACATCAAGGGCACCCGCAACTTCCCGCGCTCCTCCGACGCGATCCACTGGGGCCGTCTCTATCCCGAGCAGGTCGTCAACGCCGCGCTCGCGAAGAAGGCGGGCGTCCCGATCGCCAAGAGCGAGTGGGACCGCATGAACTACGAGCCGCGCCTCCCCGGCTTCGGCGGCAGCGACTCCTGCGACTGGACGAAGTTCCTCGCGACTCTCATGGCCAAGGGCTTCAAGTACCCGTTCGTCATCGAGAACGAGGCGTGCAACTCGTCCCACACCGGCAACATGGGCGCGACGATCCAGGGCTTCAGGGCCACGGTGCTCAACACCGCGCCGCAGGTCTGGCCGCTCACGCCGGACAGAGGCTATGCCTTCGACGACACCCAGATGAAGTCCGATCCGATGAGGATGACGCTCACGCGCGACATCCCCGTGGTCACCATGGACCAGCTCAAGTCGTAAACCTCAAAACCCGAAATCGCAAAACTGACATCCCGAAAGGAAAGAAAGAGAAATGAGCACATCAAGAAGAGACTTCCTCGGCGGCGCGGCCGCCTTCGGAGGACTGGCGCTGACGGGCTGCATCACGCCCAACACGCCCAAGCCGGAGCCCGTGGTCGGCCCGCCGCCGCCCCCGCCCGCCAAGCACTTCTGCAACGAATGCCGTCCCGGCAGGGTCGGCCTGCAGCTGTACTCCCTTAACAGGTGGATCCCCAGGCAGGACCCCGACAAGAAGGTCGCGCTCGCGAAGGCCCTCGTGAAGGTCCGCGAGCTCGGATACGAGGCCGTTGAGTTCGCCGGCTACTACGGCGCCAACTCGAAGGAGCTCAAGAAGATGCTCGCCGACGCGGGTATCCTCGCCTGCGGCACGCACGTCGGCAACAACATGTTCGGCTTCAACACCTCCGATGTGAAGAGGATGAAGTTCGACGCCGGAAAGCTCCGCGAGACGTGCGAGTTCGAGCTCGGCTACGGCAACCATGTCATCATCTGCCCCGGCGGCGGCAACTTCCCCGGCAGGGGCCAGAAGCTCGACGACTTCCTCAAGGGGCTTGTCGAGCTCTACAACCAGGCCGCAGGCGTCGCCGCGCGCTATGGCTGCCGCATCGGCCTGCACAACCACACCCGCGAGTTCCAGCTCAAGATGGCGGACGGCACGACATACTGGGACTACTTCTTCTCCCACACCGTCCCGCTCGTCCAGATGCAGCAGGACGTCGGCTGGACGACGTGCGCCGGCTCCGACCCGAGGGTTCAGTACATCAAGTACCCGAACCGCTCCTGGTCGCTCCACGCAAAGGAGAACGGCATGGGCAAGAACGTCACGCAGTTCGACGCAATCCTCGGCCAGCCCGGCAAGCCGGAGGCGGTTGGCGTCGACTGGGACCACCTCTTCCCCGTCACCGACGCGGACGGCGTGAAGTGGTACGTCGTCGAGTGCGAGAGGCACCAGGACTCCCTCGACGCCGTCATCCCGTCCTTCAAGTTCCTCAAGGACAAGGGGCGCGTCTGACGCGAATCCAAGCGCGGCGGCGGAAACGCCGCCGCATAATCCTCAACCCGGAAAGACCGTTATGAAGACATGGTCGATAACCGCCGCCGCCGCGCTCGCCGCCGCGGCGGTCTTTGCAGACGAGTCAGAGGCTGAAGAGCCGGACATGTTCGACTTCGGGGCGGACCTCCGCATCCGCCAGGAGCTGATGGACAACGTGCCGGGGCTTCCCGGCGGAGGCCTTCTCCTGCGCGCGCCGCGCTCGGGCTACCGCAACCACGTCCGCTTCCGCCCCCGCGTCTGGGGCGAGTTCACGCCGGACGACAACTGGCGGCTCTACATGCGAATCGCCGACGAGTTCCGCTGGAACGTGAGGCCTAAGTCCCACAAGACCACATTCCCCGACGAGGCCGTCATCGACAACCTCTTCATCGAGGCGAAGGACCTCTTCGACGACTTCCTTGACTTCAGCATCGGGCGGCAGGATCTCTACAACCTCTACGGGCTCGACCACATCTTCGTGGACGGTACGCCGGGCGACGGATCGCGCACCGTCTTCACCGACATGGTCAGGGTCGCCCTGAAGTTCCCGGAAGTGGGGAAGGTCGACCTCTTCGCCCTCCACAACTGGGACGACAATCCGCTCAGGTGGGGGACGCGTCGCTCCAAGCACCGCTCCATCTCCGGCCTCGGCGGCGGCGCTGAAGTCGAGATGGACGACTGGGGCTGGGGCGCAATCTGGACCGGCGAGACGTTCGACTGGCTGCCTTACCAGGTGTTCGCCATGCAGAAGCTCACCTCTTCATTCCACCGTGGCGGCGAGAAGCACCCGTCTACCAGGCGCGAACTCTTCGGCGCGAAGCTCATGCCGAAGCTCTCCGAGACACTCTCGCTCCAGTTCGAGGGAATGGGGCAGGTCGGCCGCAACGGAGACGACGACTGGCTCAGCGGGTGGAGCGCTTACGCCGGCGTCAACTGGCGCGACGCGTCCGCCTTCAATGACTTCAACTGGACGCCGTTCGCGAAAGTCGGCCTCCACGTCATGAGCGGCGACAAGGACGCCGCGGACGAGGATGGCGGCCACCACGCGTGGGACCCGATGTGGTCAAGGGGCGTCAACGACTCCGAGATGTTCCTCTACGGCACGCACTACGGCGCCGCGTGGTGGAGCAACATGATGTTCCTCAAGCTCTCCGCCGGAATGGAGTTCTCGCGCAAGCACTGCATCGTCGCGTCGACGGGACCGATGTTCGCGGAGACCCAGGACCACATGGGCGGCGGCGACGGGACCTACAAGGGCCTCCTCAGCCAGGTCAGGTACGACTTCCCGATCCTTCTCGCAGACAAGGACGCAGGCCGCAGGTACGAGATATTCGGACACTTCCTCGCCGAGCTGTTCAACCCCGGCGACTACTTCTCCACGGACAGGCCCGGCTGGTTCTTCCGCTGGCAGGTGGAGTTGAAGTTCTGATGGAGGAGTCGTTCGAGGCCCTCAAGTCCGCCTACCTGTCGTACGTCGACGGATACAGGGACGGAGGCGGACGCCTCCCCGACATGATGCAGCTCAAGCTCGTCCACACCATGATGGTGACGGACGCTGCGCGGCGCATCGCCGCCGGGGAGGGATTCGACCGGCGCACCGCCTTCGCATGCGAGGCGGCTGCGCTTCTCCACGACACTGGGCGCTACGAGCAGCTCCGCGTATACGACACGTTCCGCGACTCCGACTCCGTGGACCACGCCGTGTTCTCGCATGACATCGTGAAGGAGAAGGGATGGCTGGACGGCTGGCGCGACGCCGACGCGATACTGTTCGCAGTCCTTGTCCACAACCGCCGCGACATCCCCGCTGATGGGCGCGGCGCGCTGGAGCTCGCCGTCGCGAAGACAGTGCGCGACGCCGACAAGCTCGACATCTTCCGCGTCCTGGAGGACCAGGTCGCGCACACCGACTGGCGCAACGACTCCAAGGCGTTCTGGAACCTTGCGACGGTTTCGCCTCCAAGTCCCGAGGTCGTCGACGCGATCCGCCGCCGTGCGCCTGTCGACTACCAGTTCATCAAGTGCCTCGCTGACTTCGTGATGATTCAGGTTGGCTGGATGATATCCGGTCTTGAGTTCGCGACGTCGCGGAAGATATGCGCTGAGCGCGGACACTTGAAGTTCCGCCGCGAGTTTCTCCACCAGCTTACCGACGACAAGTCGGTGGACGAAATATGCGACATCGCCGAGGGGATGCTGGAGTGATGACATCTCTTCAGTCCAGATAACGTAAACTCAATTGTGTTCGCCGTATGAGGTGAGGAATGATAATGAAGAACAAAATGAAATTGCATGTGCTTCTGACGGCTGTGATAGCCGTGTCGAAATTAGCCGTTGCGGATGGCCGCACCGTGTGCGGCACGAGCCGTGATATGCCGAAGGCATACGTGCCCGCGATGTTGTCGAACGGGAGCCTCTGCATGACGGCCGACTATCTTGGCGGTGTTCCGTCCCCCTCGCAGCGGACGAAAAGCCGACGTTTCTCGACCGGCATCTTCATAGCCGGGCGGCGGCTCCTCTACAACCTTTACGAACACGGCAATTACCGGCTGACGCTCGCAGTCGATGGCAAGCAGCTTGAAAAGCCCGACCGCTGGTCCCAGACGCTCGACCCCGTCGCGGCAAAGTCAATCGTCACGAACGTGTTCGGCGACGTCACGCGCGTGGTCGAAACGTTCGTGGCGCAGGGCAGCGACGTGATTGCCATCCGCCAGACGTTCCCCGGAACGGATGCGACACGCCTCGCCGTCGGTCTTGACTACACGCCGGGCACTGACGAGGAGGGGCGCATTGTCGTGGGTCCGTGGGAGGACGTGCCCGGCGGCCGCGCGTATTCCTTCACGGCCTACGGCAAAAACATCGACAAGACGCGCGTAACGATCCGCCATGCGTGGGAGGAAGGCGCGTTCGTTACGTTCATCTCGTACACGGGGCTGGACGGCAAGCCTTACGCGGGGACGTACGCAGACCTCGCCGACCGCCACGAATCTGCATGGCGAAAGTACTATTCCGCGTCGTCCGTGCAACTCCCCGACGAGAAGCTGATGCAGCTGCGCACGATGGCGGAATACCAGTTGAAGTGCTGCGTCACGCGCTGGCACCTCCCGATCGGAATCCTCGTGTCGCACTGGAGCGGAAAATCGTTCGCTTTCGACGAGCTGTACGGGGTGCAGGGTCTTCTCTCTGCAGGACATTTCGACGAGGCGAAGCACGTCGCCGGATTCCGGCACAAAACGCTCTCCCAGGCGAAACTGCGCATCAACGGAAGTGGGGCGCGGTGGTTTTGGCTGTGCATGGAGGACGCCCTCCTGGAGGCATCTCCGCCGGGACATTGGCTCGACCACATCTTCCACATGTCCGCGATCGCACAGACCTGCAACCTCGCGGCGGCGTACACGGACGACCTGACCTTCCTGCGCGAGAAGATGTATCCCGTGATGCGCGAGTGCGCGCGCTTCTACCGTTCGCAGTGCATCTACGATGCGCCGGATGGTTCGTCGTTCGTCTGCAAATGCACGGACCTCGAGCGACTCGGCGCGGCGAAGTCCCGTCCATGCATGACCACGTGCGGTATCATCCACACGCTCCGGATCTGCGCCGACGCCGCGGACCGTCTCGGCGTGAACGCGAAGGAGGCGGCGGACTGGCGGGCTAAGGCGGCGAGGCTCGAGAAGTCGTTGCCCGTCAAGGACGGTCGTTTCGCGCCCGCGGCAAACGCGATGGACGCAGTGTCCATGGGCACGCTCGCCGGATATTTCCCGTTCCCGATCTTCCCACGCGGACACAAGGAGCAGACGGCGGCGGTTGATTTCTTCCTTGCGCAGGGAACGAAAGCCGGCAACATGTACAAGACCGGCAAGAAGATTTGCCCTTGGTATGCGGCCACGATGGCGATTGCGGCGCAGCGGGCGGGAAGATACTGGAAGGTCTATCCGCTTATCATGGAGGCCGCGTCGTCGTCTGGATGTTACGGAGAGATATGGGAGATCAACGAGCCGGGCGTGGCGGAGTACCGGCCGTGGTTCATGACGGGCGCGGGTACCTGCCTCTACGCCATCAACCAGATGCTGCTCTCGGAGCAGGACGGCGAATGCCTCATCGGCGCGGGCGTGCCGAAGGAGTGGAAGGACTGGTCGTTCAGACTTCCATCCGAGAGTGGATATGAAGTGGAGTTCGCAATGAAGGGTGGTGTGGTGACGAAGTTGGTGCTGAGACAACAAGCGAACAACAACAAGATGAAGTCTGTTCCCAGTGCCGTCAAAGT
>CADCCQ010000029.1:15040-69072 GCA_902799955.1 uncultured bacterium | reverse complement strand
GATAAAGACGGGCATTAGTAGAAAGTGAAAGGTGTGGTGAGAAATGAAAGCAATCAAGATGGCGCTGTCCGCTTGTGCGCTGTTCTCGGTGGCCTTTGCGGGCTATGCCGAACATAAGGCGTCGGACTTCAAGGTCAAGCTCGTCGGCGTCAGCATTGAGCGCGCAGACGCCGACGACTTCTCGGCAAAGTCGCTCCCCCCGGACAAGCGCATCGTGGTCACGCCGGGGAACCTGGCCGTGTTCCGTCTCGAGTACGATTTTCCTGAAGGCGTCAAGTCGCGGTTGTTCCTTGGGCCGAACTTCAACGTGTCCATACTGGGCGGCGATCCGTTCGGAACGAGCGCGTCCGGACTTTTGTCCGGCAAGGGGTCCGTCGCCAGGGTAGTCATCCTCGGAGCCGGCGGAAGCGAGCCGTACGAACAGGAGCTTCTCCTCAAGTCCGTGCGGATTTCTGGCGAGATCGAGTCGAAGAAAGGGGCGCGAAGAAACGGTTCGTTCTTCATTTGCGACGCGCCGGTGAACGTGCTCTTCGCCAACAAGGGCGATGCTGACGGCAGCAAGGCCAAGGTGCTTGATCCTAGGCCTTCTCCCGCGCCGGACGCTTCTCTAGGCGTCGTCGCGCCGGACAGGCAACCCGTCAAGCCCAGATCGTCGACGCCGGCCGGCTTTACGGACGATTTAGACGCGGCGTTCGCCAAAGCCAAGGCAGAGGGGAAGTTCGTATACGCCTGCTTCTCGGGGAGTGACTGGTGCGGGTGGTGCATGAAGCTGGAACGCGAGGTCTTCTCGAAGCCGGAGTTCATATCAGGCGTCAAGGACGACTATGTCCTCGTGTTCATCGACTTGCCCGAAGACAAGAGTCTCCTTTCGGAGCATGCGAAGAGCGCGAACCCAGCGCTTGTCGACAAATACCGCATAAGAGGTTTCCCCACGGCCCTTGTCTTCGACGGCGACGGGAAGAAGATTGGTGAAACGGGCTACCGCAAAGGCGGCGCCAAGGCGTATGTGGATCACCTAATGAGTTTCAGGAAACGCGACAGCAAAGGAATATGAAAACGCAAAAGAAGATCACGATGATTGGTGCGGCTGTTGCGTTTGCAATGAGCCTCTCGTGTGTCGTAGACGCCCTGGCGGTTGATGTCGCGTTCGAGGCGGATTCGGCGCGGATGGCGAGCATGCTCGCCAAACCGCAGAAAGGCGACAGACTTTTGTGGATGCGGAAGAGTCCGTTTGTCGCGGAACGCGGCAAGCTGGCCGAACACCGCCGCCTCGCGAAGTCGCTGCTTGCGCGCATCGACAAGGAGCGCGAGGGCGCGGACGATGCCCGCAAGGAGGTTTTGCGCCGCCGTTCGATCGTGTGGGGTATCGTGGCTGGATCGCCCGACGCGCCGGCGCGTCTCTCCCCCACGCCGTTCTGCGGCGAACTCCAGGAAAGCGCGCTGAGTTTCGACAGGCCCGGAGAATACGGAGCGTTCGTGGACGATCCGCTTGCGAGCGACGGCCGCGCCATCAAGATGTTCAACTCGCACCACCAGTGGTGTGCAATGCTGATGATGAACCGGATCGCCTTCGAGCCGGGAGTCAAGTACCGCCTGCGGGCGCGTCTCAGGTGCGCGGCGACGGCAAGGGGAAACGCATTCACTGCGGGCGTGTTCGACGAGCGGACGTGGAAGCTCGCCGGGCAAGTGTCCGTGCGGGCGGATCGCATGAGCCCGGACTACGTCTGGTACGACATCTGCACATTCGTCCCGAACGACGGCGAGTACTTCTGGAT
Organism: uncultured bacterium; assembly: GCA_902799955.1. GTDB lineage: Bacteria > Verrucomicrobiota > Kiritimatiellia > RFP12 > UBA1067 > UBA1067. The sequence goes on along the minus strand of CADCCQ010000029.1, from coordinate 67,297 downwards.
CGCACCGGGCAAACTGAACAAGAACGGCGACAAGGACGCGAACGCGCTCTGGCTCGACAAGATTTCCTTTGAGCCGGTGCCTGAAGAGAAACTTGCAATCATCCCCGCGCCGCAGAAGATGACAGTGACCGGCGGCGAGTGCCACACGAAGGCTGAGCCGAAGGTCGAAAAAGTCGCGTCCATCCCGCCGGAGGGATACGAACTTTCGATCACGAAGGACGGCGTGACGATCCGCTCGTCCGACGACGCGGGCGCGTTCTACGCCAAGATGACGCTCGCGCAGATCGAGAAGGTCGATCCGAAGACGAAGCAGAAAATCTATCCGTGCGTGGAGATTGTTGACGCGCCGAAGTTCAAGTGGCGCGGTGTCAACTTCGACGACGCGCGGCACTTCTTCGGCAAGGACGTAATCCTGCATATCCTCGAACAGATGTCGTGGTTCAAGCTGAACGTGTTCCACTGGCACATCACCGACGACCAGTATTGGCCGCTTGAAATCCCGGGCTTCCCCGAACTGCAGCAATATGGCGGCGAGTGCCTCGTCGCCGGCCAGTCCCGCAAGTACCATGGCGAGAAGGTGTCGCCGGGCATTTACACGGCAAACGACGTGAGGGAGATAGTGGCGTACGCGAAGGCGCGTCACATCACCGTGGTGCCGGAGATCGAGTTCCCAGGGCATTCCGTGTGCGCGCTTTGCGCCTATCCGCAGTTAGCCTGCGATCCGCAGTACATTCTCAAGCGCGAACGCGATCCGTCCAACTTCGGAGGCGGCGGCAACGGCGTGCTGTGCATCGGCAATCCCGACTCGATACGTTTCATTGAGAAAGTGCTTGACCATGTGTGCGAGATATTCCCGTCCGAGGTCATACACATCGGCGGCGACGAATGCCCGCGCACGTTCTGGGAGAAGTGCCCGAAGTGCCAGGCGTTCGTCAAGAGCGAGGGATTGACGGGCATTGAGCAGATCCAGCCATGGGTGACGCGGCACTTCACGGAGTATTTGGCGAAGAAGGGGCGTCGCGCCATCGGGTGGGACGAAATCTTCATCGAGTCCAAGAACCGCCACGTCAACGTGAGCAACACGAAGATCACGTCGCTGCTGCCGAAATCCACAATGGGAATGTGCTACCGCGTCCAGGGAGCGGGCGTCGCCGCCGCGAACCAGGGATACGACATCGTGATGACGCCGCACATGTACACATACTTTGACTACCGCCAGAACCTTCCCGAGGACCCGTACATGTACTTCGGAGGCGTAAGGCTTCCCCTTTCGAAAGTCTATCAGTTCGATCCGCTCGCCGGAGTGGACGCGGCGGCGCGTCCGCACATCGTGGGCGGACAGTGCTGCAACTGGACGTCTCACACGTTCTACCGCTATGACCTAGAATGGAAGCTCTGGCCGCGCGGCCTTGCGCTGGCAGAGGTGCTATGGACGTACCCCGACCCCGCCAAGCGCGACTTCGCAGAGTTCTCGCAGCGCGCCGCCGCGCACCGCCTCCGCCTCATCCGCGCGCACGTCAACTGCGCCCCGTTGAAGTAGCGGATAACTTTGATTATTGCTTTCGCTATTGGGAGATTAGGAGTCTCGGAGATAAGGAGAATTTTTAAAATATTCCAGAGGGTAAGATGAGTGGTCGCAAAAACGATGTAGATTTGTGGGGACAGGCCCTATGTCATATTTGCGAATTCCTTGAAAACGTGTGAATTTCATGTTTGCGAATTCCTTGAAAACGTGTGAATTTTGAATATGAGAATCCTTTGATTTCGACCATGCCTACTTGCGCGGACAGAGGTAAATATGATATAATATGCCGCCAAACAGGGAAAAGAAAAATGAAACGCAAGATATACGAAACCCTTCTTGAATGGAAGAGAACGAGCAATGGCAAGTCCGCAGTCATGCTGGACGGCGCACGGCGCGTAGGCAAGAGCTACATCGCCGAAGAATTCGCCAGAAATGAATATGCCGCCTATCTTGTCGTCGATTTCGCCACAGCTCCCCGAAAGGTCAAGCGCTACTTTGAGGAATACCTGAACGATCTCGACACGTTCTTTATGTATCTTTGTTCGGCGTATCGGAAGACTCTTGTTCAAGGCAACAGTGTCATCATATTCGACGAAGTCCAGCGGTTTCCCCGCGCACGGGAGGCCATCAAGTACCTTGTCAAGGACGGGCGCTTCCACTACATCGAAACCGGCTCTCTCATATCAATCCGCAAGAACGTCAAGAACATCGTAATACCATCCGAGGAATACCACTTGAAGATGTTCCCCATGGATTTCGAGGAATTCGCCTGGGCGACCGGCAACGGGGCGATGCTCCCCCTGATTGAGCGGCGGTTCAGGGAACGTCTTCCTGTCGGTGCAGACATGCACCGACAGATCATGGACGTGTTCCGTCAGTATCTTGTCGTTGGTGGCATGCCGCAGGTCGTCGAAATGTTCGTGACGACGCACGACCTGCGGAAGGTCGAGTTCGAGAAGCGCAACATCCTCAGCCTCTATCGTGCCGACATCCATAAGTTCGCAGGGGCGCTCAGGGAAAAGGTTTCGTCAATATTCAGCGAGATACCTGCCCAGCTTTCCAAGCACGAAAAGAAATTCTCCGTGTCGGCTCTTAAGGAAGACGCACGCATCCGCGACTACGACGGCGCATTTGAATGGCTCAAAGGCGCGATGACCGTGAACATCTGCTTCGGGGCGAGCGAGCCGAACGTCGGATTGCGGCTCAACATGGACAGGACGACGCTCAAATGCTACCTTGGCGACACGGGGCTGCTCGTCAGTCTTGCGTTCGACGAAAACGAACTTGCCTCCGCAGACATCCACAACAGGATTCTCGACGACGACATCGAGATAAACGAAGGCATGATCGTCGAAAACGTAGTGGCGCAGATGCTCCGCGCCGCCGGGCACAAACTCTACTTCTTCTCCAGTTCCGACAGGACGGATGCGTCCAATCGAATGGAAATCGACTTCCTTGTCTCCAAGTCGCACACCATGCCGCAGCACAACGTCTCGCCGATCGAAGTCAAGAGCAGCCGCAAATACTCCACCGTCTCGCTGGACAAGTACCGCGCAAAGTTCGCGGCGTTTCTCGACACGCCTTTTGTACTGCACAAGAAAGACGTGATGACAAGGGATGGGGTCGTGTATTTGCCGCTTTACATGACCTACCTGCTTTCGCGCAGGGCGTGACAGATTTTCAACCATAAAAAGGAATACGACAAATGAAAACACTAAAGTACATCGCAATCGCAGGCGCCGCACTGGCGGCGGCAGCAACGGGTTCGGCGTTCGCCGGCGTGCAGGATGACTTCGCCAAGGACATGGCGAAGCTCTCGCAGCTTCGGGAGAAGCCGATGGTGGGCGACAAGATCGCATGGCTGAAAGCCGGACCGGTCGCGGCGCCGAAGGGCGAACTCGCCGAGCAACGCCGTCTTGCGAAGGCGCTTTTGGACCGCGCGGCGAAGGGCGACATGGGCCTCACGAAGGAGGAGCTTCGCCGCCGATCCATTGTGTGGCGGATCATCGCGGCGTCGCCGGACACGCTCGCAAACGTGGTACCGACGGTCAACGGCGTCGAGATTCAGGAGTCGATGCTCAGCCTCGACAGGCCCGGCGAATTCGGCGAGTTCGTGGATGATCCGCTTGCGAGCGACGGACGCGCCGTCAAGATGTTCAACTCGCATCACGAATGGTGCGTGATGTTGATGATGAACCGCATCGCGTTCGAGCCGGGCGTGAAGTACCGCGTACGTGCGCGCATCAGGAGCGAGGCGACGGTCGGCGGTGTCGCGTTCTCGGCGGGCGTGTTTGACGAGCGGACATGGAAGCTTGCGGGGTCTACGGTCCGGCGGACGCATGACGTGAGCTCGGACTACGCCTGGTACGACATCTGTACATTCGTCCCGAACGACGGCGAGTACTTCTGGATCGCCCCGGGCGGACTGAATAAGGACGGCGACAAGAACGCGAACGCGATATTGCTCGACAAGATTTCCTTCGAGCCCGTGCCGGAGGAGAAGCTGGCGATCATCCCCGCGCCGCAGAAGATGTCCGTGACCGGCGGCGAGTGCCGTCTCAAGGGCGCGCCGAAGGTCGAGAAGGTGGCGTCCATTCCGCCGGAGGGATACGAGCTTTCGATCACGAAGGGCGGCGTGACGATCCGCTGTTCCGACGACGCGGGCGCGTTCTACGCCCGCATGACGCTTGCGCAGATCGAGAAGGTCGATCCGAAGACAAAGCAGAAGATCTATCCGTGCGTGGAGATTGTTGACGCGCCGAAGTTCAAGTGGCGCGGCGTGCTGCTGGATACGGCCCGCCACTTCCTCGGCAAGACTGCCATCCTGCGCGTCATCGACGAGATGTCGTGGTACAAGCTCAACGTGCTGCAGATCCACTTCACGGACGGCGATTCGTGGACGCTCGAGATTCCTGAATTCCCCGAACTCGTCAAGCAGGGCGTTGCGAGGGGACGCTCCGGATTCGTTTACGGCGAAAAGCTCCAGCCGTTCTACTACAGCACGAAGGACGTCCAGGAGATCGTCGCCTACGCGGCGGCGCGGCACGTGAAGGTCGTGCCGGAAATCGAGATGCCCGGACATTTCGAGGCGGCGCTCCGTGCGTATCCGTCGATGAAGTGTACGTGTCCCGGCGGCGGTAGGGTGTTCTGCATCGGCAACCCCGAGACGGTGCGTTTCGCCGAGAAGGTCCTTGACCGCGTGTGCGAGCTCTTCCCGAGCGACGTGATCCACTTCGGCGGCGACGAGTGCACGCGCAAGTACTGGAAGGAGTGCCCCGTGTGCCAGGCGCACATCAAGCGCGAGGGACTGAAGGGCGTGGAGGAAATCCAGCCGTGGCTCACGCGTCATCTCGTGGAGTACTTGGCGAAGAAGGGACGCCGCGCGATCGGCTGGGACGAGATATTCCTTTCGTCCTCGTGGGAGAATTGGAGCGACTTCAAGAAGGCCGGAGGCGATTCGTTCAACTCGCTCCTGCCCAAGACCACGATGGGCATGTGCTGGCGTCCGTGGGGCGCGGGGGCGCTCGCCGCGAATAGGGGCTACGAGATTGTGCGTTGCCCCACGACTTACTGCTACTTCGACATGGACCAGGGCCTCCCCGAAGACCCATTCCCCTATCTTGGATACCCACGCCTTTCGCTCGAGAAAGTGTACCGCTTCGACGTGCTTGAGGGCGTCGAGCCGCAGGCGCGCAAGAACGTGGTTGGCGGCCAGTGCTGCAACTGGGCGGAGCGGACGCCCAACATAACCATGCTGGAGTGGAAGCTTTGGCCGCGCGCGCTCGCGCTCTCCGAGGCGCTCTGGACGTATCCCGATCCCGCTAAGCGCGATTTCGCCGAGTTCTCGCAGCGCGCCGCCGCGCATCGCCTCCGCCTCATCCGCTCGCGCGTCAACTGCGCCCCGCTCAAATGAGGTTGATCGGCATAGACGGCGGCGGTACGAAGACTGCGGCCATCCTCTTCGACGAGGAAGGGCACGTGCTTGCGCAGTGTGCCGTTGGTCCGTGCAACCCGAACGTGCTGGGGTTCGACGAAAGCACCATGCGCGTAAAGAAGATCGTCGAAATGCTGACGCAGGGCGAACAGCGTTCCGTCGCGGCCATCTACATCGGCACGGCTGGAATCTTCACCAAGGACGACGGACCGCGTTTCGCCGCAGCCGTCGCCAAGGCATGTGACGTCGAGAAGGTGAAGTGCGAGAACGACGTGATGAACGTAATCGCCGCCGCGACGGACGCCGATAGGTGTGTGGCGGGTGTCTGCGGCACTGGTATGATCGTCTATGCGAAGGAGCCGGACCGCGTCACACGCCTCGACGGATGGGGATATCTGCTGGGCCTCGGCGGAAGCGGCTACGACATCGGACGCGACGTGATCCGCGCGGCGGTTGGCGAGTCGGAGGGCACTTCCGCCGCGACGGCGCTTACGCCGCTCGTCGAACGCAAGGCGGGCATGTCGCTTGAGAATCTTGTTCTCGAAGTCTATCGACACGACCCCGCGTTTGTCGCGTCGTTCGCGCCGCTCGCGTTCGAGGCGGATGCCGCAGGCGATGCGGTTGCGAAGGACATCCTTGTCGCAAATGCGCGGGCCTTCACGAAGTTGCTGAATCGTGCGGCAGAACTGTATGACTGCGGAGACGAAGTCGTCGTCTCCGGCGGAATCGCCACGAACGCTCGTTTCGGGGAACTGCTTACGAAGGAGCTCAACAACGGGCTGCGCCTCGTCGTGCCGTCGTGTCCGCAGGTTGTCGGCGCCTGCGTCAACTGCGCCAGGTTCCGCGGCGTTGACTCGCTGGCATTGCGTGAAAGGCTTGCTGGGGAGTATGGTGAAATGGCCGTGTAGGACGTGTAGAGTGCGTGGAAGAAGGGCTTCTCCAAGTCTCTCGTCTCATGTCTCGAGTCCAGAAGAAAAGAGGGTTATGGTATGTTGAAAACTGAAATGAGAAATCCGAAGACGACGTATCTCGACCGCATGACGACGGCGGAGATGCTGCGCGTCATCCAAGAGGAGAACTTCAACGCGGTGAAGGCGGTGGACGGCTGCCTCGACGCGATTGAACGCGCCGTAGACGCGGTGACAGAATCTATGCGGAAGGGGGGCAGGCTCATCTACGTCGGCGCGGGGACGTCGGGTCGGCTGGGCGTCCTGGACGCATCCGAGGCCTGCCCCACATTCGGCGTCCCGGAGGGGACGATTGTCGGCGTAATGGCTGGCGGCGTTGAGGCGCTGTACCGCGCGGGAGAGCCGGAGGAGGACAGCGCGGAATTCGGCGAACGCGACATCAAGGCGCTGCACCTCGTTCCGGCGGACTGCGTCGTGGGCATAAGCGCCGCGGGTGGCGCTGAGTATGTCCTCGCGGCTGTCGGATACGCGAAGTCGCTTGGCTGCACGACGGTTGGGCTTACGTGCAACGACGGGTCTCCACTCGCGAAACTGGCGGACATAGTGATCGTCACGGATACCGGCGCGGAGGTGGTGACTGGTTCCACGCGAATGAAGGCCGGTACGGCACACAAGCTTGTCCTAAACATGCTCTCCACCTGTTCCATGGTGCATCTTGGAAACGTCTATGAGAACATGATGGTGAACCTCAGCCCGACGAACGACAAGCTTCGCGAGCGCATGATCGGCATCGTCTCCGAGATTCACGGTGTTGGCCGCGAGGAAGCGCGCAGTCTTCTGGAGCGGGCGGATTGGAAGATTCGCAACACCATCATCTCGGCGGAAGAAGGGTAGTCTGTCGAACTACTCGACGCTTGCCAGCGATGGAGGGTGGCCGAAGTAGGCGTGGTAGGTGCGGCAGAAATACTTGGGGTCGGGGAATCCCGTCCGCATGGCGATTTCCTTCACAAGTATCTTCTTTGTCTCAAGCAGCCGCTGGGCCTCTCGCATCTTCACCGACAGGATGTAGCGTCCGGGACTCATGCCGACCTTGCGCTTGAACGTCTTCTGGAGAGCGGTGTGCGACACGCCCGCAATCTTGAGGAGGTTGTGTGCCGACAGTGGACGACTTATGTTTGCGTCCACGTGGACGAGCGCCTCCGCGAGCCACGACGGATCCAGCGGATATGTCTCGGTCGATTCGCGCTCGATTAGATCTCCTGGCTTGACATAGTGGATGGAACGTGCATCCTGCTGCGACGTGCGATGCTCCATGAGGTCGTCAAGGACCTTTGCCGCGGTATGCCCGACGTTGAAGGCGTTGGGGTCGATGCTCGAAAGCGGCACCGAGGCGCACGAGCAGAGAACCGTGTCGTTGTCCACGCCTATGATCGCGATGTCGGACGGCACATTTCGACCGATTTCATTACAGATGTTCAGCACGTTGTAGGCCCTGAGGTCGTTTGCACAGAATATCGCCGTGCGGGACGGAAGCTTGGCGAGCCACGCTGCCAGGCGGCGCGGGGATTTAGGCTTCCGCGCCCCGTTGTCGGAGAAAACGGCGTCGGTGGGCTTTTCGAGTATGCCGTATTCCAGGCACTTGTGTCCGGCCTTTGCGAGAGTGCGCGAAAACGCGGCGGCCATCATGTCGGAATAGCGCGTGCCGCGGTATCCGCAGTAGGCGAAGTTTCTGAAGTGGCGATGCATTAAATGCTTTGCGGCCATGACTGCAATCGTTTCATGGTTGCTGTCCACGCCGACGATGTCGGGATCCTGCACCTGGCAGAACGCGTCCACGAGCGGCAATCCTGACGCTTTCAGACGTTGCATGGTGGCAGCTTCGGCTGAACGGGCGATGATGCCGTCGCAACCGGCTAGCGGGTTCTTTACGTCGGCCACTGCCAGCGGATAGAGGCGCAGATGCCAGTTGCGGCGCTCGCGCGCGTACTGCGCCACTCCCTTTAGGAACTCGCGCCCGTATTCGTAGCTGCTCTCGAAGAGGAGAATGATTGTTTTTACATCTTTCATATTGAGAATATTATCATCTGAAGTGTTTAAAGTCAAGCGTTTATTGAAAAGTGTTTTTATTGGGAGGTGGTGCGATTTCCGTGGACTAAAGATGTGGCTTTAACATGTTGATTTTTAGTTGCCACGGAGGACTCTGAGATTCAGTCTTCTGTGTGATTCCGTATATTCCTAGCCACAATCAGATTTATTACCAGCGTGAAGGTATTGTGTTTTATGTCGTAGTTTGGTATAATTAAACCATGAAAGCAAAATCCAAAGTCCTAATGTTGCTCTGTATTGTGTGTGTTCGCCAGCTTGATTGAGGCCGCCACCCCCGGCGAATGGGCAACGAGCGTGGCGAGCGTGACATCCGCCATCGATGATGTCTATGGTACTTATGCACGCCCTATCGCCGTGCTGATGGTTGATAGTATAAATGACGAAGAGTGGCTTGAGAAATTCAACTATGTTGCCACAAACGCTGAATTCCTTGCTTGGGCCAGGGTTAACGGTATCTATCTCGCAATAGCTGATTCTAATGAATACGGTTCGTTCTTGTCTGACTTCTGTTACAAGTTTGACCCCTATTGGGATTATGGTTATTACTCCGGAAACGACGACAACCCGATGTTATTGTTTGTTTCGCCGCAGGATTACACCATCAAGGGTATTTGGTTCTTCTGCAACGGCGACGGTCCGTCGGTTGTCTTCAATATTAACGATGGTATGTTTGATGATGGCATGGAGTGTAATTACCTTGACAATGTCGGATCTCTCATCAACGGTTTTGCCGTGTCCATGCAGGGTACGACTGTGCCTCAGGCTCCACTCTGTTCACAAACAGAAACTCTCGTCGATTCTTTCCCGATTACAGTGACGCTCACGAACCCGAATGGCGTCGGTACGATCTACTACACGCTCGACGGCTCCGTGCCGACAAAGACAAACGGTATTGAGTACACAGGGGCCATCACCAATCTGGATTCCGCAGCTACACTCACTGCGATGGTATGGCCTGATGACGGCTATTTTTCCAGCGGTGCGTATATTGGCAAGTTCAAGACGCGAGATCAGGCCGTCGAAGTAAATGGAGTGTCTGTGCCCTACACTTGGCTCGACGGCTACTATCCCAACCAGGGCGGCTCGGCGGCGGCGTATGAGGCGCTGGCGACTGCGGACTCTGACGGCGACGGATTCCCCGCATGGCAGGAGTACCTGCTGGATACCGACCCCACGGTTTATGCGAGCCGTCTTTACGCGACGATCCGCATGGAGGGGACAACGCCGATCTTCGGATGGAGCCACACGAACGCCAACATCCAGGCGTTAGGCTACCAATACGTGCCGAAGGGACGCACCTCGCTTGACGATAGCGCGGGCTGGCAGCCGTTCACTCCCGGACATCGCTTCTTCAAAGTCGCAGTCGAGCCCATCTCCTCCTCCGGCCAGTAGCATCCCATATAAATCTCACGCAGAGACGCAGAGAGCACAGAGAGAATCGGAGAAAAATTGATTTTTAACATCTAAAAACTTCAGTGCAGTTTGCATCAAAGATAGTAGAGACCGAAAGTTGGAAGTTCTCTGCGAACTCTGCCTCTCTGTACCTCTGCGTGAAAAACCTATGGGATGGTAATGGAAAAATTTTAAAAATCCCTGTTGACATGTAAACGCCACTTGTGATAGAATACAGGCAAATGAAGACAAACAACTACTTCTACTGCTGCTGGTGGTGGCGCACGGGATTCGGTCCTGGGGCGCGCGCTCTTGCATAGTAGAAAGAAGTAGCCAGCCAAACGTAAACCGGGCCGAATCTCTTATGAGAGTCGGCCCGATTTGTTTTTTGGCGGCAGGCGAAGGACAGATGGCGGACGACGAACGGCCTCAAACAAAACAGACAACAGAAAGGAACAATAGATGTTCAAGATGCTGACAGAGGATGAGTTCAGGCGGCGCGCCGAGGGCGTCGACCGTGTCGCGGTGTTCAGGGAGTTTCTCGCGGACCGCGAGACGCCCGTCGCCGCGCTTTCGCGCCTTGGTCCCGACGAGGAGGCCTTCCTCCTCGAAAGCGTCGCGGGCGGCGAGACGCGCGGACGCTATTCGTATCTCGGCATCGAGCCCTGCGGCAAGGTGGAGGGCGAGAACGCGCTCGATGAGCTTCGCCGCCGCTTCTCCGAGAGGCCGTATGCCCCCGCGCCGGAGCTCCCGTCCTTCCAGGGCGGAGCAGTCGGATACGTCGCATACGACGCCGTCAAGACGTTCGAGCCGCGCGTGGGGCTGCGCCCGGAGGAGGGGACGCCGCGCATGGCGTTTTTGCTCTGCGACAAGTTCCTGATGTTCGACAATGTCCGGGACACCGTGACGATTGTCGTCATAGCCGACACTTCCGCCGCCGACGCATACTCCAAGGCGATGGCCGAGATAGACCGCATCTTCACGAAGATGCTGAGCGCCGAATCGATCGCCAGGTTGATGCAGCGCTCCGAGGACGGTTCGGGCGGATCATCTCGGCCAACCCCGTCGAACGACGACTTCAGGCCTGAGATGACGCGGGAGGAGTTCCGCTCGATGGTGGCGAAGTGCAAGGAGGCGATATGCGCGGGCGAGGTCATCCAGATCGTGCCATCGCAGAAGTTCGTGGCGCATACCGACGTCTCGGCGCTGTCGCTCTACCGCGCGCTTCGCACGGTCAACCCCTCGCCATACAACTTTTTCATGCGGATAGGCGCGAAGACGCTTGTCGGGTCGTCGCCGGAGGAGCTTGTGAAGCTCTCGGACCGCACGGCGTCCACCGCGCCGATCGCCGGGACGCGTCCGAGAGGCGCTACGCCTGCCGACGACGCCGCGCTCGAGCGCGAGCTCAAGTCCGACGAAAAGGAGAACGCCGAGCACGTGATGCTCGTCGACCTCGGGCGCAACGACCTCGGGCGCGTCTGCGAGACGGGGAGCGTGAAGGTGGACTCCTTCGCCCGCGTGGAGCGCTACTCACACGTGATGCATCTCGTCAGCACCGTGACCGGGACGCTTTCGAAGGGGCGAGACGCGTTCGACCTCGTGCGCGCGGCGTTCCCCGCTGGGACGCTCACGGGCGCACCTAAGGTCCGCGCAATGGAGCTCATCGCCGAGTTCGAGAAGTCTCCTCGCGGGATATACGGCGGCGCGGCCGGGTACTTCTCCCTCACTGGCGACATGGACCTCGCCATAGTCATACGGACGATGGTGCTGGAGGGCAGGACCCTGACGATGCGCTCGGGCGCGGGCATCGTCGCTGACTCCGACCCCGACAGGGAGTATGACGAGACGATAAACAAGGCGAAGGCCGTCTTCGAGGCGGTCAGGTTCGCGGAGGGACTGTGATCTTAAATTGCAACCGAGGAGAACCGCTATGATACTTGTAATAGACAACTACGATTCCTTCACCTACAACATAGTACAGGGACTGGGGGCGCTTGGAGCGGAGATCGAGGTCGTCCGCAACGACGAAATCGACGTCGCGGGCATCGCCGCGAAGGCGCCTCAGGCCATACTCTTCTCGCCCGGCCCCGGGAACCCCGACTCCGCAGGCGTGACGCTGGAGGCCGTCAAGGCGTTCGCGGGGAAGATGCCGCTCGTCGGGATATGCCTGGGCCACCAGTCTATCGCCCAGGCCTTCGGTGCGAAGATCGTCCGCGCAAAAAGGCTCATGCATGGCAAGACGAGCCGCCTGAGGCATGACGGACGCGGCCTCTTCGCCGGACTCGACCAGGGGTTCGTCGCCATGCGCTACCATTCCCTTGCCGTCGAGCGCGATACGCTTCCCGACTGCTTCGAGATCACCGCCGAAAGCGAGGACGGCGAGATCATGGGACTTCGACACAAGACGCTTCCGATAGAAAGCGTCCAGTACCACCCGGAGTCCGTAGGCACGCCCCAGGGCGCGAGGCAGCTGGCGAACATCATCGAATTCGCCACCGGGCGGCGCATCTGCAAGAGCGCGACGCAGTCTGTCCGCCGCGCGATCCTCGTGCGCGCCCTCGACGGCGTGACGCCCAGCGAAGAGGAGAGCGAGGGGTTCTTCTCCGCCGTGATGGCGGGCGAGGTCGGGGAGCCGGAGCTGGCCGCATTCCTGACCGCCCTCGCCAGGACGCCCATCACTGCAGACGCCCTCGCGGGCGCGGCAAGGGCGATGCAGGGAGCCAGCGTGAAGATAGACCTCGCGGGGATAGACGCGGTGGACATCGTCGGGACGGGCGGCGACGGCGCAGGCACCTTCAACGTCTCGACCACTGCGGCCTTCATCGCGGCAGGCGCTGGGACGCCCATCGCAAAGCACGGCAACGTCGCCTCAACCTCGAAGTGCGGCTCCGCAGACGTCCTCGACGCGCTTGGCTACAACCTGTCTGTAGACGCAGCGACGGTCGCGCGCTGCATCCACGACGTCGGCATCGGCTTCCTCTTCGCGCGCTCCCTCCACCCCGCGATGCGCTTCGCGGCGTCCGTCAGGCGCACGCTCGGGTTCAGGACGGTCTTCAACCTCCTCGGCCCGCTGACGAACCCCGCCGGGACGCGTCGCCAGGTGATAGGAGTCCCGGACGAGAGAATCGCGATGACGTTTGCGGAGACGTTCAGGCGGCTCGGGTCGACGCGTTCGATGATCGTCTCCGGCGAAGGCGGCGTGGACGAGATCAGCCCGGGCGGCTTCACGTTCGTCTCTTCGCTTGAGGACGGCGCCGTGCGCAACTCTCTCCTGGACGCCGGCGCGGCGTACGGCGAGCGGTATTCGATAGAGGACATCAAGGGCGGCGACGCCGCGTGCAACGCAAAGCTCCTTGTTGGCGTCCTCGACGGAAGCGTCCGCGGCGCATACCGCGCCGCCGCGCTCGAGAACGCCGCCGCGGCCATCCTCGTCGGTGGAATCGCCAAGAGCTACGAGGAGGCCCTTGCGCTCGCGGCTGAGTCTGTCGATTCGGGAAGGGCGTCTGAAAAGCTGAACTCACTTGTGGAGGCATCGAACAGGCGATGAAAGACGAAGACAAAAAAGACATCCTCCGCGAACTGACGGAAGCCAGAAGAAGCGACGCGGCGCTACGCGAAGCGGAGATCCCGTTCGAAGCGATGCAGGCCCGCGCCAGGCTCGCACCTCCGCCGCGCGATTTCGCTGCGGCCCTCCGCGGCGGCGGCGTGATCGCGGAGCTGAAGAGGGCGTCGCCTTCTGAGGGAATGATACGCGACGACTTCCGCCACGTGGAACTCGCACGCGAACTGGAGTCCGCAGGCGCCGCGGCGCTTTCGGTCCTCTGCGAACCGCACCGTTTCCTCGGCAACGAGGAATATCTCTCAGACGTGCGAAGGGCCGTCGGACTGCCTCTGCTCTACAAGGACTTCCTCTCCACGCGCTACCAGGTCGCGGCGGCACGCGCGGCGGGGGCGGACGCCGTGCTGCTCATAGCTGCAGTCCTCGACGACGACGCGCTTGCCGACCTCCTGGCGTATGCGCACGACCTCGGCATGGCGGCGCTTGTCGAGACGCATGACGAAGGGGAGATCGCACGCGCTGTCGCCTCCGGCGCGAAGGTCGTCGGCGTCAACTGCCGCGACCTTCGGAACTTCTCCACGGACGTCTCGCTCCTCGAGGCACTCGTCGGGAAGATCCCCGATAGCTGCGTCCGCGTCGCGGAATCTGGAATGCACACTGCCGACGCCATCCGCCGCGCAAAGTCCGCCGGTGCCGACGCCTTCCTCGTCGGCACCGCACTGATGCGCGCCCCCCGCCCGGGCGAAAAATTGACAGAACTCATCTCCAATCTCTGACCACAAACCACTGACCACTAGCCACTAACAACTAACCACTAACGGCTAACCACTAACGACTAACCACTAACAACTAACGACTAATCTATGAAAACACACTACGGAATATATGGCGGACAATACGTCGCCGAAACGCTGATGGCCCCGCTCAAGGAGCTTGAGGCCGCATACGAATCCGCAAAGGCCGACCCGGCTTTTGCCCAGGAGTTCAACGACATCCTCCGCGACTATGTCGGACGTGAGTCGCCCATAACGTACGCGAAGCGACTTTCGGAGCACCTTGGCGGCGCGAAGATTCTCCTGAAGCGCGAGGACCTCAACCACACCGGCGCACACAAGGTGAACAACACCATCGGACAGGCGCTGCTCGCGCGGCGCATGGGTAAGCGGCGGCTCATCGCAGAAACTGGCGCGGGGATGCACGGCGTCGCGACGGCGACTGTCGCCGCGCTCTTCGGGATGCCGTGTGACGTGTACATGGGCGCGATTGACGTCGATCGACAGGCGCCCAACGTTGAGCGCATGAAGATGCTGGGCGCGACGATCCACGCAGTCTCCGAGGGAAGCGCGACGCTGAAGGACGCGATGAACGAGGCGCTTCGCGACTGGGTCTCGAACTGTGACGACACGTTCTACGTGATCGGCACTGTCGCCGGGCCCGCCCCGTACCCCGAGATGGTCCGCGACTTCCAGAGCGTCATCGGCAGGGAGGCGCGGCGCCAGTGCCTGGAGAAGTTCGGACGCCTCCCAGACCAGGCGATAGCGTGCGTGGGTGGCGGCTCGAACGCGATGGGCCTCTTCGCAGGGTTCATCGACGATCCAGAAGTGAGGCTTGTCGGCGTAGAGGCCGGCGGAAAGGGGATCGCGAGCGGAGAGCACGCCGCCTCAATCAACGGCGGACGCCTCGGCGTCCTCCATGGCGCGAAGACTATGCTTCTCCAGACTGACGTCGGGAACATCATCGACACGTATTCCGTCTCCGCTGGGCTTGACTATCCGGGCGTCGGACCTGAACACTGCCACCTCCACGACACGGGCCGCGCCGAATACGCCGTCATAAACGACGACGAGGCGATAGCCGCGTTTGACGCGCTGTGCGTCTTCGAGGGCATAATCCCCGCGCTTGAGTCCAGCCACGCGCTCGCGGAGGCGATCAAGCGCGCTCCGTCGCTTCCGAAGGACTCTCTTCTTCTCGTCAACCTCTCGGGACGCGGCGACAAGGACATGGAAAACGTAATGAGATACAAGGCGGCGCACCGCCCATCGGTTAAAGCATAACATCTCACTTCTAACAAAGGCACCCACATGAAAAACACAAGAATCGCAAATGCCTTTTCGAAGGCGAAATCAGAGGGTCGCGGCGCATTCGTCGCCTATCTGACGATCGGCTATCCTACGCTCGCGGAGAGCGAAGCCGCGGCGGACGCACTCGTCGCCAACGGCGCGGACGTCCTTGAGCTAGGCGTTCCGTTTTCCGATCCGTTTGCCGACGGCGGCGTCATCCGCTCCGCCGCGTACAAGGCTCTTGAGAACGGAGTGTCTCTCGTCGACGCAATCGCCCTGGCGAAACGCCTCCGTGGGCGTCATCCCGAGACCGCCCTGGTACTATTCTCCTACTACAACCCTATATTCTCCATGGGTCTGGAGCAGTTCGCCGACGTGGTATCAGACGCCGGAATCGACGCGGTGCTATCCGTCGACCTTCCGTTCGAGGAACGCGAGGAGTTGCTTGCTGTGTTGCGTCCGAAGGGCGTCGGCTACGTCCCGTTGATTGCGCCCAACACGCCGATTGATCGCGTAAAGGCATCGGCGGACGGCGTCGGCGACAGTTTCCTCTATGTAATTACGGTGAAGGGGACGACTGGCGCAAGAACGGAACTCCCGGCGGATCTCGCATCGCGCCTTGATGCGATACGTGCCGTCTCGCCGATTCCGGTTGCGGCGGGGTTCGGTATCGCCACGAAGGCCCAGGCCGAGGAGGTCTGCCGCCACGCAGACGGATTCATCGTCGGCTCCGCGCTTGTGAAGCGACTTGGCGAGGGGAAGCCACCATGCCTAGAATAAAGGTGTGCGGCGTGACGGACGCCGCGTTCGCAGTCGAGGCGGCGCGGCGTGGCGTTGACTACCTCGGCCTCATTTTCGCAGAGGGCTCGCCACGGCAAGTCACGCCGGAGAAGGCGCACGAAATCGTCGCGCATGTCAGAGCCGACGTTGGGACGTCCGCAGTGAAGTCGACGCCGCGTTTTGTCGGCGTCTTCGTCAGGCACACGCCTGAGGAAATCGTCGATGTCGCAACTCGCGTCGGGCTTGACGCAATCCAGCTTCACGGAGACTACGGCGACTCCGCCGTCACGACGCTGAAGAAAAGGGGATACGAGGTTTGGCGGCTGTTCAATGCTGTCGGTCGAGTGGCCGGGGCTGATGGTGTCGAAGGTCAGGACAGCCCTCGCGGACGCCTTCGGTGCAAACCTCAGCGGAACGAGGTCGCCCATCGGCTTCTCTCCGGCCTTGACTTACTGCAAGAAGAATCCCCGGAAGACGCAGTTCTACTAGACGGCAGGCGCGGCAACGAGAGCCGCCGTGCTGACTGGTCGCTAGTCGCGCCGTTGAAAGAGTCTGGGCGGCGCGTTGTCCTCGCCGGCGGAATCTCAGCCGAGAACATCTCCGCCGCCATCGCTACCGGCGCCGATGTCATCGACGTCAACAGCTCGATAGAAACATCCCCAGGTGTAAAGTCATTGGAACTACTTGATGAATTGCTGCGTTCTATCAATTTCTATGCTGTTCCCTCCAACTCCAACGTGAACAAGCAAAACTCCTACTAGAACAGCCTAGAACGTTCCTAACTCCCACTAGGACAGTCCCAACTTCTACTAGAACAACCCCAACTCCTACTAGAACAATTCCAACTCCTACATGGACAGTCCCGACTCCTACAAGGACAATCCCAACTTCTACTATAGAGGTGTCAATAAAAGGGAATGATTGCACGTGATGGCATGTTTCTTTACGCACCGCAACTACGGCAGCTGGGGACGGCTGCCTTCTTAATTGGATCAACACCTTTATTTGCAAGAGCGACAGGGCAGGCCAAACTCCAATGTAGACAGGAAAGACTCACATGGACTGTCCACGGGTTTCCGCCAATAATCCCTCTCGTACTGCAACTTCGTAAGCCGCGAATTTTACAACGCCTCTTTCAACAATCACTCTGCTTACATTCCCGATGCAATAGACATTAGTCATCCACCCAATTCGATAAGAATCCTCAAGAAATACATCTATTCTAGATGTCTGCAGACGATAATAAGATTTCATTGCGGAAAATTCTTGAATGAGAATTCTCGTTCTTTTGAAGTGAAAAGGGAATTCTATAATATCGCGGCTTTTAGCCCTTTTGGCGCTGCTCAAACCACTAAGAACTTCGCAACTCTCTATCCGAAGGTGTTTATAAGTGAGCGCAGAAGCCCTAGTAGATGTTCTGAAAGGCAAGACAGACAAAAATCTGTAGCCGTTTTCACAAATACAAAATATTCCTAAACAGCAGGACGCAAGATTATCTCAAAGTGTCCAGCCTCTTTGTGGTCTACTTGTTATGATGTTGTCGCGACTACTGTTAGCTCGTCGTGTTTTATGCTCGTGTGTTTTGTACACGGCGTTGAGTTCGCCTTCGTTTTCGCAGACCGGACAGATTCCTGTATACGTCCTTGTCTGGTGTATCGACGAAAACCATATCTGGCGAGATCATGTGTTCTAGTGTCTCGAAGATGCGCGAGAATGCAGGCTTTGTCTCGGAGAGAAGTCTCATGACGACATCATGGCGTGGTGTTTCGTCGAGAAGGGCGGATGTTGGTTTCGGGTCTTTTGTGCCGGTCACCTGCCTAAGGCGCATCACCATAGCTTTGTATCGCATGAGCGTCTTGTATTTTGGCAAGAGTTCTGGAACATTTTCCTGAAGCCATTCCTTTATTCCGCCGTTCCTTCCTGACACATTGCCGTATTCGTCGAATCTCAGGCTGTTGTCGACATAGCACTCCAGGTCCTGGAGCATCCCCCCGAGTCGGATCATCGCTTCGTGAGATTCCTTGCGTGCGTTCCACGCTGAGAGTATGTCTTCTGGAGTCGGCATTGGTGCGGATGTAGTCCGTTTTGTGACCCTTCGCCGCGCGGCGGCGAGTTCACGTCGGCGCTCGGTCTCGCGCATGTAATAAAAGGGACGCCGCAGCTTTCTCAAGTCGCGCATGAGTTCACGCTTCATCCTCTTGCGTTCTGCGGGATCGGCGAGCTTTGATATCTTGTCACGTACGGCTACGCCGATGTCGACCATGGCGCAGGCGCATAGGAGAAGGGGGTTGAACTTCGAGTCGAAGCGCTTTGGCGCTTGGCGCCATACGTACCAGTCCCTGCCGCGGCACTCCTCGTCAAGCCGTTCACTTGTGCGTGGATGGTATGTGTGCATGTCGAGGTACTTGCCTGCGTAGGTCTTCGCCTCGCTGTATGTCCAGCCGTTGTGGTATGCATACCAGTACGCCGAATGTTTATATGCCTTTCTAGCCATCAGTGTATATTATACCACAAAATGAGATTTCAATGCGGAAAAATCTTAAAAGTCTTTTTCTGGGTGAAAAGACAAAAAGCATATAATCCCGGATTTGCAGGGGATGTACATTCACTTTGTCTAGTCGTTCGGCGCAAAAATTTTCAAGTTTGGTGTTGAAATTAGGCGGCGAAAGTAGGATAATATAACGTATGGAACAAATGCACATGGAACAGAGAGACATAAACGAGACGCTAGCCGAGGTTCGCGCAAAGATCGCGGCGGCGGCAAGGAGGGCGGGACGTAGCCCTGAAGACGTTGAGATCGTAGCCGTGACAAAGACGCACGGCGCGGAGGTCGTAGAGGAGGCGTGGCGGGCCGGGTTGCGCATTGTCGGGGAGAACAAGGTGCAAGAGGCAGCGTGGAAGAAGCCAATGTGTCCGTCCGGCCCAGAATGGCATCTTATCGGACACCTTCAGGGCAACAAGGTGCGCCATGCGCTAACGCTTTTCGACTTCATCCACAGCGTGGACTCTGCCAAGCTCGCGGACCGCATTAACGCAATCGCAGAGGAGACTGGCGCCTCTCCGAGAATACTGTTAGAGGTGAACGTGTCTGGCGAAAGCTCAAAGAGTGGAATGAAGCCGGAGGATGTCGCCGCGACGGTGCGCCACATCGTAGAGAAATGTCCAAGGGTTTCCGTAGAAGGGCTTATGACGATGGCACCGTTCAGCGAGAACCCAGAGGACGCCCGGCCGCATTTCCGCAGGTTGCGCGAGCTCCGTGACGTAGTGGAGTCGGAACTGGGCGTAAGGCTGCCGCGGCTTTCCATGGGCATGAGCGGAGATTACGAGGTCGCGGTGGAGGAAGGGGCGACGTGGGTCAGGCTCGGCACTGTGCTTTTCGGCGACAGGCCAAAGGTGAAGCGGGTGTCGAGCACTCCTGACGACGATGGGTTGTCTTCAGGCGGACTGGACTCGTATTCCGGCGCGGGGCCGACCGTCC
The DNA here is from genome assembly GCA_902799955.1 of uncultured bacterium. Lineage (GTDB taxonomy): Bacteria > Verrucomicrobiota > Kiritimatiellia > RFP12 > UBA1067 > UBA1067. Next base: position 47,555 of record CADCCQ010000029.1, on the reverse strand, counting down.
GAGTTCTTGACTGAGGAACATTGCTTTCTGATCTTGGCTGTATGGCGGTGACTGTCGAGAATGAGAGGGCCCTTGGCGGGCTTGTAATCGGCGTGGACGAGGCCGGACGGGGGCCTCTTGCTGGTGGCGTGTTCGCGGCGGCCGTCCATGTGCCGTTTGCGCTTGCGGACAAGCTGCTCGCTGGAGCATGGCAGGGGGTGGACGACTCGAAGAAGCTGACTGAGCGCCGACGCGCCGCGCTTGCAGAGGTGATAAAGGCGACGGAAGGGTGCGTCTGGGCGGTGGCCAGCGCCTCGCCTGCGGAAATCGACCGCCTCAACATTCTGAGGGCGACCCACCTGGCCATGGCAAGGGCGGTCGGCGAAGTACGCGACGCCTTGCTCAAGGGAGGCGCTGCGGCCGACAACATTCGCGCACTTGTGGACGGACTGCCGGTGAATTCCTTGCCGTGTGCGTCGGCGAACCTCGTGAAGGGCGATGCAAAGTCGCTGATGATAGCGGCGGCGTCAATCCTCGCGAAGACGACGAGAGACAGTGACTGCGAAAGAATGGAGGCCGTTTATCCGGGATATGGTTTTGCGAAGCACAAAGGATATCCTACTGCGGAGCATCTCAAGGCGCTTGCGGCGCTTGGGCCGTGTCCTGAGCATCGGATGAGCTTCGGGCCGGTCGCCCAGATGGAACTGGGGATTTAGAAGAAGTGTAAAATGTAAAGTGTAAAATGTAAAGTGAAAGTTGAAAGTGTAGAGTGAAGGATACGAGGTTGGCTGAGAGAAATAAGGAGTAGAAGAGAATGAAATGTATGGTGATGGGAATCGTGAATGTCACGCCGGATTCGTTTTCTGACGGCGGAAAGTATTTCAAGCCCGAAGAGGCCATTCGCCGTGTCCGCAACATGTTTGAAGAGGGGGCGGACATCGTAGACATCGGCGCTGAATCGACACGTCCAGGCTCGACGCCAATCAGCTGGGAGGAGGAATGGGCTCGCCTTGAACCGACTGTCCCCACAGAATCTGCGGGGACAGTCCCCACGGAATTGTCAGTCGGGAGGGATGATTTCCATCGACACCTATCACCCGGAAACGGCGGAGCGAGCATTGAAGGCCGGCGTTGACATGATAAATTGCGTTTATGAAGAGCCAGTGAGGCAGATGCTTGCAATTTGCGCAAAATACAACGCTTCTCTTGTTATTCCTGCAAATAGCCATTTAGAAGAAGAAGGATCTGCGGGGACTGTCCCCACAGATCCTGCGGGGAGTGTCCCCATATATCTTGATCCGATGATTGGGTTTGGGACGACGAGGGAAGAGGATCTGGAGTTGTTGAGGGGGATTCCGGAACTGGCGAAGAAAGGGCGCGTGCTGGTTGGCGCAAGTCGGAAGAGGATCGTGAAGCGGATTACCGGGGAAAGGGTCACTGGGAAGAACCTTGGAGGCAATCTCGGAATAGCGGTGTGGTGCGCGATGAACGGCGCATCCATCGTGCGAGTACACGACGTGCAGGAGACGGTTCAGGCGCTGAAAGTCGTGGAGGCCCTGTCTTCTGGGGAGCTGGACCGTCTTCCCCTGAAGAACGACTGAAGCATCGTCAGGCATTCCTCCTCCAGCACGCCGGCGGTGACGGACGGGTGGTGGTTTATGCCGGGATGGGAGAAGATGCCGAACACCGTCCCGCCGCCGCGTTTGGCATCCGACGCGCCCCAGATTACCGCCGATGGACGAGCCAGTACGATTCCCCCCGCGCACATTGGGCATGGCTCTTTTGTGACATAGAGCCTTGCGTTTGTGAGCCGCCAGTTGCCTTTCGCGGCGAAAGCGGATTTGAGGGCGAGCATTTCGGCGTGGGCTGTGGCGTTGGTCAACGCTTCGGTCTGGTTGTGGGCAAGACCGAGAATGACCGCCTTTGCGGGATCGGGATCGATGACGGCGGCGTGTCCGTCGTGCGCAGCCTCCAGAATGGCTGGCTCGACAATGACGCAGCCAGTCGGCACTTCCCCGGCCTGTGCGGCCTTTTCGGCCTCCCGCAATGCGACTCTCATGAAGTACGCGTCGAATTTCTCAGTAGTCATGTCTGTCATTGATTAAATTATAGCACCAGGAGAAGATTTTTTCAATGTCGCAAAACAATCGATATGCATTTGTTACCATTCAATCATTGCGCATTCATCAAATAACACCAACAGTGTCTGGTATTTGACAAACGGGCTCGTCACAATCCTGATACGCCTTTCGATAGAGTGCATACATAATGTGACGCATTTGCGGATGTTCGCTGTTTTTGCCCTTGCCAATCGCGGGAAGGGCTTGTATAATATGTTCATGTTGGGATGAAACCAATTGGGAGAAGAAATGAGACTGAACAACACATTCACCCGCCGGTGGTTCATTGGAGGCATGGCGGCGGGCATCGGCACGATGGCGGGCTCGCGACTCTTCGCCGCGCCGGGCGCGGCGGCAAAGCCGGGCGCAAGGCTCAGGATCGGCGTCCTTAGCGACGTACACTTGCGCAACCCCGGCGACGAGGCGACGTTCCTCAAGGCCCTTGCGTACTTTAGGGACCACGGCGCCGATGGCGTGCTGATCGCCGGCGACATCGCAGACACCGGACGGGCCGCCGAGCTGAAGATATGCGCGGACAGCTGGTTCAAGACGTTTCCGAACGGCAAGGCGCTGGACGGCCGTCCCGTCGAGCAGCTCTTCGTCTACGGCAACCACGACATCGACGGCTGGAAGTGGAAGTCGAACGAGGAACGCTACAAGGCAAATCCGGAGCTGAAGAAGGTCGACGCAATTGGCTTCGAGAACAACCGCGCCCGCATCTGGGAGGAGTTCTTCCACGAGAAGTTCGCGCCGATCTGGATGAAGCGAGTCAAGGGCTACGCCTTCGTCGGCGCGCACTGGGGCGACATCCGCATCGAGGAGTTCATGAAGGCGCACGGCAGGGAAATCGACCCGACGCTTCCGTTCTTCTACACGCAGCACGCCCATCCCAGGAACACATGCTTCGGTTCGTGGGCGTGGGGGCGCGACGACGGGCGCTCCACGCGCGCGCTGAGCCCGTTTCCAAACGCCGTCGCGTTCTCCGGCCACAGCCACTACACGCTAACCGACGAGCGGACAGTCTGGCAGGGCGCGTTCACGTCCGTGAACACCGCTTCGCTCAAGTACGCGTCGACTGACTACGCGCTGCGCGAGAACATGCCAGGCAACGGACACGGCTATCGCGGCGAAAGGCGAAAACACGTCATGGCGAAGGTCCATACCTCCAATGGTCGCCAGGGCATGCTTATGTCCGTCTTCGACGACCACATCGCGCTCGAGCGCCGCGAGTTCGTGACGGACAAGTCGCTCGGCGACGACTGGGTGATTCCGCTTCCTTGCGCCGACTCGAAGCCGTTCGCCTACGCAGCGCACGCGAAGAAGCGCGTCGCCCCCGAGTTCGCCGAAGGCGCCGTGGCGAAGGCGGTGAAGGCGAAGGACGCGAAGAAGGGCGAAATGATAGAGGTGACGTTCCCCGCGGCGCGTACGCAGTCGAAGTGCCGCGTGTTCGAGTACGAGGTCACGGCCACGTTGGTGGAGGACGACGTCGACCTTGTGCAGGCGCAGCGCCGCGTCATGGCGCCGGACTTCCATCTTCCGGAGACACCGGAGGGGAGGCCGGGGGCGTGCGTGTTCTCCGCCGCCGACCTCCCGCTGAAGGGGCGCTACCGCTTCGACGTCAGGCCCATCGAGTGCTTCGGGCACAAGGGCCGCGCAATAAATGCCGAACTCGCAGTGTAGCCCCGCCATGAAAGAGAATGCGTTGTGTCTTCTCGCCGCCGCCGTCTGCTACGTGACGTACGCAGGCGCGAATGGCTGGCGCGATGAGATGTGGAAGCGGCCTGTCACGCTGCGCGAGGGCGTGACTATCCGCGCATACGCGCTTGAGAAGCCGCGACTGATGAAGGCTTACGTCGCGCGGATCGACCTCGCGGCGCCCGGCGTCGGCTTCACGGCGACGGAGCGCGACCCGCTCTGGGGAAGGCCGATGCCCGACTACACGAACGAGACGTGGCTGGTCAACACCAAGCGCGAGACGACGGCTGACTTCATGACGCGGCGGCGCAGAGAGGGGAAAAATGTCGAAGTCGCGGTGAATACATCCGGCTGGCGGCCGTGGGGCGGGCGTGTGGCATGCAACAGCATATATGCCGCGTTCTACCGCTGGGATCTCGCGGACGGCGTGGAGCTGTCGAGCGGGAAGCGGCCCGGCATGGGCACGTACTTCATTGTGCGCAAAAACGGCAAGGCGGAGATTCGGTCGGTCATACGCCCCTCCATGACGAACGACATGGCATTTGCCATCTACGGCAACCGGCACCTGCTGAAGAACGGTGCACCCACGCCCGAGGCCGCAGCAAAATTCACGGAGGTTCATCCGCGCACTTCGTTCGGACTTACGGCGGACAGGAAGACGCTTGTCATTCTTGCGGTCGACGGGCGGCAGCCTGGCTACAGCGAGGGCGCGACGCGTGCCGACCTCGCTGAGATCCTTCTGCGCGAAGGCTGCACAGACGCGGTGAACATGGACGGCGGCGGCTCAACGTCCCTGGTAGTCTTCGACCATGAGTCGGGCAGGTCTGTCATGCTAAATCACCATGCAAAGGGCTACGTCCGCAAGACCGCCCTCAACCTTGGGATAACCTTTGTGGACAGTCGCTGAACATAAACGCACATGTTTTTCGGGAATTTGTGATATACTAATAGCCATGGATTGCCGACATCACGACACAACAAAGGAAAGACAGAACTGACATGAAGGCTATCATACCGGCAGCAGGACATGGAACGAGGTTCCTGCCAGTGACGCGGGTCGTGCCGAAGGAGATGCTCCCCATTGGCGCGAAGCCCGCGCTGGAGCTGATCGTCGACGAGGCACGTTCGGCGGGGGCGCAGGGAATCACGATTGTCATCTCCGAGGGCAAGGAGCTGATCCGCCGCTACTTCGAAGGCCAGAGCGACATTCAGTTCGTGTACCAGAAGGAACAGAAGGGGTTGGGGCACGCCGTCCTGCAGGCGAAGACTGACGACGACGTCCTCATTCTCCTTGGCGACGCCGTAATCGCCGGATGCAATGCGTCGGAGGGGATAGTCGAGATGTCGCGGCGCCACGGCGGGGCCGCTGTGATCGGATGCGAGCGGGTGCCGAGGGAGAAGGTCTCTCGCTACGGCATAATGAAGCTCGACGGCGAGCGCATCGTGGACATGGTGGAGAAGCCGTCCGTCGACGAGGCGCCTAGCGACATCGCCGTCGCCGGGCGCTATCTGCTGCCTGCGTCAATCTTCTCCTACCTTGAGACGCAGACGCCGGGGAAGGGCGGCGAGATCCAGCTCACGGACGCCATTCGCCGGATGCTCGCCGAACGCGAGGCATACGCTTACGTCTATCCCGGCAATCGCCAGGACATTGGGAATCCAGACGGCTACTATGCCGCGCTGACGGCTTTCAGGAATTGAAGCACTATCGCGCCCCACTAACGACTAATCACTAACGACTAGCAGCTAACGACTATCGACTAACCACTAACAACAAACCACAATGAATACAGTAGTAAAGACAAGAAGTTTCGCCCGCGCAGGGTTTCTCGGCAACCCGTCCGACGGATATTTCGGAAAGACGATCTCGTTTGCTTTCTCTGACTTCGGCGTCCAGCTGACGCTAACCGAGTCGTCGCGCCTCAGGTTCGTCCCCGGCGAGGTCGACGACGCGACGTTCGAATCGCCGGAGCAGCTTGTCCGAGATCTCCGCCTCTACGGCTACTACGGCGGAATACGCCTTCTGAAGGCAGTCACAAAGCGGTTCTGGGAATATTGTACGCGCAACGGCCTTACGCTTCCGAAGAGGAACTTCACGGCGGAGTACAAGATAAACATCCCGCGCCTAGTGGGGCTTTCCGGGTCGTCCGCGATATGCTCTGCGATGCTCAAGGCGCTGATGCGGTTCTACGAGGTGGAGATTCCCCTTGAGGTCGCGCCGACGATATGCCTTGAGGCGGAGCGCGAGGAGCTGCGCATCAACTGCGGCTTCCAGGACCGCGTCATCCAGATGTACAACGGGGTCGTATACATGGACTTCGAGAAGTCGTTCGTCGAGGCGAACAACAGGGGACGTTACGAACGAATAGACCCGGGGCTCATGCCGAACGTCTACGTGTCGTACGACGCCGCCCGCGCCGAGGAGTCGGGCGAGGCGCACAAGGAGGTGAAGCGCCTTTTCGAGGCGAAGAACGCGGACGTGCTTTCCGCCATGACCGAGTTCGCCGACATCGCCAGGCAGGGGCGCGACGCGCTCGTCTCGGGGCATCCAGAGAAGCTGCCCGCGCTCGTGGACGCAAACTTCGACCTGCGCGACAGCATCTTCAACGTGGCCGAGGAGAACAGGCGCATGGTGATGACCGCGAGGAAAACGGGCGCAAGCGCGAAGTTCGCCGGCTCCGGCGGCGCGATCGTCGGCACGTACGAGGACGACGAGCAGTACGCGGCGCTGGAGCGCGCTCTCGCGGAGATAGGCTGCCGCACGCTCAAGCCGAGGATCGCCCTGCCGTCGGACGAGGAAGGGGAGATCGCGTCCTTCGCCAAGTGGCGCAACTCGTGAAGCAATGTGTTTTTTGAATGGAAACAACTTGGACAACTTTGTCTGCACGGGCTAACCCGCCCGTGCATGATATGCCACTGGTGTTCATGAAAATGGTAGGTCACTATGATAGATGTTGAGAAACTCAAAGATCACGTCTATGACATTGTGGGGGCCATGCATGTAGTTCATCATGAACTGGGTCCAGGGGTCAATGAATACTGCTATCAAGAGGCTTTGGCTGTTGAATTGTCGGAAAGAGGTATCCCGTTTCAACGTGAAATGTCATTTCATCCATCATACAAAGGACGGATGTTGAACGCTGAGTTTCGCATGGATTTCTTTTGTAAAGGCAGTGTCGTTGTTGAATGCAAAGCCGTTCAGGCGTTGCTTCCAATCCATCGCGCTCAACTTTTCAACTATATGCGGCTTCTCAGAGTCCCTTGTGGAATCGTTGTGAATTTTTATCCGCGATTCGCCACGATTGAACGATACTTCTACGATGTCGACAAACAAGAGATACTGACATCAGACGGGAAGCCGTTTGTTGAACGGTCATTGTGTGCGGGCGGGTTAGCCCGCACACCGGAGACCGCAGAAAAGGTTGTTTGAGTTGTTTCCAATGCAAACAAGAAAGGAATGCAAACAATGGCGGACATATCTCGCAGAGGGTTTATCGGAGGTGCGATGGCGGCGTTCTTCGTCTCTGGCTGCAAGACCGGGGGCTGGCTCGCGGGTCGCCCCTCGCTTCGCTTCGGCGTCGTTAGCGACCTGCACGTCACCACGCCGGAATCGTGCGCGATGTTCGACAAGGCGTTGCGCTACTTCAAGTCGCGCGGCGTCGACGCGGTCCTAGTCTCCGGCGACCTCACGGACTGGGGATTGAAGAGCAGCCTCGAATACGTGAAGGCGACGTGGGACGGTGTTTTCGCCGGGACTGACGTCGTGCCGCTTTTCTGCACGGGCAACCACGACTTCGGCGGATGGCACTACGGCGACATGACGCTGGAGATGCATGCGAACGGCTATTCCGAGGACGAGGCGCTTGTCAAACTCGGGCTTCCAGCGGAATGGGAACGCCTGTTCGGCGAGAAATACGCGCCGATCCGCGTCCGCACCGTGAAGGGCTACGACTTCGTTTCGGCAGAATGGGACTCGTTCGACAAGTTCCCGGAATGGATGGCCGCGAACGGCGCGCGCTTCAAGGGGAGCCGGCCTTTCTTCTATTTCCAGCACCCTCCGGCGAAGGGCACGACGCCCGACGGGGACGGGTGGGCGGACAAGGGCGCGGCGCACTCGGCGCTCAAGGGCTTCCCGAACGCCTTTATGTTCATGGGCCATTCCCACCGTCCGTTCAACGACGAGCGTTCCATCTGGCAGGACGAGTTCACCGCCTTCGCGACTCCGTCGCTTTCGTATGCGAACCACCCTCCAGGGCATGAAAACGGACAGGACCGCAAGCGGGGCGGGCGGACGATGCCTCCAATCCCCGACCGCAGGGATCTGCGCGGGGGCCAGGGCTATGTCGTCTCCGTCTACGAAGATCGCATGGTCGTCGAGCGTATCGACATCGCCGAGGACTGTGCCGAGGGCGCGCCGGCGTGGATAGTCCCGCTTGCGGGCGGCGAGAGGCCGTTCGAGCTCGCCAGGCGCACGGCGGCGTCCGTCGCTCCCCAGTTCCCAGACGGCGCGGCGCTCCATGTCGACACTCGCAACACCGAGAACCGCGAGGGGAAGTGGACTATTGTGATGAACTGCGTCTTTCCCGCCGCGGTCCCACCGAAGGGCACGCGCGTGTTCGACTACGAGATCCGCGCAGTGCCGAAGGACGGTTCACAGCCGCTCGTGAAGAAGTTCCTGTCTCCCGCCTATTCGCGTCTTGCGAAGTACGAGCCGAAGACGATGCGCTTCTGGTTCGACGCCGCGGAAGTCCCGCAGGACGTCGACTACACCCTTGAGGTCAGGGCATGCAACTGCTTCGGCAAGGCGTCGAGGCCACTTGTCTCGAAGGTCTGGCATTCTGTTCCAGGCCTCTCAAAGGCGAAGAAGTAGGGGCGTCGATGTCCTGGATGTGATATAATTATACATCAGATAAAATGAAAGGGGATCACAACATGACGAAGAGGAAATTGCTTGGCGGCATGGTGGCGGCGTGCGTCACGTTCGCTGCGCTCGGCGCGGTGGAGAGGACAACGGCTGAGACGCTTGCGCACAGATGGAGTTTCTCCGGGAACGTCAAGGATTCCATGACGGGTGTGGAGGCGAAGAGTGTCGGCAAGGCAAACCTTTCCGCGACGACACTTCTCCTGCCCGGCGGTACGCACGAAGCGGGGCATCTCGACCTTGGAAGGAACATCCTGCCGGCAGACGGATCCGACGTCACGATCGAGATATGGGCGACGCTCCGGTCCGTCCATTTCTGGGCGCGTATCTTCGACTACGGCTCGGACGACAAGAACTACTTCACGATGGCGTGGAGCGAATCCGCGAAGCCAGACACGGACAGCATCGAGATGTGCTGCGACGGAAAGAAGCATTCGGCTTTCAAGATGCTGTGTCCGTACAAGAAGGACACGCCTTACCACATCTCCGTGACGCTCGTGAACAACGGGAACGGCTCCACGACGATGCGCGCGATGCGCCGCAACGCGAAGACCGGCAAGATCGAGCGTGAGCACCGGCAGGTGTACAGCGGCTGGACGCTGGCGTCCCTTGTCAATCCGCGATTCCTCCTCGGCGGCTCGCAGTACGCATGTGACGGCGACGCGGGCGCGGACTACGACGAGGTGCGCGTGTGGAAGGGCGCGCTGACGGATGCGCAGCTCGCCGCGAACGTCCAGGCCGGGCCGGACGCGCTTCCCGCGAAGGTGTCGGTTTCGACGGAACGCGCCTTGAAGCCGATTCCCGCGTTCATCTTCGGTCAGAACATCGAACATACGCGCTCGGCGCTCCAAGGCGGACTCTCCGCGCAGCTCGTCCGGAACCGCAAGTTCGCCGGGAAGCCCTCGCGCGCCGGCGTCGCGATGCTGTGGGAGCCATACGGCTCCAAGGCGTTCTACCATCAGGCCCAAGGCCTGAGCGTGACGCGCCACGCGGCACGCAGCCGGATGCCGCGCTGGAACGAGCGCGGATCGCAGGTGATCGGATGCCTCGACGAAAACGGTGAGGCGGGAATCCGCCAGGGCGGCATCGGGCTCCGCGGCGGCGTCGCACACAACTTCAGGGCGGTGGTGGGTACGCTCCAACCCGTAGATACGCCGATCGTGCTGCGCGTCAAGTCGGGCAAGAAGGTTCTTGCGGAACGCGCATTCACGGTGAACACGAAGGGTCGGGGCGACTGGAAGCGCGTCGCGTTCGACTTCACGGTGGAGAAGGACGTCACGGCGGAGATCTCCATCGGCGTGAAGGGGAGGAAGTACGCCGTTGTCGGCGCTGTCTCGGTGATGCCGGCGGACAACTTCCGCGGGATGCGCGCGGACGTGATCGAGCACCTGCGCGAAATCGGCACGTCCATCGTCCGCTGGCCGGGTGGCAACTTCGCGGGCGAGTACCGTTGGCGCGACGGGCTCATCCCCGATCCCGACGAGCGCGCGCCGCTTCAGAGCTACACCGAGATCGAAACGCAGCCCCATGGCCTTGGCTACGACCAGAACGACATCGGCATGGAGGACATCCTCGCGCTCTGCGAACGGATCGGCGCGCAGCCGTTCTTCACCATCAACGCCTCGTGGGAGAGCCCGCAGGACTCCGCCGACTGGGTGAAGGCGTGCAAGGGGCGCGTGAAGTTGTGGTCGCTCGGCAACGAGATGGGCTACGGCCACATGGAAGGTCCCAAGGGCGCGAAGGGCTATACGGACATGGTGCGTCCGCACGCCGAGGCGATGCTCAAGGTCGATCCCACGCTCGCGATCACGGCGTCGGGTCCGTACCCGGGCGGAGGTGAAGACTGGATCAAGAACAGCGCACTGGCGCTCAACGCCGTCGCGCCCGTGATCTCCTACCATCGCTACGACGCGTGGGACGGCTGCCTGTTCGACTACACGACGCCCGAGAGCACGGCGAAGCTGTTCGACGTCGTGTCGAAGAGCGCGGAACGTGCCGAGGCGGCGCTGACGAACTTCCGTTCGCGCCTTCCCTGGAACGTCGGCATCTCCTACGACGAATGGAACATCTGGTACATGTGGTACCGCAAGGAGGCGATCGTCGAGGGCCTCTACGCCGCGAAGATGCTCACCCAGATGATGCACAACTGGGAGGCGTGGGGACTCAGGTACGTCTGCTACTTCCAGCCGATCAACGAGCAGGCGATCACGGTGAGCCCGTTCGAGAGCCACCTCACGTCGATCGGCGAGGCGATGCGCCTCTGGAAGGGTCACGTCGGCGGCGTGCCGTCCGTGATTCCCGACCTGCCCGAGAACGCATTCGCCACCGACGCGCCCGACGGCTCACGCTACGTGACGTTCTACAACTTCTCGACCGAGAAGCCCTGCACGTTCCGCATCCCAACGGACGGACGCGGCAAGATCATTGCGGAGGAGACGCTTGTCCCGAACGGACTTGAGTCCGGGTGCCGCTTCGTACGCAAGCCCGGTACGGGCAAGGTCGTCGGCGACTACTACGAGCTGACACTTGGCCCCGCCAGCCTCGCAAGCGTTAGGATTGCAAAGTAGGAATATCATGCGCACGCCTCCAAGGATTCTCTTCGTCGGCAATTTCCTCATCCGCCACTGGGGACGCGGACGGACGGGCATAGACATGCGTCTCATGGCGGGGGCGACGAGGCTCAACTGGCCATCGCTCTCGTTCGCCGAGCGCGACATCGCCCGCTTCCTCGCGCCCCTTGGCTTCATGCGCAAGGTCGGCGCGGCGATGATGAACTCCAGGCTTGTGAAGACAGTCCGCAACTGGCGGCCTGACGTCGTGTTCATAAGCCACTGCGACTACGTCACCAACGAGACGATAGCGGCCATGCGCAAGGCGGCGCCCGGAGTCAGGGTCGTGCACATAAACTGCGACCCCGTGGAGACGGAGCACTGCCGCGCGCAGATAGAGCGCAGGGTGGAGTCTTGCGACGCGGTGTTCGTCACGACAGCCGGGGAAATCCTGGACGGATGGAAAAGACAGTCCAACGTCGTCGGTTTCTTCCCCAACCCGTCGGATCCGGCGTTCGAGACGGAAGACAACTCGAAGAAGGGCGACTTCAAGTACGACCTCTTCTTCGCGGGGCGTCCGGCGCTGGCGGACGCCAGGGCGGAGCTGCTGGATGCGCTTATGCCAAAGCTCGATCCGTCGATCCGGAAGGGGTTCTTCGGAATGGGGAAGACACCTCTTGTCGTCGGACGCGACTACGAGGATGCCATTGCCGCGTCCAAGATGGGGCTTTCGATCAACCGCTTCGAGGGATGGAAGTGGTACGCCTCCGACCGCATCACGCACTTGATGGGTAATGGCGTCTTGACGTTCCAGTACGGCGGCAACGACATGCAGAGGTTCTTCTCGGACGAAGAGACAGTGTATTTCATGGACCCGGCCGAACTGGCCGAGAAGGTCGCCTACTACAACGGCCACGACGACGCGCGGCGGGCGGTGGCGGCGGCGGGCCGCGCGAAGTACCACGCCCTCTTCGACGCAAGGCGCGTCCTGAAGTGCATGGTCGAGGCCGTGATGGGCGAGGAGTTCTCGGAGCCCTACGAATGGGCGTCCGAGATCCGCCGCGGCTAGTGCGCCGTTACTTCTTTGGCCAGAACTTGTCCGAGAGCTTGGACGGTATGCCGACCTCGCCCTTGTCGAAGCATTCGGCCAGGATCTTCCAGCCGAGGTCGAGCGCCTCTTCAAGCGGGATGTTCACGGAGAGGTCCATCATCTCCTTCTCGAACATCGCGCCGTACTTCAGCAGCTTCATGTCCCAGGCGGACATCTTGAATCCCATCGACTGCTTCTCGATGGTCTCCTTGTACTGCGCGTAGAGCTTGATCATCGCGTCCATGATGGTGCGGTGGTCTTCGCGGGTGTTCTTGTTGACCTGCTGCTTTAGGCGCGAGAGGGAGCCGAACGGCTCGATACGCCCGTTGCGGAGGTAGAACTGCCCCTCGGTGATGTAGCCGGTGTTGTCCGGGACGGGGTGGGTCACGTCGTCGCCTGGCATCGTCGTGACCGCGAGGATCGTGATGGAGCCGGCGCCGTCGAAGTCGACCGCCTTCTCGTAGCGGGACGCGAGCTGGGAGTAGAGGTCGCCGGGGTAGCCGCGGTTGGAGGGGATCTGCTCCATGGTGATGGCGATCTCCTTCATCGCGTCGGCGAACGACGTCATGTCGGTGAGCAGCACAAGGACGTCCTTGCCCTGGAGGGCGAACTTCTCCGCGACGGCGAGGGAGACGTCGGGGACGAGCTTGCACTCCACCGTCGGGTCGGCTGCGGTGTGGATGAACATCACGGTCTTGGCGAGCGCGCCTGACTTGTCCAGTGTGCTGCGGAACTTCAGGTACTCGTCGTACTTGAGGCCCATGCCGCCGATGACGATGACATCGGAGTCGGCCTGGAGCGCGATGCGCGCGAGAAGCTCGTTGTACGGTTCGCCCGCCTTGGCGAAGACGGGGAGCTTCTGCGACTTCACGAGCGTGTTGAAGAGGTCGATCATCGGGATGTTCGTCCTCACCATCTCGTGCGGCATGATGCGCTTAGCCGGGTTCACGGACGGCTGCCCGATGGGCGACGGGTTGTCGCTGATGGCGGGGCCGCCGTCGCGGGGGACGCCTGCGCCCGTGAAGGCGCGGCCGAGGAGCGCATCGGAGAAGGGGACTTTCATCGTCTCGCCGAGAAACCTCACGCGCGCCGCGGTGTCCACGCCGCGGGCGCCGGCGAAGATCTGGATCGTCACGTTCGGGCCGTCCAGCTTGATCACCTGCGCGAGCGATGTCCCGGCGCGGGATTCCACTTCGGCTATCTCGTTGTATTTGACTCCCTCGGCGCGGAGCGTCGCGACCGAACCGGAGAGCGCGTCGATTTTATGGTACACTTTGTTGTTGAACATTGCTTTTGCTCCTCAGCAGACTTGTTTAATATTATATCACATTTTGCCGCGTTTGTTCAAACGCCGGCGCAATTCCCTCCAGCCCGGGAGACGCTCGTCCATCAGCCGCTGGAAGGCCGCTCCGTGGTCGTGCGCCGCAAAATGCGTGAATTCGTGGACGACTACGTACTCCACGAGGTCGTCGGCCATGAACGCGAGCTCGGTGTTGTACGTTATCACGCGCCTGCGCCAGTGGCACGAGCCCCAGAGCGTCTTCATCCTGCGGAGCCGCCAGCGGACGCCTGGTTCGCCGAGCGCGGCGGACCACTTGGCGTTGAGCGTCTGGAGGAGTGCCTGGAGGGAGAGTATCTCCAGCCCGGCTGGAGGAGCGTGCAGTGCGGGCGGAGGGTTTGCCAGCGCCTTTTCCCTGGTCTTGACGACCCAGTTCCACTTGGAGACGAGGAACTCCTCCGCATCACGGAGCGTGGCGAACCATCGCGGAAGGGAAACCGTGACGCGGCCGTCCGCGCCGACGCGGATGCTTATGCGCCTCACGCGCTTGCGCACGACTTCGACCGGCACGCCGCCGACGATGTTCTCCCCTGTGTGAAGCATTGTCTATGTATAGCAAAAAACCGCGCTTTCACGCGCGGCCCTTTTTCTTCTTCAATGGTTGCCTCGCAGGGACTCGAACCCCAACAAGCAGAATCAGAATCTGCGGTGCTACCATTACACCACGAGGCAATACTCGCTTGACTTTCCGTACTGGCGGGGTCGACGGGGCTCGAACCCGCAACCCCCGGATCGACAGTCCAGTGCGCTAACCAATTGCGCCACAACCCCGTGTTCCGAAAAGTGAGAATAGTATACCATAACTCTTCGCCTCGCGCAAGGGGGAATTTTCAAAAATTTTCGCGGCGGGCGCGGGGCGTCATTTTGCCAGCTTCGGAACGAATCCGGCGTCCGGGTTCGCCACGAGAACATGCGTGACGGTCCCGTCAGCCATGCGCTTCGCGGTGACGCGGTGTCCGCCCGGGAGGCGCAGGTCCCTGAACGACACCTTCTTGCCGTCCCATGCCTTCGGAAGCGCGGGGAACAGGCGGTAGCTGTTCGTTGCGGGGTCGTAGGAGAGGAGCATCTCCTGGATGCCGCGCGCATAGCCGAAGTTGCCCTCGAGCGTGAACGGGCGGTAGGTGAAGCGCGAGAGCCCGCTCTTCGTCTGGTCTCCGTTCACGTGGAATCCGTTGCGCGAGACGAACGCGCGCTGGAAGTCCTTGAGGTAGCGGTGGGCACGGTCGCCGCGCCCGAGCCGCGCCTCGAAACACCCGGCCCACGAGAAGGAGTATCCGCACCACAGCCCCGTGCCGAGGCTCTCCCATTGGTCGATCGACTTCTGAAAGTCGACGCCGGCCTCCGGCGGGACGTTGACGAGCGGGAACACCTGCAGAAGATGCGACGCATGGCGGTGTGTGAACGTCAGCGGCTTGCCGCGGGATATCTCCAGGACGCCGTCCTTCGTCGCGTTCGGCGGACCGAACGTTCCGACGTGCCCGCGCCACTTCTTCGATTCCTCCTTGTCGCCGCAGGCCTCCGCGAAGCGCGAGAGCCAGATGTAGAAGCTGTTCAGGATCGCGCGTTCGTAGCTGGAGTTCGCGTTGAGGAAACATTCGTTCCTGTTGTCGCCGACTTCCGGCGAGCAGGAGAGCTCTAGCCGGCGGACGCCGTCGACGACCTTCCACGAATGCTCGAGCCCCGCCGCGAGCTCGCGTCCGAACGCGAGGTACTTCGCGGCCTTTTCGGGGGTCGGGTCGTAGTCCCATGCGTCGCAGAAGGTGTTGTACGCCCAGATGCCGTGGATCGGGGGGATCGTGTAGGCTGTCCAGCCCAGGATCGGCTGCGCGGCGTAGCCCATCGTCGGGGGGATGACGGCGCCGTCGCCGCCCTTGAAGATCTTGCGGCAGAACTCGCGGCACTCTGGGAGTCGCTCGATGTAGAAGTCCGCGAACGCCTCGAGGGCCTCGATGTGCCCGGCGGGGCCGGCGGCCCAGTATGTCATCTCGGTGTTGAGGTCGTTGTGGTAGTCGCCGTGCCACGGAGGGAGCTGCCCGTTGTCCGCCGTCCACAGCCCCTGCAGGGCGAGCGGGGCGTGCCCGGCGCGCGCGCCCGCGCCGTAGAGGTACATCGCGATGTCATACATTCGCTGCATGTCCGCGTCTGGGATGGAGACTGCGCTCTTGGCGTTGAACCTCGGCCAGAATTCGGAGCGCGGCCTGGCGTCCGCGGCGCGGAAGCGCACGCCTGCCTCGAAGTCCGTGTCGAACCTGTTGTCGGCGCCAGCGCGACGCGCGCGGCGGTACATCGCCTTCGCGTCTGCGTATTCAACTTCGGCTTCCGGGTATCCGCCGAGCTTCGCGAACGACTGATTCTTGACGAACTCCTTCGAAGCGAAAGCGACGCCTTCGGGGACGCGCATGGAGAGAAGCTTGTCGCCGTCGTCGAACCACGCGAGGATCTCCCTGTCGCCGCCAGGCGTCGCCACCACGACCGTCGCGGCGGCGGAGGCGCCGTCGAGGCGGAAGCGCCTGATGGAGAGACCTGGCGCGAGCTTGAGGACCAGCCGGACGCCTGGGAGCTTCGTGGCGGACTCTCCCTTGTCGAATATCTCGCGGCGTCTGGCGTCGTCCTTCTTCGCGACAGTGTCCACGAGCGTATCCCACGTGAAGTCCGGGGAGTCGTAGCGGGAGGGGACGACGTTATGCCAGAAGTCGGCCCGGTCGAGAGTGATGTTCAGTGTGTCGCCGCCGCCCCAGACGAGCGCGCCCGCGCCGCCGTTGCCGAGCGGTATGCCGTCCTCCCACGAGGATACGGGCGCCTCCAGGTCGATGAGCGTGTCGCCGTTTGTGGACGTCGAAGCGGAAAGTGCCGCGGCGATTAGCGCAAAACATGTGTTTTTCATTTTTCGTTCCCCTCCGGCGGAGGCCTTCCCTTCGCCATTTGTCTGTGATTGCCTGTTGATATTATATCACAACGGCCACGGCATTTGTGGTATAATGTTTTGCAGGGCCCCCGAGCCGGAAAGTCCTGTGGAAACCAGGCGCTGTCGCGCAGCCGTCAAAGTCGGAATGCGGAACGGTGGGCGTAAACTAGTCCGCAAGTACCCTCGCATGAGGGGGAAAGGGAAAAATGAAGACAGGGAAAGCAGTGCTGGCGGCGGTGGCCGCCGGTTCGGCGTGCGCGGCGTGCGCCGATACGAACGAAACGGAAGTGGCGACCCTCGAGCCGGTCGTCGTTTACGCGTCGCGCGTCGACGCGACGAGGGAGTGGATGCCGTCCGCAGTCCAGGTGTTCGACGCGGACGCGGTCGCCGGAAGCGGCGCCGGGGACTTCGGGGAGTTCCTCTCCAGGAAGGCCGCGCTCGACGTCCGCAACCTCAACGGCAACCCGATGCAGGGCGCAGTGTACATGGGCGGCTTCGGCGAGAACGGCTTCGGACGCGTGAAGCTTCTCCTCGACGGGGAGGAGCTGAACAACGTAGACATGGCCGCGCCCAACATGATGCGCATCCCCATCTGGAGCGTGGAGCGCGTTGAGGTCATCCACGGGCCGAGCCCGGTGCTGTACGGCGACGGCGCCGTCGCAGGCGTGATAAGCGCGACGACGGACACCAGGGACTACGAGAAGAAGACGCGTCTCGCGGTGCGCGGTGGATCGTACGGAACCGCCGGCGCGAACGTCTCGACGAAGGGCGGATTCGAGGAGGAGGGTCTGCAGTACTCAGGCGCATACGACTACGTGCGATCCGACGGCTACCGCGACCACAGCGCCTACGACATCCACGCCGTCAACGCCGTCCTCAGGGAGAACTTCGACAACGGCTCCACGGCCGCCATCAAGGCGAACTACCAGAACGGATTCTACGACATGCCGGGCTCGCTCTCGCTTGCGCAGTGGAAGCACAGCGCGCGCAACTCGTTCACGCCCGGCGACTGGGCGAGGGTGTGGAGCTACGGAGTTGGCCTCGACGTCAAGGCGCTGATCGCGGAGGACCAGTGGCTGAAGCTGGACGCCGGCTTCGAGAACAAGTTCACGCGCGCGCACTACGAGAGCGCGTACGGCAACTCGACGTACGAGTACACCTACTACAGCTACTGGCTCTCGCCGCGCTACATCAACGAGAAGAGCGTGTTCGGGCTGGACAACAGGCTGACCGTCGGCTTCGACTTCCGCTACGACGACTACAACGCGGAGACCTTCAGCGGCGGCTCGCACTCGAAGTCGGACTTCGCCCGCGCACGTGGCGCCTTCTTCGTCCATGACGAGCTGTGGCTCACCGAGGAGCTGTCCCTCGTCGCCGGCGCGCGCCTCGAGCGCATCGAGAACCATTGGTCTGGCGCGACGTCCGTCAGGAGCCCGCGCACGGTCGACCTGATCGGCGACTACGAGCTCGGCGTCGTGTACCGTCCGCTCGACGGCATGAAGACCTACCTGAAGTGGACGCGCTTCCACCGCTCGCCGTTCTGCGACGAGATGAACTACACGAGAAGCGGCTACATGCTCAAGCCAGAGACGGGGATGTCGCTCGACGCCGGGCTGGAGTGGAAGTTCCTCGAGGATTTCAAGTTCGACTTCAACGCATACGGCTCGATGATGGAGGACGAGATCTTCTACAACCCGCACGTCACGCCGAGCCCGTACGGGTGGAGCGGCTACAACGGCAACAGCCCTGCGCGGACGCGCAGGCTCGGCTTCGACACGGGCCTTGCGTGGTGCAAGGACAAGGTGGCCGAGGCGGCGGTGAAGTACTCCGCCGTCCAGGCCGAGTTCCGCGGCAACCGCTACGACAAGTGCGACATCCCGCTCGTTCCCAGCCACCGCGTCCGCGCGGAGGTCGGCGTGTGGGTGTTCGACGACCTTGAGGTGAAGGGCGGCTACAACTACGTCTCCTCGCAGAACCTCGCGGGCGACTTCGAGAACGACCACGACGGCCTGAAGGCGTATTCGCTCTTCGACGTCGGGATCCAGTACGCGCCGAGCTGGGCGAAGGGGCTCAAGGCGTCGCTCACGGTCAACAACCTCTTCGACCGCAAGTACTGCGACTTCGCGGGCTGGAGCGACTGGAGCGGGGCGTACTTCTATCCCGCCGTCGGGCGCAACTTCATGCTCGCGCTGAGCTACGAATTCTGATTCGCGTTCCGCGATGAAGGACGAGGCCAGGGGCTTTGCGGCCAATGCGGTTCTTATGTTCCTCGCCCTCAGGGCGGGGGACGCCGTGAGCCTCGCGGCCGGGATGTGGTTTGTGCCGCGCTACGTCTCTCCCGAGGAGATCGGCGCGGTGCTTCCCGTTTCGTCGTTCGCGACGTTCGTCTCGCTGCCCGTCTTCGCGCTCGCGATGGCCGTGATGAGGGAGAGCGCCGTGCTGACGGCGCGCGGCGAGAGGGGGCGTGTCAAGTCTCTTCTCGCCGGGGTCTTCGTCGCAGTCGCCGTCGCGATGGCCGTCGTCATAGCCGTCGCCGCATTCGCGGTCCCCAGGTATCTCGCCCTCATGCGCGTCTCCGAGGCGTCCGTAGGGTTCCTTGTCGTCGTCGCGGCGTTCCTGGGATGCGTCGCGCCGGTCTACACGGACGCGCTTCAGTCGCTCAAGAAGTTCCGGTCGCTTGCGGTCGTCGAGGTCGGCGGCGCGTTCGTGCGCTTCGCGACGATGCTTGCGGTCATGCCGTTTCGCGCGCTGGCGGGGTATTTCGCCGGACAGGCCGCGCTTCCGGCGTTCCGGATGGCCGGTAGCGTGGTCGCGCTCCGCGGCAGCCTCTCCGCCAGGCCGGAGCCGTACTGGACGCGCGAGTCGACGCGCCGCCTCGCGCTTTCGTTCCTTGCCATACTCGCGTACGCCGCCGCGCCGATGGCGGCGGCGCTTGTTGAGCAGACGATCCTTCGGACGCATCTGCCGTCAATGGATTCCGCCGGATACTACATGGCGTCGCGCTTCTCCGACTTTCTCTCCTATCTGACATTCCCGCTTCTGCTTGTCCTGTTTCCGTACACCGCAGTCGCGGCGGAGCGGAAGGGGTCTACGCGCCCGTTTGTCGGCAAGTGCTGCGCGGCGACGCTTGTCGGCGCGGCGGTCATGGCGGCGGTGTACGCCGTCTGCGGCGGACACCTCCTTGCGCTGATGCCCCATGGCGGGGACTACGCGGAGTACGCCAAGTACATGCCGTGGCTTGTCGCAGTGACAGTGATGACGTCGTGCCAGGTGTTCTTCACGAACGCGGAGGTCTCCGCGGGGCGCTTTGGATTCCTCTGGTGGCTTGTGCCGTTGCACATCGTCTATCCGGTCGCCTTGATGCTTGCCGCGAAACGCGGCCTGGTCGCCAATCTCGGGACGCTTCTCGCGTGGTTCGCCGCCGCGTCGGCCGCCCGCTTCCTCTTCTGCCTCTTCTCCTTCCTGCGCCGCAACCGGTAAACATTCAATTCTGCTTTGAGATTTACAATTCTCCATTATAAAAGTTAAAGTACACTTTCTTGAAGCAGACTATTAGGAAATGTGGTATAATATATGGCATGAAAAGAACAATTGCAACCATCTGCGCCGTGGCGTGCGCGGCGACGGCAGGTGCCTCGTGGTACTGGCCGTTCGGAAGCGACGAAGAAGAAGTCGAGAAGCCGAGGATCTCCGAGCTGATGGAGGATGCCTCTAAGCTGATCGACAAGGCGTCCGACTACGCCGACGACGGCAAGGTCGCCGAGGCCATCGAGGAGTACCAGAAGGCCATGGCGGAGCTTGAGCGGCTTGAGATAGAGAATCCAGAGCGCGCGAAGACGAGCGAGTTCTCGACCGTGCGCAACAAGAAGGCGTACATCGAGTCCGCCATCGACTCGCTGCTTCTCGACCAGGCCAGGAGGAACGCGAAGGCCGTCGCGATCACGGACACCACGGACCTCGAGAAGAGGTACAAGTCGATGATGGAGACGAAGGCGCAGGAGCGCAAGATAAAGCCGCAGCCGTCGCCGTCCAGGAAGTCGCAGGAGACGCTGGCGAGCGAGGGCGCCGCGGACAACAAGCCGCAGGCACCAGCCAAGCCCGCACCCGGCGCGAAGAAGAAAGGCCAGGTCAAGGCGTCCCAGCCATCCATTAACGACCTGCCCAAGGACAAGAAGGCGATGGTCATGAAGGTCCAGGCCTGCCTTGCGAAGAAAGACTACGCCGGCGCGCACGCCGCCACGAAGAAGTTCCTCGACGAGCGTCCGAACGACGCCACGGCGTTGAACCTGAAGGCCTTGATCGAGACGACAGAGAAGAATTTCGCCGCCGCCGAGGCGACGCTCACGCAGCTCATCAACTCCAACCCCCGCAACCACCACGGGTACTACAACCTCGCGAAGCTCATCCTCCAGACGCGCGGCGAGGCCGGCAAGGAGGCTGCTAGGCGGTACTACGAGAACGGGCGCGAATTCTGCGGCGGCCCGGTCGACCCGCAGCTGGAGGAGGCGTTGAAATGACGTCGCTGCTCGCAGCGGCGGTGGCTGCGGCTGTGGCGTCTGCGCCCGCCGCGCCGGCGGCGGACACGTCGTCCCCGCTAGACTCGCTTGCGGCCGCGCCGGTGTTCTCCGAGGACGCGACCGCGGCGGAGATGCTCGCCGCCTGCCGCGCGATGGTGCCGGAGGACGTCGTCGTCACCGGGCACATAAACCGCCGCAGCCGGCACGGCACGGAGGTCGCCGCCTACAGCTACAGGCTGAAGCGTGTTAAGGGCGTGACGGAGCTGAACGTCTACGACAAGTCGAGCGTGGAGGTCCCGTTCAAGAAGGGCGGCCGGATACTCGACACCGACGTGACCTGGAGCGACCTGACGCTCGACTACCTCTGGTGGAAGGACGTCTCCTTCGACGAAAGCCGGAGCGGCGCATCGCTTCAGGGAATCATGTGCAAGGTTCTGCTCATCAAAAACGGGGGCAGGGAGGTGCGCGCGTGGGTTGACCGCAGAACGGGCGCAATGCTGCAGGCGGAGGAGTCCACCGACGGCAAGGTCGTCCGCGAGCTCTTCTGCACAAGCCTCAAGAAGTTCGGCGAGAGGTGGGCGCCGAAGAACATAGAGGTCGGGCCGAAGGGCGCCCGGTACAGAACGAAGATTGTCGTGGAGGACGTCCAGGTCGTAGGCGACGCCAAGTAGGCTCGGCGGCGGCGGACATTCCTTCGCGGAAGACAGGCTAGGGAAAACAAACAAAAAAACAAAACAAAAAAAGGAACGATAAAATGAAGCTGATAAAGGGACTCTTCAAACTGGTGTTCTGGCTCATAGTCATAGTTCTGGCCGCAGTCCTGACGCTGCCGCTGTGGATCGGCCCGGTGGTAAAGGGCGTGGCAAATTCGCAGGTGCCGAAGATCACGAAGACTGAATTCCACCTCGGCGAGTTCGGGCTCAATCCGTACAGGGGTACGCTGCACGTCGGCGACATGCAGCTTCAGAACCCCACGCGCTTCTTCACCGACAGCGAGAAGAAGTCGAAGTCCATCACCGAGGTGAAGGGGGACGGAACCGTCCTCGGCGCAGTCGCGGCCCATGCTGACAACATTGCCTCGATGGCCGGCGACGGACTTAGGACCGTTGGCGACGCAGTTTCGTCCTACGTGACGAACGCCGTCTCCATCGGGTCGCTAGACGTCCGCTACAAAACCATGTCGTTCGCCTCCGACACCATACACATCGAGGAGATCGCCATCAGGGACCTCTTCATCTACGGCGACGTGACGTTCGCGAACATCCGCGAGATCATCAAGAACGCCACCGAAGGAGGCGAGAAGGAGGAGAAGCCAAAGGAGAAGAAGGACGAGAAGGGCGGCAAGAAGGTCGTCATCGACCGTGTCCTCATCACCGGCGCCAAGATACAGTGGGGCCACATCCCGGTGCCGCTGCCGGAGTTCGAGATCAAGGACATCGGCAAGGAGGAAGGCGGCACAGACGAGGAGGGCGCGTTCGACGCGATCGTACAGGGCATCTGCGACGCGGCCGACAAGGTCTGCACAGGCGTGGGCAAGGCCCTCAAGGCCGCCATCGATGGCGTAGAAGCCATCGGCAACGCGCTTTCCGACCCGGCGAAGGCCGTTGGCGACGCAGTCGGCAAGGGTGTTGACGCGGTGAAGGACGTGGCGGGTTCCGCGACTGACAAGGTCAAGGACATAGCGGGCGGCGCCACCGACGCCGTGAAGAACCTCTTCGGCTCGTCCGAGGAGGCGCCGGCGCCCAAGGACGGCAAGGCAGGCGGCGGAGTCACGGACAAGGCGAAGGAAACAGTGAAGGGCGCCGCCGACGCCGTCGGGAACGCGGCAGGCGCGGCGACGGACGCCGTCAAGGACGCCATGAACGGAGCGACCGACAAATTGCAGAACCTCTTCAAGTAGGCCCTGCGGCGACGTTGCGCGTCAAGATGTAGCACAACAACCGGTACACCGGAAGAAAGAACACGAAAGAGCACATGGAAAAGAAGACAGCAAAGAAGAAGGACCGTCGCGTCGAGATGTCGACGGAGGGCCTGAAGGAGGACTTCGCCTGGCACCTGCGCTATTCGCTTGCCAAGGACATGGAGATGGCGACGCCGCGCGACCAGTACACCGCGTTTGCGAACGCGGTGAGGGACCGGATCGTCGAGCGCTGGATCAACACCCAGGCGGAGTACCACAACCAGAACACGAAGAGGGTGTACTACCTGTCCCTTGAGTTCCTGATGGGACGCCTCCTGGGCAACAACGTCATAAACCTCAAGGCCGACCAGCTCTGCCGCGACGCGCTCAAGGAGTACGGCATCAACTGGAACGACCTGCGCGACTACGAGTCCGACGCCGGACTCGGCAACGGCGGCCTCGGGCGCCTCGCCGCGTGCTACCTCGACTCGATGTCGACGCTGGACCTCGCAGGCATGGGGTACGGCCTCAGGTACGACTACGGCATCTTCCGACAGAAGATCGTTGGCGGCAGCCAGATCGAGGAGCCGGACAACTGGCTCAAGGACGGCTATCCGTGGGAGATGGCGCGTCCCGAGTACACGCAGCAGGTGCAGTTCGGCGGACACGTCGAGTGCATCTCCGAGCGCGGACGCCAGCAGTGGCGCTGGGTCGCCGCAGAGCAGGTCGAGGGCCTTCCGTACGACCTGCCGATCGTCGGCTACCGCAACGCCGTCAACACGCTGAGGCTCTGGTCCGCCAAGGCCGTGGCCGACTTCGACCTCGCCGACTTCAACAAGGGCTCGTACATCGAGGCCGTCGAGAGCAAGGTCCTTGCCGAAAACCTCACCAAGGTCCTCTACCCGAACGACAACACGATGGCGGGCAAGGAGCTGCGCCTGCGCCAGCAGTACTTCTTCGTGGCGTGTTCGCTGAAGGACATCCTGCGCCGCTACAAGGAGCTGAACGAGGGATGGGACGCCTTCCCGGACAAGGCGTTCGTCCACCTCAACGAGACGCATCCGGCGCTCGTCATCCCGGAGATGATGCGCATCCTCATCGACGAAGAGGGACTTGACTGGGACAAGGCGTGGGACATCACCCGCCGCTCGACGGGCTACACCAACCACACCATCCTCCCGGAGGCGCTGGAGAAGTGGCCGGTCTCGATGATGGAGAGGCTGCTTCCGCGGCACCTCCAGATCATCTACGAGATCAACGGGCGCTTCCTGCAGCAGATATCCTCGCTCTATCCCGGGGACATCAAGCGCCTCCAGAGAATGTCGCTCATCGACGAGGGCGGCGAGCGCTACGTGCGCATGGCGAATATGTGCCTCGTGTCCACGTCGTCCGTCAACGGCGTGGCGGAGCTCCATTCCAAGATACTTCGCAAGTCGCTCTTCAAGGACTTCTACGAACTGTTCCCGGAGAAGTTCCGCAACGTCACGAACGGCATCACGCCGCGGCGCTGGCTCCTGAAGGCGAACCCGTCGCTGGCGCAGCTCATATCGGAGACGATCGGCGAGGAGTGGATAACCAACCTGGACATGCTCAAGAAGCTCGAGAAGGCCGGCTCCAACCCGGCGTTCCTCGAGGCGCTCGCGAAGATCAAGCGCTCCAACAAGGGGCAGCTGTCGAACTGGGTGAAGAAGTCGCTCGGCGTCGACCTGGACCCGGACGCCATCTTCGACGTGCAGGTCAAGCGGCTCCACGAGTACAAGCGCCAGCTGCTGCTCGCGCTCTACATCATAATCTTCTACAACAGGCTGCTGACGAACCCCAAGTACGACCCAATGCCGAGGTGCTTCATCTTCTCGGCGAAGGCCGCGCCAGGATACTACATGGCGAAGCTCATAATCCGCCTGATCCACGGAATCGCAGGCGTCGTCAACTCCAACCCGAGGACAAGGGGCCGTCTTTCTGTCGCCTTCCTGCCGGACTACCGCGTCTCGCTCGCGGAGAAGATCATCCCGGCGGCCGAGGTCTCCGAGCAGATCTCACTTGCCGGAATGGAGGCGTCGGGGACGGGCAACATGAAGTTCATGATGAACGGAGCGCTGACCCTCGGCACCTACGACGGCGCGAACGTCGAGATCAACCAGGAGGTCGGCGACGACAACATGTTCCTCTTCGGCATGCGCACCGAGGACGTCGCGAAGCTCAGGCCCTCGTACGTTTCGCGCGAGTTCTACCTTCGCGACCCGGAGATACACACTGCCATCGACATGATCAAGTCGAACGTGTTCTCGCTCCTCGAGCCGGGGCTCTTCGACCCGATCCTCCGCTCGCTGATCGACTACAACGACTACTACATGCTGCTCGCGGACCTCAAGAGCTACAGCGACGCGCAGGACAGGGTGGACGCCACCTACCGCGACGCGAAGAAGTGGAACTCGATGTCGCTCGTGAACATCGCCCGTTCCGGGCGGTTCTCGTCCGATAGGGCCGTCATGGAGTACGCGAAGGACATCTGGCACGTCGAGCCCGTCAAGTTCCAGTGAGGCGATCCGCGATGCAGACGGTCACAGGATACTTCAAGGACGCCGCCGGCAAGGCGAGCTTCATCAGGAAGATGTTCGAGAAGGGCCTTGAGCTCAAGGCCACCTTCGGCGCGGACGCGGTGTGCGACTTCTCGCTCGGGAACCCCGACGTGCCGCCGCCCGCCGCGGCCGCCGCCGCGCTCCACGCCATTGCGGACGACGCGGTGAAGCCACTGGGCCTGGGCTACTGCCCCAACGCCGGCATACCGTCCGTCCGCGAGACTATCGCCCGCCATCTGTCGCGCCAGCAGTCCATGCCGCTGTCGTCCGCCGACGTCGTCATGACCGTCGGCGCCGCGAGCGCGCTCGTCGACATCTTCCGCGCCACGATCGAGCCCGGCGACGAGGTCGTCGTGCCCAGTCCCTACTTCGTGGAATACGGCAACTACTGCGGTCACTTCGGAGGCGTCCTCGTGCCGGTCCCGTCGAAGGACGACTTCTCGCCCGACGTCGAGGCCATCGCGCGCGCGGTGACTCCCAGGACAAGGGCGATTCTCGTCAACACGCCGAACAACCCCACCGGCGCCGTCTACTCGCGCGCCGACCTCGAGGCGCTCGCAAGGCTCGTCGACGAAGTCAACGCCGGGCGCGGCGAAGGGGAGCGGACGCTCTTCCTCGTCTCCGACGAGCCCTACAGGGCGTTCGCCTACGACGGCGTCGAGGTTCCCGCGATCCTCCCGATGACGAAGTACGCGCTCGTCGTCGGAAGCTTCTCGAAGACGCTGTCGATGGCCGGCGAGCGCATAGGCTACGTGGCGGTCAACCCCGCGCTAACGGCGGAGGACTCCGGCACGCTCGTCTCCACCCTCATCCTCGTCAACCGAACGCTCGGCTACGTCAACGCGCCCGTCATCGGACAGCGACTGGCCGCCGCGATATGCAACGAGACCGTCGACCTCTCCATCTACAAGCGCCGCAGGGACCTGATGGCGGATGTGCTGGCCGGGGCCGGAGTGGAGTTCCAGATGCCCCACGGCGCGTTCTACTTCTTCCCGAAGGCGCCAGGCGGAGACGACGCGAAGTTCGTCGACGCGCTCCTTGCGGAGCGCATCCTCGCCGTTCCCGGGGCGGGCTTCGGCCGCGCCGGGTACATACGCCTCAGCTGCTCCGTGGACGAGGCGATCATCGAACGCTCCAGGGACGGATTCAGGCGTGCCGCGGAGGCGTGCAGATGATGAGAAGGGCGATTGCCGGACTTGCCCTTGCCGCCGCGTCGCTGTCGCTCACGGCAAGCGCTGGTGGTGTTTCGGCCGATCCTGAGAAACATTCCGTCACAATCACCGCAGTCTCGACCGACTGCGGACTCGACGCGCCGCTTGAGTTCTTGTTCGTTGGGCCGGACTCCGACAGGGCGTACGAGGCGCTCTTCGTCACCGAGGCGTCCGTCGCCGAGATATCCGACGCCTTCAAGAAAGCCGGGATTCCCCTGGGCGCTCCGTTTTCGCTGGAGAAGTGCCGCTTCTGGCCAGTAGGGCCGGAAATCAACGTCGAGCCTTCGCTCAAGGCGTTCCTCAAGGAGACACGCGGAGAGACGACACCAAGCGTTCTCTACACCGGCGGCACGAGGGACGCGAACGGAGTCCCCGAGGCTCAGACAAACATGCCTTCCGCCGTCTTCGCACTGTACAACTGCTCACAGTCGCTTATGCAGTTCAACGACTCGCTCGACCAGTCGCCGAGCTACGGACGCTTCAAGCCGGCGGTGAAGATTCCGAAAGGGGAGAAGCGCTCCTTTACCTTCACCTGGGTTGGTCAGCCTGCAGCGGAACACATCGTACTGACGTTCAAGCCTGGTGAATCCGGCGAGGCCCTGAGGTCGCTCAAATCCAAGTCGGAGAAGGGCGAGGTTGACGCGCTCTGCGACTTCTCTCCGGAAATGACGCTTGCCGAGGCGCAGGCGGTTTCGTCCGC
Source organism: uncultured bacterium (assembly GCA_902799955.1). Taxonomy (GTDB): domain Bacteria; phylum Verrucomicrobiota; class Kiritimatiellia; order RFP12; family UBA1067; genus UBA1067. The sequence continues at coordinate 20,050 of CADCCQ010000029.1, read as the reverse complement.
GCTCGCCACCGTCGATTCTGTTCGCGTCAAGATCAACGGCACAAAGGATGGCCGATTCTTCTTCCGTGCGTACATCCCGCTAGAGAAATGGCGCGACAGACGCGAACGTCTTGCGCAGCCGCCAGAGGTTCATTTCCTCGCCGACGGCTCGCTGAAGGTTGTCGAGATACGCGAGGACTGGAGCGATCCGGATTCTGTCGACCCCAAGCTGACTCCTGTGGATCACATCTTCAAGTCTTCCGTCGACGCGGCAAAGAAGGCCGGCTCCCTCGTGGGCAAGACCAACACGATTCTCCTGTTTGCGCCTGCCGACGCCAGGCTGTCGCGTCTTTACGACTTCAAGAAGTCCGTCACGGAGGAAGTCCTCAACTGGTACGTCTTTCAGGAGTGATTGAACATGGATGGCATGTCGTCAGAACCTCTTGCGGCCAGGATGCGTCCGCAGTCTCTTGACGAAGTCGTCGGGCAGGATCACATAATCGGAGAAGGGCGGCTGCTGCGTCGCGTGATAGAGGCCGACAGGCTCACGAACGTCATATTCTACGGGCCGCCGGGCTGCGGGAAGACTACGCTTGCCGAAGTCATTGCACACACTACGCAGAGGAATTTCGTCAGGCTTTCGGCCGTAGCGTCTGGCGTCGCCGACATTCGGCGCATCTGCGACAGGGCGAGGGACGAGCTTGGCGGAAGGGGATCAATCCTTTTCATCGACGAGATCCACAGGTTCAGCAAGTCGCAGCAAGACGTATTGCTTCCGTACGTAGAGAATGGAACCGTCGTCTTGATCGGCGCCACGACGCATAATCCAAGCTTCTTCATCAACACGCCTCTGACTTCACGTTCGCTTGTCTTCGAGCTTCATCCCATTGCGCCGCCGGACATATCGACATTGCTGAAAAGGGCGCTTGCCGACGAAAGAAGGGGATTCGGCAAGACCCCTTCCGTAATCGACCCTGACGCCCTTCAATTCCTTTCCGAGATTGCCGACGGCGACGCGCGCCACGCCTTGACGGCACTGGAGATCGCTATGCTGTCCACGCCTAGATCCGAGGACGGCAAGGTACATCTCACGATAGATGTAATCCAGGAATGCGTCCAGCGTCGCCAGGTCCGGTACGACAAGACCGAAGAAGGACACTACGATACGATTTCGGCGTTCATAAAGTCGATTCGCGGAAGCGACCCCGACGCAGCCATCTATTGGCTTGGCAAGATGCTTGTTGCCGGAGAGGATCCACGGTTCATAGCGCGGCGGCTTGTGATCAGCGCCAGCGAGGACATCGGCAACGCCGATCCTAGGGGATTGTCCGTCGCCGTCGCCGCCATGCAGGCTTGCGATTTTGTCGGCATGCCTGAATGCGCCATCAACCTTGCCCAGGCCACGACGTATCTTGCGTCGGCACCCAAGTCCAACGCCAGCTGCATGGCGATCAGCGAAGCCATGGCTGACGTTGAGTCTGGCGCGGTTCAGCCTGTACCCGAACATTTGAAGAACAAACACGTCCGCGCCATAGGCAGCGAGACGGTGACAGAATACAAGTATCCGCACAATTTCGCCAACCATTTCGTGAAGCAGGACTACATGAAGGTCCCGAAGACCTATTACCGTCCGACGCTGGAGGGGTATGAGGCAACCATAGCCAAACGGCTTGCTTTCCTGAAATCGTAGTTTACATAACACACATTATGCGCAAAAGGGCGGAGGGCTGTTTTAACTTTTAGACGGGATTCCAGGGATTTAAGCGATTTAAGGGATTGGTCGTAAAATCCACTGCGTAAACAAAAAACAAATGCGGGCCGGGTGGCCCGCATTATGTGTTACACGACTAGGTGTGCGAGTTGATCAGGACTCGACGATCGTGACGACCTTGCCGTCCTTGATGAACTTCACTTTGCCGTCCTTCAGTGCGAAGAGCGTGAAGTCGCGACCCTGTCCGACATTCTTGCCGGGATGGATCTTGGTGCCTCTCTGGCGGACGATGATCGAGCCGGCCGTGAGGGTCTGCCCATCATAGGCCTTTACGCCGAGATACTTCGGGTTTGAATCGCGCCCATTGCGCGCAGATGCAGAACTTGCCATTTCGACTTCTCCTTTCTACGCGATCGCCTTGACGGTTGCGACTGTAAGCTCCTGGCGGTGGCCGACTTTCCGGCGAGCGCCCTTCCTGCGCTTTGCCTTGAAGTTGATGACCTTCTTGCCGCGCTTGTGTCCGTCGATCGTAAGCGTGACCGACGCACCCTCGACGTACGGGGTGCCGACCCTGAGCGTCTCGCCATCCGAGATGGCGCAGACGGTGTTCAGGACGGTGTCCTGACCTACCTCGACCGAGAGCTTTTCAATCTCGATCTTGTCGCCGGAACGAACAAGCACCTGCTTGCCGCCGGTCTCTAGTACTGCGTATGCTTCCATTTGTTTTTTCCTTTTTGCACCGTTTTCCTTGTGGGAATGCTATTCCCACGAAAAACTGGTCTGAATAGTATACAATATCGGAAGTTTATTGTCAACCCCCTTTTTCAGCAAAATACATTCAAATCTTGAATTGACGAAAATGTTGTATTTTGCTATAATAATGTGCAGTGAACACAAAAAGCCGACATGCCGTGATGAGGCGTCTTGTATGCGCGTTCCAAGCCCTCATCCTGACGTTCCTTGCGTTGATGCAGGGAACCGAGTTGTGCTTCTGTTCGCTTGACGAAGACGATCCGTGCGAAGAATGTGCCCATGGTCTTTCTGCTGTCGCCCATCCCCCTTGCGTTCACGTGGAGGCGGCGGAATGCAATCATCTCAAATTTGAATTGCCTGATGTAGAGTCTGTCGATTCAGAAATCGCGGCTCCATCATTGGTTCATATTGCACTGCCACGTCAAGACGAACAAAACGTCACGGCGTCGTGCATTGCGTACGGTCAGCCGCACGCGACCTCTCCACCCGTTATGGGCGGAGACTTTGTCGACTACAGCGTCCGCGCCCTTCTGCGGTCGTGATTTCCCCTGCGTCTGAGTTCCATGCGGAACGTGGCGTTCAGCTGCTACAGAACTGCGCCACGGCTTTGCCGCGTATGGATTCCACAGCGGCGGACTAGCCGCCGTTCCAAGTCAAACGGCACGGGAAAATCAAATTATGTACGTCGAAAGGCAAAACAGTGAAACGCATGTTTAGCGCGATACTCGCGTATCCAATGCTTGTGTATGCCGCCGCGCTTCTTGCCGCGGCGGCAGGATGGCGCGTGTGGAGCGGACTTTCCGTGGACGTATTCCCGGAGATCCGCGAGCCGCGCGTCGTCGTACAGGTCGAGGCCGGCGGGCTGACGGCGGAAGAGGTCGAGCAGCGCGTCGCCATGCCGATCGAGTCAGCGATGAACGGCATCCCGGGAGTTCGGAAAGTGCGTTCAAGCTCTGGCGGCGGACTGGCCATGGTGTGGGTGGACTTCGACTGGGACGTGGACCTCGCGAACGCCAGGTTCAGCGTCTTCGAGCGGCTCCAGTCCGTCAGGGAACGGCTTCCGGAAGAAGTGCATGCGGAAATCGCGCCAGTTGTGTCGATCACAGGCGAAATCATGCTCGTGGCGTTGACATGCCCAAGCGGCAAAACCTCGATGCTTGAAGTTCGCGAAATGGCCGAGTTCGACTTGCGTACACGGCTCTTGAGCGTGCCTGGTCTAGGAGACGTCGTCGTGACAGGCGGACATCTCCCTGAATACCAGATCCTCGTGTCGCCAGAGAAGCTCGTCCAGCGCGGCCTCGCATTGGGCGATGTAATCGTGGCAACAGAATCAAGCCGCACGCATGCAAGCGCGGGATATCTGCCGCATGTCGGCGGAGAGGAGATACCCCTTCGCCAAATGGCGCGAGCAGATTCACTCGAAGAGCTTGGACGCGTGAAGCTTCCAACGCAGGGAGAGAGCCCGCTGCGCCTTTCTGACGTCGCGGAAGTGAAGCTCGGCGGAGCGCCGCGTCGCGGCAGTGCGAGCTTCGGCGGACACGGAGCCGTTCTGCTTTCCATCCAGAAGGCGCCGGGCGCGAACACGCCCGAGGTGACGCGCCAGCTTGACGCGATTCTCGACGAGTTCGCGGCAGACCACAAGGCGGACGGAATCGAGGTACACCGCGAGGCATACCGCCAGGCGGACTTCATCAACCTCTCGATCACAAAGGGTCGCGACATCATTCGCGACGCCGCGATCATCGTCGTCTTTGTGCTGGGCTTGACGCTTCTGCGCCTGCGGACGATCCTGATCACACTGCTCACGATGCCCCTGTCCGTATTGATCGGCGTTGCCGTGTTCCCCTTCTTCGACCTTGGCATCAACGTGATGACGCTGGGCGGTCTAGCCGTAGGCATCGGGGACATAGTGGACGCCTCGATCATATTCGTTGAGATCATCTGGCGAAGACTTGGCGAAAACGCCGCGAAGGACGAGACGGAGCGGGTCCCCTTCCGTGCCGTCGTTGCCTCCGCCGCAGCTGAGGTGATGCCGTCCGTCCTGTTCTCCGTCGTGATCATAGCGCTGGTGTTCGTGCCGCTGCTGATGCTGACGGGGCTTGAAAGCCGGTTCTTCGCACCGCTCGGAATCGCCTATCTTCTGGTATTTGGGGCTTCGTTCATCGTGGCCGTGGCCGTGGTGCCGGCCTTGAGCCTGCTGTTCTGGCGCAATCCGCGCAAGGTCTTCCAGGCTAGGAAGACCGGCACGTCCGCAGGCGACTCTGTGGCCACGTGCGCGATGAAGGGCGTGTATCGCCCAGTGCTCGCATTCTGTCTCCAGTTCCCGAAGACGCTCTGCCTCCTCATGGCGGGCCTGCTCGCATGGTCGCTCTACCTAGCGTCCGGATTCGGTGCGAGCTTCATCCAGTCGTTCCACGAGGACGCCTTCACGGTGTTCGTCTCCACCCCTCCCGGCACGTCGCTCGCGGAAACGGAACGCATCGCCGACAACGCGGCCGACATGATCCGCGAGATTCCAGGCGTCGTCTCGGTGCTGCGCCGAACGGGGCGCGCTGAGCGCGACCAGC